>MWDF01000006.1 GCA_002070415.1 Firmicutes bacterium ADurb.Bin153
TCTGTTGAAAAGACTCGGGTACGCGTTGCTCGTGCTTTTCATCATTCTGAGCCTCAACTTCCTCCTTTTCAGGATCATGCCTGGAGACGCGGTATCCATGATCATGGATCCCAAATTCGACATGGCCACCAAGGAGGAACTAAGGTCGCAATTCGGAATCGACCAACCGATTGGCACTCAGTACATAAAATACCTTAAATCGCTGATCAGCTTCGACATGGGAAGGTCGTTCAACACCAGGAGGCTGGTATGGGACGAGCTGAAGGAGCGGCTTCCCAATACGATAACGCTCTTCTTCGCCTCTTTCATAACAACTGCCGTGTTAGGGATATCGCTGGGTGTTTTCGCGGCGGCGCGCAGAGGCACGTTCGCTGAGAATTTCGTCACGGGAGCAGGGCTTTTCGCCTATGCGGTACCGGGCTTCTTCATACAATTGATGCTTCTGATGATATTCGGCTACTACTGGCCCATCCTCCCCATACGCGGCACCATGAGCGCCCCCCCGCCGCCAGGCGTGATGGCGCAGTTTCTGGACCGTGTATGGCACCTCATACTTCCTGCCGGAAGCCTGATGGTGATAAGCTTCGGCTCCTGGGCGCTCTATACCAGGAACACGATGCTCGAGGCTTTGGGCCAGGACTATATAATGACCGCCAGGGCGAAGGGCCTGGACAAGAAGACCGTGCTTTACAAGCATGCGCTGAGGAGCGTCCTTCCGCCGATTTTGACTCTGATATTCATGTCATTGCCCGGAGCGGTCACCGGCGCCGTCATCACGGAGACGATATTCTCCTGGTTCGGCGTCGGCAAGTACCTGATCGACGCCGTCATGCAGCAGGACTACCCGGCCGCGCAAGGTGCGTTCTACCTCATCGCACTGTCGGTGATCGTATCCAACCTGCTGGCCGACCTGGCCTACGGCCTCGTCGATCCCAGGATAAGGGTAGGAGGTGGGGCTAAATGAGCGAGACCAAAGGAGGCAACGGCAACAACATGGTGCAAGAGCCGCCCAAGAAGCTCAAGAAAGTCACCTTCTGGCAGCAGTACAGGCGCAAGCCGCTTGGAATGATTGGCCTTACGATAGTCATCGTATATGTGCTGGCTGCGATCGCAGCCCCCCTGATAACGCAGTACGATCCGACGAAGGACCTGTTCCTGGCTGACAACCTCGCGGCTCCCCTCTGGATGAGGAACCTTTCCGCGAAGTACAAGGATGCCCCCGTGACGATATCCAAGATGGTGGGCCTGGAGGATTGGACCGTCACCGAAGGCACCGATTACGGTTTTGCGGGTACGACCTACGAAGACGAAGAATTCATGCTGATCGAGATGCCAGCGGCAAGTTCCTCCGGCGAGGAAGATCCCATGATAGAGATCCTGAAGGATATCTACACTCCCGAGGAGCTGGCCGAGATGTTCGGTGCGGATGCCGCAGCGTCCAAATCGGCGTATTCCATGGAGTTCACCCTACCTTACGATTACAGCCCGCCGAATACTTTCAATTTCAGCTTCGACTATGCCGTCGAAGGGTCCTCACCGGAGTCGACAACGGTCGCGAGGCTTCTCATAATCTCCCCGTCCGGCAAGGAGTACGACATCTGGGGCATGGACGCCTACGGCGACTGGCCCATATCTTATATTACGGTGGACGGCAGGGACGTACCGGTGAAGATGAGGCTGGGCCTCGGTTTCTTCGACGACCCGTCGAAGATCATCCTCTCGGAAAAAGGCGACTATACGGTCAAGTTCATGGTGGAGACCGATTCCGCAACGGGCGCGAAGATATATCTGACGCCCGTCAAGGTCAACATACCGGGCCTGCTCCACGGCATACTCGGCACCGATCACATGGGCTCGGACCTCTGGTCGCAGCTGATATACGGGGCCAGGATATCCCTTATGATAGGCCTTACTGCCGCGTTCATATCGGTGTTCCTGGGAACCACCGTCGGCATCATCTCCGGTTACGTCGGAGGCGCCGTGGACGAGGTCCTTATGCGCTTCGTCGACGTGCTGCTCGCAATACCCAGCCTTCCCATCCTGATAGTCCTCTCGGCCCTTCTGGGCACGAGCGTATGGAACGTGGTGATACTGGTCGCGATGTTCTCATGGATGGGCACGGCGAGGCTCGTGCGCTCGCAGACGCTCACCCTAAAGGAGAGGGCGTTCGTCGAGGCGGCGAAGGCCTCCGGAGCGACCGACGGTTACGTCATGGTCACCCATATACTTCCCAACGTGATGCCCTTGGTCTTCTCGGCGCTCGTGCTGAGGATACCCAGCGCCATCCTTACGGAAGCGTCCCTTAGCTTCCTGGGGCTGGGCGACCCTCGCGTGCCCACGTGGGGACGCATGCTACAAAATGCAAGGGGATTCGGGGCCTTTACGGTCATGGCCTGGTGGTGGCTGCTGCCTCCCGGCCTAGCCTTGACCTTCCTTAGCCTGGCCTTCGTGTTCATCGGAAACACGGTGAACGAAATCCTGAACCCCCGTTATAGAGAGAGGTCATAAAGCGATGGCAATGTTAGAAGTCAAAGACCTGACGATGTACTACAAGACACTCAGAGGGTACGTGAAGGCCGTCGATAGCGTAAGCTTCGAGCTCGAGAAGGGTAAGGCTCTCGGCCTGGCCGGCGAATCCGGCTGCGGCAAATCGTCGATGGCTACAACGGTCCTGAGGCTGCTGCCTTCCAACGGGAACATTATGGGCGGCTCGGTGAAGATGGACGGAAAAGAGCTGGTCTCCCTGACCGAAGAGGACTTCAGGAAGGAGGTCCGCTGGAAGAGGATGTCCATGGTGTTCCAGGGGGCCATGAACGCGCTCAACCCGGTCCACCGCATTGGCGACCAGATCACGGAGGCGATACTCGCCCATGAGAACGTCAGCAAGCAAGAAGCCAAGGACAGGATGCTGACCCTCCTGGACATGGTCGGCATCAACCCCAAGCGCTACAACGAATACCCGCACGAGTTCTCGGGCGGCATGAAGCAGAGGGTGGTCATAGCCATGGCCCTCGCCTGCAACCCGGACATCATAATAGCCGACGAGCCCACGACCGCTCTGGACGTGATGGTGCAGGCGCAGGTGCTCACCGCGATGGAGGGCCTAAGGAAGAAGATGGGCCTCGGCATGATACTCATCACGCACGACCTCGCGGTGATCGCGCAGACATGCGACGATGTGGCGATAATGTACGGCGGCAAGATCGTAGAGTACGGCTCGGCCAAGGATATCTACCTTAAGCCCAGGCATCCGTACACGATGGGGCTCGTCAAGGCGTTCCCGAACATAGCGGCCGAGAAGCAGAAGGTCCGCTCTATTCCGGGATCCCCCCCGAACCTGCTTTCCCCGCCGGAAGGTTGCCGGTTCAATCCCCGCTGCCCCATGGCCACCGACAGGTGCCGCATGGAGGAGCCTCCTCTTGCGAAGTCCGTCAAGGGCGAGCAGAAGGTGGCGTGCCATAGGGAGAGCGAGATCGAGGAGGGGGTAGACATATGGCAATAGTCGCTGACAAGGTGACCGTAAATCCGGACGTCAAGGTCGGAGAGGTCATACTTGATGTAAAGAACCTCAAGAAGTACTTCCCGGTACGGAGGGGTTTCTTCGCGTCGCTAAAGGGCGGCCCAAATCCCGTCCTGAAGGCGGTGGACGGCGTGTCCTTCAAGGTGAGGAAGGGCGAGATATACGGCGTGGTCGGCGAATCGGGATGCGGCAAGACCACGATGGCGAGGACTTTGCTGAAGCTCACAGAGCCCACGGACGGGGAGATGTGGTTCGAGGGCACCGACATAGCGAAGCTCGGGCCCGCGGAGACCAAGGTCCTAAGAAGGCACATGCAGATGGTCTTCCAGGACCCTTACGAATCCATGAACCCGAGGCTGAACGTAAGCTACATCGTGTCCGAGCCGCTGAGAATACAGAATGTCGCAAAAGACGTAGACGAATCCCTGCCGAGGGTGCTGCAGTGCCTCGAAGACGTCGAGATGACGCCCGTGGAGGAATACATCGGCAGGTTCCCCCATGAGCTGTCCGGCGGGCAGCGCCAAAGGATCGCCGTAGCGCGCGCTCTGGCACTCGACCCCTCGTTCATCGTGGCGGACGAGCCGGTCTCCATGCTCGACGTATCCATAAGGGGTGAAGTGCTTAACCTGATGCAGAACCTGACGCGCGAGAAGGGTGTCACGTTCGTGTACATAACGCACGACCTTGCCACCGCAAGGCACATCTGCGACAGGATAGCCGTCATGTACCTTGGCAGGATAGTGGAAGAGGGCACGGCGGACGACATCGTGAATGATTCCCTCCATCCTTACACCCAGGCGCTTATCAACGCGGTCTTCGTGCCGGACCCGAACAAGAAGCAGCTCGGGCAGGTCCTGAAGGGGGAGGTTCCCAATCCGATCAATCCCCCGAAGGGCTGTAGGCTGCATCCTCGCTGTCCCAAATTCATGGACGGCATCTGCAACGTGACAGAGCCCGAACTGGTGGAGATCAGACCCGGCCATAGGGCAGCATGTCACCTGCTGAAGAACAAATAGGCACGTGAACGGATAAAAGACGGATGAAAACAAAGTGGCAGGCCTTCTTGAAGGTCTGCCACTTTTTAACATCCTCCCGGCCCGTGGGGCAAGGACCGCGGAGGGTGTCGGAAGGCTAGATAGACATCTCGTCCACCAGTCTGTAGATCTCCATATTGACGGACTTGCTCATTGCAAGGGCTTCCTTGAGGGGGAACCGGACTATCCCCTCGTCCTTTATCCCCACCGCGGCGTCGTTCACGCCCGACACCAGCAGCTCGGTGGCCCTGGCTCCCAGCCTGGTAGCCAGGACCCTGTCCCTCACGCTGGGCGCTCCGCCCCTTTGTATGTGCCCGAGCACGATAACCCTAAACTCCATTCCCACCTTGTTGCGGATCTGGTCGGCAATGTAGTGCGCGCTGCCGTGCGATGCCATCATCGGGTCCGCCACTTTCTCGATTATCCCCTCGGCGACCACGATTATGCTGTGGCCCTTGCCTTTCCTCATGCCCTCCAGCATCTTCTCGCATATGGCGTCGATGTCGTACGGTATCTCCGGTATTATGATGCATTCCGCGCCGCCCGCAAGGCCCGTATGCAGCGCTATGTCGCCGCATTTCATTCCCATGACCTCTATCACGAAGGTCCTCTCGTGAGACGAGGCGGTATCCCTTATCTTGTTCATGGCGTCGATTACCGTATTGCAGGCCGTATCGAACCCTATGGTGAAGTCCGTATAGGGCAGGTCGTTGTCGATGGTGCCGGGGATGCCTATGACGGGCATGCCCATCTCGGCGAGCTTAGCCAGCCCTTTGAAGGTACCCCCTCCGCCTATGCCCACGAGCCCTTCTATCTGATAGCTCTTCATCATGAGCATCGCCTTGGACATGCCTTCCTGGGTCTTGAACTCCTCCGACCTTGCGGTCTTCAGCATCGTGCCGCCTCGCTGGAGTATGTCCCCGACCGAGCGTGACTTCAGCTCTATGAAATCACCGTTTATAAGGCCTTGGTAGCCTCTTTGCACTCCAACGACTTCAAGGCCCTCCTGGACGGCCTTCCTGGTCACGGCCCTTATGGCGGCGTTCATCCCCGGGGCGTCGCCTCCGCTCGTCAGTACGGCTATCCTTCTCAAACTACAACCCTCCAAGAACATCAGTTAGATATATGATACTCCGACTTAGATGCTGTGTCGATGAAAGGAAGGCCCCCTTTTGCTGGGGGCCTTCCCTATCTTGCCTGTTATCCCTTTATATCGGTTATTTGCCCCTAAGTTCGGGCCTTGTGGTGCTGATGCCAAAACCGATGGCATTCAGCCACTCCTTGGGATAGGACTCGGCACTGCTGTAGTCGCCGTCGTCATAGCCGTAGATGTAGCCGTCGGTGTACCTTGCGGCCAGCATTGAAGCCAGCTTCCAGTAGGCGTCGACTACCTTGTTGGCTACCGAGTTGGTGTACTGGGTCAGGAAGTCCTTGGCCAGCTCGGGATCCTTGGCGTATAGGTCCAGGGCCGCCTTCTCTATGTAAGGCTGCATCTTGAACATCTCTGCCTCGAGGGGGTTCCTTACTGCCTCGATCTCCTTGATCATGTAGCTGTACTTGAGGTTGGCGTAGTTGGATACGAAGTTGAAGGCCCACCATGCGGATTCACGGCTGAATACGTCATAGGTGGCTCCCC
Source organism: Firmicutes bacterium ADurb.Bin153 (assembly GCA_002070415.1). Lineage (GTDB taxonomy): Bacteria > Bacillota > DTU025 > DTU025 > MWDF01 > MWDF01. Next base: position 6,191 of record MWDF01000006.1, read on the forward strand.
TGTTGCCCTTTACGAAGGACTCGGGCAGATACTTGACGCCCGAGTAGATCGGGATGAAGCAGGAGGTGCCGGGCTTGTCGTATGCGAACCATACGAGTCCGCCTACCGCCGCCGGTAGGTCCTTCATCTCGAACACTACCGTAAGGTTGGTCCTGAACATCGAGATCGCGCGCTCCCAGCCGGAGCTGTTCGGCGGGTTCAGGTTCGACCTGGTAGGCCACCTGTCGGGGGTAGCGAACGGACCGGCGTCGAGGCCCTTGGTGAGGTCGAATTCAGTGCCTTCGTAGTGGTCGCGGCAGATCGCCATCAGCATCTGGGGCGTTACCGGCTTGTCCGGCTTCACTGCGAAAGGATACTGCTCAGACCACGGATCGAGCTTCATCGACGGTGCTAGCAGGTCGAGGACTCTCCACTCGCGGCGGGCGTTGTAAGGCGAGTACGCCTTCTTGCCGTAGGTCTCATACACTTTGAAGGGATTACCAGACTTGGAATCCCATAGCCCCATCTCTTCGGCCAGGGAGAAGATATGCTTGGAGCACAGGTAATTGGCGGTATCCTCGGGATGGACCTCACCGATCCTGCTCCTGTTGGCGCATACGCCTGCATATCCTTCGGGCATCCTGACGGCTGCCCATACTGCGCCGGGCTCACCGCAACCGGGTTGCCATAGCGGTCCGGGTCCGAATACTTCGAATACCCAGCAATCGTCCTTGTCGACGACTGTAAGGCACTCGCCGCCGATTCCGTAGCCGTACTTCTCGGCCAGATCGCCCATGATAAGGACGACCTCACGGGCGGTCTTGCCGCGCTCGAGGGCGATTCTCTGCAGCTCGACGATGTCGAACCAGCCGTTGATGTTCCTCATCTTGGAGTTGCCGCCGATGGTTGACTCGCCGATTCCGACGCCGCACTCGTTCATGAACGAGTAGGAGGCATTGATGTACTGGTAGGTGTGAGCTACCTGAGGGATCTCACCGGGTGAGAATATCGGTTCAAGGATGTTTTCGAACTGGCCGTAGTCGGTATTGCGAAGGACCGTCCTCATCGAGCCTGCCGGCCAGTCCTTGGCGGGAACTACGTTGACCCTGGTATTGTCGGATCCTGAGTCGTCTGTCCATGTGGTCATTACATATCCGCCGGCGGATGCGCCCTTGGATACCGGTACGTCGGTGCAAGCGATGGCAGAGACGGTCAATGCCATGACGAGCGCCAGAACCACGATGCCTAACATGAAGTTCTTTCTCATCTTTTTCCTCCCTCCGAAATTTGGCTGGCCCCAAAAAGCACCAGCAAATATTATTATACATTGTTTGTGCGTTCTCTTCCTTCTTGCGAAAACCAATATAGCTTTTGTTTTTTTAATGATGCATGTAAGATTTTACAATTTTTAGTAGATATGTTATGCTAAATATGCATATCCTGGAGATTCTATCTTCTGTATTATGCACTTGTGATATATGTGGTTAGTCAAGCTAGTGTCCGTTTGGCGACTGCGCCTAAATTATTCCAGGCATGAAGAAAGGACCCCCGATCTTTCGGGGGTCCTTTTGCTGTCACGATGGTTCACGTATAGTCTTTATTTGCCCCTTAGTTCAGGCCTTATCGTGCTGAGGCCGAAGCCGATGGCATCGAGCCACTCCTTAGGATACCCTGTGCTGGAGCTCTTGCCGTCGTCATAGCCGTAGGTATAGCCGTCCGTGTACCTTGCAGCAAGGGTCGAGGCCAGCTTCCAGTACGCGTTTACGGCCTTGTTCGCCAACGAGTTCGAATACTGGGTCAGGAAGTCCTTGGCGAGCTCAGGGTCCTTCGCGTAGAGGTCCAGCGCCGCCTTCTCGACGTAAGGCTGCATCGCGAACGCTTCAGCTTCTATAGGATCCCTTACCGCCTGGATGTCCTTGATCATTACGCTGTACTTGAGGTTGGCGTAGTTGGAGACGAAGTTGAATGCCCACCATGCAGATTCGCGGCTGAACACGTCGTAGTTGGCGCCCCTGTTGCCCTTTGCGTAAGATTCAGGCAGGTACTTCACACCCGAGTAGATGGGCGTGAAGCAGGAGGTGCCGGGCTTGTCGTATGCGAACCACACCAAGCCTCCGATCGCCGCCGGCAGGTTGGCCTTCATCTCGAACACTACGGTGAAGTTGGTCCTGAACAAGGATATCGCGCGCTCCCATCCTGCGCTGTTCTTGGGGTTCGAGCTGGATGAGGTGGGCCATCTGTCGGGGGTCCCGAAAGGACCGGCTGCTAGGCCCTTCGTTAGGTCGAATTCCGTCCCTTCATAATGGTCGCGGCAAATAGCCATCAATATCTGCGGCGTGACCGGCTTGTCCGGTTTCACCACGAAAGGATACTGCTCAAGCCACGGGTCGAGCTTCATGGACGGCGCCAGCAGATCAAGCACCCTCCACTCGCGGCGCGCGTTGTACGGGGAATATGTCTTCCTGCCGTACGTCTCGTACACCTTGAAAGCCTTGCCGGACTTGGGATCCCACAGCCCCAGCTCCTCCGCTAGCGAGAAGATGTGCTTGGAGCAGAGGTAGTTTGCGGTATCTTCGGGATGCACCTCTCCGATCCTGCTCCTGTTGGCGCATACGCCTACATACCCTTCAGGTATCCTGACGGCCGCCCAGACGGCTCCCGGTTCACCGGAACCGGGTTCCCACAAGGCGCCGGGCCCGAAGACCTCGAACTGCCACACTTCGTCCTTGTCGACCACCGTAAGGCATTCGCCGCCTATACCGTAGCCGTACTTCTCGGCCAGATCGCCCATGATCTGTACGACCTCGCGGGCGGTCTTGCCGCGCTCGAGGGCGATCCTCTGCAACTCGACGATGTCGAACCACCCCTTGGTATTCCTCATCTTCGAATCACCGCCGATTGTCGACTCACCGATGCCTACGCCCATCTCGTTCATGAACGAGTACGACGCGTTTATGTACTGGTATGTATGTGCGACCTGCGGTATCTCCCCGGGTGAGAATATCGGGTTAGCTATGTTCTCGAACTGGCCTGAGTCCGTGTTGCGAAGCACCGTCCTCATGGAGCCCGCGGGCCAGTCCTTGGCCGGTACGACGTTGATCCTCGTATTGTCCGATCCGGAGTCGTCCGTCCACGTCGTCATCACGTATTTGCCTGCCGCGGCTCCCTTGGACACAGGTATGGAGGTGCATGCTATGGTAGAAACCGTGAATGCCAAAATGAGCACAAGAACCACGAGTCCCGACATGAAGTTCTTTCTCATCTTTCTCCCTCCTCGATATTTTTGCCGGGTGTGTCCCTTAATACACCAGCACTAATTATTATACTCTCGATACCCATTAACTATCATATCGATGAATATTTCTTTATATAAATCATGCATTCTTCAACATCCCGACTTGACGCAAGATCGCCACCGGTTGAAGAAACGCCGGCCGGAATCTCTTCCGACCGGCGTCATAATATCAGCCGTTGGTCCTCTTATATGCGCGGTCCTGTCACATCGACAGCAACCGGCGGCCGTGGATTTCAGGGCCGCTTCCCGCCCTCAGGTCAGCCGCAGTCAGATGGAACCCAGGGGTTCTGTCTGTTTGCTTCCTTCCATTATGTCTATGACCACCCTGTCGACAAGTTTCATGCCTTCCTTGTTGAGCATGGATACATTCTGTGCCGTGTGCTCCATCGTCGCGCCCGATATCCCCTCGATGTTCTTAGAGCCGGTATAGTAGCAGGCCATAAGGGCGGACAGGTAGGCTTCCATGACGGCAGTGCCCACCCTTAGCGCGCATGTTCCCTTCGCGCCGTCGCAGACTATCCCCGCCAGGTTCGCCAGCATGGTCTGCATTGCGAGCTTCATCTGGGACATGTCCCCGCCCATGAGGTAGGTCATGCCTGCGGCGGCACCTGCGCCCGCGCCGACCACGCAGCCGCACATGGGGGTAACGCGCCCAATGGCGCTCCTAACGTAGCTGGTGGTGAGCATGCTCACCATCACCGCCTTAGCGGAATCCTCGACGCTCTTTCCGAGCGCTTCTGCAAGCAACGCGACCGACAGCATGGAAGTTATCCCCTGGTTGCCGCTGCCGGCGACTGTCATCACCGGCAGGGTACAACCCGCCATCCTCGCGTCGGAGCCTGCGCTGCAGTATGCCCTGATCTTGAAGAGCACATCCTCGTTGAGCCTTGCTTCCTTGAAAAGGTCGTTGAAGACGGCGCCCACACCCAGGCCCGAAAGAGGCTTGCGCTCGAGGCCGTATTCGGCTATGTGCCTGTTCATGCGCACGCCTTCCAAAATAAGGTCTATATCGTCCTGCTCGAGCTGTTCGGCCAGCTTCAGCAGCTCTTCGAACTGCACGCCGATGAACGGGTCGTCCTCGCTTTCCCTTGTAGAACCGGCTTTCGACGACTTCTTGATCTCGTGTCCGTTGATGCTCACGCTCGTAATGTTGTTATGCTCGCCTTCTATCCTGCACTCGGCGATCGACCCTTCGGCCTCTATGACTACGCGGACATACACGCCGTGCATGCCCTCCACGCACCTGAGCCCCACTTTGCCGTCTTCCATCAATTCAAGGGCCGCGTTTACGTCTTCGCAGGTGATGTCCCTTAGGACCTCCATGTCAAGGTCCGAATCTCCTCCGACGGCACCGAGCGCAGCGGCCAGGTCATTGCCCGTCATCCCGTTGGCGCCGGGTATGCCCACCCCCATGCCGTTCTTATAGATGCTTTCGCTCAGCTCTATGTCTATCTTTCCTATCCTAAGTCCAGCCAATTCCTTGCGCGCGCGTGCTGACGCAAGTGCAACGGCGATAGGTTCCGTACATCCTAACGAGGGTACTAGTTCTCTTTCCAAGTACTGTTTAACCGAGAGCATTTACGCACCTTCCTATGTTGAATACTTAGGGCCCCCAATGTTCGTGTCTATTGATAGGAGAACCCAAATAATTATTATACTATTTTTTATCGGCTCCTGAAGCCCCCATGCTCCTCAGACTTTTCAGCATGCCATCGGTCGCATCCTTCCTCCCGTTTGGCAGCACCCAGTAGGCCTCTACACCCATATCCGCAGCTAATTCCCTCGATTTTTCCAAGGGGAGCAGGAAAAGTGCCGTGGACATGAAGTCAGCCAACCCGGCATCATCCGTCAGCACCGTAACCGCACGGTAGTAATCGGCTGGCATAAGCGTTTCGAGGTCGATTATATGATGGTATATTTTATCATCCACAATATAGTAGCGCTGGTAGTCTCCGCTGCTTGCCACTGCGCCGTCGTTGATGTATACCACATCAAGCAGGTCCTCATCGGATTCGAGGAATACCGATTTGTCCGGATCTTGTATGCCCACTCCCCATCTCTGCCTGATCCCGTCCATAGGTTTGCCTATGGCCCTTATATTCCCCCCTGAGCTGATTATCCCGGAGGACATGCCCATTTCGGCCAGCTCCTTGGCGACGAGTTCGGTGGCATAGCCCTTCGCCACCGCCCCTACGTCGAGGCTCATCATGGGATCCTCAAGGTATACGGTGCCAGCTTCTTCGTCTATGACCATCTTCTCGATGTCCGTGTGGCGGGCGGCTTCCTTCAAGTCCGACATGTCGGGGATCCTGGCGTTCTCGGGGTCGTTTATGCCCTCTTCCCGGAATTCATGCCATATCCTTAGCACGGAGCCCATCGCTATGTTGGTCCTTCCTCCAGTGCTTTCAGCCAGGCCTTTGGCAAAGAGGAGCATCCCGATCACGTCCTCGTCCACTTCGACGGGCGCCTTGCCTGCGTTTCGGTTGACGGTCACGATGTTGTTTATCCCGTCGTAGGAATTGTAGAAGTCATAGAGTTTGTGCAATTGGTGGAGCCTGTCGTAGGCATAATCGTAATAGCGGTCGAACTCCGCCTCGTCTTTCGTATAGGCCACAAGGGTAATGACCGTATCGAACACGTCGAGCATGCTGTCGGTATGTTTCTCGTACTTCTCCCCCGTAAGGAAGTAGCCCGCCGAGACGGCCGCTACAAGGGCGATTGCGGCGACCACTATTATCGTCCTCTGTCTTCTATGCGACATATACACATCACCTTATGAAATATTAGGCCCTTTCAGGCTCTTCTGCAAGGACACATGAAAGGGCCCCCCACCATGATGGGAGGCCCGCCGGTCTTGGGCAGTCGGATCGCGTTGCCTATCTCGAGTTCTCGTAAGACTCCGCCACCGAGGCGATGTAGGCTTCTACTGTGATGGTGACCTGCGCGGTCAGCTCGGGTACGTCCGGTACGGCTGTATGAGACGCGTCACGTGTCTTGACCTTCAGGGCCTTTATCTCCGGTATCGTCTTGCCCGCCATCCAGGCTTCGAAATTCTCCATCTGCTGGTACCAATCCAGTTTCAGAGAAGACGCCTTGGACATGCCGTAGCCCTCTTTGAGCTCTTTCTTGGTCTTAAGCTCTGCTTTCACGTCGGAGGCGACCTTGCCGTCCTTGTCGAACGCTACTTTGATCTGGCTGTTGTCGATGATCGTTTCTACGACCTTGCCCGACTTATCGAAAAGGCTCGCCGCCATTACACAGTCCACCTGTGCTGACGCGGCCGCCTTGTCCGTCGCGCTCTTTGACTTCGCTATGGAAACGTCCTGCGAGTATCCCAGCTTCACTGCTCCGGGCTTGACTGCGACTGCGTTTTCCCATGCCTGCTCTACCACGGAGATATAGTCCTGTACCGTGATGGTTACAAGGGATGTGAGCTCCGGCACGTCAGGGACAGCAGTATGGGAGGCGTCGCGCGTCTTTACTTTAAGGGCTTTGATCTCCTTTACGCTCTTGCCGACCATCCAGTTCTCCAGGTTGGCGATCTGCTGATACCACTCGAGCTTCAACGAGGAGGCCTTGCTCATCCCGTATGCTTCTTTCAGCTCAACCTTGGACTTCTGGGGAGCCGTCGGGTCCGACGTAAGCGCCATCGCCTTGTCGAAATCGACCTTCGTCTGGGTATTGTCGATCGTAACCTTGACGACATTCCCGTTAGCGTCGAAAGCAACGGCCGCCACAACCATGTCAACCCTGCCTTGGGCGTTGGCCGTAGCCGTCGCGCTCTTGGAGCTTGCGATGCTGAAGTTATGCCCCAGACCCAGATAGGCTATGGGCGCATCGGCCGCGGCAGCGGAAAATGCCACCATAATAACTATGAGCGCCAGTGCGAGAACCGCCTTTTTCATCTGCATCCTCCTAAATTCGCATTGTATGTCATCCATATATAGGTATATGACGTGTAAATTCTATCCTACCGGGCTCATATAGTGATGTATCTATTTTTGTGCTTGAATTATTGGCAGATACCTTTATTACAGATACGTAATTTAATCATTCCGTAGTTGAAGTTTATCGTTAATATACCTGCCTAGCATGTGCTCTATTTTTTCATATCTGCACGATACCGCCACAGGACAGGGCGGCCATTCCATCCGAACAGCGTGTGGGATGACCCCCTCCGTAACGGAGAGGTTCTTTTGGGTCGTTTTTTTCGCATATCGGCTATCTCGCTTGATTAGGGCGTCGACGAGTACCGCCACGTAGTCCGGTGCAGCAACCCCTTGACCATGGGTTTAAGCTCGGTGACGTCGGGCCTTTTACCCTTCGGGCTCTGGGTCATGATGTCCTTGGCCTATCTGCTCTGGCAACCCAAGCTTCGAGGTTCCCGGTCCGCCGTTTAGTTTTACCCTATTCCACACCGGCACGGCATTTAGTGATATCTATCACGGAGTCATCGGTGTAGGCATCGTCATCTGCGCCGATCCAGAATATGCATTGAGAAGGGGCAATACCGATCTTTACCGGGACTGCTCCTTCTCCGCCGAGTATTCAAGTATCGGTAGACTGGTTTCGATTATCGTCCGTCAGGACGGTTCTTCCTGTTATGCCGCCTCAAGGAAATTCGCTATATCCCCTACGGTCTTGAACTTCCCCAGATCCTCGTCCGATATCTTGACACCGAACGTGTCCTCGATGCACATCGTTATCTCAACCATGTCGAGGGAATCCGCCTTCAGGTCGTCCGTTATGCTGCTCTTCTCGCTGATGTTCTTGCATTCGATCCCCAGTTTGTCGGCTATTAGCTTCTTCAGTTCCTCTATCAATGATTTCTCCTCCTTATTTGCCTATCGCAAACGTAATCTCCGCTTCGGCGGCAAGCTCTCCTTCATAGAAGACCTTGCCCTTTGCCTTCGCGAACGGTCCGAAAACCTTCTCTATGATCGTCTCCACTTTCATAACCCCGCCCGGCGTCACCTTCTTCCTGAATCTTGCCCTATCTATAGCTGCAAGGAAGCCCAGCCTTCCGGCCTGCCCCCCTCCTGCCATCACAGCATAGCCCCCGGCCTGGGCCATCGCCTCCAGCATCAGCACTCCGGGCATTATCGGAGTCTTTGGGAAATGCCCTTTGAAGAACTCCTTCCCCTCGCTCACGTCGAACTCGCAGACCGCCCACTCACCTTCTTTGAAATCGATTACCCTGTCGATGAACAAGAAGGGCTCCCTGTGCGGCAGCACCTCTTTTATGCGCGGTGCCTTGTCCCCGCTCATCTGCCCTCACGCTCCTTGTGCGAACCGGCCTTCACCGATGCTTTCGTAAGTGCCAGGCATGCATTGTGGCCTCCGAAACCGAGCGAATTGCTGATGACCGCCGCAAGGTCGGCCTTCCTGGCCCGGTTGGGGACGTAGTCCAGGTCGCAGTCCGGGTCCGGCTCAGAATAGTTGGTCGTGGGAGGGATGAAGCCCTCGTACAGTGCAAGCGCCGAGAAGGCCGCCTCCAACGCCCCGGCAGCGCCCAGGAGATGTCCGGTCATGGATTTGGTGGAGCTGACCGGCACGTCGTAGGCTGTGTCCCCGAACGTCTTCTTTATGGCGAGCGTCTCGTATCTGTCGTTTAGCGGAGTGCTCGTGCCGTGCGCGTTTATGTAGCCGATGTCTCCCGCCGTGAGCCCTGCGTCCCTGATCGCAAGCGACATCGCCCTCGATGCGCCCTTGCCTTCCGGGTCGGGGCTGGTTATATGGTACGCGTCGTCCGTGCAGCCGTATCCGGCCAGCTCGGCATAGATCCTGGCGCCTCTTTCGAGGGCCTTGTCGTATCTTTCCAGCACGAGCACGGCCGAGCCCTCGCCGATCACGAAACCCGACCTGCGCTTGTCGAAAGGCAAGGACGCCGACGAAGGGTCCTTTGCGGTCGAAAGCGCGTTCATGTTCCAGAAACCCGATATCGCAGCCCTCGTCAGCGGGGCTTCCGCCCCTCCGGCAAAGGCCATGTCGATGTATCCGTGCCTTATCGCCCTCATGGCCTCCCCTATCGAGTTCGCCCCGGAGGCGCACGCGGTCACGATGCACATGGAAGGGCCGGTGATGCGAAAGTGGTTCGAAACGTTGCCCGCTGCCATGTTGCCGATTAGCATCGGTATGAAAAGCGGGGAGACCCGGTCCGGCCCCTTCTCGAGGAGCTTCTTGTGCTCCTCCTCCAGCGTCTTCATGCCGCCTATGCCCGACCCTATGTAGGATCCGCACATCCCGGGCTCATAGGTACCCTCATTGAGCCCTGAATCCCCGTATGCCGAAACGGCCGCGGCCATGGATAGCTGGGAGAACCTATCCATCCTCCTCGCGTCGCGCCTGTCGAAGTACGCGCTTGGGTCGAAATCCCTCACCTCGGCGCCGATGTCGGTTCCCAGCCCCGCCGTGTCCAGACCTTCTATCCTTCCGATGCCGCTTACGCCCTCAAGCAGCGATGCTGTGACCGTCTTGGGGTCGCACCCGATGGGGCTCATGATACCTATGCCCGTAATAGCTACTCTGTTCATCAAAGCCTCCTAAATCGTGAGTCCTCCGTCTATGCCTATGACCTGCCCGGTGATGTACGACGCCGAATCAGAGACGAGGAAGCAGACCAGCTCCGCGACCTCGCGCGGATCGCCGAACCTCCTTAGCGATATCGCCTCCAGGGCCTGCTGCTTCCTTGCCTCGGCGAGTCCTTGCGTCATGTCGGTCTCTATGAAACCGGGGGCCACAGCGTTCACCCTTATCGAGCGAGAGCCCAGCTCCTTTGCTGCCGTCAGCGTCAGGCCGAGCATCCCGGCCTTCGCGGAAGAGTAGTTGGCCTGCCCGGCGTTTCCCCTCACCCCCGCCACCGAGGATATGTTGACTATCGAGCCGCTGCGGGCCTTCAGCATGAAGGGGACCACCGCCTTCGTCATATAGAAGGCGGACCCCAAGTCGTTCTTCAGGACGGAATCGAAGTCCTCGGCATCCATGCGCAGTATCAGCGAATCCTTCACCGACCCCGCGTTGTTTACGAGCGCGTCAATCCTGCCCGTCTTTTGTGCTGCATCAAGGACCATGCTCTCGCATTCGGAAGGGACCGAAACGTCTGCCTTGATGATTTCCACGACCGTCTTCCCGAAGCCTGCGGCAAGCGCCGCCTCCTTCGCCTCAAGCGCCGCCTCCGCCGCCTTCTTCCCGTCGGACCTGTAGTTTATGAATACGTCCATGCCCGAAGCGGCGAGTCTTACGGCAATGGCCCTTCCTATCCCCCTGGAAGCCCCCGTGACGATCGCGGTCCTGCCCTCCAGCCCGATGAATGACGATTCCCTCGTCTCACGGCCTGACATCGCATGCCTCCTTGTCCGCCCACCTGTTCAGGGCCGAAGATAATGTCCTCTCCGCTTCCGCTGCCATGCAGGCGATTATCTCCCCTGCTTTGGCCTCCTTCTTGAGAAGCCCGGCTATCTGTCCTGCCATGAAGGTCCCCGACTCGACGTCCCCGTCCTTCACCGCCTTCCTGAGAGAGCCCGCCGCTGCCGCCTCCAATTCGTCCTGCGAGGCGCCTGCTTTCTCCATATCCAGGTACTGCCTCGTAAACGGCGTCTTTATCGACCTTACGGGCCTTCCCGAACTGCGACCTGTGACCACCGTGTCGCAATCGCCGGCTTTTAGCACCTTCTGCTTGTAGACGGGGTGTATGCCGCACTCATCGGCCACAAGGAAGCACGTGCCGCACTGTACACCCTCTGCGCCCAGGCAGAATGCGGCCGCCATGCCCCTGCCGTCTGCGATGCCTCCCGCCGCCACTACCGGCACGCCAAGCGCATCCGCCATCTGCGGCACCAGGGCCATGGTAGTGCTCTCACCGATGTGTCCGCCGGCTTCGCACCCTTCGGCTATCACGGCGTCCGCTCCCATCCTCTCCAGCCTTAGTCCCAGCGCGACCGATGATGCCACCGGCAGGACCTTTATGCCCTTCGACTTGAGGGCCTCCATGTACTTGCCCGGGCTTCCCGCGCCCGTCGTCACAACGCCCACACCCTCTTCAATGACCGTCGAGATTATCTCGTCCGCATAGGGGCTGAGGAGCATTACGTTGACGCCGAACGGTTTTCCGGTGAGCGTCCTCGCCCTCCTTATCTCCTGCCTCACCGCTTCCGAAGGGGCGGCCCCGGCTGCGATCAGCCCGAGTCCGCCGGCTTCAGAGACTGCGGCAGCGAGCGCCGCGTCCGCGACCCAGGCCATCCCGCCCTGTATGATCGGGTAATCTATACCCAGAAGGTCCGTCAGCCTCGTCCTAAGCATGGTTTGCCTCCTGCCATCTGATAAGCGCCGAACCGTATGTCAGCCCCGCTCCGAACCCGACCGCCAAAAGCAGCTGCCCCTGCCGGAGCCCGCCCGAGCGGTTAAGCTCGTCCAGTCCTATTGGTATGCTGGAGCTGGACGTGTTCCCGTATTTGTCAAGGGTCACCAGCACCTTCGAAGGGTCCAGCCCGTACTTCTCGACTACCGATTCGATGATCCTGGCGTTCGCCTGGTGGGGCAGTATGTGGGAGACCTCGTCGATTCTTAGCCCTCCCTTGGCGAGGACCTTGTCTATCGCCTCGGGCATCGCCCTGACCGCGAACTTGTACACTTCCTTGCCGTCCATGTGTATGAACCTGTCGGACCTAGCGTCCAGGATGTCCGGCGCGGGCTCAGGGCATACCGGGTTGATGGCTGCGAGCGCCTTCGACACCAGAAGCGAGGCCCCGGTGCCGTCGGAAGCGAGGTAGGTCTCCATTATCCCGGGACCTTCGGTCGCGCCTATCACGACGGCGCCCGCCCCGTCGCCGAAGAGCACGCATGTGTTCCTGTCCGTGAAGTCGGTTATCTTCGTGAGTGTCTCGGAGCATACGAGCAGCGCCTTCTTCGCCGCGCCCGCTTCCACGTACCTGCGGGCAATGTCCAGCCCGTATATGAATCCGCTGCACGCCGCGTTTATGTCGAAAGCGAAGGCTCTCGCAGCCTTCAGCCTTCCCTGCAGTATGCAGGAGATCGATGGTGTGAAATAATCCGGGGTGACCGTGGACACTATTATCAGGTCGAGCTCCGAGGCCGAGCACCCCGCGTTCTCCAGCGCGGCCAAAGCGGCGCGCTCCGCCATATGCCAGGTACTCTCGCCGTCGCTGAACCTTCTTTGCCTGATCCCGGTCCTTGATACTATCCAGTCGTCCGTCGTCTCCACCAGAACCGCCATGTCCTCGTTGGTAACGCGCTTGTCGGGAACGTAGCTCCCGGTACCTATGATGCCAGCTTTCAAAACAACACCCCTTGATTGACGGGCCGCGCGGCCTTATGATTTGAATGTCTGAAATTTAGATATTCAAACTATATTTACATGCCCGGTGGGTTGTCAAGAAGAATTCGTTCCGTACGGATATTCATGCGTCACCGAGGGCGGGAAGGTGGATCGGATTGGGTAAGAGGGCCGTGATATTCCCCGGACAGGGCGCACAGTACGAAGGAATGGGCAAAGAGTTGTACGACGGCTTCGGGGAGGTAAGGGATATATATTCCGCCGTTTCGGATGCAGCCGGCTTCGACGTCGGCGAGGTCAGCTTCGGAGGCAGGGTCGGCGACCTGGGCAAGACGGGCTATTCACAGCCTGCGATATTCGCCATGAGCCTGGCCGGTTTTGCGGTGTACAGGAAGATGGGCGGCACGTTGGACGGCGTCACGGGTTTTTCCCTTGGCGAATGCACGGCCGTCTGCGCGGCCGGGGGGCTCGACCTTGACGAGGGCGCCTTCATGGTGGCGGCAAGGGCGAGGGCGATGCAGAAGGAGGCAGAGGCATGCTCGGGTTCCATGTACGCCGTAATGGGAGCGTCCGAATGTGCGATCAGGGATGCGATCGCAGGATCGGGCGGCTATGCGGAGATGGTCAACTTCAACTGTCCGGGCCAGGTCGTAATCGCGGGCGAGACAGGAGCGGTCCAAAAGGCCGCTAGCGCGCTGCAAGCGTCGGGCTTCAAGGCCGTGAAGCTCAACGTCAACGCCGCTTTCCACAGCAAGCTCATGGAAAACGCCGCATCCGGCTTCTCCGGGGAGCTGGGCAGGCTGTCGTCGTTCAGGAAGTTCGACGTGGAGGTCTTCTCCAACGTCACCGGTTCGCTATTGACGCCGGATGTTAGCCCTTCTGATTATTTCCGCACCCAGATGCTGAGCCCCGTGAGGTGGCAGGCTATCATCGAGGAGATGATAAGGGGCGGCTACGACGATTTCGTGGAGATAGGCCCGTCCAAGGTCCTGTCGGGGATGATAAGGAGGATATCGAAGGAGGTCTCTGTAAGGAACGCCGAGGATCCGAAGGGATTCGATGCGCTTTTCGTGCACTTGCCCAACTAGGGGCGCACAGCTGATATAATCAGGCCAGGTTACCCTTTGCATCGTCTGGAGGGGTGAGATTGGAAGGCAAGGCGTTCAGGAGCTACCTCCTGTTGGCGTTCTACGTGCTTTTGATGGTCGCGGCCGTGATAAAGACCGATGCGATCCTGGCCATACTATCCAAGGGCCTGGCTCTTATGAGCCCCCTTTTCATAGGGGTCGCGATAGCCTTCATACTTGACGGGCCGTACGAGTTCTTCAGGGGGCTGACCATCCGCCATTTCAAGTCCGAAAAGGCCGAAAAGCCGGCGAGGGCGGTGTCCGCGGCACTGGTACACGTGCTGTTCCTCCTCGTTCTGTTCGGCATCTTCTACTACATAATCCCCCAGTTCGTCGACAGCGTGGGCCAGTTCTCCGGGAGCTATCCGGCCTACAGGGACAAGGTCGTAGGCTTCATAGACAAACTGGCGGTGTCTTTGAGGATGGGCGCGTTCGACTTCTCTAGGTTCGACGATTTCATCAGCGGGCTGCCCGAAAGGATAGGCTCCGCCCTGACGGGCATGTTCCCGAAGGTGTTCTCGATAACGGCGAGCGTGCTGAGGTCCTTGGCCAACGTGCTTTTAGGCTTCATCCTGTCGTTGTACATCCTGTCGGACAAGGAAAGGATATCCCTTCAGCTCAAAAGGGCCGTGAGGGCGTACCTTCCTAAGGCGGCAGAAAGGGTTGAGCGCGTATCGGCGATCACTGCGTCCACTTTCCGCAGGTTCATCTACGGCCAGCTCATCGAGGCTCTGGTGCTAGGGACCATGTGCTTTGTGGGCATGCTGGCCTTGGGCTTCCCATACGCTCTGCCCATAAGCCTTGTCATAGGCATCAGCAACCTGATACCGGTGGCCGGTCCCATAATCGGCACGATACCCGGCTTTCTGATCATTCTCCTGGTCGATCCGGTCAAGGCATTGTGGTTCTTGCTGTTCATCATCGTGCTGCAGCAGCTCGAGGGCAACATAGTGTATCCGAGGGTGATGGGAAGCTCGATAGGGCTGCCGTCCTTCTGGCTGCTGCTTACGATCATCATTTCGGGGGGCCTGTTCGGGGTGCTCGGGATCGTGGTCGGCATCCCCGCCGTGACGGTCCTCTACAGGCTAGTCGAGCAGGACGTCAAGTCCAAGTTGAGAATCGATGCCTGAAGCGGGTGCGTCTGCGAGGGGCCGCCTTTGAGCATGTATGGTTGAATAGGCCCGACCGATAGATGAGCAAGGAACATGCCGGGCCGTGAAAAGCCCGGCATGTTCTCTTACGCCATGATATCGCTGCTTCTGTCTTCCTTGCCGTGTCATCCGGCCGTGGACTGGAATTCGATAGGGCTCCCGTATATGTGTCGTCCCGCGACCTTGGGATCCATCCGGCGGTCCGGCAGCAGCTTATGGATCCGTCTTGCGCAAAAAGAAAGGGACTGCCCCTTCGTCTCGGGGCAGTCCCGCAAAGAATCCCGCCTACTTGCCCACCGTGATCTCTTTCCTGTTGTTGTATGCATCGAGCAGGGCGGCGAGTATGTTGCCGTGCGCGTCGTTGAGGCTCATCGTAGCTGTCGCCACTACGTCGGCAAGCAGCGCCTTCTCCGCGTCGGTCAGAAGATTGAACTTTGCTAGGTCTTGCGCGTTGGTCGTATTGGCCTTAATGGGCCTTCCGTTCCTGTCGGAGCAGTATTTCGCGAAGAACTTGTTCAGCTCGTCAACCGTCTTGCCCTTGAAGAACTCCTGGTACGCATCCATCTGCTTGTACCATTCGTTGGCCGCGTTCATGCCGTAGGAATCACCGCGCTGGCGCTTTGAGAGCCAGCCGTTGACCTCCGCTGCTATCTTCGCCTCGGCGTTGTCACTCTTGCCCGTGACCTTCTCCGCTGCATGGTCAGTGTAGTTGTAGCCCGGGGTGCCCGGCCATCCCGAGAAATGCGGCATGCTCTCCCCGTCGTAGTTGGGCGTGCTTACCTCGTACATATCCACGAAGCAGTCCACTATCCTCCCGGCGGAATCGAAGAGGACGCTGGCCATGACGATGTTGAAGCTGTATACTTGGACACCCTCGGAGTCCTTGCCGGGGCCGACCCTGAACGTTACGCTCTTGCCCAGCCCTTTGTAGACGGCCTTCTCCCCAGCAGGTATTGCGCTCTTCACGGCCTCCTTCGGCTTCTCCGTCGCGACGGTTATGCCGGCGCCCGCCTTGTTAAGGGCTTCTGTCGCCGCCAATAGGATGCCCTTGGACGAGTAGGTTGCTCCCGAGACCGTGTCGACGCCGGATACCCCGTTGGCCTTGATTATCCTGGCCGAGAGGTCCTGGAAGGCGGGCACGAAGATGGCCTCGGTATCGTGGTACTCGAGCGCCTTGATCGTCTTTATGCTTCCCTTGTCTATAGTGAGCTCGAGTCTTATCTTGCCTAGGTAACCGTCGGCCTCACCGAGGAAGGCCCCGTCGGTGTAGGCGAGGGCGATGGCGCACGCAACCGCCACTACCAGTACCGCGAGGACAAGCGAGAATGTTTTGCGCATACGAACTCCCCTTTCTTGTCATCTTAATAGCTTCGTGTCCTTTAGTGTTCCTCCGTTGTCCTGTTCACTTCTCACATAGTCAATCATCGATATTTATATGGCACTATTTTCCTGCAAGCCGCCCACGCCGTCAACGGGAAATTTGTACCCATGATTAGCTGGTTGGATGCCGCAACCGCAGCCTTTAATGGCGGCTTGTGCGCGATGCGGGCGATGATTGGTGAAGGGGCCGTATCCGGTTTAATCCCGGGATACGGCCCCTTTTGATCTTGATCGGATTCGTCCGGGCATACTGCGGAAGGCGCCCTTATCGCCGGCGCCTGATTCAGCAGACTATCTTTACGCTGCTTCCCCCCGACTTCTCCTTCTTCACCTGGATCTGCTTGTCCACCTTCTCCTTGAGTTCGGGAACGTGCGATATGATCCCCACCAGGCGGTTGCCTTCGGTTAGCCCGTAGAGGGCCTTCATCGCCTGCTGCAGCGACTCCTCGTCCAGGGAGCCGAAGCCTTCGTCCACGAACATTGTATCCAGCCTCACGCCCCCCGAAGAGGACTGGATCTCGTCCGAAAGCCCCAGGGCCAGCGAGAGCGACGCCTTGAAGGACTCTCCGCCGGAGAGAGTCTTGACGCTCCGCTCCGTGCCGTTGTAATGGTCGACCACGTCAAGGTCCAGTCCGCTCTGGCTGCGCGCGTCGATCCTCTCCAGGTGGCGCTTCAGCTCGTACTGCCCTCCCGACATCACCATGAGCCTCGTGTTCGCCCTGGCGAGTATCCGGTCGAAGTAGGTCATCTGGATGTATGTCTCCAGCATGATCTTGTCCTTTCCGGCTACGGCGCCGTTGGCAGTATCAGAAAGCGCTTTCACGTACGTCCACCGGTTTTCGGTCTCGGCCGACTTCCACCTGTTCCTTTTTATGTTCTCGAGGGCTTTCCTGTTCCTGTCCAGGCGGGAATGCACCTGCCTGATACTGCTGTTGAGGTTCTCTTTCTCGTCGACGAGGCCGGCCTTGCGCTCCTCCTCGGCCCTGACGTCGATCGCTTCCGCTCCCCTCAGCCGGGCGGCCAGCGCCTCGACGGTCCCGTTCAGCTCGTCCGTTTTCGTCTTGCACGCATCCATGGCCGTCCTTGCGTTATCCAGCTCGTCTTTGAGCCCGTCCCTCCTCTTTTCGATGGCCGCGATGTCATCCTCCGCCTTGTCCTTGCTGTCGAACTCCAGCTCCCCCAGGAGCTTCAGGATCGTCTTCTCGCAGTTCTTTATCTCGGTCCCGAGCGTCGCGGAGTCCGTCTTCGCGCCGCTTACGGCCTTTTCCAGGTCCTCGATGCTTTCATCGTCCTTGGGCATCCGGTCTTCGAGCTCCATGGCGCGCTTTGCCCTCCGCCCTTCTTCATCGATCCTCCGTATCAGGCCTTCGAGCTCTCCGGCCAGCTCGGTCAGCCTCTCTTCGACCCTGGCCTCCAGCCCGTCGGATACATGCTCTCCCATGCATTCCGAGGCAAGCTCTTCTACGACCGACCTTTTAAGGTCCGCCTTGCCCTTCAGCTCCCCCGCCTTGGCGCTCACCTTGCCGGCTTCAGATAGCGCCTTATCGGATTCTTCCTTTGCGAGCTTCAGCTCATCCTCTCCGGGCGCGCCCTGAGGCGGTTTTGCGGGCTCAGGGTGGGATAACGACCCGCAGACCGGGCATTTCTCCCCTTCCGTCAACACATCACGCGCCAGTATCCCGGCTTGGGCATCCAAGAAAGCCTTGTATTTGGCGTTGTACGCCGCCTGCAGCCCTTCCGCCTTGTTCATCGCGGCGTCGTATCCGTTCGTCTCAGCCGTGTGGTCCGCAAGCAGTTTCCTATATTCTTCCAGGTCCTTCAGGAGCTTGGATACCTTGTCCCTGCCCTCCGACACCGTCTTCTTTTGGCCGAGCAGCCTCTCCTTTTCGGCGGCGGCTCCTTTGAGACCCTCCAATTCCTTTCTGTTCTCGGCCCTTCGGGCCTTCAGCGTCTCGGCCGAAGCTTCCAGTCTCATACGTTCGTCTTCTTTCAGATCTCTGTCCCGGGTTCTGGAATCGAGCCTTGCTCTTTCCTCCTCCAGCTCCTCGTATTTTGACAGCTTCTCCTTCTTGGTCGCTATGTCAGCGGAGAGCCTTTCGATCTCAGGTTCCCCCGCTTTCTTCTCTTCATAATCCTCACGAAGCTCAGCCAGGCGCGTACTTGCGATTTTGAGGCCTTTTTCGGCACTTACGAGGCTTGTCTTGGCCTTTTCGATTTCATCTGCCTTGCCCAACAGCCCGATTACCCTATTCAGCCTTTCTTCCGTTTCCTTGAGCCCGGCTTCCAGCTCCGAGCACTCTTTCGCGTCGTCTTCGATTATCGATTCGACGAGCTCCAACGTGTCCTGTATCGGAAGGTCGCCGTCTGCGGCCCTTACGAGGTCCTCGCTCCTTTCCCAGCCATCCTTGCAGGCGACTGCGCCTACTTCCTGCAGCGTGCTGCGCCTGAGCTCCTCATACTCCCTGCCGAGCCCGGTGGATTCCTCCTTCAGCCTGTCCTGCAGCGTCCTGTAGAACTCGGTCCTGAATATCCGGCGGAATATCTCTATCCTCTCCTCCGTCCTGGCAAGCAGCAGCTTCAGGAAATCCCCCTGGGCTATCATGGCCACCTGCGTGAACTGGCCGCGGTCTATGCCGATGATCTCCTTGACCATGTCTGCCACGTCCTTGGCGCTTGTGACCGGCTTTCCCTCCGGGAGGATGAGCTCCACTTCGGCCTTCTGCTTCGTCGTGCCCCCGCCCCGTTTCGCCGACCGCTCATATTCCGGCTTCCGCCTGATGCCGTATCTCTTCCCGGCACAGACGAACTCCAGCTCGACGAAAGTCTCGGCATCATTGTCGGCGTACTTGCTCCTTAGCATCGAAGCTTTCCTGTTGTCTCCGCTGGCCTCTCCGTACAGCGCGAAGGTGATGGCGTCGAAGATGGTCGTCTTGCCCGCGCCCGTGTCGCCGGCTATGAGGTAGAGCCCACGCTCGCCCAGCCTGTCCATGTCCAGCTCCACTTTCCCGGCATATGGCCCGAAGGCCGACATCGTAAGTCTGACAGGTCTCATTTCCCGCCCTCCCAAATCCGTTCTATCAGCCCGGACACGAAACCGCGCTGCTCTTTTGAGAGCTCCTTGTTGTTCTGCGCCTCGTAGAACTCGGCGAACAGCTCCAGTGGCGTCTTCTTATCGAGATCGTCCGCCGCGCCCACCTCGGCGTTGGAGCGCGTGCGCTCGTTGTCGTAGTCCAGCCTCATGATGTTCGGATAGATGGCCCTGAGCTTCCCGATGGCGTCTAGTACGTCCTCCTCGTCGGTCAGTGTTATGTGGAAGTAGTCCCCGGTGTTGAGATCCTTGTAGTACCCCCTGTCAGTTATACGCATGTAGCTGCCCTTGATCTCCCTCATGTCCCTAAGGGGCGCGAGCAGCACCTCGCGGACTACCACGTTCTCCTTCTCGAGCAGGTCCACGACCGTGACCGACTTCCTGTCGCCGGCCTCCGAGAACGAGTACTTTAGCGGCGTCCCGCAGTAGCGGACGCTCTTCCTCCCGACGTGCTGCGGCCTGTGCAGGTGCCCCAGAGCCACGTAGTCGAACTGCCCGAACACGTCAGCGTCTACGTTGTCCGAGCCTCCGACGCTTATGTCCTCGGAGTCGCACCTGGTCGCGCCCGTGACGAACTGGTGTGTCACGAGCACGTTCCTGTTACTTCCGTCGATGTCCATGCGCCCTATCGCGGCTTTGACGGCGTCGGAGTAGTTGGCGGGATCGGCTTCCGGAATACACGCCCTTACATGGGCCGGCTTTATGAACGGGAGCATGAATACGTCCACCCTGCCGAAGCCGTCCTCCATGCTCACGGGCTTAACGAACCCGTCGTACACGGGCGACATGTGGACCCCGCCTATGTCCATGATCTTGGAGCCGAAAGCTATCCTCTCCGGGGAGTCGTGGTTGCCGCTGATGACGAACACCTTGTCGACGAGCCCTGAGATCTTCACCAGGAAATCATCGAGCAGCTGCACGGCCTCGGCCGAAGGGACCGTCTTGTCGTACACGTCCCCTGCGATGAGCACGGCGTCGGGCTTCTCGGCGAGTATGCAATCGACGATTCTATCCAGCAGGATGTACCTCTGGTCATCGAGCATGGAGAATTCGTTGACGCGTTTTCCTATGTGAAGGTCTGACAGATGGATGAATCTCATGATAGCCTCCCTTATGCTTTCGGTACGGCGGCCCCGCCGTACATCGCCTATGTATCGGATGCGCGCCGCGGTCTTACGCCCGCTTAGGAGCGGGGAGCCCGGTTTCTTTTCGCCTTGTATGCGCACATTATGGCACGAGTATGCGGATTCGCGTTCGTAACTGGTCTTTTATGTATCAGCTACTATTATATAGCATCGACGCGGCCCTTGGGCCGACCGGGCATCCGAAAGGGGTGCCGCAGGCAGTACTGGTACGCGCCGGCCCTTCCCGTCCCGATCGCCGCGGATCTTTCTTCCGTGCTCGCCAAAAGGCGCCTTGTCCCCATATCTCCCTGCTAACCTTCGATAGCCCCCGCCGTCGGCTCGGGCTTGGCCGCCTTAGGGATGCGTCCGGATCACGCGCGCACAGTTGACAGGTTCGGCTATTGGCTCTAGTCTTTCAGTGATGATTTGATTTTCCGGACAGCAGACTGCGGCGGTGACGGTTTTATCCGAGGCCCGCGCTGGTGCGCCGGCCCCTAGAGATGGGGAGAAATCCCAAATGAAGGAACGTGTTGTGGAATGAAGCTGGAAGGTAAAGTGGTAGTAGCTCAAGGAGGCGGCCCGACGGCCGTCATAAACCAGTCCCTGGCGGGAGTGGTCCTCGAATCCAGGAAATTCGGCCAGATATCCAAGGTGTACGGCGCCGTGAACGGCGTCGAGGGCATAATCAACGAGGAATTCGTGGACCTGACTCAGGAGACCACGAACAACCTCGAGAGCGTCGCGAAGACGCCGTCGTCGGCCCTGTTCTCCACGAGGGACAAGCCGGACGACGAATACTGCAAGGAGATATTCAAGGTATTCAGGGCGCACAACGTCAGGTACTTCTTCTACATCGGCGGAAACGACTCCGCCGATACGGTGAGGATAGTCAACGAGAAGGCGGAGCTTTCCGACTACGAGTTCAGGGCCATCCACATACCGAAGACGATCGACAACGACCTGGTCCTGAATGACCACACGCCGGGATACGGCTCTGCCGCCAAGTTCGTGGCCCAGGCTTTCATAGGCCTCAACCTGGACAACAAGGCGCTGCCGGGAGTCCACATAGGCGTCGTCATGGGAAGGAACGCGGGCTTCTTGACCGCTGCGTCTTCCATCGCGCAGAAGTACCAGGACGACGGGCCGCACCTCATCTACGTACCCGAGAGGCACTTCAGGATGGACAGCTTCCTCGAGGACGTCAAGGCCGTGTACTGGAAGTACGGAAGGTGCCTTATAGCAGTATCCGAGGGCATCAGGGACGAAGCCGGCGTTCCCATAGTCACCAAGCTGGGCAAGTTCGGCCAGGACGCCCACGGGAACGTGCAGCTTTCCGGCACCGGGGTGCTGGGCGACCTGCTGGCGCAGTACGTGAGGGACAACACGGAGATAAGCAGGGTCCGGTCCGACACCTTCGGCTACTTGCAGAGATGCTTCTTGGGCTGCGTATCCGACGTCGACGAGAGGGAGGCCCGCGAAGTCGGCGAGAAGGCAGCCCAGTTCGCCATATGGCACAACATAGACGGGTCGATAACCATAAAGAGGACCGGCTACTACTCTGTGGACTACGAGCTGAAGCCGCTCGAAGAGATAGCCGGCAAGACCAAGTTCATGCCGGACGAGTTCTTAAACGCCGAGGGGAACAACGTCACCGACGCGTTCAAGTACTACGTCACCCCCCTGCTGGGCTCCGATATGCCGTCGGCCGGCGGGCTGAGGGCCCCCAAGGCGGAGAAGATACTGAGGAAATAGGGCGCATTTGCGCGTTCAACAAGAGGGCGGGCCTAGCTGGCCCGCCCTTTGCCATCCATCCCCGGACGGGCGTCTTGCCGCGATGATGCCTCCGGCGGAAGGCGCATGGAGGAATCTCGCCCCGACGGTTGAAATACACATAAAACCCATAGGCGGATGGCACTGAAGACCGAGTACTCTTTGAGGGAAGGTGTCGCAATGAGGCGCTTCAGGACTTTGATCGCTCTGGTCATCCTCGCGGCCGCCTTGACGGGGGGCTGCTTTGAGAAGAAGGCCGGAAAGGCTCCCGTCGTGGTCGCCACCATGATAGACTCCGAGGGCAGCGTCCTCGGCAAGGCGATAGTGCTGCTTCTGGAGGACGCCAAGATAAAGGTCACGGACAAGGTCAATTTCGGTACCCCCGACATACTCAGGAAGGCGCTTGAGAACAAGGAGGTCGACCTCGTGGTCGACTATACTGGCTCCGGCCAGTACTACCATCCTGCGGAAGCTGCGGATACCACGGTCTGGAACGACCCGCAGAAGGGCTACGAGATCACGGCGAAGCTGGACAAGGAGAAGAACGACATCATCTGGCTGACTCCCGCCCAGGCCAACAACACGGAGATGCTAGCCGTAAAGAGGCTGTTCGCACAGGAGAACGGCCTGAAGGACATGTGGGACTTCGCAAGGTATGTGAACTCCGGCAAGGAGGTCAAGCTCATATGCTCCGCGAGCTTCACGGAGAACAAGCTGGGGCTTCTGGGATATGAGGAGAAGTACGGCTTCAAGCTCAAGGACAGCCAGCTCATAATCCTCTCATCGGGAAACACCGCCGAGATGCTAAAGGCCCTTAACGAGGGCACCAGCGGCGTAAACGCCTCGTTGGTGTACGGCACCGACGGGGCGCTGGACAAGATGGGCCTCGTCGTCCTCGAAGACCCCCTGCACGTTCCTCCGGTATACCTGCCGACGCCGGTGATCCGAGGAGAGGTGCTGAGGGCCTATCCGCAGATCGAGGACATGCTGCGCCCCGTCTTCGAATCCCTGACGCTCGAGAAGTTGCAGAAGCTCAACTCCCAGGTGGCCTACGACGGTAGGGACGCGACTGCGGTTGCGAAGGAATACCTCCGGGATAACGGCTTCCTCAAATGAGGGTTTCCAGGAGCGGCGCAAGGGATGTCGTCGGCTACGTCCTCATAGCCCTGCCGATCGTTCTCCCTATAGCCTCCGTCAAGGCTAACAGGCTGGCCAGCGGCGAAGCCGTATGGCTCTGGGGGCTAGGCTGGAAAGGCGTCCTCGCACTCCTTGCCGTCCCGGCTTTCATGTCCCTGGCGGCGCTCCTTGCGAGCTCGTCCAGGAAGGGCGCAAATCCGTACGCCATACTGAGGCCGCTCTGGTCCTTGATGCCGGCCGCGGCGCTAGTCGCCGTATCGTCCCTGACCCCTGCCGCAGGCCTTGCGGCCGGGGCGCGTTACGGGCTGGGGGCCGGGTTCTGGCTCATGTCCGCGGGGGCCGTGCTCCTTAGCGGCGCAAGGCGCGTCCCGCTTTCCGCGCTCCTGCTCCTTGCGGCGTCCCTAGCCCTTGCTTCGCTTTCCGGGTACGCAAGGGACGTGTCGCTGTTCATGGAGTTCGAATCAAGGAAGGCGATGTTCTTCGCGGAGCTTTCAAAGCACCTCAAGGTCGCCCTGCTGTCGGCCGCCGCGGCCGTGCTGCCCGGCATACTGCTGGGGTATTGGTGCCACGCGAGCGAGAGGGCCGGCAGGCTCGTCATGGGCTTCGTGAACCTCATGCAGGTCCTGCCCACCCTCTCCCTGTTCGGGCTGATAATGCTGCCGCTGACGTACGTCTCGCGGAAGATCCCGCTCCTTGCGGATCTGGGAATAAGGGGAATCGGCTTCGCCCCGGCGTTCATCGCCCTCTGGCTCTATTGCCTGCTGCCCATCACCGTGAACACCATGGCCGGGTTCGACGGCGTCGACCAGACGGTGCTCTTTAGCGCGAGGGCCGTGGGCATGACAGAAAGGCAATCCCTCATGAAAGTGCAGCTGCCGCTGGCATCGCCCGTCATATTCTCCGGCATAAGGACCGCCGTCGCCCAGAACCTGGGCAACGCCACGATAGCCGGGCTCGTAGGAGGAGGGGGCATGGGGTCCTTGATCTTCCTCGGCCTGGCGCAGGCGGCCCCGGACTTGGTGCTGCTGGGCGCGCTTCCCGTGATAACGATGGCCCTCGTTTCGGATGCCGCCTTGGGGCAGGCGGAAAGGATGATAAAGGTGGCCGTACTGCATGGCGATGATTAGCATCGAGAACCTTCATAAGAGCTACGGCAGCCAGGCTGCGCTCGACGGCTTCAGCCTCGAAGTCGAAGAAGGCGAGCTCATGGTGCTCATAGGCCCTTCCGGCTGCGGCAAGTCCACGCTCCTTAAGTGCGTGAACAGGATGGTAGCATCCGACTCGGGAAGCATCGCGCTTGCGGGAAGGCCGGTAACGGACTACAAGGAGGAGCTCCTAAGGCGCGGCATCGGCTACTGCATACAGGAAGTCGGGCTGTTCCCCCACCTGGACGTCTACGAGAACATAGCGGTCGTCCCGAGGCTCCTGCGCTGGCCCGAGGGGAGGATAAGGGAAAGGGTCGACAGGCTCATCGCCATAAGCGGCCTTTCGGCAGGCCACCTGCGAAAGCATCCCAGGCAGCTTTCCGGCGGCGAGGCCCAGAGGGTCGGGGTATTAAGGGCGCTGGCCTCGGACCCTCCCGTGCTTCTCATGGACGAGCCCTTCGGCGCGGTCGATCCGCTGAACAGGCACACCCTGCAGGCTGAATTCCTAAAGATGCAAAAGGAGCTCAAGAAGACCGTGGTCTTCGTGACGCATGACGTAGACGAGGCGATACTCCTGGCCGACAGGATAGCCCTGATGGAAAAGGGCAGGCTCGTGGCTGTCGATGCGCCCCAAGGGCTTGAGGCCCGCCTGGACGAGGCCTTCATAGGGGATTTCCTTGGCAGCGAGTATCCGCTGAGGTTGCTCGGCCGGTATGCGGTCAAGGAGCTCGGCCTTTGTGGAAACGGCGCCGAAGGCGGGCCTGAGGGTGATGCCCTGCGGCTGGAGATGGAACCGGGGATGACCCTCAAGGACCTTCTTTCCGGTTTGATAAGGGCGGAAGGGGACTATGTGCTGGTGACGACTCCCGAAGGAAGGGACATAAGGCTTTCCTTCTCGGACATCAAATGCCTTATGAAGGGCGCGAGAAGATGATCTGGGTGAGGAGGTCTGCCATAGCGGCGCTGTTTATCCTGTTCGTATTCGGCTTCAAGTACATAGAGGCCCTGTACGGGCTATTCGTGCCCCAAAGGCCCGCGATTGTGGAGAGGACCGCTATGTACGTGCTCGTATGGCAGCATCTGGTAATAGCCCTCGTCCCCACGCTTGCGGCGCTGGCGGTCTCGGCCACGGCCGGATGCCTGCTGCACGTCTACGGCAGCGAGGAGACTAAATCCCTCGCCGTCTCGCTGGGCTCGATAGGCGAGACGTTCCCGAGCGTCGCCATCATCGCGCTTTCAGTGCCCGTGCTAGGATACGGCAACCTCCCATGCATGCTCGCCCTTTTCGTATACGCCGTGCTCCCTATATTAAGGAACACCGTCACGGGCCTCGCTGAAGTCCCCCGGGGGGTCACGGAAGCCGCCAAGGGCATGGGGATGGACAAGCTCCAGATGCTGTTCAAAGTCGAGCTGCCCCTCGCCTGGCCCGTCATGGCGGCGGGCCTTCGCGTAGCCCTCATAATCAACATCTCGGCGGCAACCCTGGGCGCGACCGTCGGAGCGGGCGGGCTGGGGATACCCATAGTGGCCGGGATAAGGACCTACGATACCCTGATGGTGATGAAGGGCACGATGCCAGTCCTTCTAATGGCGCTGTTCGCCGACAGCATGTTCGCCGGCGCTGACGGGAAACGCAGCCGGAACGGATGATACGGCAGGGGCGCGCTCACTTGCCCTCCATGCGGGCGAGCGCCTCCCTAGCCTCCTTCCTGAACCTCTCGTCCTCTATGGGATCGTCCGTCCTCACGGGCAGGGAAAGCACCTTCGCAAAAGCCCTTCTGGCCTCGGCGTAACGGCCCCCCGCCTCCAGGACGCCTCCCAGGACCCCCCAGAAGGCCGGGTTCCTGGGCTCGAGGCGCACTGCTATGCCCGCCTCCTCTATCGCCCTTGCTATGTCTCCGCCAAGCATGCCCGGCAGCTTCCACAGGAAGAGGGCATAGAGGTTGTGTGCATCGGCGAAGCTGTCGTCTATCCTTATGCAGTCTTCTATGTGCCCTCTCACCACCGGAATAGCGAAGAGCATCGTGAATAAGCCTTTCTCAAGGGCGAGGCTGCCGTACGACGAGGCGAGCCAGTAGTGGGCCTCGACGAGCCCGGCGCCGGAGCGCACGGCGGCCTCGGCGAACTGCCTCGACTTCTCGAACAGCGCGACCCTTTCCCTGCCGGTCGCCTTGTCGCCCATGAACCAGAAGATCCTGGCGAGCCGCCAGCTTGCGTCGTAGTCGCCCGGTTCGATGACCGTCACCGCTTCGAGCAGGCCTATCGCCTCGTATACGTTCTTGATGTCATACCGCCTCTCGTACAGGCCGTCGGCCTTCTCTATCGTGGACTTCGGGGCGGCGCTTGCGGCATTGGAGAATGCGAGCAAGAACACGGCGAGCACCACGGCACGCCCTGCTACAATGGCCGTCCTGTATGAAATCCCGCGGTCCGTCCCGCCCGTGCCCATGGCCGCACCCCCTGCGACAAGCTGCCGCCGTGACGGGCGAACGGGCCCAAAACAGCGGCGTCACACCACGATTATACCTTCAAGGAGGCTTCATCGGTGATTTACATAGTCCATAACTTGCTTTTTGTCGTCCTTGAATTAGAATGAATAGAAAGACCCACCGATCCTAAGGCAGAATTCGCATAACACGGCCGCCGCATAGCCTGGAAGAAAGTTGGTGGCGACATGGCAGAAGGAGTCGTGATCGCAGCGGGCCTGTCCTCCCGGATGGGAGGCGCGAACAAGCTTTTACTCGACCTGGCCGGGCAGACCGTCATCGCAAGGAGCGTGTCGAGCCTGGTCCCCTATTGTGAAAGGATCTACCTGGTCACAGGACACCAAGACGATGAGATCAAGGCGGCCGTGGAGGCAATCCCCGGCGTCGTGACCGTCCACAACCCCTGCTACCGGGAGGGCATGCTGTCATCTGCCATCGCGGGACTTTGCATGGTGCAGGCGGACAAGTGCGTCTTCCTGCCCGGCGACTGCCCCATGGCGTGCGGCTCTGCCATAGAGCGCATGCTCACAATCGACGCCGACATAGTCGTGCCGAGATACCTGGGATCTGCGGGCCATCCGGTGATACTGGGCAAGAAGGCGATAAAGTGCCTCCTCACGGGCCGTGAGTACCCCACGCTGAGGGACTTCATAGAATCGGAGGGTGCGACCTACGTGGACGTCGACTGCCCGGGGATATTAGAGGACATAGACACCGAGGAGGACTACCGCCGCGTAGCTGAAGCCCTGAAGAAGGGGCCGAAAGAGGAAGCCCGATGAAGGACGAAGCGTGGATCGGAATACCGGTGAGAAGGACCGACTTCGACGACAAGGCCGAAGGCGCGGCGGTTTTCACCGCCGACATGGCCCTTCCCGGAACGCTGCACGCAAGGACCCTGAGATCCGCAGTGCCCAGGGCGAGGATTGACCGCATCGACCTTCCCTCGCTGCCTGAGGGCTATCATTACGTCGACCGAAGTGACGTGCCGGGAAGCAACATCATGCCCAACGCCATTTCCGACCAGCCGTTCTTCGCCGACGGGCGCGTCAACTACGTAGGCGAGCCCATAATGCTAATCGTAGGGCCGGACCGCCAGGTCCTCTCGGACATACTGGGAGACATCAGGGTGCATTACACGGAGGAGAAGCCGATCCTCTCCATCGAGGAGGCGGAGGCCGCGACCGGAGGGTTCATACACGGAGACCTCCCCTATTTCGTCTCCTACGAGTACGGCAAGGGTGACTTTGAGCGCGCGGTAAGCGAGGCAGCCTTTTCCGTGGAGGACGAGTACAGGACCGGATACCAGGAACACGCCTACCTTGAGACCCAGTCCATGCTGGCTTCCTTTGTCGGCGGGGCCGTTACGGTCTACGGTTCGATGCAGTGCCCCTATTCGGTGAAAGAGTCGGTGGAAGCGGCCCTCGCGCTCGATCCCGAAAACGTGAGGGTTGTCCAGCTGCCCACCGGCGGAGGATTCGGAGGCAAGGAGGACTATCCGTCGCTTCCAGCGGTCCACGCGGCCCTTGCGTCCATGAAGGCGGGAAAGCCGGTCAGGCTCGTCTTCGACCGCAAGGAGGACATCATATCTACGACGAAGCGCCATCCCAGCAGGATAAGGATCAAGAGCTACTTGAGCCCGGAAGGCAGGATCCTGGCCCGCGACATCGACGTATGCACGGATGCCGGCGCCTATGCCGGGCTTTCGAGCGTGGTACTGCAAAGGCTTAGTTTTTCGGTCTGCGGCGTGTACGGCGTGGAAAACCTGAGGGTCAGGTCCTACGCCTACGCCACGAACAAATGCGTAAGCGGCGCGTTCAGGGGCTTCGGGGGTCCCCAGGCATTCTTCGCGATGGAGATGCACATGGAGCACATCTCAAGGCGCCTGGGCCGGGACCCCCTGGCTTTCAGGAGGGCCCATTTCCTGAAGCAGGGAGACACGTCCTCCACCGGAGGCCTGCTCGCTCATCCGATCAGGCTCGACGACATCGCCGACGCGCTTAAGGAGGCTTCCCGGTACGGCGAGAAGGCGGCCCTGTACCAAAAGGCATCGGCCTCGGCAGGATGCCGCAAGGGCGACGGTGCGGCACCGCTTAGGGGCATCGGGCTTTCGATGTTCTTCCACGGGTGCGGCTTCACGGGAAGCGGCGAGAAGGACACCCTCAAGGCGAAGGCGAAGCTGAGGAAGGACAGGGACGGCACAGTGGAGATACTCGCATCCAGCGCCGAGATCGGACAGGGCTCGCTGACGACGCTCAGGAAGATAGTCGCGAAAACGCTAGGCATCCCGATCGGGGATGTCGTCCACCGCTATCCCGATACGGCAAGATGCCCGGACTCCGGGCCGACCGTCGCTTCCAGGACCGTGATGATAGTCGGCAGGCTCCTGATGGACTGCGCCCTGGAGATGAAGGGCCGCTGGAAGGAAGAGGAATTCGAAGTGGCCAGGTCCTACGTGTATCCCGAGGGCCTCAGCTGGGACAACGACAGGTTCCAAGGAAACGCCTACCCGGAGTACGCATGGGGCGGCAACGTAGTTGAAGTGGAGGTGGACCCCGTTACGTACGAGGTCGGGGTGACGGGCGTCTGGGGTGCCTACGACATAGGCGAGCCCATGGACGAGAGGATCGTGGCGGGGCAGATAGACGGGGCCGTGGCCCAGGGCCTGGGATATGCGAGCATGGAGGTGCTGACCGCGGAAACGGGCCGGATGCTTCAGGACAACCTGACGACGTACGCGATTCCGACATCCGCGGATTTCCCGAGGACGAAAGCGCGCCTCATCCCCAATCCGTACAAGGAAGGCCCTTTCGGGGCCAAGGGCCTGGGCGAGCTGCCCCTGGTCGGTGTGGCGCCCGCCTTCGCCTCGGCGGTCGGCCAGGCCATAGGAAGGCAGGTCCGCAGGCTGCCGGTTACGGCGGAATACATTATGCGACTGATGGACGAGGAGGCGGATGATGGAGACTGAGGTTCGCTTCACCCTTAACGGTAAACCGGCCGAGGTGCTGGCCGACCCGTTGCGCCGCCTGATAGACGTGCTGCGCGACGACCTCGGCCTTACCGGCACCAAGGAGGGCTGCGGGGAGGGCGAATGCGGGGCGTGTTCGGTGCTCGTCGACGGAAGGCTCGTCAACTCCTGCCTGGTGCCGCTAGCCGCGGTTGCGGGCCGGGACATCGTAACGATAGAGGGCTTCAGGAAGACGTCCCGTTTCGTCCTGCTCAAGGAGTGCTTCGCCGACGAGGGGGCCGTGCAGTGCGGCTTTTGCACACCGGGGATGGTGCTCGCCGCACAGGCGCTTCTTTCCTCGAACCCCCATCCAGACGAGAAAGCGGTGCGGGAGGGCATCAGCGGCAACCTCTGCAGGTGCACGGGCTATTCGTCAATAATCGCCGCGGTGCTCGCGGCTTCGAAGAGGGGTGAGGGGCTTTGGTGACGATCCGCAGGCCCTTAAGCCTTTCCGAGGCACTGTACATGAGGCAGGGCGCAGATACCGTGCTTATGGCCGGAGGGACCGACCTTATGGTGAAGCACAGGGCCCCCGCCGGGGCGAGGCCTTCTTTCACGAAGGACGTGGTGCTCATAGGGCATCTGAAGGAGCTCGGCTACCTGAAGGTATACGATGACGTGGCCAGGATAGGAGCCGCCGTCCCGCTGGCAATGATCATCCAGGACGCCTCTGTGCCGGGGTACGTCAAGGAGCCTCTTATGAGCATAGGGTCCCCGTCGATAAGGAACATGGCGACCCTGGGAGGGAACATCTGCAACTCATCGCCTGCCGGGGATTCGCTTACCATGCTCTACGCCCTTGACGCCGTGCTGACGATCGCGTCCGCAGCAGGGCTCAGGGAGTGCGCCGTATCCGATTTCATAGAAGGCCCTTCAAAGAACCGGCTTGCGAAAGACGAAATACTCGTGGAGATAGCGATACCTCTCATGGACTATAACAGGTTTTTCTACAGGAAGGCGGCCCAGAGGAGGGCGAACGCCGTATCGAAGGTATCCTTCTACGGGGTGGCCCAAGTATCGGAAGGCAGGGTGGGATCCGTTTCGATGACGCTTGGGGCCGTGGCCCCGACGGTGGTAAGGGACAGGGCCGCGGAGGCGATGCTAATAGGGGCCGAGGCCGACGGAAGGCACGGACTGTCCGAAAGGGCCCTGGACCACATGGACGGCCTCGTGGTCCCCATCGACGATTTGCGCTCCACAAAGGCGTACCGCAGGAGGGTGGCGCTGGGACTCGCAAGGCATTTTTTAGAGGAGGTGGTCGGATTATGAGAAGAAGTGCGATCGTGGCGCTGTTCTGGGGTTCACTGTGGGGGCTGGCGGAGGCCACCCTCGGCTACGCGCTCCATTTCGCCGCGCGGGCGATACCCGGCCTTCCCGGCTTTCTGATGTTCCCCATCGCGTTCGCCTGCATGCACAGAGCAGTCAGGGAATCAGACGCTGCCGCGGGCGCGTTTTTGGCCTCCCTTGTCGCGGCGTCGGTGAAGCTCGCCGATTTCCTAGTCCCGGGGCACGATCCCATAAGGATAATCAACCCGGCCCTGTCCATCGCGATGGAAGGCCTTGCCGTCTATGCCTTCATGGCATACTGCAGAAGGCATGGAAAGGAGGCGGGGCCGGCCCAGGCCTTCGGCATGGGCCTCCTTTGGCGCCTCATGTTCTCGGCCCACCTTTGGGCCATATCACTTTTCGGACTGCCCGCCGCTCTCGTCACCAGCGGTCCGTGGCCGCTTCTGCGCTTCATTTTCATCGAGAGCCTGGTAAACGCCGTTATAATGGTCGGATACTTTGCGGTGGAAAAGAAGCTGGCCCTGAGGCCGTCGCATATCTCGGCTGTGCCCGCATGCGCCGCAAGCCTGCTGGCAGCGGCGTTGGCGGCCAATTACCTGCTTTAGCATAATAAGGGGGGAATCCCGGTGCTGACGATCATAACAGGGGAGATCGGTTCGGGGAAGACCTCCAGGATGCTCGAGGTCTTCCGCGATCTTAAGGGCGGGGCCGCCGACGGGATCGCTAGCGTGAAGCTCGTCAGCGACACGGAGTTCGAAGGCTACGACCTCGTAAGGCTGGCGGACAACAAGCGCAGGCGCCTGGCAGTTAGGAAGCCCCTTTATATCGGGGAGTTCGAAAGGCCCCTCTTCTACGACCAGTTCGTGTTCGACGCCGACGCGTTCCTTTTCGGGGCGGATGTGATAGATTCGGCCATCAAGGACCCTTTGGTAGAGCATATTTTCCTCGACGAGGTCGGGCCGCTCGAGCTTGAGGGCAGAGGTTTCCATCCAATCCTTAAAGCGCTGTTCTCGGAGGATGTCACGGCAGTGAAGCATGTATATGTTTGCGTGAGGGACAGCTGCGTGGATTCCGTGATCGCAAGGTACGGGATAAAGTCGTACCTCCTTCTCAGATGATCTTGATGCCGACGGCCCGTAAGTCGTTGCCATTTTATGGAACCGTACGGTCGGACGGGATCTACGGGCCCTCCGGCACGGGTTTATGCGCAAGCCCCCAGGTATCCGTCCGGCTATGTAGGGCGGGTTTTTAAGGCGGGCGCCGCTGTGTTAGAATTTTCATATACCCATCCGTTTCGATCTTAGGAGGTTATTTTGCAAGGTATCCTGATAATAGGCGTTGTGCTGCTGCTTTCGTCACTGTCGAGCAAGGTGCTCTATAGATACGGCATACCGACACTGATCGCCTTCCTGGCCCTGGGAATCATATCCGGTCCGGAGGTCCTGGGGCTCGTACATTTCGACAACCTGTCCTTTGCCCGCCAGATCAGCGACTTCGCCCTGATCTTCATAATGTTCTCCGGCGGCTTCGGCACCAGCTGGAAGGCCGCGAAGCGGATAGCTTTCATGTCCGGCATCCTGGCGACGGTGGGCGTCGTCGTGACCGCCCTGATAGTAGGCTTCACAACCCACCTGCTGCTCGGTTTCGGTCTTATGGAAAGCCTTCTGCTCGGCTCCATAATCTCCTCCACCGACGCCGCCGCCGTGTTCTCGATCCTGAGGTCCAAGAAGTTGAACCTCAAGGGCAACCTCGCCTCCACGCTGGAGGTCGAAAGCGGCTCCAACGACCCGATGGCGAACATGCTTACCGTCGTGGTCCTCGGAGCCATCATGGCAAGGCCGCAGAACATGTTCGTGCTCTTCGGCACACAGCTGCTGATAGGGGCCGCGTGCGGGCTCGCCTTCGGCAGGCTCGCCGTATGGGTGATAAACAAGATCAAGCTGGACGTAGACGGGCTCTACTTCATAGTCTGCATGGGCCTCGTGCTCGTGTCGTTCGCCCTTACGGGGATCCTTGGCGGGAACGGTTTCCTGTCGGTGTACATCGCGGGGATAATAATGGGCAACAGCCGGATCACCCACAGGATATCGCTCATAAGGTTCTTCGACGGGATAACGTGGCTGATGCAGATAATGCTCTTCTTCACCCTAGGCCTGCTGTCCTCCCCTTCCGGGATGAGGACGATCTGGCCGCAAGGCCTCGCGGTCGCGCTCATAATCATGTTCGTGGCGAGGCCCGTCGCGATCTTCCTGCTGACTTCCCTTTTCAAGATGCCGTTCAAGGAGAAGCTTCTCGTATCCTGGGTCGGCTTCAGGGGCGCCGCAGCGGTCGTCTTCGCCATATATCCCCTGGCCGCGGGGATACCCGGCGCTAGGACCATATTCAACATCGTGTTCTTCGTCATACTCCTGTCGGTGCTGGTACAAGGCTCGCTTCTTATACCGATAGCGAAGAAGCTGAAGCTGGCAGGCCCCGAACCCACCGCATTGAAGACGTTCTCCGACTATGCCGGGGAGTTCCACACCGAGCTTCTGGAGCTGGACATCACTGAGGCGAGCGGGATAAACGGGAAGGCCATTATGGACGTCCCCATGCCGGACGACGTCCTCATCGTGACCGTCAAAAGGGGCGACACGCTAATAACGCCGCGCGGCAGTACAGTCTTGATGACGGGAGATACGCTCTTGTTGGCGGCCGACAGCAAGGCCAGGTTGGTTGAGATCGACAACATGGCGAAAAGCCATGGCCGCATCCACAAACTATAGAAAGGCCCCCTGCACGGAGGCCTTTTGGGCTGTCTAGGATCCGGTATCCGGGGCCCTCTCAGACGGATATCATGATTATCTCGTCGTCATCCATCAGGAATACGAAGCCGGGCCCCGAAACCGCCCTGACATTGCCACCAAGCCCTTTTACGATTATCCTGCCACTGACCGAAAGGTCGCTTCCCACTGACAGGATCCCGCCTTCCACTGGCACATAGAAGCCGTCGGTTGCGGCCCAGGGCCTTCCTATCGCCTCGTCAGGAAGCCGGGCCGCCTTTACTATCCTCCCCGATGCCGCATCGAGCGCCTTCATGCTGGTACCGTCCTGCCCTACCAGCAGCATCCTGTACCCAGCCCCGACTGACACGTACATGGGTGTTTCGGTCTTGTACCTCCATGCGGCCCTTCCCGGCACCACGGCGCCCCACATCACAAGGCCCGCGTTCCTTTCGCCTATCACGACGGTCTCTGGTCCTATGACATCAAGGCTCGTCACCTCTATCTGAGCCTTGGGAGGCGACTGGGTGATAGCCGTAAACCATCCGAGCGTGCTGCCGTCGCCGGTGTCCACCACGTTCACATATTCCGCCCCGAACGTATCGTCCGGGTCGGACACCCTCTTTATCGTCCCTATCACCAGCAGCGTATCTTCCGTGAGCCTTCTGAGGAACCTGACCGGTCCCGGACGGACGGCCAGTCACGTGGCGCAGTCATATATCGGGTAGACCGCGTTTTGCGGATCGCTCTCCCATACCTTCTTCCCGCCCGTGTCGAATGCGAGCGCGCCGTAGCCGCTGCCTGCGACCGCCTTTCCGTCAGCCAGCACCAAAAGCGAGTATATCCTCTCATATGCCGTCGCCGACCAGAGGTACTTCCCCTTGGCGTCCAGTTTCGTCAGCGTGTCAGAGTATGCTGCATACACGGACGCTTCCGGGCCCCGCTCCAAGAACGAGACGTCAGCCGGCGCCTGCCATGACCAGAGCTTCTTCCCGTCTGGGCCTAGCATGGTGACGATCCTGCCGGAGGCGAACGCGAGCGTCTTGTCCGCCGCCGCCGAGGCGCAATCGGCACGGGCCGAAATCCTCCAGCCGATCGCGGCCGAAACCGGCGGTGCCGCCGCTGTCATCGCTGCTAGCGCCGCCGCTGCCATAAGGATTAATGCCCTCCTCGCCATGCTCACCCCGCTCCTTCGCCGGCCGTAGTTGCTTCGTATGTATTATATTTCATCTCTAGACATATTATAAGGCGCCCGGGCCGGACCGCATCTTAAAAAAGAAGGATGCCGGCTTCTGCAGCCGGCATCCGCATGTACGCTAAGCCGCGGCATCTGACTAACCCATGTTCTCCACCATGTACTTCGCGAATTCCGAGGTGCGGACCTCCTTTGCGCCCTCCATGTTCCTGGCCAGGTCGTATGTCACCTTCTTCTGGGACACTGTGTCCTCCAGCGACCTGGCAAGGAGATCAGCCGCCTCGCCCCAGCCGATGTAATCCAGCATCATCTTGGCCGAGAGCATCAGCGAGCCGGGATTGGTCTTGTCCAGCCCCGCGTACTTTGGCGCGGTCCCGTGGGTCGCTTCGAACACCGCCAGGAAGTCCCCGATGTTTGCGCCCGGGGCCATCCCGAGGCCTCCGACTTGGGCGGCGGCGGCGTCCGAGAGGTAGTCGCCGTTCAGGTTGGGGGTCACGATCACGTCGTACTCCCTGCTTCTGAGCAGCAGCTGCTGGAACATGTTGTCGGTTATGCGGTCGTTTATTAGTATCTTTCCTTTAGGCACCCTACCGTCCGTGCCCTTGAGCTCCTCCTCGGTCACGAAGAGGCCCTTGAACTCGGCTTCTGCCAGCTCGTAGCACCAGGTCCTGAAAGCGCCCTCGGTGTATTTCATTATGTTGCCCTTGTGGACTATGGTCACCGTATGCCTGTGGTTCCTCATAGCGTACTCCATCGCCTTGCGCATGAGCCTCTGGGTGGCCGACTTGGTGATGGGCTTCACCCCTATGCTGGCGGTCTCGTCTATCTTGCAGCCCATCTCGCCGTTCAGGAATCCTATGACCTTCCTTGCCTTGTCGCTTCCGGGCATCCATTCGATGCCCGCGTAGATGTCCTCGGTGTTCTCCCTGAATATGACCACGTCGAGCCACTCTGGGTGCACGACGGGGCTGGGCGTGCCCTTTATCCACTTCACCGGGCGGATGCATGCGTACAGGTCCAGCTCCTGCCTGATCGTGACGTTAAGGCTCCTTATCCCTTCTCCGACGGGGGTCGTAAGGGGGCCCTTGATCGCCACCACGTGCTCGGTTATGTCGTCAAGGGTCTTCCTCGGGAGCCATTCACCCGTCGCCTTGAAGGCCTTCTCACCGGCGAGGACTTCCTTCCACTCTATGCGCCTTCTGCCGGAATAGGCCTTAAGGACCGCCGCGTCGATCGCAAGCCTTGTGGCGTACCAGATGTCCGGGCCCGTGCCGTCTCCTTCTATATAGGGGATTATCGGATTGTCCGGGACTTCAAGCCTGCCGTTCCTTACCGTGATCTTCTCTGCCATGCCGTGACCCCTCCCCTTACTGCGCCTTGGCGGCTTTACTGCGCCTGCGAAGCGCGGCCGAGATTAGCGGATATGCTACCGATACGGCAGCGAGCGCTATTAGCGTGATCGATATGCCGGACCTGAAGAAGATCGCAAGGCTTCCGTCCGAGAGCATCAGCGACTGCCTGAACGACTGCTCCAGGGGGGATCCTATCACCACCGCCAGTATCATCGGAGCCGACGGTATGTCGTATTTCTTCATGAAATAGCCCAGAAGGCCGAACAGCGTAAGCAGGTACAGGTCCACCGAGCTGAAGTTGGTCGTATACACGCCCAGGAATGAAATCCCTATGATGAGCGGGTACATGATCCTCGGCGGTATGGCAAGCAGCCTCACGAGTATGCCGGCAAGCGGCAGGTTGACTATGAGGCAGACTATGGCGCCTACGAACATGCTCGCGATTATCCCCCAGGCCACCTCGGGATGGTGCTGGAAGAGCAGGGGCCCCGGCTGGAGGCCCGCTATCATGAGGGCCCCTAGCATTATAGCCGCGGTCCCCGACCCCGGCACGCCCAGCGTGATCATCGGGAGTATCGCGCCTATGGAACAGGAGTTGTTCGCCGCCTCCGGAGCCGCGAGGCCCTCTATCGCCCCCTTGCCGAACTCCTCCGGGTGCTTGGATATCTGCTTCTCGTTGTTGTAGGCCATCATCGTGGCTATGGTGCCGCCGGTTCCGGGGAGCACGCCGATGATGAAGCCGATGGGCGTCTGCCTCAGTATCGGCCACACGGACCTGCGCCACTCCTCCTTGGTGAACCATATGCGCTTGAACTTGGTCTGCATCGGCTTGCTGCCGTCGGTGCTCAGGGTCTTGTAGTTCTGCAGTATCTCGTTCACCGCGTAGAGGCCGATTATCACGACCACGAACTCTATTCCCATCTGCAGCTCGAGTACTCCGAACGTGAACCTTTGCACGCCGGACTGGAGGTCTATGCCGATCGTCGTCAGCATAAGGCCGAAGATGAGGGAGATGAACCCCTTCAGGATGGCCTCGCCCGCAAGCGACGTCGTGGCCGCGAGCGCGCAGATCATAAGCGTGAAATACTCTGGCGGGCCGAACCTGAGCGCAAATCTCGTGATGGGAAGGGCCGCCACGAGCGCCGCGACGGCGGCCAGTATCTGACCTATGAACGAGGCCACGGCCGAGATGGCCAGGGCCGATTCGGCCTTGCCCTTTAGCGTCATGGGATAGCCGTCGAAGCACGACACCACCGAGGAGGCGTCCCCGGGGATGTTGAGCAGTATGGAACACCTCGAGCCGCCGAACATGGCGCCGTAGTATATGGCGCACATCATTATCAGCGCGGCTTCGGGCTTAAGGACGAACGTCATGGGCAGAAGGAGGGCTATGCCGGTAGCGGGCCCTATCCCGGGCAGCATGCCGACCACGCTTCCGAGGACGCATCCTATGGTGAGCCAGAGTATGTTTATCGGCTGAAGGACGACCGACATGCCGAACGCGATATTCTTGAAAACTTCCATCAGAACGCCCCTCCTTTCACGGCAGGTTTATCATCAGCAGCTTCTCGAACAGGCCCCAGGCCCCGAACGTGAAAGCCGCCGAGACTGCGATATTCGTAAGCCATGCCTTCCTCCCGTTTACAAGGAAGAGCATCCCTCCTAAGAACAGCAGGGTGGACACGATGAATCCGAACCTGTTGAAGGCCGCGGCGTACAAAAGGCAAAGGACCACGGTCCCTATCGCGAGCTTGGGGAAGTCCTTGTCCACGGCCTGCTTGCCCTCGGACCCGGAGCCTTCTTCCTGCCCGGAGGCCTTTTTCTTATGCGTCTTCAGGCTGTTGACGCAAAGCAGCGCGCCCAGAAGCGCCATCATCACGCCAAGCGCCAGCGGGAAATAGATTGGCGCCCAGGGGTTTCCTATCATGGCCTTGGGGAGTCTGAGCGACATGGCCGAATAGAGCACTCCGAGCACCACCGCCACCGCCCCGACGAAGAGATCTCCTTTCATTCGAACACCTCCCGGATGCAGGTGCCCCGTGGGAAAGCCGCAGCCTGCGACGGTCCCACAGGGCGCCTTCTACAAGAATGTACTTCTAGACTAGGACCAAGGAGCTACTTAACAAGGAGGCCGACGTCTTCCAACAGGCCCTTGTACTGCTCGTTGGTGGTCTCGATGAACTTCGCGAAATCGCTCGGGCCGCAGAATGCCTCGGCCCAGCCGTTCTTTTGGCAGATTTCCTTCCACTGGCTTGTCGCCACCATCTTCTCGAGCGCCTTGCTCAGGTACTCTACGGCGTAATCGGGCATGCCGGGAGGTCCGAACAGGCCCCTCCAGTTGGTGAACTCGGTCGGTATGCCCTGCTCGCGAAGGGTCGGCACCTTGGCCATCGGGCCTGTCTTTATGCGCTCGGCCGCCGTCACGGCGAGGACTTTAATGTCTCCGCTCTCCATCGGGCCGACCGTCTCGGCCATGCCGGTGGTCAGAAGGTCGACGTGCCCGCCCATAAGGGCGGCAAGGCCCTCTCCGCCCTGGAAGGGTATGTACTGGATGGAACGGATGTCCTTGACGCCTGCCGCCTTGGCGGCCTGCAGGAACTGGATGTGGTCCATGCTCCCAGGCGAGGACGTGCCAGCTATCTTCACGCTCTTGGGGTTCTTCTTGAGGGCTTCCATTACGTCGGCCATGCTCTTGTACGGGGAGTTCTTGGGAACGGCGAACGCGCCGTAGTCGCATATCAGCCTAGCTATGGGGGTTACGTCCTTGTAGCTGAGGTTGGTCTGGCCGCTGAGGTTGATCAGAAGTAGCGGGGGCGAGTAGACCGCTACGGTGTAGGGGTCGGCCTTCTTCGTCTGCAAGTACGCGAGCGCCACTCCTCCGCCTCCGCCGGGCTTATTGACCACGGGCATCGGCTTGGATACGATCTTCTGCTCCTCGAGCACCCTGGCCACCATCCTGATCGTCGTGTCCCATCCGCCGCCCGGGCCTGCGGGCGCTATGAACTCGAATGTCTCGCTGGGATAATCCTTCAGGTCAGCGCCTACAACTACGTTGCCCATCATGCACAATACCAGGACTGTAAGGATCGCTATGGTCGCCTTCGTGTAACGCCTCAGTAACATGGTTATCCCTCCGTATTTCATAGTCGGCCTAAAATAAGGCGTAAGCTCCGCCTTATGAGCACCCTTGAATAGGTCAGGGACGGCCTGCGCCGGCCCAGTTGAGCAGGCCCCCCGCTTTCATGACGTCCGTCTCCCTGTCCGAGAGGCCGTGAGCCAGTACCACCTTCTTTCCGGCGGTAAGGTCGTACGCTTCTACGGTCTTCTCGCCCAGCTGTCCGAGCAGGCCCTCGATGGCGAGCTCGTGGCCCTGCTCCAGGGCGTCGTAATCGTTTTCGTCGGTGAACGTAAGCGGCAGTATGCCGAAGTTGATGAGGTTCTGCCTGTGTATCCTCGCGAACGATTTGGCTATCACGGCCTTTACCCCCAGGTGCAGGGGGGCCAACGCGGCGTGCTCCCTGCTCGAGCCCTGGCCGTAGTTCGCCCCGCCTACTATGAAGCCTCCGCCGGCGGTCCTCGCCCTC
This sequence comes from Firmicutes bacterium ADurb.Bin153, assembly GCA_002070415.1. Classification (GTDB taxonomy): domain Bacteria; phylum Bacillota; class DTU025; order DTU025; family MWDF01; genus MWDF01. The sequence continues at coordinate 46,349 of MWDF01000006.1, forward strand.
TCGTAGAAATCCGGGTCCACGGCCTTGAAGCAGTGCTTGGCTATCTCGGGGATGTTAGACCTGAGCGGGAGAACCTTAGCCCCGGCTGGCATTATATGGTCGGTCGTTATGTTGTCTCCGACCTTAAGCAGCACAAACCCCTTGATAACGTCTTTTAGCGCCGACGCCTTGGGAAGCGGCTTTATGTTGGGTCCTCTGACAAGTTCCACGTCCTTGCCGTCTTCGGGCGGCGTTATGATCATGTCGTCGTCCGCTGGGAAGGACGATATCTCTATGACGGGGGCCATCCCCAGCTTCCTCGGGTCGGTTATCACGCCCGCCACCGCAGAGGCCGCCGCCGTCTCGGCGCTGACCAGGTACACCTTGGCGTCCTGGGTCCCGCTCCTGCCTTCGAAGTTGCGGTTCGACGTCCTCAGCGACACCGCCGACGTCATGGGCGCCTGTCCGACGCCGACGCACGGCCCGCACGCGCACTCGAGGATACGAGCGCCAGCTCTCACCAGCCCGTGCAGCGTACCGTCGCCGGATATCATCCTAAGCACCTGGAGCGATCCGGGCGCCACGACCAGGCTCACGTCCGGCGCCACGGTCTTCCCCTTGAGGATGGAAGCCACAGTCATCAGGTCTGCGGCCGAGGAGTTGGTGCAGCTGCCTATGAAGACCTGGTCCACCTTCGTGCCCTCGACGTCGGATACCTTCCTCACGTTGTCGGGGCTGTGCGGCAGCGCTATCATCGGCTCGAGCTCGTCGAGGCGTATATCGTGCGATTCATCGTACTCGGCGTCGCGGTCCGCCTCCAGCCGCGCGAAGTCGTGCTCCCTGTCCTGCATCCTAAGGAAGTCGCGGGAGGTGGCATCGCTGGGGAAGACGGAGGACGTGGCTCCGAGCTCGGCTCCCATGTTTGTTATCATCGCCCTCTGGGGGATGCTGAGCGCCGCAACCCCGTCGCCGCTGTATTCCATTATCTTGTTGAGGCCGCCCCTTACCGTGAGCCTCCTTAGGACCTCGAGGATAACGTCCTTTGCGGAAGTCCACGGCGGAAGGTTCCCGTGCAGCCTTATGTTGACAATTTTCGGCATCGCAAGGTGGAACGGGAAGCCGGCCATGGCCATGGCGACGTCGAGCCCGCCCGCCCCTATCGCCAACGACCCGAGGCCGCCCGCGGTGGGTGTGTGGCTGTCCGAACCCAGGAGCGTCTTTCCAGGGGCGGCGAACCTTTCCAGGTGCACCTGGTGGCAGATCCCGTTGCCGGGCCTGGAGTACCTTACGCCGAACCTTGCCGCGGCGCCCTGCAGGAACTTGTGGTCGTCCGCGTTCTCGAAGCTGGCCTGGAGCATGTTATGGTCGACGTAGCTGACCGAAAGCTCGGTCCTTACCCTGGGGATGCCTATCGCCTCGAACTCCAAGTATGCCATGGTGCCGGTAGCGTCCTGCGTAAGGGTCTGGTCTATCCTTATCGCGATCTCCTCGCCCGGTACCATGATGCCATCTACTAGGTGGGAACCTATGAGTTTCTTCGCTATGCTGCGGCCCATCGTGGATCCTCCTATCTTGACGCCGTGAGATATTCTTCGCGCGCTGCCTTAAGGTGCTGCCTCATAAGCTTTTCGGCAAGCTCCGCGTCCCTTGCCTCGACGGCTTTGAGGATGGCCTTGTGCTCTTGCAGCGCGGAGGGTTTCCTTAAGGTCTTGGACAGCGTGACCCTCCTGAACGCGTGCTGGTAGCCCTGGTATGTCTCGACCAGCTTGATTATGTGGGGCATGCGGGAGGCCTGTATCAATGTATCGTTGAAACGCTTTGCGACGCTAAGGAACTCCGTTACGCTGCTGCCTTCCATCAAGCCTTCGGATTCTTCGATCAGCTTGTAGAGCTCTTCTATCTCCTCGGGGGTTATGCGCTGGACTATGAACGGGATGGCCGCTACTTCAAGCGCCTCCCTTATGGCGAATATCTCGGCCGCCATCTCCTGCGTTATCCCCCTTACGACGACTACCTTGCGGGGTACGTACTCTATTAGGCCATCGGATTCCAGCTGCCTCAAAGCCTCGCGGACCGGTGTGCGGCTTACGCCGAGCCTTAGTGAGAGCTCCTTTTCGACGAGGCGGTCCCCGTCCTTCAGCTCCCCTTCGAAGATCGCCTGCTTAAGTGTGTTGTATACCAGCTCCCTGATGGTCAGCGCGTCCGCTGGGTTGAAAGAAGCGATGGGCGAAGTCATCGTGTAGTATCACCTCGGGAAAATCATGATAAGTATTGCGGTATACACTATACCGGATCTTACTGATAAGTTTTCGTCATCAGAATCGGGATGTCCTTGCCATTTAGCAGGTATTTTTATAAATACCTGACCCATTTGGCACGCCCTGGAAATGGGCGTTCAGGTATGCGAGACCGCATAGCAGCGGTTCCCGACGGTCTGTCCTCCGGCCGGCCGGCACCGCCGGAAGGCATGCAAAGGCGCGATGGCAGCATCCCATGCGGTCGTATGGCAAGTGCCGCACAGTCTCCGTCGGTGCCTTCAAAAACAAAAGGATGCCGCCGGTTTCCCGGCGGCATCCTCGCAATATCCCGAATTTCGCCCGGGCAGGGCCCGGTCCGCTTCCTATTCTTTCCTCTTGCCTCCGATGATTACGGCCACTCCGCCGATGCCTCTCCCTGTGGCGTCCGTGATCCTGCCGGATATATTGTACCCTCCCGAGAAATCGAACCCGCGCCCGGGCCCCGATACCTGTATGCTCGACGGGGTGAAATTATACTTGTCCTTCGACGCCGTCAGATCGGCCGTGCCGCTCAATCCCTTAAGGGAATAGGTGCCGTCATCTTCCGTGACGGTGGAATTAGTCCCTGCAGAAACGCTCACGCCGGCTATCCCCGCCCCGTCGGAGAACGCGACCCTTCCGGTGACAAAGTATTCGCCGACGAAGTCTACGTCGTGCGGCGGGCCCGCTATCTGCACCGTATCGGGATTGAACACGTATCCCTCCTTGGCCGCTGTGACCTTCCCATGCCCGCTTACGCCCATGAGCACGTACGAGCCGTCGGCGCCCGTCCTTGCGCTCTTGCCCTCTCCCGTCACCGAAACGTCCGGGATGCCGTTGCCGAGAGCGTCTGCCACCCTGCCGGCCACTATGCTGTAGGCCGTGAACTCCACCCCGATTGACGGCCCTTTGACCCGAACCTCGCCGGTCTTGAACGAGCAGCCTTCCTTGTTTACTACCAGCGTGGCCTCACCGCTCAGCCCGGTCAGCAGATAGGAGCCGTCGGCCGCAGAAGTGACGCTCCTGTCGCCCGCCGATACCGTCGCACCGGAGATGGCGCCGCCCTCCTCGTCCCTGACATGGCCGGATACATTGTACGATACTTCGAAGTAGATCTCGTCGTCGGGTCCGGTTATGACTATCTCGCTCGGGGTGAATATGTAACCTTCACTGCTGACAGGCCTTATTATCGTCCTGCCGCTTATATTCGGGATGTTGAAGACGCCTTCGGAATCCGTCGTGAACGTCAGCTCTATGACCCTGCTCGTCTCCTCTGCGGCAATAGGTTGAGGTGCAGGCGACTCAGCCATCCCGGTTTCCTCGATTTTCCCGGCCTCTTCGACCGTACCGGCTTCTTCGGTCCTACCGACCTGCCCGACCTGCCCTGTCGCCTCGACCTCTATAACCGTCACAGCTTCCTCCGTCGCGGCGGTCTCCCGGCTTGTCTCCAGCTCAGGGGCCCGTCTCTCTTCCTTCTTGACCCGGGCCTTGGCAACGAAATCTATGTTGGCGGAAGGTCCGGTTATGTCCACCGAGTCATTCAGGAATTCGAGGCCGTCCATGGCCACCGTCGCCTTTACGTTGCCCGTCAGACCCGAAATCACGAAGGCCCCTTCGGCGTCGGATACCGCTTTCCTTCCCCGCGCGGACACGACTGCGCCTTCTATGCCGTTTCCTTCCTCGTCCATTACATAGCCCGAGACGTCGTAGTAGACCTCAAAGGAGATGTCCTCCCCCGGCCCTTCCAGAGTCACCTCCAAGGGTTTGAAGTAATAGCCGTCGGGGCTGGACGGGCGTACTGTCGTACTGCCGCTTATCGCCGGTATGACGAAGTTCCCGAGGGGGTCGGTGACGAGCATGTCCCCGTCCAGTGCGAACCTGAACCCCGGCACCTTGTCGCCGTTCCCGTCCTTTATGCTGCCTGATACGCTGCAATAGGCCTCGAAGTACAGGTCCCGGGACGGTCCCGTGACCGTTGCCTCGTCCGGCGTGAATATGTAGTTCTGAGAGCTCACCGGCTTAAGCACGGCCGAGCCGCTTATGTCTGGTATGCAAAACGACCCGTCCGGGCCTGTGGCGAACGACTTCTCGCCGTAGGTGAAGCCGATTCCCTCTATCCCCTTGCCCGACTTGTCCTTGACGCTGCCCGAAACACCGTAGCACGCCTCGAAACAGACGTCCGTGCCCGGGCCCGATACCTTTATCTCGGAAGGCGAGAATTTGTACCCCTCGTCGCTGGCCGGCCTTATCACGACCGTCCCGCTAAGCGAACCTACCTTGAACTTTCCCTCCAAGTCGGTCGTATACGTCTCGTCTCCCAGCTTGAAAGACACCCCGGCCATCCTGTTGCCGAATCTGTCCAGCACCTTGCCGTTTACGCCGTAGCCCGTCCTGAGCTTCAGGGCCTTGAACGGGATCCTGTTCTCGGTGGCGTAGGCATGGGCGCAGGATCCTTCCGTCCCGTGGATGGTAAGGTTGAAGCACCTCAAGGTCGCGTTCATGCCGATACTCGTTACGCCGGGGTGTATGGCAAGCTTCGAAAGGTTCGTGCAGTTTGCGAACACGGCCTTGTTGATCGAAGTGACCCCGTAGGGTATGAGCATGCTTTCAAGGTTGATGCAGTTATTGAACGCGAAGTCCCCAAGGCCGGTAAGGCCGGGAGGAAGCGCCACGTTCGTGAGCTTGTCGCAGTTGGCGAAGGCATGGTCGCCGATCGTGGTCACGTTTACGGGGATTATCACACTGATCAGCTTGTCGCAGCCCGCGAAAGCCTCGTTGCCTATCGCGGTGACGGCGGTGCCGTCTATCTCATCGGGTATTATGAGCTCCTCTACTTCCTCCTCGGGCTGGATGTACTTCTTTATGGTGCCCGTGGCCTTCTCGAACTCGTAGCCGGGCTCGGGCTTGGAGGGAGGATTCGTGAAGACGCCCTTTATGATTCGCTTGAACAGTGAATCCTTGTCCACGTACACATCTCCCCTTCAGTCGCTTCATATGCTGACGGCCCCGCCGGCCGCTTCCGTTTCCCGTCGGATGTCCTAACGATTCCTGTGCTTGTTTGTTCTCCCCGATGGTCCTCATACGGCCCTTGATTTGGATATTTCTGTATTTGCATATATGCTACTTCTTCACGGGTGGCCGATAAACCTTCATGCCGTCCTGCATAACTTTGGCATCGTCGCATCCTGGCATGCAGGCGGCCCTTTGAGGTTATGGGAAAGCCGCCGTCGCCGGCGGCCTGCCTAGATCACCGTGCCCTTGCGCCGGGCCCTCGCCGTTCTGCCGGCCCCCGACCCTATATGAGCCTTACCTTTGGCCTGGGCATCTTGCGGCCCTTCCAGCTGGAAAGCCCGAAGATCGCATGGACGACAGATGTCATGGTCATAAGGAACCAGATCGTGAAGGTGACGGGGTAGAGCGGCACCGTGTAAAGGGGGACCTTGCCCTTCACGCTCGTGATCGTCCACAGAAGAAGCGACATCCCCACCAGGGCCAGCGCCTCCTTCGCGAGGGCCGCGTCCGCATTCAGGCCGACGAAGGCCAGGTAGGCGATCGGTATCGTCACGCTGGCCAGCATGAAGAGGAACACCGCCAGGCATTTCAGCACCTTGTAGTCGAACGTGGCGAACACGTTCTTCGCGAAGCCGACGAAGGCGTCCTTCATCGAGTGGTACATCCTGCAATGGACGGCGTCCGTCGCGTCCACCAGGATGATCTTCATGCCCATCCTCTTCATTATCCTCGCGAGGGACTTGTCCAGCACGGCGTCCATCCTGACAACCGAGTGGCCGCCGCATTCGAAGTACTTCTCCTTCTTGAACGTCATGTACATCCCCGCGGCCATGGACGGGAAGCCGAACTTGAAGTAGTGCATCACGGCGACCGGAAAGCAGCTTATCATCCCCCACGGCGCAAGCGAGACCGATAGAGTCTCCCCCAGGGTCCCGAACTTGTGCTTCGCCATGCCGGAGACCATGTCCGCGTCGAACCTCTCGAAGACGTCCAGGGTTGCCGATACCGCAATCGGCTCGTGCCACGTGTCGGCGTCGAAGAACATGAGATACTCCCCGTCGGCTTCGTGCGCCAGCTGCCAGCACGCCCAGCACATCCCGAGCCAGCCTTCCGGCAGCGGCGTGCCCTTCATTATCTTGAGGCGGGGGTCCTCCCTGGCGATCCTGCCGAGGATCTCGCCTGTGGAGTCTGTGGAGTTGTCGTCCAGGACGATAAGCTCGAAATTGCCGTAATCCTGCGCCAGAAGGGACCGTACGCACCTTTCGATGTTGCCCTCCTCGTTCCTGGCCGGTACCAGGAGCGAAACCCTCACATCCCTCTTCCTGCCTCCCTTCTTGAGCTTGGGCATCAGTATGACGTTGGATACGGCGATGACAAGAAGGGCCGCGAGGAAAGAGAAGTACAGCAGCGCGCCGTATCTCATCATCCAGGTAAGGAAGCCAGACAGCATCTTCGTGTCTCCCTTCATGGGACCGCCCGGTCCCGGGCGTTTTCATTGAATCATATCAAACTCGCAGGATATGTAAAGCGGCTCGCATCCAGCCGGCCGTTGCCCGGCATCGTCCCGGCCGCGCTTGCAGCCATTTTAGACCTCCCGTAAAGTACGCGCCCCCCTTCGAGTGACCTCTAGGGAGGGCGCCTTTAAGAAGATACTATGCCGTGTGCGGCAAAGCCTTATCGTAGGCTCTTCGTCCGTCTACCTTCATTTCTTCATCTTGAGGACTTCCTTGGCCGCCTCGACGATGTGATCGCTCGTGAGCCCGAAGGCCTTCATCAGCGTGTCGGGGTCGCCGGATTCGCCGAAGCGGTCCTCGACTCCCACCATGCGGGCTGGCACCGGGCAGTTCTGCGCGAGCACTTCCAGCACGGCGCTTCCCATGCCGCCCATGAGCTGGTGCTCCTCGGCGGTGACGACCGCTCCGGTCTTCCTTGCCGCCTCGATTAGCGTATCTTTGTCTATGGGCTTTACGGTGTGGTTGTTTATGACCATAGCGCTTATGCCGCACCCGGCCAGCTTCTCCGCCGCCACCAGGGCTTCGTACACCATGGCGCCGCACGCGACCAAAGCCACGTCGGAGCCGTCCTTGCAGCAGTAGGCCTTGCCTACCTCGAACGGGGTGGCCTCGTCGGTCACCACGGGCACCTTCTCGCGGCCGAAGCGAACGTATGCCGGGCCGTACGCCTTGGCTATGGCCACCGTCGCCTTGCGGGCTTCGACGGCGTCGGCCGGGACGATGACTTTCATGTTGGGCAGGCAGCGCATCAGGGCGATCTCCTCGAGCGCCTGGTGGGTGGCCCCGTCGGCTCCGACTGATATCCCGCCGTGGGCGCCTCCCAGCTTGACGTTTATATTGCTGTAGCAGACCGTGGTCCTTATCTGGTCCCAGGCCCTTCCGGCCAGGAACACGCCGTAGTTGGTAACGAACGGGACCTTGCCCATAAGGGCCAGGCCGGCCGCTATGCACATCTGGTCCTGCTCGGCGATGCCGACGCTGAAGAAACGGTCCGGGAATTCCTTCTGGAACCAGTCCACCCTGACCGACGCCGTGATGTCGGCGCCGAGAGCCACCACGTTCTCATCCATCTTCCCGGCGTCCACGAGCCCGTGCCCGTAGCCGTCGCGCGAAGGCACCCGCTCAGGCGAGGCCAGATTGACGTTCAGCTTTACTATCTCCATGTCCTTTCTCCCTTCCCCGCCCTAATCGCATTCCAGCTCGCCCATCGCGGTAGCAAGCTGTTCCTTGTTCGGCGCCACGCCGTGCCAGTTGCACTTGTTCTCCATGAAGGAGACCCCCTTGCCCTTAACCGTATCGGCTATGATGACGGAAGGCTTGCCCTTGCAGGCGGCCGCCTCGGCGAAGGCCTTCTCTATGGAGGCTACGTCGTGCCCGTCGCAGCGGATCACGTTCCAGTTGAACGACGCCCACTTGTCGGCCAGCGGCTCTATGTTCATTACGTCCTTTACGAAACCGTCGATCTGGAGCCTGTTCTGGTCCACGATGGCGCAGAGGTTGTCCAGCTTGTGGTGGCTGCCTGCCATCGCGGCCTCCCAGATCTGGCCCTCCTGCTGCTCGCCGTCGCCCATTAGGCAGTACACGCGCTGGCCGCCCTTGTCCATCCTGGCTCCCAGCGCCATGCCGACGGCCACAGACAGTCCCTGTCCCAGCGACCCGGACGATACGTCCAGCCCGGGCGTCTTGTGCATGTAGGGGTGCCCCTGGAGTATGCTCCCGTACTTGCGGAGCGTCATGAGGTGGGATTCGTCGAAATAGCCGCAGTCTGCGAGCACGGCGTACAGCGCCGGGCAGACGTGGCCCTTGGACAGCACGAACCTGTCGCGTCCCGGGTCCTTGGGGTTCTTGGGGTCGTGCTTCATGACCTTGTTGTACAGCACGGTAAGGATGTCGATGGATGACAGCGAACCGCCAGAGTGGCCGGACCCCGCCTCGCAAAGCATCTTGAGGATCTTGGTCCTCAGTTCCCTGGTCTTTGCGCGCAGCTGTCCCTCATCCAGATTTCTGAACATGGAATAACCTCCTCGATACTATATGGAGGCTAAGGTCTCCCTCCAACAATAATTAATTATAAGGCTTGGGACGTACATTTTGTGGGCCCCGATACCCGTAACTACTGAGGCACCGGTATAAGAACAAGTATTAACCGCAAGTGATATTTGAAAGACTCGGAAGAAAGAACGGCCGGTCGTGCCTCTTGCAAGAGCCCGGCCCCGATATCGGTTTCGCATGCATCGTCTTGCTGCAGAGGCCGCATCCGGCGATCTCATCGCGCGGGCTGCGTATAAATCCTAGGTTCCACGTGATAGTCACGATGATAGGTAGCACAATGACATCGGCATTATCGGCGGCAAGGGCTATAGACAACCTAGCTACATATTACTAGAGATGGTGATGATTGGGGGACGCATCATGCCAGCGATCGTCCGTCAGACTGACAAAGCCGCGGGTACCGCTACGCCGATAAATCGGTGTCCTGCAGGAACAAGGATAAAGCACTCGCGAGCCGGGCGTGTTCGCGTCGGCAAGGCCGGCGCAACAACATGAGAGACTGTGGCGTCCAGAAAGCATACGGCCAAAGTCGAACCGCCCTCGTTACGCAATCCGGGAATCTAGGTTTTACGTATCTCGCCGTACTCCGATGGCATAGGATGGAATCTATAGACGCATGACAATATGATGTATACGAAACGGCCTTCCATCCTTCTATCAAGGATGTTATGTTCTTCAGGCGAATGTAACATACTTGATATCAATATTGGCCGATATCATGATATCAGGCGTATACGCATGAAAATCGGCGAGAATCTTATCAGTGGACGTACTTATCCGACTTCAGATCCTTACCGCAGCAGTGCTTGTATTTCTTTCCGCTTCCGCAAGGACAGGGCTTGTTCCGGCCTACCTCTTCGAAGTTGAAAGGTTCTTTGGGCAACGGCCGCAGATATTTCCTCTCTTCTTTGAACAGCTCGTCCGGGGTATGCCCGTAATTTGACCATATCCTGGTATTATTGCTGACTTCCATCAACAGGTGTATCGTCTCGTTGGCCTCATCGATACCTGAAAAGATGACGCCGGCGTTGTTCAGAACGTCCATGAACTTTGAAATCCTCGCGCCTTCGATGGTCAGGTAATGAATCTCGTCGATAATGTCCAGGACGGAATCCTCATCGTCCAGCAAGCTTAGAAGCTTCCTCTTAAAATCCTCTATCTGAGGGGTCTGTTCATAATAATCCCAGTCCGAGTACTTCAGGAACTCCTCCTTGGACGGTTCGTACCTCGGCTTGCCCCTCCTGTCCTCCAATAGGGTCCGGACGCCCTTCATGCCATATTCCATAAAACTCTCATCCATGATGTATCCATCCCATAGGAAATAACCTGTGTTTGCTTCTACGTACGGCATTAATTTCAGGTTTATCTCTTTCAAGTCGGTCTTCTCGTCATTTATGCTGTTGAATATCTGTACAAAGTCCTCATATCCTATAACACCGTATAGGTTCACCGCCGCGACGGCGCACATGTTAAGATTGTCCCGACGGCGCCTATCATCAAGGAATCCTTCCTTCATCAAGTCGGCAAGCGTATTTTTGATCTCATCCGGCACTACGAACCAGAGCTTGCCTGAATCGCAGTAACATTGCAGTATGCCCATGTTCTGGGCCGCAACGAACGGAGCGAAAAGATTGATTTCCCTTTCTAACAGGTCATTTTGGGCGACTTCGAGGAAAAATCCCAGCTCATCCTCTTTAAGCAAGTACAGCTGGTTCAGGATGTCGTCCTTCTTTCCCAACCTTAAGGAGATGGCTCTTATCAATCCGTCCTTGTGCAGCTTGCCATAGTATTTAACTCTGAGGTTCTTGCCTATCGCCCTCAGCCACGTTATCTTGTATTGGGCTAGGGCGTCCTTTAATGGAGACACCGGGGAGGCATGGATGGAATACTTCAAGTTCATCCTCTCTATGGCAGCTTGGATTGCCTTTTCAATGTCTTCCTGTTCAACTTTCTCAGGCATGACGCACCTCAATTTCTAATCTGTCCGATTAGTTGTCTGATAGCTAATCAGTGAAACTCGATTTCATTATAAGTGAGATATGAGGTTATTTCTTACCACGAATCGATTTTGCCCGCAATAGTTCTTCTATCAGGATGTATATGATGGAGCTCGACTAAGTGTAAAAGCATCTTAGGCGATCGACTTCTTAAAAGCACTGAAGTATTCGTTTCCCACCTTGCAGCTGCTTCCAAGGATAGCTTTTCATCCTTTCGTTTTTCCCGTCATCTCAGAACATCGGGTTTAGTCCAAGCAAGGCCACTGATATCACAATCACAGAAAGCGTGCTGAGCAAAGTCCCTAATAGATAGTACTCGGAAAAGCCCGGATCCTTAGTTATCATGTCATACCTGGCAATTGATTTCGCGGTCAACACCAATCCTATCGCCGAATATTGCCCCAATGAGATCAGTGCAATCATTATCATCCTCTCAAGTGTGCCAATGTACCTTCCGGCGTTTCTATCGTCTCCATGGTCGCTTTTACATCTGGGTTTAAAAGGTGCAAGGATCCGGGTTATTGCGATATTCACAGGTTTATGGATCAACAGCAGGACTACGAACCAAATCAACAGGGTCCTCAAGTCCTCGGTAGAACATCCAATCCCTTCCAATACTTGCCTTACGGGGTTACATAGCTCTAACGCGCCACCTGATACAGTGAATCTATAGGCGACTATCGGTACCGAGATGAAGTGAGCGAGCTGATCGATGAAGAAACCATTCCGCGTTCTTGTATCAGTGTCTTCGTTTCGTTCATCCTTTCGCTGAGGCACGAAGTACTTGACGATATCGATCAGGGCATGCAAAACCGCAAATCCTGTACCGAAGACAAAAACCTGCCTGGACATAACTACGCTGGTTACTATCAGGACACCAAGCCAATAACACAAACCATGTATAAACACCCATTTAAGGTGCTTCTCCTTCTTCTTGGCCATAGATTCATCCTGTAGATAGAAATCTCCGATGATATGAGCCAAAAACAGAAGCATCGAATATTGTTCAAGCATTTTTCACCTCAATGTACCCCAATGCCTCTTCGATTATTCTGATTGCCTCAACGTAGGTGTAGTATTCGCCAGCCGCCAACGCTTTCTGCAGGGTCGGTTGAGATATTCCCAATCTCTTCGCCACTTCAGTCTGAGTATCGGGCTGCTCCAGCATGGACCAGATAGCTTCCCTTTGTCCCCTGCTCCATGCGCATTTAATCACAGTTGCCAATGCCAACGAGGCATTGATCAGCTCAACTATCATCTGCTCATCGCCTTCAACTTGAACCCTTGTATCTGTTATGCCTGCCCCTTTTCTGCTCTCTGCTCGTTTGATATATTCAATCGCCTTCCTGGCCTCGTAGTATACCGGGCCGTCTGCGCCGATGGCTTTTTCCGGGTTTATTGCCGTGAATATTCTCCCTATTCCTATACCAAAGCGGATTCTCTCGGGAAACATCCTCCGCTCAATTTCGGAGGTAATTGCCAGTATGCTTCCGCTTCCGTTCAACAGCCCTTGGAACTCGTCCCCCAGGGTGATCGTGAATTTTGCAGCGATGCCCATATCATATTTCCTGTTGATGTCATCTAAAGTCCTCATTAGAAGCTCTTGTGTGTACTTCCGGTCTTCGATCTCCCTTGACCTCTTGATATCTCCGATTATCGCGATGTAGACCTTGTTCGAATGTCCCATTAGTGTCACCTCCGACCTTTACGGTGACATTATATAGCCATCTAAGCGAATAATCAATCATTATTCATAAACTTGGCTATATTCTAATATTATTCATATTAATAGCAATATAATGAAGATGTTCACGTAAATGGGCATATACATATCCTGTTTACAACATAGGGCATAAGCTGGGGCCCTCAGCCTTTCCGAAACAACGTTTCGAAGGACCCATCACCGGATCCTGTCCATCGCCTACTGCCTCATCCTCGAAGGCAACAATCCCTTGAGCAGGTTGCCTGGATGCGCAGCCCTGCACAGGCGCCGTTCGGCCGGGATATCCCTTCTCAAGGGAAGATGCAGGATAACGCCATCTTCAGAAGGCGCGCCATGCATAGCCTCCGGAGGAATTCGATTTGATAGAGAGCTTCGAGCGGAAGGTCAAGGAACACTGCCGGGCGAAATGGCCAATGAACAAAACGAACCCTTACTCTGATTAGTGTTGGGCTAGTCTCGTTGCGCAATCCGGGAACCCGGGATAGACCGGTGCGAATCTACCGCTTTTCGGAACCGCCGGCGGCCTGGTTCCGGGCCATACGCCAAAAGCTCATCCCTCAAGGCAAGGGATGTAGTAGTCGAGGATCACTTCCCCGTTGGGCTGGGGTTGTGTGAAGCGCGGGCAATTATACAGTTCCATCCACCATCCGGCACCGTCGTTCGTCTTGAATCCGCGTCTTTCAAGCTCGTACAGCGTGAGCACGTGGGCGTCCTTGTAGTTGTCCTTCTCGGGGCCCTGGACCCAGCCGATCGCGACTGCGGACGTGGGGAAATCCCTGTACGTGAAGCCTTCCGGGACAGGGCAGCCCGAGTTCATGATCATGCCGCAGATGTAGGTGTACGCCTTCGTCTCCTTTGACCAGTCGCAAATCAGGCCCACGTAGTCCTTCTCGACGATCTGCCCATGCATGCCCTCGAGGGCCTTGAACGTGCCTTTGGCGAAGCACTCCTCCCACAGCGCCGGTATCGGGTTCTCCTTCATATCCATGTTCATCCTTATGCCCTTGCCTATGACGCGTATGGCGGGCATGTGTTTCGTCTGGAAGTTGACTAGACGCGACATACCTGTCATCTCCTCCCTCATTGGGCCGTTATGCACGCATCGGCATCCTCATGAGCCTTTAGCACCGATGAGTATCCAACCACCGGTCCTTCGGGATCCCCCGCACTCGTCTTTGTGCCCTGCCCGGACGGGTCATCTTCACAAAACACCCTATAACATACGTATAGGTTTCACCCGAAGCGCGCAAATTCCTTGCAGCCGGCTTGTTCATTTTCCAGGCCAAGATCATACGGCTTCGCCGGGTGATGCATATTAAGGGCAGGGGCCGTACAAAGCCCCTGCCCGGAAGCCCTTCTACACCGGGGATCGTCGCTACTCGGCGATTTCCTTCACCATCTTCAGATAACCCAGCGACCGTTCATAGCCCAGTTTCGTGTCGATCGCTATCATCGGGAAGTTCTGTTCGTTGTGGTTCGTCCTTACCTTATCGACATGCAGCGTATCCCTGGCGTAGCGAAGGGCGAGCACCTTCACCGACTGGCCCAGCTTCTGCCCCCTGTAACGCCTGTCGACGCCGGTGTAGAGGTTGAAGGCGTAATCCGTCCCGCGAAACCTCGTGATCGCGCTCATCGCCGCCCATGTCCCGTTGCGGGATTCGATGGCCAGGAACTGCCCCGCCGGGTCGTACCAATCCGCCCCGCACACCGCTTCCCTGAAGTCCTCGAAGGACAGCCAGGAGGGTCCGCCCGACGAACCCGGTATGTCCATCGCCGAAGTCTCGTTCAGTTCGTACAGCTTGCGCTGCGCCTCGTCGTCGTCGCCTAGGGCTTCCATCGTGGTGAACATGAAGCCTTTGGCCTTGAGCTCCGCTATGGTCTTATCATAAGGCCTGTCGTCCAGTCTCGAAATGTCGAGCGTCATGCCTATGGAATGCCTTTTCAGGGAAAAGCCGCACCTCTCGGCAAAAGTGCGGCACCTCTCGTCGTCGTCTCTGACCTTCGCTTCCAAACGCTTGATCCCGCAGGCCGCCGCCTTCTTCTCCAAGTCCTCGTAGAGCATCCTCCCGATGCCCTCTTTCCGGCGCTCATGCCTTACCATCACCAGTATGTCCGCCTGCCGGTCGTTCATGTGGCTGCGCACGGCCCAGCCGAAACCCACGATGTCACGCTTTCCGCCCTCCGCTACGAAGGCGGCCACCATCCTGTCCCCTAGGGAAGCATATTCCTTTTTGAGATCCCCTTCGGTCCTTATTTCCCCCTGGGCCGCGGCGAACAGCTGCGATATCCGGCCGAAATCATTTTCTGGGTCTACTTTCCTCAGGACGATGTCCTTCATGGGCCCTCCCCGCCTGCCTCCATGCGCATTAGCAAGCGCTGCGGACGCTTGCCGCAAGACGGCACGCAATCCTTAGAATCCCATATGCGTCGGTCGTCGTCGGCTCGTGCGCCGGACCCTTACGCGCGCCCCTGCTGGCGGTGAGCCGATAAAGGAGGATTCCCCGTCATACGGCCGATTCCCTTCCCTGTTTCGATATCCTTCCGACTGCCGGGACGGCCTGCTTCGGACTCCTGCCCCAGCGCCTGAACAGTGCCAGGTAGATCCGGTCCACGATGCTATCGGGCAGTATCTCAAGCAGGGACAACAGCCTGCTCGTTCCCACCTTGTAGCTGAGCCTCGGCCTTTTGGCCGATATCGCCTTCATTACCGTCTCCACAAGGTGCTTCTCTCCCGTCTGCTGCTTCAAGCCGAGCTCCAGGAACGGCCTCATCCTAGGGAGCATGTCCTTGTAATAGCCCGTATCGTCCGTGGCTTTCCCGTAACCGCCCTTTACTATGTCGGTGATGTTGGTGTCGAACGGGCCCGGCTGTATCTTGACCACGGGGACGCCCAGGTATATGAGCTCCCTTCTCAGGCTGTCGCTGTAGGCCTCAAGGGCGTGCTTCGACATGAAATAGGGGGCGGCGAAGGGCTGGGATTTCATCCATCCCGCCTCGGACGAGCAGTTTATTATCCTTCCTCTCCCCTTTAGCACCATGTCGAAGAAGGCGCGGTTTACGCGCACGGTCCCAAGGACGTTCACGTCGAACAGCTTCTGCGCCGCAGGGACGGGATCGCCCTCTACCATGGAGGTGAAGGAGGTGACGCCCGCGAAATTGACGATCGCGTCCAGGGAAGACGTGTGCGATGCCACTAAAGCGCGTGCCGCCTCTATGCTTGCCGGATCTGTTATGTCCGCCTTTATCGGGATGACGTTTGCGAGCGAGGAAAGCCCGGCGAGCCTGGCGTCGTTCGTGCCCACGGCGAAAACGGTCCAGCCCCTTTCGGCGAGCTTCCTTACGCACAGCCTGCCTAGCCCTCCTGTGGCACCGGTGAACAATACGCATCCCATCTAGGAACACTCCCTTTAATCCCTTCCGTCCCGCCGACGGGCCACGTCGGTCCGAGGCGGCAGGGCCGACCGCGGCGGCATACTAGAAAAAGCCGCGTCGCGTATCGTCGCGAATCTCGCTTCATATATTTAACTGTTCACGGATGGATTATCGTTCCCGCAAGAAGGCGGCAATAAGCAGGCCCGGGCATTCATAAAGGCCGCCCGCTGCGCTTTTGTGCGTGCGTGCGGCCAACGTTTTTTCTTAGGCGCGACCGGATCGCGGCTTTTCGCGCCCGGGATGCACGCGTCAGTGGAATTTGGATGGAGTCTCCCCCAGCTTTACGGTCTTCTGGTACGCCTCGGTTATGGCGTCCATGGCCGCCGCGCGGAAGCCGCGGCTTTCCAGGGCGTGTATGCCCACTATCGTGCTTCCTCCTGGGTTGCAGACCATGTCCTTCAGCTCCCCGGGATGCTTGCCGCTTCCGAGGACCAGCTTCGCCGCGCCGCATAAGGTCTGCGCCGCGTATTTCATGGCCCTGTCGCGCGGCAGGCCGCACTCTACGCCCCCGTCCGCCAGAGCTTCGATGAATACGAAGGCGAACGCGGGGCCGCATCCGGAGACCGCGCAGCCCACGTCGATTAGATACTCCGGCAGCTCGTCGCAGACGCCCGCGAAGCGGATCACATCCAGGAAGAGGGCCATCCCGTCGTCCGGAACGTTGTCGCTGACGGAATACTGCGTCATGCTTTCGCCTACCGACGCGGCCAGGTTCGGCATGATGCGGATAACGGGATAAGGGCTGCCGGCCATGGTACGGATGCGGTCGATCGTAACGCCTGCCGCCATGGAGACCAGGATGAACCCGTCCTCCCTCTTCTCCAGCACGGGGGCGATCGCCTTTAGCATCTCGGCCATCATCTGGGGCTTCACGCCCAGGAATATCATCTTGCACTCGGCCGCTATCTCGGCGTTGTCGGAAACGACGGCCCCTACTTCAGCCGCAAGGGCCTGCGACTTGCCCAAGGTCCTGTTGCTGATCAATATGCGGGACGGGTCGACGGCCCTGGCCGCTGCCCTCAGGAGGGCGCTTCCCATGTTCCCAGTCCCTATGAACCCTATCTTGTCGTTGCTCATGCTGCACCTCACCTTATCTGGCCGTCGCCGTGGATGACATATTTGTACGTGGTCAGCTCCCTTAGCCCCATCGGGCCCCTGGCATGCAGTTTCTGCGTCGATATCCCCATCTCGCAGCCCAGGCCGAACTCCCCGCCGTCGGTGAACCTGGTCGACGCGTTCACGTAGACCGAGGAGCTGTCGACGGCCGCGGTGAACCTCTCGGCCGCTGCGGCATCGCCTGTGATTATCGCCTCGCTGTGTCCTGTGGAATGCTCGGCTATGTGTTCCACGGCCTCCTCAAGGCCGTCCACCACCTTGACCGCGAGGATGTAGTCGAGGAATTCCGTATCGAAGTCGTCCGGGCCGGCCGGAACGCCGGGTATCACTAAGCGCGCCTTCTCGTCTAGCCGCAGCTCGATCTCCTTCAACCCTTTGGTCCTGCGGTCTTCTACCAGGCGCCTTAAGAGCTCTGGCAGGAATTCTGAGGCTATGTCCTTGTGCACTAGGCACACCTCAACGGCGTTGCATACGGAAGGGCGGCTCACCTTGGCGTTCTCGATGATTTTAAGCGCCATGTCTCGGTCCGCCGTAGAATCCACGTATATGTGGCAGATGCCGGTGCCCGTTTGTATACAGGGGACCTTTGCGCCCTCCGTGCATGCCCGTATGAGCCCCGCGCCCCCCCTGGGTATGAGAAGGTCTATGTAGCCGACTCCTGCCATAAGGTCTGCCGCGCTCTGCCTAGTGGTGTCCTGGACCAGCTGAACCAGGTCTTCCGGCAGGCCAGCCCTGTGGAGGCCCTTCCGCAAGGCGGCCGCTATCGCATCAGCGGACCTGAAGGCCTCCTTGCCGCTCCTTAGGATGCACGCGTTGCCGGACTTCAACGCCAGCGCCGCGGCGTCCGATGTGACATTTGGCCTGCTTTCGTATATTATCGCGATTACTCCCATCGGTACGGACTTCTTCTCTATTACCAGCCCGTCGGGTCGCTCGACGCGTTCAATCGTCCTGCCTACCGGGTCCGGCAGCTTTGCCACCTGGCGGATGCCCTCGGCCATGGACAGCACCCTCGTTTCGTCAAGGCCCAGCCTATCCAGCATGACGTCCGGTATCGAGCCCTTCGCCGCCGCCAGGTCCATCCTGTTGGCGGCGAGTATGGAGGCCGTATCCGAGGACAGGGCCTCTGCCATCGAAAGCAGCGCCTCGTCCTTCTGCTTCGAAGTGGCCCTCATAAGGTAGGGGCAGGCCGCCTTCGCCCGCCGCATTATCTCGAGCGTCGTGATCATGCGCGCTTCCTCCTCATGAACCTCGTTCCCGCATCTTTCCCCTCGAGGATGTCATAGAGGATGTTGGGGTCCTCCCCGTTGGCGATGACCATGTCGATGCCCGCCTCTGTCGTGATCTGCGCCGCCCTGAGCTTGGTGGCCATGCCCCCGGTTCCAAGGTCCGAGCCCTTCCCGCCGGCGAGGGCGAGGATCTCGGGCGTTATCGCCTCCACCTTCGAGATCATCCTGGCGTCCGGGTCCTTATGGGGATCGGCCGTGTAGAGCCCGTCTATGTCGGAAAGCAGGATGAGCAGGTCGGCGCCTACGGTCGTCGCGACCACGGCGGAGAGGGTGTCGTTGTCGCCGATGGCAATCTCCTCGGTCGCCACGGTGTCGTTCTCGTTGATTATCGGTATCGTGCCCAATTCGAGCAGGCGCGAGATCGTATTCTGGAAGTTCATCCTGCGGTCCTCGTGGTCGATGTCGCTCCTTGTAAGGAGTATCTGAGCCACCGTGTGGCGATATTCCGAGAACAGCTTGTCGTACGTGTACATAAGCTCGCATTGGCCCACAGCCGCCGCCGCTTGTTTCGTCGGCATGTCCTTGGGCCGCTTCTTCATCTGCAGTTTCCCCACGCCCATGCCGATCGCGCCTGAAGATACCATGACGATCTCATGGCCGACGTTCTTCAGGTCGCTTACCACCTTGCACATCTTCTCCATGCGGCGTATGTTCAGCTGCCCCGTCTGGTGCGCTATCGTCGATGTGCCTATCTTGATGACGGTTCTCATTCCAAGCTTCCCTCTTCGCCTGCGGATCCCGATCATTCGGGTCAATGCCCCGCTTCCTGGCGGCTGTCATGCCGCTTAAGCGGGCTTTCCCGAATTCCGTGACGATCCTTCCTCCGCCGGTATCCGCAGTGTTTATGCAATATTAATTCATTATCATACTTTCTTCCGTGTGCAATAGCAATGCGATTTTCCCGGTCGCTGTCCACTGTCGCCCTTTTTCGATGCATCTTCCAGCGGACCGGCGGCTTCCGGCCGGGCCCTCTCTCTTTGCGCTTGTCATGCCGTCTCTGCATATATGCATCGCGTGGCGGTATGCGGTCCCCCAATCTTCCGATCCTCTCGCCCTTGACGTTACATATATTGTAACGTTACAATATGTGTAACATTAGTACGATGGAGATGATGGCATGTCCAAGGCGACAATGGGCGGCAAGGTGATAAGGCTTGAGACCAAGGAACAGCTCAACGTCTACGTGAACCCCACAAGGCAGCAGCTCATGAGGGCGCTGTCCATAGGCGGCAGGCCCATGACCGCAAAGGACCTTTCCGTGGAGATGGGAATCTCCCCCTCCTCGGTGCAGCACCACGTAAAGAAGCTGCTTGATCTGGGTGTCGTCGAGGTGGACCATACTGCGATTGTGAACGGGATCAGGGCTACCTACTACGCGCCGGTGGAAGCGGTCGTGCAGATATTCACGTCCTCAGGACGGGAAGACGAGCAGCGGGCCGTCACCATGTCACTTGTGAACAACGCCCTGACCGGTTTCATCTCAAGTACCGAGGCCAGGATCGAAGCTGGCGTCCCCTATGAGCGCCTGCGCGATTTCGGCGACGTGCTTACCGGTTTCCTGTACCTTGCGGACAGCGAAAGAAGGGAGCTCTTCTCGATCATCGACAAGTACATCTGCGAGCACGATACCCCAAGGGAGGGGGCCAGGACGTGGGAATACGCCCTCGTCCTCTACGACGCTTCCAGGTGACGGCCGGATGACACCCGTACAGTGGGCGATCGCCTTCATCGACATGTTCTCGACCGGCCTTATGCAACCGGTCCTCAGCCTCCTGCTTCTAGGGCGCGGAGCGACCTTGTCTACGCTTCCGCTGCTGATATGCACATATTCCATGACCGTCTTCCTGTTCGAGTTCCCCAGCGGCGTCTTCGCGGACATGAAAGGGCGCAAGGCCGCCTTCGTCACTGCCACGGCGCTGAACGCGGCCTCCATGCCGCTTCTTATGCTGAGGCGCGATTTCCTGACGACCATGGTCGCCATGGTGCTGCTGGGATTGGGGAAGGCCTTCTCGTCCGGCAGCTACGACGCTCTTGTAATCGACGATTGCATCATGCGGCGCGGCAAGGGTTGGGCCAGGAAGGCTGCGTCACAGCTAGCGGTATGTCAGAGCCTGGGTATCTCTATCGGGGCGCTCTTCGGAGGTCTGCTGCCGGAGACGAAGGGCTTCACGGCGCATCTTGCGGTACGGACGGTGCTGCTTCTTTCGGTCCTGGTCCTGTCAGCCCTGGCTGTCAAAGAGAGGCCTTCCGGTGGAAAGAAGCACACAAGGCTTAAGGGGCACCTTATGGGCTGCGGTTCGCTGATAATGGAGAAACCGGTGATGATATACGCTTTCATGGGCGTTTTCGCCACAGGCGGGCTCATCCTCACGACGGAAGTGTACTGGCAGCCCTCGTACAAGCTGCTTTCAGACGCAGGCGGGCTGCGGCTTCTCGGCCTTATCAGCTTCCTCGGCTTCGGCGCCGCAGCGTTGGGAAACATGCTTGCCCACAAGCTTTCCATAAAGGACGGGTCCTTGGCGACAGGTTTCTTCCTCTCCAGGGCGGCGGTCGGCGCCCTGGCCGTCCTCCTTGCACTGCAGCGTTCACCCGCCGGGTTCATCGCTGCGTACGGCATGGTCTATATGCTGCTGGGCTCCTCCGAGATCCTGGAGAAAGGGCTCATGAACGGCCTTGTCCCTTCCGACAGGCGTGCCAGCATGCTGAGCCTGCTCTCGCTTGTAATGCAGGCCGGGGGCTTCCTGGCAAGCGGACTTGCGGGGCTTGTCGTCACCCGTATCGGCATCGGCGGGGTCTGGGCGGCCTGCGGGGCCTTCCTGGTCTGCATATGCGCGGCGCCCGCCATGATCCGGCCTTTGGCGTCCGCTCGGGCGGGCAATCAGACTAGAGCACGCCTTTAAGGCGGCATCTTTTTAACAGTATCCTTTTTAGCTGCATCTATTCCGTCCGAAGGGCGTACTATCATCCGTCCCGCATTAATTGTTCATTTACTGAAGGAATTTATCCGCCACGATAGAAATCATAAACGGACGATGCTGGCATGCTCCCGGGCGACATCGTCCGCTCGACGGTGATTCAAATAACGGTGAAAGGAGTGGGCATATGAGGAGGACACTTATCGCGCTCCTTGCGGTCTCTGTCGTACTCGTGCTCTCGGCTTCGGCGACGGCGAAGAACAACACGCTGAGCCTGACAGGCACATACGGCAGCACGATCTTCGGGCTGGAGTACGAAACGAGGTTCGGCAACTTCGGAATAGGCCTGGATACAGGATTCTTACTGGGCGCGCATCCAGCTGCGACGCCTTTCGCAATGAGGATAAACGGCCTGCTGCGGTATTACTTCAACCTTAGCCCTATGTTCAAGCCCTACATAAACCTCGCACCCGGCGTCTGGATGGTATTCCCCGTGACTCCAGAGGCGTTGCCCGTGGTATCGTACTTCGATATGCATGCTACGGCGGGACTTGAGTTCACACCGGGCAATTTCAGGATAGCAGCCGAGGCGGGATACGAGTTCTTCGTCCTGCCTTCGACCGCAGCGGGGGTTGCCGGGTGGTTCTTCTTCAAGGGGGCCGTCGGATACCGCTTCTAGGGCTTCCGTTCTGCGAAGGTGGGACTTCCAGGTCCCACCTTTTGTATGCAAGCCGGGGCCTTACCCGGGATATCCCGACACTGCCTGAAAGATGGAGCCGGCATCTTCGGCACTTTCGGCGACAGGATGCGACAAGATCCCATTCTTACTCGGCGGATCGACCTGGCGCCCCTGCCCCTCTTCATCCGGTTTTTGCGCCTTTGGCCGCGATGTAGGCTTCCTCGGCCGATTTGAGCAGCTCGATTACCTCGTCGTCCTCGGTCTGGCGGAAATCCTCATAATAAGAGCCGACGGCACCTAGGAAATTCGTCTCGATCAGCAGCGAGACTAGCTCATCGGCCTCCTCCGTAAGCCTTCGGGCGATCTCATAGGGCACGACCGGGACCGCGACAATGATCCTCCCCGGGCGCTGGGCTTTCAATCCGCCTATCGCGGCTAGCATCGTAAGGCCCGTCGCTATGCCGTCATCGACAATGATACAGACCTTCCCCTCTGCCGGTTTCGGTGCGATCCCGCCGAGGAACTTCTCCCTGCGCCTTCTTATCTCGACGCGCTGGCGCTCGATTTCGGACTTCAGCCAGAGGGGGTCGACGTGCTCCACCTCCTCTTGGTTGCATATGGGGGGGCCGGTCTCGGTTACTGCGCATATGGCATACTCGGGATTCTGCGGGTGCCCGATCTTCCGCGGTATGATGAGATCCAGCGGCGCTCCCAGCGCTTTTGCGATCTCGGCGCCAAGGACCACGCCTCCTCTTGGCAAGGCATATATGACGACGTCTTCTCCCTTGTATGCCTTCAAGGGCCCGGCAAGCCTGCTGCCAGCCTCCCGCCTGTCCTTAAAGCGCATCGCCTCGGCCCCCTCTCAATGGCAATCATCCTGCAAACGGCTAGTTTACGCCGTCGGATTGCGCCAGATCCCGTAATTCAGATTCGCTGTTTGCCCTTTAGGTCATTCGCCTTTCGTCCGCGACCACCTTCATACGGCACCGGAACCGTCCGGTGGCCGGTCCAATCGAGGACAGATGATGCCCTGTATGCGCCTTGGCGCCATTTGAAGCCGCCCCGATGTGTCTTCCATGTCATGCCGGGTATGCGGATTCCTGGATCGCCCTCCCGTCTTTCAGGGATGGCGCCTTGTTTGTTGATGTCATGGGAGTATCGAATAGGAGTACGCGACGGTGCCGTTGTCCGCCTTTCCCGCCCTTTGCCCCGTGCTTGATGCGACGTATTCTATCACCGCCCTGTCTGGGGACACGCTGACCCTTATGTGCCCTGGGGACGGCAGGAAGACCCCTTCTTTATAGCCGTATTCCCCAGGGAGCCTGAAATCCTTCGATCCGGGATTGCCCGGTTGCGGCACCAGCTGGTAAATAACGCCGTCCAGCTCCTGTTTCGCGAAGAAGTGGTCGTGCCCGTGGAAGAACACGTCTACTCCGTTCTCGGCCAGCACCTGGTGGATCGGCTTCTCCCAGCCGCTCCTCCTTGAATCGAACCCGTAACTCCCGTCAGGATTGTACCCTCCCCATTCGAAGTACCCCGCGGCTTCTATCCCGCCCCTGCCGTCCTTGTCCAGGCCCCCGACCAGGTTATGGCAGAACACGAACTTGAAAACGGCATCACTCGCCACAAGTGTGCCCACGAGCCATTCGTACTGCTCCTTCCCCAGCGTATATTGCCAGTTGTCGGCCAGGCTGCCGGGCTTGCGGATTGTATACCAGAAGGGATCCAGCACCACGAAGATGGCATCCCCCCATTCCCAGGCGTAGTGTCCTCCTCTGAGGCCCGCGTACTTGTCCGCATCCTCGGACATCGAGTAGATGCCGCCCGGCGAAGGAGTGACGAAATACTTGTTCCTCGCATCGGAAGCCCAGACGGCAAGGTTCTCGCCCGTCTTGTTAAGGAGGAAGCCGTTTTCGCCCTCATGGTTCCCGTTTACCAGCATCACCGGTACGAAACCCCCGATCATCTCGAAGAATGACCTCTCCTCCAGGTATCTGTCCCGAACGGCTTCCTCGCTCTTTGCGAACTTCTCCGTCATGAAGGTGTCGCCGAGGTCCATGTGGAAATCCGGCCCGTCACCCAGGATGTTCTTCAGCGTGTTCGCATACAGGGCATCATCGGTGAGCGCGTCCCTGTGGGAATCGGACTGCACCGTGAAGACGAAGGAGGACCCCTTCCGCCTCTGGGTGCGGAAGGCGCCTTCCATGGCGGCGTAGGTTTGATCGCCGCCGGAAAGGACGACCCCGTACGAGTACTCCTCGTCCGGGGCGAGGGCCTCCAGCCTGATCTCGATGACCTCCCCCCGCAAAGCCCGGTACGTCGGCGTCGTTGCCTGGCGTGCGCCGGAAACGCCGTACTCGACGCGAAGCGCCGCGTCCTCTTCCGGGATTACCTGCACCTTTGCGTAAGTGTCCCCGACGTCGCCCACCAGCACGCGCAGGACCGGGGCCTTACCGCGTACGGCACCCGCCACGGACAGGACAAGGACCGCCAGCATCGCAAACATCAAGCATCGGAGCTTGTGATCTGTCATATGCCACCTCTTCATTCCTTTGCGAATAGGGTGTATGAGTGGACCACTTCATCGTTCATGATTTCCCCGGACATCGAATCTATCCTCGATGCGATGTAATCCAGGGTCACGGCATCGGGGGCCACGGTAACGCGCACATGCCCCGGGCCGGCGAGCTTGGTTTCGGCCTCGTATGCACTGGCGAAATAGAGCGTCCGGTAGGGGTCGGCGGGAAGAGGAAGTGTCTGGTAGGTCACGCCGTCCAGCTCCTGCCTCACGAATACGTGGTCGTGCCCCTGGAAGAATATGGTCACGCCGTTTTCGGCCATGAGCTCGTGTATGGGCATCCCCCATCCCGGCCTCTTCTCAGCGAACTCCCATTTCCCGTTCTTCCCGTAACCGCCCCATTCATACAGGCTCGCAAGGTCCGTGCCGCCCCTTCCGAATCCCAGCACGTGGTGGGTGAACACGAACTTGTACTTCGATGTGCTCTCTTCGAGGGTCTTCTTCAGCCATGCGTACTGATTGTCGTCTATGGTCTTAAGCCACGGGTCGCCGTTCTTGTCCCCGCCGGCAAGCGACGTGTCCACCGGGATCATAGAATGCCAGTAGTAGTCGATCACGACGAACAGGGCATCCCCCCAGGTGAAAGCGAAATAGTCCCTCAGAAGGCCGATGTGTTCCACATATTCGGGATCCCCCGAGTAGAAGGCATCGGGCGCGGGTTGCGGGAAGTACGCGTTCCTGGCGTTCTGTCCCCACACCGCGGGGTTGTCCGCCCTGCCGTCGATCAGGTACCTCGCCGTATTCTCGTGGTTGCCGTTGACTATGAACAAGGGGGAGCTGTTGCCTATGACACCGAGGTACCTCCTCTGTTCGAGGTACAGGCCCTCCACACCCTCTTGCGTGATCTTCCCAAGCTTCTCGATGCTGAAATCGTCCCCCGAAGTAAGGTAGAAATCCGGGTCGTATTCCCTGGCATTCTGCATGGTCCTCATGTAAAGGGCGGGGTCGAACTGCTGCGGTCGCTCGGGGTGGGAGTCTCCCTGGACTCCGAAGGTGAATGTGCTCCCCTCGGACCTCTGTGTCATGAAAGTGCCCGAATCGGCGGGTTTGAAATCCGTGTCTGACGCGCTTTTGTACATGAGCCCGTAATAGTACCTGGTGTCTTTTTCCAGCCCTTCGATCGGGATCTCGTGGGGCTTTCCTCCTCCCAGGAGGGCCGTCTCGGTCCTAAGGACCTGCTGCGAGCCTTCGGCCCGGTACTCGACGTATGCGAGCACCTCCTCGCCCGGCACCACGCTGACCACGACGCTCCTGTCCGTCGGACGGGCCACGATGCAAGGTGCGAGGAAGGCCCCCCCGGTGATGGCGCGATAGTCCGAAGCTGGCCGACTTGTATCGGACACGCCGCCACCTGCCGCGCCGGCCTTCTTATCTTTTGCCGGGGGCGCTTCCATGGCCGGCACCGCCTGACATGCGGCCAGGACGAGCAAGCCTATAAGCAACACCGCCGATACCGTATAGGCCCTGTTTTTCGCTACGTACTTCATCCCAGCTCCTCCGCCTATTTCCTGACCTGGTTCTTGGGCTGCCTTTCGCCGCCTAAGCCGAAACCCTCAGGTATCTGGTATCTGCCTGCTTCTTCGGGCACTTCTCCTATCCCGAAGAAGTAGTCCGCTGAAGGCAGTACGGGCATAGCGATCGGGTTCGAGAACAGGAAGGCGCCTTCAGGGAGGGTACCGTCCCCTCTTAGTTCCAGGAGTTCCTTCCTTTGCCCGTCCGTAAGGGTCCCGTTGACGGCGGCGAACGCTTCCGCATACAGCGCCGACATCATCCCGTCAAGCCATCCGTACCGGCCCACCAGCTCATAGACCTTCTGCTTGTCGATGCCCTGCCCTGACACCGCA
This sequence comes from Firmicutes bacterium ADurb.Bin153, assembly GCA_002070415.1. Classification (GTDB taxonomy): domain Bacteria; phylum Bacillota; class DTU025; order DTU025; family MWDF01; genus MWDF01. The sequence continues at coordinate 72,755 of MWDF01000006.1, forward strand.
TTCCTCAGCTCGGCGGACACTTGTCGCCTGATGAGCGCGGCCTCCTCGAGGTAGGGCCTCTGCAGGTCGATCAGCTTGGTTATCATAAGCTTCTGCTTCGCGTCAAGTATGTCGAGGAAGCCCTCGCCGCTGTCTCCGGTCGTGCTCGTGCTTATGAAGTAGTCCGGGTTGTTCATCGCCGGCAGGTCCTTCATGTAGAAGCCGCCGAAGTACGTGCCGTGCCTTTCCGGGCAGAAGTACACATCGGGGTCGAGCCCGCCTTTGTACCATGAGAACAGCTCGCTTGCGTATGTCATGAGGGCGACGAACTCGGCCTGCCCCATGCTCTGCTTCAAGGCGCCGTCCTCCGGCACCTGCGGCCAGGTGGAAGAATCATCGAAGGCCATCTTCGAAAGGTACGATTCTTGCTCGTCGGTGAATGAGCGGATTACCTCGCCCACGACGACCGCCCTGTTATAGCTCAGCTCGGCGTCGAAGTAGTAGAGATTCCGCACGTATTCGGCGACCGCCTCCGGTTCCAGCCCGTCGGCTCCCGAGGGCACCCTGCCTTCGAGGCGCCTTCTGAAGGCGTCCATGAGGGGGAAGCGGTTATAGGCGAACCTTGTGTACAGCGGCGCTTGCGTCCTTGCAAGGCCGATGAGCTTTCCGATCTGCTCCTCGTCGAGTATGTGCAGGACATTGTTGGCCACCTTGCTGAGGAAAGTGGTGTTGTGGCCGTATCCTGCGATATCGATGTCCCTCATGTACTGGAAGCCGAAGAAGTCCGCCACTTTCCCAGGGGGCATGAAGGAATCGGCGCCGGCGTTGCCCGTTATGAACGCAAGTCCGCTGAAGGCGATGGTATTAAGCTGCGCCTTATCGCTCATCGCCTGGGACAGCGAATACTTCTCCGCCTCCTGTCCGGTTTTCCTGTCGCCTGCCGCCGGTTGCGGCTTGGCAGGTTCCTTCGGAGCAGGCGGGGCTTCGGCGCTCGTTTCCGCAAGGCACGCCGTAGGATGGCAGGCGATGGCGAACAAGACGGCCCCTATCGCCAGCAAGGCAAGTGCCAAGAAGGTTCTCGCTTTTAGATCTCTCATATGATCACCTCCGAGGATCGGTTGATATCCCTTCACCGAGTAGTCTAGCCCGCTATTGTGAAATCCGCGTGAAAAGCAGATTGTGGTATTACAATATTCATATACTGCGATTATAGTAACGGCTCCGCTCGCCGGGCCTGGAGGTGGGACGACTGGCAATCAAGGTGCTCATAGCGGACGACGATCCAGCGTACAGGGATTTGGTGTCGGATATCGTAAGCAAGCAGGGCTACGAGCCTGTGCTTGCCGCCGACGGCGACGAGGCGCTGGAGGCGCTGTGGTCGAGAAACGACATCGGCCTTGTCATACTCGACGTCATGATGCCGGGACCGGACGGCTGGGAAGTGCTTAAGATCATAAGGGAAAGGTCCGACGTCCCGATAATCATGCTGACCGCCCTGGACGATGAGAGGCATGAGATCCACGGCCTCAAAGGAGGGGCGAACGACTACGTCTCCAAGCCTTTCAGCTACGAGCTCTTCGTAGCGAGGATAAACACGGCGTTAAGGGCGTCGATAAAGAAAAAGAGCGCGGTGATAGACGACGGCGGCATACTCGTCGAGCAGGACGCACGGAAAGTAAGCGTAGATGGAAGGCAGGTACAGCTTAACAGGAAGGAGTACGACCTGCTGGTCTACTTCCTGCAGAACGGAAGGACCGTGCTGTCCAGGGACAGGCTGATCGACGACGTGTGGGGCCTGGATTTCGAAGGCGACGTAAGGACGGTGGACACCCACGTAAAGACGCTAAGGGCCAAGCTCGGAGGGCACGGCGAGCGCATAAGGACCGTATGGGGCTGCGGCTACAGCATGGAAACGGAAAGTGATAAACGATGAGGACGATAAAGATGAGGCTGTTCCTCATATTCCTTTCCATGTTCGCCCTGTTCGTCGCCCTCAGCGTAGTGTTCGACGCGGCGTTCCTTGAGCGCTACTACATATTCATGAACAAGGGCCTTTTTTTCGATACCTATGAGCGGATAAAGGCGTCGGAAGCCGTCGGGACCGAGAGGTTCTACGACCTTCTGCGCAGCATCGACAGAAACGACGGCATCAACTCCATCCTCGCGGACAAGAACTTCGTCATCAAGTTCAGCTCCTTCCCGCAGAAGAGCGAGCAGGGGGTCCAGAAGCTGCCTTCGGAGCTGGAGCTGCTGATCGGCGAGAACGAGGAGGAGATGGCCAAAGGGCATGTCTATTCCCTGGTAAACAAGCCAGACGCGGAAGAAAGGCAGATAGTGTTCGTATCCCTGCTGCGGCAGGATGACTACCTCGTTCTGCGCAAGAGCATGAAGGGCATAAGCGAGAGCGCACTGATAGCCATGAGGTTCCATCTGATCACAGGCTTCCTTATCGTGGCTATAGGAGGCTTGTTCACGTACAGGTTCTCCATGGGATTCACAAGGCCGATCACAGAATTGGGCAAGGTGGCCGAAAGGATCTCGAAGCTGGATTTCGGAGGCAAGGTAAGGATCGCGTCGGACGATGAGGTCGGTATGCTTGGAAAGAGCATCAACATGATCTCCGATAGGCTGAGTGTCAGCATAAACGAGCTGCAAGCGGACGTAGAGCGGAGGAAACAGCTCGTAAGGGACATCTCGCACGAGCTTAAGACCCCGATAGGACTGATCAAAGGCTATGCTGAGGGGCTGAAGTACAGCGTGGTCGACGACGCGAGCAAGGCTGAAAGGTATTGTTCTGTCATCGCCGACGAATGCGACCGCATGGACAACCTCGTGAAGGAGCTGATCAGCCTCTCGATGCTCGAAGCCGGGGCCGCAAGGCCCTCATACTCCGATCTCGGCTCCAGGGATCTAGTCAGTGCCGTCGCAAAGCGCTTCTCGCCCATACTGGAAGGAAAAGGCATCGCCCTCGACGCAAGTGAAGTCGCGGATGCCGTCCTTCGTTGCGACGGCGAGATGATGAAAAGGGCTGTCGGCAACTTCGTGACCAACGCCATAGAGCACGTACAAGGGGGCATGGCGATAAGGATCAGAGGCGAGTCCTGTGATGGGGGCTACAGGATATCGGTGTTCAATACGGGATCGCACATCCCCGAAGAGGAGACGGCGAAGATATGGGACGTATTCTATACTACGGACAGGTCCCGCACGCGCCGGACAGGCAGCCACGGCCTGGGGCTTTCGATCTCCAAGCAGGTAGCCCTGCTGCACGGGGGCAAGGTAGGGCTGCAGAACGTCGAAGGAGGCGTCGACTTCTTCATCGAGATACCGACCGATAAGAGCGCGGATTGACGCCTTCCGCCGGGGGGGGCCGCGGCACGTCGGCTACTGGGCAGGAGTTACGGTTCCCGCGCGCCCTCCGGGACGGGCCAAGCGCTTCGTCCATGCGGAATGCTTCCGCATATACTCATGAAGCTTTGCCATCCCGACCATCCATGGTCCCGACTTTCGATATACAATGATATTCAGGAGGGAATTAAAGGATATGGGCATCTTAGCCTCCCTGCTGAACAGGATACCCGGACGCCTGGAGACCGGCCTGCTCCCTTTGTTCTTCCTGCTCTGCAAGCTCAGGCACAGGTTCTACGCACCCGACGACATAAGGGACTACCAGTACAGGAGGGCCGTCGAGCTGGCCAGGTACGCGTCAAGAAGGTCGGCCTACTTCAGGAATCTGTACGCAGGCAGGCGCGTCGAGGATTTCTACTCCCTTCCTTTCGTCAACAAGAAGAAGATGATGGATAACCTCACGGATTACAACACCGTGGGATTGACGAAGGAGGAGATCCTGGCTTTCTGCCTCGAGGTCGAAAGCTCGCGCGTATTCACGAGGAGGCTGCACGGCATGAATGTCGGCCTGTCGTCCGGTACCAGCGGCAACAAGGGGGTCGAGATAGCCACGCGCGCAGAGGAGATGTACATGAAGGCCGCCCTGTTCGCAAGGTTCGCCGCTCCGAAGAAAGAGAAGCTCAACCTCGCCTTCATCTTGAGAGTCAGCTCGCCAGCATTCAACTTGAGCATGTTCGGCCACAAGCTGACGTACATCAGCCAGCTCGACACAATAGAGAACATAGGAGGCAAGCTGGACGCGCTTCAGCCGAACGTGATATCCGCCCCTCCTTCGATGCTGAAGATAATCGCCCGCGAAGCGGAGAAGGGCAGGATCCACATAAGTCCGAAGAAACTGGTATCCTACGCCGAGATCCTATATCCAGACGTGAAGGATTACCTGATTAGGACCTTCGGCTGCCCTGTGCATGAGATATATAAATGCACCGAAGGGCCTATCGCAATCTCCTGCAGGTGCGGCAACCTCCACATAAACGAGGACCTTGTGCTCGTCGAGGCCTTCGACGGCGACGGTTCCTACACCGAGCCGGGGAAACCGTGCCGGAAGCTCGTGGTGACGGACCTTCACAGGAAGTCGCAGCCGATAATCCGCTATGAGCTCAACGACATACTGACCATAAGCCCAGCAAAGTGCCCCTGCGGGTCTTCCTTCCGCGTGATCCGGAGCATCCAGGGCAGGGCGGACGACGTCTTCTGGGCCAAGAGCACCGCGACCGGCAGATGGCAGTGCATCTTCCCCGACTATATAAGCAGGGCCGTGATAACGGCATCGGAAGATATCGACGAGTATCAGGTAATCCAGGTCTCGCCGGAAGAAGTCCTCGTCAGGATCCAATTGATGGAGGGCGCATCGCAGGATCTCTTCGACACGTCACGAATTGAGGCAAATATGGCGGGCGTGTTCAAATGCTACGGTTGCGGTGCCCCGAAAATCAATGTCGTCTTCGGGAAGCCCGATTTCAACCCCAATTCCAATAAGCTGATAAGAATACACAGGGCATTCGAGGTGATAGATGATGGAAAGTAGAAGGATCGCTTCGCTGGACATCCTAAGGGGCATAGCCGTAATCTTCATCTTGTTCTTCCATTCATCGATCTTCAACTACGCGAATATCCACAAGATAGATTTCAGCGACCCGCCCATACTTATCGTCCTCATGAGCTTCATGGCCCTCTGGGGAGGCCTCTTCATCGTCTACTCCAGCGTAGTCAACACCTACATGCTGATGCAAGACGACAGGCGGGAGCAGAGGGCAGGGCAGTACAGATACTTATTCATGGCCAGCGCCGCATACATCCTGTTCCATTTCCTGCTGAACATCTTCCTGGGAAGGTGGACGGTCGATTTCGTGAACAACAGGCCCGACCTTACGGCGGTGGCCGGTTCCCTGCGCAACATGCGCTTCACGATGCCGCAACCGGACAAGCTGTTCGAGGGCTCCTCCCTTTCCACGATAGGCATCAACTTGATGGCGCTTGCGCTCTTCATGTACCTCCTGTCAAGAGGCGGCGGCCTGGCCAGGCAGAAGAGGAACTACTGGATACTGGGCCTTTCGGGCTCTTTGATCATGCTGCTCTCATTCGCAAGGGTATACGTATACCCGTCGTTCGACAGAGCACTCGCGGACAAGGACTTCCTCGCGTCCCTTTTCTACAGCTTTACCGTCGCAAACCCCTACCCTCTCATCCCCTACATCGCATACGGCCTTATGGGGATGATGATAGGCATGATGGCATACAACGGCAGGAGGGAGCTGCTGGCACGAATCGTGGCCCCCCTGGGATCGGCATTCTTCGTCTACGGCATCATCGGCATGATGAACCTCGAGAAGTCCATCTCGAAACCCGACTACTTCTGGTACTTCAAGACGAACTTCGAGCTGGGGGTCTTCATGTTGATGCTCGTCTTTTCCCTTCTTGTGATAGACCGCGCCGGATGGCTTACGAGCAGACTTCCGTTGGTCAAGTGGTTCAGCAGGGTCAGCCTTACGATATACATGCTCGAGACCACTACGTCGGAGATACTAAGGCTCATAGGGCTGAAGCTGCTGCCTTCGTGGAATGAGACGATAAACGGCTGCCTCCTTTTCGGGGCGGTCAACGTGGCCTTCTGGTCGCTGATACTCTTCCTTTGGAGCAAGGCGGGCTTCAGGTACAGCATAGAGTACATGTGGGTCGCCTTGTTCAAGAGGTTCGGCAAGCCATCCACTAAGCTGGCTGGTATGTGAGCGAACCGTATCCGTGGGGATTTCTCATGTCATCCGCGCTCGCAGAGGAAGAAAGCCGGCGCCTGAAGGCAATAAAGAATCCACGCCCTCGGCTGGCGGAGCCGGAGGCGTGGATTCTATCGTGCTTCTCCTGACGGCCTTGTCGGCGAGACTTTAAGAGCTTCGTATCTCCGGCAGGGCACCTTGCTTCCTGAAAACGCGACATCCGAGGTATGCCCGAGCATGGATCTTCTTAGGCCATGCGCTGGTCTGATCGTCGCCGTCCTGTCATCTGAGGTATTTCTCGGAGAACGTATACATCAGCCACCTTATGAGCTCTATTGTGATTATAATCACGATTATCGCAAGAACGGCCCTGATTCCTATCTCCACCGCGGTCGCAACGCCGCCGTCCAGCCCTGACAGGTTCTCGAACCCGAGGGGCCTGCGGGCCACGTAGGCCATCACAAGCAGCTTGAAGGCGGCGCCGGCCGCTTCAAGCACGGGCGTGTTCGCCAGGAACCTCAGCGAGTAGACAAGCAGGTCTATGCCTGTCATTGCCAGTATCGCGTTCATCAGGATGTCGGGTATCTTCACTATCAGGACGTTTCCATCCGAAAGGCCCGCCACGAAAGAGGCAAGCTCGCCTTGGAAACTATAGATGATCAGGACTAACAGGAACCCTACCAGGGCTACTGTAAAGCCCAGCGCCGTCGGCTTGCCTAGCTTTTTGCCGCTGCCTCCGACGACCAGCCAAGCCGGTTTCACCGACCTGTACTTGGTGATTATCATGAAGAATAGGCATACGATGCCGAAATAGGTGAAGAACGTAACCGGAAGGCCCCCCAGGAATACCAGGAAGTCCTCTGCGCTCGACTGGAAGAAGGGCAGTAAGTGTACCGCGCCCTTACCGAGCACCAGCGATACGACAGAGACCCCTAGGCCTATGAAGAACAGGAAGGCCGTGTAGAGTATAAGGTGCTTCCTGTAGTAAGGGGCTATGATATCCTGCCCCTGAGAATACCTGCTGGCCATCTCGCGCGGCTCTTCCATCTTGGCTAGGATCTTCTCCACGCTCTCGTCGTCAGCCTTTCCGTATTCCTCCTGTGCCCTATCAAGGATATGGCTCCTGATCTCATCGAGTATATCGTCTGCGCCCTTGGGTCCCGACACATAATGCCCTACTTCGCTGAGGTATGCCTCCAGCTTCTTGATCACTTGATGTCGCCTCCTTTGAGCTTCTCTACGAGCATGAACTGTTTCCTGACGATATCCGCCAGCTTGTCCCTGACCACTTTTCCCTCTTCCGTGATCTGGTAGTACTTCCTGGCCTTGTTTTCGGACGTATCCCATCTGCTGGTGAGCAGCCCCTGGGATTCTAGCCTTCTCATCAGAGGGTATAGGGTGCTCTCCTCTATGACCGCTCCTTTTTCCTGCATGTTCTTCATCATCATGTATCCGTACATAGGGGTTTCCAGCACTATAAGTATCACGAGCTGCAGGAAGCCTCTGTTCATCTCCTTCTCGAGGTTCTCGGTAGCCATCTGCGTCCTCCGTTCCGCCGTTGAAGGCTCTGCTATGTCTGTAACTATACTATGCGATATATAGTATTGTCAATAGCATAATACCAGGTGATATCAAAAACCTTCGGGAATTGCCATCGCCGATGCCATGGCCGCTCTGCTGTATGTCCGTTTATGATGGGCTGTGGTGTGATTTGCTGTGAGTGCCGGGGCGGGTCCGGGCACCGGCTTCCGGTGGTTTACGCGACCGGCGGCCTTCAGAAACCCTGCGGCTCACCGGCACGTTTGACACGGGTCAGCGCGAAGTGAAAACGAATTGAGCCAAGAACAGATAAGTAGCCCGACTGGCTCGGACAATTCCATAGAAAAAGGACAGCTGTGATGCTGTCCTCTTGGCAGATGCCCTTTGCCTCAGCGCCGGCGGCATCAGAAGTTGAAAGAAATAAGCGCTTGGCATGCCTTGGAAACGGAGCGTGCTAGTGAACCACCATTTTCCTCGGATTGCCCAGTATATATGAGGAATAAGGCGAGGCGCCGGGGTAGCTCATGCCCCAATGCCACAAGTCGCCGAAACCGTCGCTGGCGACAATGACTTCCGATCCGGCAGCGATCGTGGTAGCCGAGGCGATGCCTTCCACCTTCCTGGGAGGAATGATCATAGAGCTAGACCCTGTTCCAAGGTAATTGTACGGGTTTGCCCCCCAGGCCCATACAGAACCGTCGGCCGCAACCGCCAAGCCGTTCTCTACGCCGGCGGCGACGGCAATCGCCTGATCGGGGCCCGGAATCCTGTACGGTCCGTAACCCGCCCCAGAGATACCGTTTCCCAGCTGGCCTTGGGAGTTCATGCCCCATGCCCACACGGTTCCATCATCTTTCAACGCGACGCTGTGCTGGAAACCCGCCGCTACGGCCACTATCCCCTTAAGCCCGATATCCTCCGGGTCAGATACGTAGCGGTCCATCCAGTATATTGCGCCGCACATCGGCATGCCTATCAGCCAATTGCCCCACTGCCAGGCAGAGCCGTCAGCCTTCACCGCCACACTACGGCGGCTGCATGCGGCAACTGACACAACGCCGTCAATTTCGGGCTTTAAAGCAGGTGACGCAATCGTTCTGGGCAGTATCCGTCCTATCTGGTACGCGCTGTTGTCTCCCCAGCCCCATACTGTGCCGTCCGTTCTCACGGCCAAGCTATGCGATTCGCCGGCGGCGACGGCCATAACTTCGCTTATGCCGTCCACCTTGACGGGCCCATTAAAACTATCTAGATAGGTCCCGTCACCCAGCTGGCCTCTACCGTTGGCTCCCCATGCCCAAACGGTACCGTCGCCCTTCAACGCCAGGCAATGCTGAGCGCCGGCCGCTACCGCCACAATATTCTCAATGCCGGGTACCCGCAGGGCCGCTCCGTAGGTATAGACCGATCCCAAGGCCCCCCAGAAATATACGTCTCCCTCAGCGCTTAATAGCAGCACATAGTCGTTGCCCGCGGCTACCTGCCGGAACCCGAGGTTATTTGAGGCGCTCGGAATCGCATGGAAGTCCACGCCGTTTTCAGTTACGTGAACTTGCCTGTATGCCGGCTCAAAAGCCCACCCGGCACTTAAAGGGGCGATCGTCACATTCCCTCTGATGTTGCTGATGTTCCACGTTCCATCATCGTTCGATACGGTCGTACCTACGCTGTGGATTCCGCTGAAGCTTACTATCGTGTCCCCGATTCCTAGGCTTTCGTCGTCGGCAGAGACTATCCGCCCCGAAACCGCATACGGTGCCCCGCCCGTCATGCTGCATCCTGCTGTAAGCGTGCACAGAAATATCAGGGCGATGGCGAAGGTTCTCCTCATCTGGTGCGCCTCCTAATGTTATTCGGCATATGACGTCAAAATGTAGTAGAGGCTCTCTTGGTTACCAACCTGCCCTCTCCGATAGATGCTCATCCGGCAGGCAAGAAACCCGTGTCGCGGCTTAGAGGATTAAGGCAACTATCCACTGCGGCACCATATACAACAATGTTGTATTACGTCCTTGCCCTTGCAGCGCAACGGCAGGGAAATCCACCGGTCCGGCCGATGATCCTCCGGGCCGATCTAGGAAGCTCAATGGTTATTACGCTTGCAGGAGCCTCTCCTATGGATTGAGTCTTTAGGCAAGCGAGATAGTATTCCGATCTCACAGGAGCATTTCGGGAGCTGTATACCGGAATCCTTCCGCCCGTAGCTATATTCCCGGGATAGAGCTGCCATGTTGCGATCATTGTCACTAGAAAGGGGATTGCCCCTCCTTCTTGGGGCAGCCCCCATACTCATATTGCAGTAGACGGGAAGGTTACCCAATAGTCCGGCATACCTGCTATATCATGCCCGCAAGACGTTTTACCGGCCTTCAGTCAAAAGGCGTATCGCCACCCTACCATAAAGAAGAGTCGTCGGTTCCACCAAAGAACACAGCCCAGGTGCTTACTTTAATCAGACGCTGACAGGTAAATGCCGGATAAAGTGCTCTTGCCCTCAGGGACGATCAGCGCCCATAGTGCACGAGCCTGTCGGTCAGGGCGGCAGGTGTTTGCCCTTCCCCAAGGTCAATCCAGGTATACACATAGCAACGCTATCCTTACCACGGCGCACATCCATGCCGCTTGGGCTGTCGCCTTCCATTCGGGACACGGGATGAGATGTGCGCCGGAACTTGATGGCAAGGGCTATGGGGCAATCCTCACGAGACGGAAGCCCAGGTAGTAGTACGAGCTAGCGGGCGTGACGTAGTTACGGTTGGCAGATCGGCAGTAAAGCGGGACGTAGATCCAGGCGCCGCCACGAAAGACACTGTAAGAGCCGGTCGTGGGTCCCTGAGGATCTGATACATGGCCTACGCCATAAGGCGTTTCATACCAGTCGCTGCACCATTCCCACACATTACCGCTCATGCCATACAGGCCCCATGCATTGGGCTTCTTTCCACCGACCGTATGGGTCATGGAGGTGGAATTGTCCCAATAACACACATAATCCCCTATCTCGCTGTAACCGGGATCATCCCCCCACGTGAATCTAGTGGTGCTGCCCGCCCTGCAAGCGTATTCCCACTCCGCTTCCGTAGGCAGCCTGAAGGTTCCTATCCCCTTGGTGTTCAAAGCTGCAATGAAGGCCTGGCAGTCATCCCAACTGATCCTCTCGACCGGAAGCCCGGGATCGGGACCGAAGTATGACGGGTTCTCCCCCATCACCGCCTCCTATTGTTCTTGGGTGACCTCGTAGACACCCATATAGAACGGTTCCGTTATGTAAACAAGATGCTGGGCCCCTTCATCGGGGTCCCGATCCACCTCCGTGCTCGGCGAACCCATGGTGAAGTACCCATCAGGTATCAGCCTCATGGCTATCTGGGCGGATGTGCCCGGTATCTTTAGCGTGATCGCCTGCTTGGGTTTGCAGCCACCGCAGAGGATGACCGCCAATACAAGGATTACGAGCAGCCTCTTCACGTCAATCACCTCTCACCAATACGATATGGGCTCCATCGCTAAATACGCATTTCCATATATTGAGAATATTTCCTTCCAGTGCCGAAGTATTCTATTAGCACCAAGAATGGGGCCCTGCCCCAACCTAAACAGCTATCATGGACGACGACATCTCTACCGATGAAGGCTCGCGACACGGTTAAACAAGCCTCATATGCCCATGAGACTGCGGCCGGGTAGCCAAATGATTCTGCAATGTAGGGAACATGACGATTGTCAGCTCACCGGAAGTTCTTAACCAGTTTGGTTTTGAAGTCAGGTGTTGAACCCGCACGAGGTTGCCCTCGGCTGATCTTTGGTCATCTGCATCCGGAGTACGAATGGGGATATGACGGGCACTATAGATAGTTAGGCAAAGAGACAGTGCGAACTGCTCCCCGTCCATCCTTCACGAATAGGATCTTACCGGTCCTACAGCACCAGAATCACATAACGGCGTTATCTTGCTTTACTTTTAGTTAAGGCCATATGATTGTGTAAATTGGTAAGAGCCAAGTCAAGGTCCCGGTTACAATGTAAGTGCGACCAAAACAAAGTGATCGGGAGGGACTTGAAATGGCTCAATACAATATTAGCATCGATTCGGCATGGCTTGGCAACCTGCTTACGACAGCGGCAAAGGACAGCTCGATGGCAAAGATGGTAGAGAGCGTACTCAACCAGATCCTGGAGCATCAGGCAAAGGAACAGGTGGGCGCGGACAGGTATGAGCGTAGCGACACCAGGCAGGCATACAGGAATGGCATGTACCCCCATGTGATCAGCACTAGGATAGGCAGCTTGGTGCTGAGGGTGCCAAGGCTAAGGGACGGGAAGTTCTCAACGGAGCTGTTCTCGAGGTATCAGAGGAGCGAGCAGGCGCTATTGCTGGCACTGATGGAGATGTGCGTGAACGGCGTCTCGACCAGGAAGGTGCAGAACATA
>MWDF01000007.1 GCA_002070415.1 Firmicutes bacterium ADurb.Bin153
GTCATTTGGCTCGGTGCCTTCCTCCGTGTCCTGTGCCGTCTCGTCGGCCGCCTCATCGAAATCGTCCAGCACTTCGACCTGCTCGTACGCAGTGTCGGGCATGTCCTCGCCGGCCGCGGGCGCATAGGATATCAGGTCCTCTGCGACTTCCCTGAGCGCTCTCGATACGGGCTTCTCCTGCACCCAGTCCTCGTCGCTTGCCTGGCCGGTGGCCACAAGGTGCCTTGCCCTCTTGGCTGCCATGACGACAAGCACGTACTTGTTGTCGGCCTTTGGCATTAGCTCCTCCATGGAAGGCTTTATCATCGACATATGTCTATCCACACTCCTCACAAGATCTCAGAATTGCGTGACAGGCAGTGCCCATCAAATAATTATTATAACATGCGGAGGCTCATTTGGTGACCGAAGGCTTCGCAAGCCTCGCCACCTTCAGCCTTTCCGCCCACATTATCTTCTTTATATCCTCTATCGCCAGCTCAAGCTCGTCGTTCACCACGTAGTAATCGTACTTGTACATCTCGCCCATCTCGACTTCGGCCTTCCTGATCCTCTTCTCTATCACCTCGGGCGAATCCGTGCTCCTTCCGAGGAGCCTCGCCTTAAGGTCCTCGATCGACGGCGGCGTCAGGAATATCAGCACCGCCTCGGGCATCATCCTCTTGATCTGGGCGGCGCCTCTACATTCGATGTCCATGGCGATGTCGTAGCCTTCGCCAAGCTTCTCCTCTACATAACCTCTCGGCGTGCCGTAAAGGTTCCCGACATACTCCTCATGTTCCAGGAAGTCCCCCGTCCCCACCTTCCTTAGGAACTCCTCCTTCGACATGAAGAAGTAGTTGACGCCGTCAACCTCGCCCGTCCTTGGCGGCCTCGTCGTGGCGGAGACAGAATAGCAAAGCCCGGGAACCTCCTTCAGGAGTTGGGTAAGAACGGAATTCTTGCCCACTCCTGAAGGTCCCGAGATTACGAATAAGATTCCTCTTTCCCTTTTAAGTCCATGCATAGCAAACCTCTAAACCGCAAGCTATGCCGCGGACCAGCCTGTTCTGCGCCTATTTCTTGGCGAAATGCTCCTTCAGAGCTTCGATCTGGCGTACGCCGAGGCCTTGTACCCTGCGGTTCTCGTCAATGCCTATCTCGTACATTATCTTCGCGGCGCGGACCTTGCCGATCCTAGGCAGAGACTGCAGGACATACGAGACCCTCATCTTGCCGATGACCTCGTCGCCGGATTTCTTAAAGAGCTGGTCGAGGGTGATCTTGCCCTTCTTGACCTCGGCGCGGATCTTAGCCCTCTCGGACCTGACCTTCTGTGCCTTCATTAGCGCCTTCTTCTTCTGCTCCGGTGTAAGTTTGGGAAGCGGCATTATTAGCACCTCCATCCTTTCTTCTCTATCGCTTCATCGGCGCATCGCCGCGCCGTTAGCGCCTACTCGATGTTCTGTATCTGCTCCCTTATCTTCTCTATCTCGCTCTTCAGCTCCAGCACTAAGCCCGTTATCCGCACGTCCTGGGATTTCGATCCTATCGTGTTCGTCTCCCTGTTCATCTCCTGTACGAGGAAGTCCATCTTCCTTCCTATCGGGCCCTCGGCCTTCAGCATCCCCTCGAACTGGCCTATGTGGCTCCTCAGCCTCACGGTCTCCTCCGTGCAGTCGCACCTTTCGGCCATAAGGGCCACTTCCTGGGCGAACCTCGCCTCGTCCACCGTGAGCCTGATCTCCTCCAACCTCTTCATCAGCTTCTCGCGGTAGGCCGGAGTGCCCTCCGGCAGGAGCTTCTCCACCTCGGCAAGGTGTTCCGATACGGTCCCAAGCCGCCTTTCGATGTCCTTAGCCAGAGCCTCGCCCTCGGATTCCCTCATCACTACCAACGCCCGAAGAGAGCTGCCGGCCGCATCCTCCAGCAACGCCCATACGCCCTCCAGGTCCGGCGGCACGTCCTTAAGGTTGATGACGTCCGGGAACGATGCGAGCCTAGCCACCCCGACGTCGGGCTCGAGCCCCAGGTCTATCGCCAGCGCCACGAGAGCTTCGTGGTACGCCCTAGCAAGCGATTCGTCGACCGCGACGCGCCTTGGCACTCCCTTGAGCCAATCCACCGTCACGTACATGTCGACCTTCCCGCGGTCGAGGGCCGCCGCCATCAGCTTCCTCAGCCTGTCCTCGAGCGCCGAGAGCTCCTTTGGCATCCGTATGTTCGTGTCAAGGAACTTGTTGTTTACCGCCTTCACCTCGACGATTATGTCGAGTGTATCTGATTGGGCCTCGCCCCTGCCATATCCCGTCATGCTCTTAGGCAATGTCTACACCCCAGTTCAAAGTACCTTCACATCAATGATAATCTCCAGTCGCCGTATTTGCAATTGCATAATCGCTGTCGCTGCGCCTTAACCGCACTTAAGCTATATTTGCTGGAAGTTAGCCAACCCTTGATTATGCTGTCATTATTCAACCAATTCACGTAAATTCCTGCTTTTTGTGAAACATAAATAGGATAAAATATAGCCAGGGGGCCGATTAGACCACAGGAATATGCATACAACCGGAGGCGCGCATGAGGCTCGATGGGCTTACGCTGCTCGAATTATCGAAGGAGATCGATTCGTCCTGTTCCGGCCTGAGGGTCGACCGCATAAGCTCGGTGGGGCCGGGAGCGGTCCTGTTCGGGCTGCAGGGCGGCTTGGGAATATTCATGAGCTCCTCGCCGAAAGGCGCCAGGGCGGTCGTCACCGACGCCAAGGCGCAGGCGAGGTCCGACGCGTCGGGGTTCGTCATGGTCCTGAGGAAGCACCTAGAGGGCGGAAGGTTCGTCGGTGCCGTGAAGAGGCCCCTTGAGAACTCCCTGTCCTTCCGCTTCAGGGGCTGGGACGACGATGAGGGCACTAACCCCAAGTACCTTGTGCTGGAAGCCGTGGGCGCAAGATCCAACATGTTCTTCTTGGACTGCTCGGGCACGATAATCGATTCTCTGAAGAAGTCGAAGGACGCGAGGAGCTCCCCCAGGCCCGACATGCCCGGAGAGATGTTCGCACCCCTTCCTGCGTTCGAGCTTCCCGACGCCCTAAGCTGCAGCAGGGACGCATTCATTGCCGCGGCGCTTCGGAGCAGGGCCGCAAGGCCGAACGCCCCCGTGGCGGCCTCCATAGGAAGCGGGCTGTACGGCATAGGCGAAGCCCACGTAAAGGACCTGATCGAAACGTCCGGCTACTTAGGGGACGACCCCGCCGTTGCCGCCGCATCGGCGTTCGACGCGCTGAGGGCGCGGCAGAGTGCGTTCGGGGAGAAAGTCTGGCCCTGTACGGTCGTCGGAGGAGACGGTAAAGCGAGGATCTCTCTCATACTGGCGGCCGATGGCAAAGGACGCGGGCCTTCCGAGTGCCTTGAGACGATGCTTCGCGGCATGGAGGAGGCCGAGGGTACTGCCTCCAGGAGGGCGGCGACGGCAAAATGGCTCGCCTCCGCTCTGGACAGGGCCGAGAACAAGCTCGGCACGAGGATGAGGGAGCTTACCGAGGCTGAGGAAGGCGAGAAGTACAGGGTCTGGGCCGACGCCATACTGGCCTCGATGCACGAATTCAGCGGGAAGGTGCCCGCTGTGGCTGTACTTGCCGACTACTCGAAGGAGGAGCCCGGGTCAGTCGAAGTACCAATGGACCCGGACAAGAGCGCCCCGAAGAACGCCGAGGGTTATTACAGGAAGTACAACAGGAGCAAGAGGGCGAAGAATATGCTCCTTGGACTAATAGAAACATCCAGGCAGGAGCTGGAATACCTCGTAAGGGTCAAAGACGCGCTCGACAGGGCCGAGGAGGCGAAGACCGTCGACCAGATAAGGGAGGAGCTCGGACAAGCCGGGTACTTGAAAGGCAGGAGGCAAAGGCAGGCCGAGGTCAGGAAGCACAAGGCGCCGCAGCCTGCGGAGCACATCCTCAAGACCGGCCACAAGCTCCTGGTGGGCAGGAACAACGCCCAGAACGACGAGCTTACTTTCTCCATAGCCAATCCCTGGGACCTCTGGTTCCACGTGAAGGGCGCTCCTGGATCGCATGTGGTGCTGAGGCTGGAAAAGGGCGAGATACCGCAGGATGAGGCCATAGAGGAAGCAGCCGGCATCGCCCTTAGGAATTCGTCGCAAAGGGATCTGGCGAAGGCCGAAGTGGACTACACCGAGGTGCGCAAGGTCAGGAAGATAAAAGGGGGCCTGCCCGGCGCTGTGACGTTCACGGGACAGAGGACCATCTCGGTGAGGCCCAGATGAGGCCTTCGGCCTCTTCTGAAGCAAGCGTCCCGGTCCCGAACAGGTCCGGGTACATCCTTCTAAGAAGTGACGATGCCTTACTGCCGTCCGTCGTGAAGTAGGCCCTGCCCCCTTGCACCTCTACGCGGGTGCCAAGAAGGCGCGACCTTTTTGCCAGGTCCTCCAGGAGGGCCGTCCCGTCCCGTACCGCCATGGGGGCGGGACGGGAATCGGATATGACGTACGGGATCACCTCGGCCTCGGGCCTTCTTCCCTTCGCGAGGCTTATCATGGCCACCATGCTCTCGACCGTCCTCGGCTTCCTCTGGTCGAAAACGAAGTTGCCGAGCGAGTAGAATACAAGGCCGCCTTCGTAGGCCTCGAAAGGTTGCAGCACGTGCGGATGGTGCCCCAGCACGACATCCGCGCCGGCATCTATCGCGGCGTGCGCGCGTGCAATCTGTGCCCCATCGGGCATCGGCGAGTACTCTACCCCCCAGTGCACGGACACGATGACGAAATCGGCCGTCCGTTTGAGCCTCTTTATGTCCTCTTCCATGTAGTAGGGTAGCGCCGGCGCTATCCCGGGCTTGCCTTCCCCCGCACCGAAAGTCTTCCTTTCGAATACGGACCAGAATATGTCGTGGAAGTCCGAGTAGGCAAGGAATCCCACCTTCAGGCCGTTGACCTCCAGGATCCTGCCCATCCTGGCCTCTTTCAGGCCGGGGCCGGCGCCGACGTAGGATATGCCGTGCTCGTCCAAGTGACTGAGCGTATCTAGGAGAGCTTCTTCCCCGTAGTCCATTATGTGGTTGTTCGCCACTGACACGATGTCTATGCCGGTGTCGGCGAGGAGCCCTAGCCTTTCGGGGCTCGTCCTGAACCATATGCCTTTGCCCGCAAGCCTTGCGCCCCTGGCGCTGACAGATGTTTCCAGGTTCAGGAATGCTATGTCGGCCGATGAAAGATCGTTTGCCGATCCCGAGAAAGCCCAGCCCTCGCCCATTCTGGCAAGTGAGCTCGCGACTCCCCTGTCCAGCATGGCATCCCCCGCGGCGGCTAGCACAAGCGCGGCCGGGCCATGTCCGCTTGGCGGCAAGCCGACGCTTTCACCGGACGAGGCACCGAAGGCCGCGAGCGTGAGCGTCGCGGCCGAAAGCACCGATATCAAAGGTTTGATCCATCTTCCCGTTATGGTCCCTACTTCCTTTCGAACCTGGAGAACACCTCATCCACGTAGGCAGTGTGCCTGTCGTAGCTGAAGCACTCCTCGAGGTCCTCCTTCGCAAGACGCCCTGAGATCTCGGGGTCCTTCCTGCAAAGCTCGATGAAAGACGTCCCCTCGTCCCAGGCCTTCATTGCGTTCTTCTGCACGATCGCGTACGCGTCGTCCCTGATCATGCCGGAATCGATGAGCTTCAGTAGCACGGTGCCGGAAAAGACGAGGCCCCCCGTCGATTCGAGGTTCTTGAGCATCCTGTCCTTCCTTATTACCAGCCCCTCCATGATCCACGTGAACTTCCTGATTATGTAATCTGCGAGTATGGTGCTGTCCGGCATTATCACCCGCTCCACGCTCGAGTGCGAGATGTCCCTCTCGTCCCAGAGCGCGATGTCCTCCATCGCCGCCAGGTGGTTCGACCTCAACAGCCTCGCCATGCCGCACACCCTCTCGCAGGTTATGGGGTTCTTCTTGTGCGGCATCGCTGACGAGCCCTTCTGGCCCTTGCCGAACGGCTCCATGAGCTCGGATATCTCGGTCCTCTGCAGCGTCCTTATCGTCGTGGCGAACTTCTCCAGCGAGCTGCCCAGAAGCGCGAGCGATCCCGTAAGCGCCGCGTACCTGTCGCGCTGTATCACCTGCGAGGAGACGTTCGCGGGCTTAAGGCCCAGCTTGGCGCATATGTGCTCTTCCACCGCCGGAGGTACTCCGGCGTAGGTGCCGACAGGGCCGGACACCTTGCCGACCGCTATCTCGTGCCTTGCCGAGACTAGCCTCTCCCTCGCCCTTTCGAGCTCTGAGTACCAGTTGATCAGCTTCAGGCCCAGCGTGGTCGGCTCGGCATGTATGCCGTGGGTGCGTCCCATCATCAACGTCTTCTTGTTCTCCACGGCGGTCCTATAAAGCACGTCCATCAGGGTATCCAGGCTCCTTAGGATTATGTCCACTGCCTCGGCCATGTTCACGGCCATCGCCGTGTCCAGCATGTCCGAGCTCGTCATGCCCAGGTGCAGGTGCTTCGCGGGCTCTCCGACGATCTCCGATACCGCCGTCAGGAATGCGATCACGTCGTGGTTCGTTACCCTTTCTATCTCGGCGACCCTTTTCGGGTCCACCTTCACTGGCACCTTCAGGGCGTCTATGTCAGCCTTAGGCACGCGCCCGAGCAAGCTCCATGCCTCAGCCGACAGGACTTCCACCTTCAGCCAGGTCTCGAACCTGTGCTCGTCGCTCCATATGGCCTTCATCTCGGGGTATCCGTACCTGTCTATCATCGTAAACCTCCACCTATCATCTAAGCCTTGCCAGCGCCCCTTCGAACTCTGCGCCCGGCCTTGATTCGAAGCTCATCCTCTCCCCGCTGACGGGATGGTCGAACTCCAGCCTCGCCGCATGAAGGGCCTGTGAACTCAGCCCCAGCTCCCCTTCTGCGCCTCCGTACTGGACGTCTCCCGCCACGGGATGGCCTATGTAGCCCATGTGCACCCTGATCTGGTGCGTCCTGCCCGTAAGCAGCCCCAGCTCGAGGAGGGTGTAGCCCTGGAAGCGCTCCAGGACTTTGAAGGACGTCACCGCGCCCCTTCCCGAAGGGGAGGCGGCCATCTTCTTCCTGTCTACTGGACTTCTCCCTATCGGCACCTCAATCCTGCCGCCGTCCTCTGAGAAACCTCCGCGCACTATGGCCACGTACGTCCTCTTAACCTTCCTTGAGGCGAGGTCCGCCGACAGCTTTATGTGCGCTGCGTCCGTCTTGGCCACGATCATGAGCCCGGAGGTGTCCTTGTCGAGCCGGTGCACTATGCCGGGCCTTTGCTCTCCGCCTATCGACGAGAGGCTTCCCGGCCTTCCTAACAGCGCGTTTACCAGCGTGCCCGAGCTTCTGCCCGCCCCAGGGTGGACGACCAGGCCCTTGGGCTTGTCTATGACCATGAGGTGCGCGTCCTCGTAGACCACCGAAAGTTCGATGCTCTCGGCTTTTATCCCGGAGGGCGCCGGCGCCTCGGGTATATCCGCGTCTATCCTGTCGCCTTCCGACAGCCTGACCGAGGGCTTCGCCCTCCTGCCGTTTACGAGCACCCTTCCTTCGGCGATCAACTTTGCCGCAAAAGAGCGCGAAGGGGCCGTAGACCCCTTCGCCAAGAAAGCGTCCAGCCTGGTCCCGCAATCATCGGGACCGGCATAAGACGTCCTTATCATTTTACCTGTGCCTTCCTCTTTCCCAGCTCGATTGCCAGGACGCCGACGGACACGATGAACGTGACCACGGTGAATACCTGGGTCAGGGTGAGGGGCGCGAAGTAGTCCCTGGGTCCCACCCTGTAGAACTCGACCACGAACCTGCCTACTGAGTACATCGCAACGTACAGGTACAACAGGAGGCCCTTGAACTTGGGCGACTTGTAGAACATGTACAGCAGCACGCCGAACATCAGAAATCCCAGCAGGGAGGAATAGATCTGGGTGGGGTGCCTCAGCACGCTTCCGGGTCCGCAGGCCAGCGCCCACGGCAAATCCGACGGTATGCCGTAGCAGCATCCGTTGGCGAGGCATCCGAGCCTGACTATCCCATAGCCGAGAGCGAGGACTATCGCCCCTATGTCGGAACCGTTGGGGAAGCTTATCTTGCGGGACCTGGTGAACAGGTATCCTGTCAGGATGCCTCCGACGGCGCCTCCTATGAAGGACAGCCCGCCGTCCCTGAGGTAGAGTATGCTTACAGGATCGCTCATGTACTGGTCAAGGTTCAAGAGGACGTAAAGGATCCTCGCCGTGAGTATGGAGACGATGCATATGATGAGTGCGGCGTCGACCACGGTGTCGCCCTTCAGGTCCCTCTTCTTGCCGAGCAGCACGGCAACGATCGTGCAGACCACGAAGGCGAGCGCAAGCGATACGCCCCAGGTCAATATCGGATAGCTACCAATCTTGAATAGGGTCGGGTACAAAACAATTCCTCCTCTCGACTAAGAAGCACGTAACATCGAATATATAAGGACAGCGGTCCCCAGGACGAGGAATGCGTCGGCGAGGTTGAACACCTGGAACATGGGTATCATCGGCATCTCTATGAAATCGATCACCCTGCCAAGCCTCGCCCTGTCTATGAAATTCCCCACGGATCCTGCCACCATCATCGCGGCCGCCACCCTGGTCGCCGGGCCCATTTCCCATACCCTTAGCCAGAATGCCGCAACGGCCGCCACGAAGGCCACCGTCACCGCCATTATGAACCAGACCTTGCCGTGGAGGATGCCGTATGCGGCCCCCTCGTTGTAGACCAGGGTGAAGTTCAAGACTTTCCCGAGCGGCGTGCCGACCGACTGGTAGGGCCTGATGAGCCCTACGGCGGCCAGCTTCGATGCCTGGTCTATGGCCACGAGCGCCAGGCTAACCCTAACGAGCCAGCCGTACATCCTCGATACGGCGGCCCTGCCGGCGCCTCGGTTTCCTTCTCCGCACGAACCCGATTCTATCACACGCGGGACCTGCCCTTCAATAAATTAAAGCTATAGGCTGTAGTCGATGCCCGACGTAGCCTCGAAATCGTCTATCAGCTGCCTGTACGTCTCCAGGAAGCCCTTCATCCTGGCCCTTAGAGAAGCCTCCTGCGCCGAAAGGTCGGCGAGGCGCCTTTCTGCGGCCTTCACCTTCTCGTCAGCCTCATACACGGCCTTCGATGCGTCAAGCCTGGCCTTCTCCACTATCGCCGCAGCTTCGGCTCCCGCCGCCGTCCTCGCGTCCTCGGCCGCCTTCTGAGCCATAAGGAGTATCTCCTTTACGCTCTCGCCCAGGTCATGCTCCGCGGGCCTCGTCCATGCGCCCGCCTGCCTTGCAGGGGCTTCCTCGTGAAGTACCGCCTCCGCCCTTAGCTGGCGCGCCCTCGCCTCGGACGCCTCCTTGCCCTGCGGTTCCCTGGCGGGCTCGCGGACTTCTTCCTCCTCGATCGGCTCTATCGCGTCCGCGCCGCTGGTCTTCCTGTAGTACCTGAAGAGGGTCTCGTAGTCCTTCTGCAGCACGCTGAGGAAATCGTCGACTTCCGACCTGTCGTAGCCCCTCATCCTCACGGTGAATTCCTTGTTCATCAACTCAAGGGGGGTAATCATGCCTCACGCCTCCTATAGCGCAGAATATTTCGAGATCTTAAGAAGGATGCGGCCCTTCTTCGTGACCGGGCCCTCCTCTTCGACTATCATCCTTCCCCTTCCCCTCATCACTATCGTGTCGCCCTGCTTCACCCTGGCAGAGGGGTCCGTCACGGTCCTGCCGTTCAGCTTGGCCCTTCCTATCTCTATCTCCTGGGCGAGCCTCGTCCTGCTGGCCGGGAAGCCGCATGCCGCGACGGCATCAAGCCTCATGGAGTTCACCGTGGACTTTATCTCGCGGCGCGCCTGCCCAGGGAAGGACAGCTCTGTCGGGTCCGATTCAACCACCTCGAAAGGCAGCCCTCCGATGTCGACGCCCTTTGACAGAAGCCTCGCCACGGCACCGGCGGAGACGATGGCGCCTATCCCGCCCTCGGTCCTGAACACGTCCCCGATGTCGGATCCCGCAACGCCAGAAGCCCTCACGTACGCGACCGTCTCCTCAGGGTCCGCCTGGGCCCCCTTTATCAGGATATACCCCAGGGAAGGGTCGAATCCCTCCCAGTCGAACCCCGCCGGGGCCACTGCTATCTTCGCCCTTTGGGCGCCCCTGTAGCCCCCGAAGGGCCTCGCGTCTATCCCGGCCGCCTCGTCAAGCACCTGCCTTGCGGCGCCGACCGACGCGGCATCCATGAAGGCGGTGGTTCTCGGCCTTCCGTCCGCCGCCGCCTCCTCGCACGCCTTCGCCAGCAGGGCGGCCTCGCCCGCATCGAGCGCCTTGCCGAATTTCTCCAATAGGCCCAAGCCAGCTCACCTCTCGCCGAATATTGCCCTGCCGATCCTCACCATCGTCGAGCCTTCCGATATAGCTTCCTCGAAATCGGCGGACATCCCCATGGACAGTATGTCGAAGCCGCCGCGTCCCATTCTTGCCGCCCTAAGCCGCTCGAAAAGGGCCCTTGCCGCCGGGAAGTAGGACGATGAGCCCTCGAACGGGGGTATCACCATGATGCCCCTGACGTTAAGCGAGCCGAACCCGTCCAGCTTTAAAAGCAGCCCCTCGAGCGCTTCAGGCGCTATGCCGCCTTTGCTCCGCTCGTCGGCGATGTTCACCTGCGCCAGCACGTCCATGCGCCTTCCGAGCTCCGAGCACGCCCTGTCGAGCGCCGCAGCGGTGCTCTCCGAATCTATGCTCTGCACTGTCGTGAATATCCTGGCGGCCTTGCGGGCCTTGTTCCTCTGCAGCCCGCCGACCAGATGCAGCATCGCGCCCGTAGGCAGCGAGCCCGCCTTGGATTCCGCCTCCTGCACGTAGTTCTCCCCGAACTCGAATATGCCGGCCCTGTACGCCTCTATGACGGCCTCTGCGGGCTTCGTCTTGCTGACGGCGACCACCCTGACCGTGCCGGGTGCAATACCCGCCCGATCTTCGGCGGCGCGCACCCTGTCGAGGAGGCGCCTTACGCGCCCATCTATGGCGCCAAGACCGGGTTCAACCATCGTACTTCACCTTGTCTCCCTGCCTGAGCTGGTCGGAGCTTACCGCGGCCTCCCCGTTCACGATGCCTAGCACATCCACTTCAATCAGCACGAACTTGTCCTTCCTTAGGACGTGCACGTACGACCCGCCCTCCCCGGTCGTTATGGCCCTCGCCGGGATGATCAGTCCCGAGTGGCTCTCAAGGAGCAGCTCCACGTCGACGGCCCTCATGTTCGTCATCGAGGAGACGTACCTGTCGATCGACATGTGCGCTACGACTGCGCCTGAACCGTCGACCTTCGACCTTCTGACCTTCGCCGTGACCTTCTCCGAGGACAGCCTCGTGAACCTCACCTTCTGCACGGCCCCCGCTTTCAGCAGCTCGGGGTCCACTCCTACGGCATACAGCAGGAAGTCGGTGCTTATGCTGCCGATCTCCCTGAAGGCCACGTCCCCCGCTTCGATCTCGTCTCCCTGCGACCTTGCGCCCTTGCTTGCCTTCGCCGCTATCGTGGACGGCAGGTCCAGCAGCGACGGGTTCGCGGGCGAAAGCGTATCCTCCAGCCCGTCCCAGGAGTAGCTTATGACGGCGGGTCTTTCGGACCTCATCTTCACGCCGCCGGGATCGGCCTGCGCCTTCCCGGATGAGAGAACCGACTTCGAAAGGGCCAGCTTCTCCTCATATGCCGTTGCGGCCGCCTCCCTTTCCAGCACCGCCGCCGCGAGGACGTCACCGGCCTCGTCCAGCTGGGCCTTCACCCTGGCGGCCCCTTTCTGGTCCTCCTTCGCCTCGTACAGCTTGAGCTCCGACTGCTTCGCCGCAAGGAAGGACCTCGCCTCGTATTCCCGCGCCTCCGCCCCCTCAAGCTCCAAGAGCGCCGTGAGGAGCCCGGAATCCTCCTTGGCCTTCTCTTCGGGCGCCGCCTCCGAAAGGCCGCCGATTCTCGCCACGACCTCGCCCCTGGCCACCCTTGCGCCTTCGGGCGCCACTATGTTGAACGTTCCCGAATACGACGCCGTCACTGTCCTCTCGTCCCTTATGATCACCGCCTTTAGCGGCACGAACTTCTCCAGCGTCCCTTCCCTTGCGGCTATGGTGGGCGTTATCCTGCCTATCAGCGAATCGTACATCATCGAGTACGCGACCGTGAGGAACAGCAAGGCCATGGCCACTACGACCCACAGCCTGAAACGCCTCAGGTAATCCGCCCTCTCGTTGGAGAAGGCGGTATCTTTCGTCCCCTTTGCCGGCTTTTCTTCCATCCTCAGACGGCTATGGCCGCTATCGCGGCCGAACGCCCGGTCCTCCCCCTGTCCCTCCTGTGCGAGAAGAACAGACCCTCCTCGCAGGAAGTGCATCCTTCGTACCTTTCTATCCTGTCCGGGGCGAATCCGAGCCCTATGAGCCTGAGCTCGTTCATCAGGCCGAGGTCCGCCCTGGACTTTCCTCCTTCTGCCGTCAGCGCGGCGGCGCCTCCGGCGCCTGCCAGCGCCAGTGCCACATCATCGCCCACCTCGTAGCAGCAAGGACCCACACAGGGCCCGATCGCGGCCATGAAATCCCCGGCCCTTCCCTTGTCGAAGCCCATCCTTAATGCTAGCTTGACAGCTACATCCAGTACCGTGCCCCTCCATCCTGCGTGCGCGAGCCCTATCTTCCTCGCGGCCCTGTCGGCCACTACCACCGGCACGCAGTCCGCGAATGTGGAGATGAGCGCGACGCCCGCAATGGCCGTGTACATCCCGTCGGTAGAGGGAAAAGACTTGCCGTATTCGAGGCCTCCGCATCCTTTGAGGGCCTCGGTGACCTCTACGATCCTGTCCCCGTGCACCTGCCGCATGGCGGCGGCGGCCGAAGGGTCCAGGCCCAGGGCCTTAAGGGCCGCGGTCCTGTTCATCCTCACGTTCGCCGGATCGTCCGGCACCCCGAAACCCATGTTGAGCCCGTCGAAAGGACGAGGGCTCCATCCGCCCATCCTCGTCGTGAACGCGGCAATGAAGCCCTCCTCTTCGAATATCGAGGATTCGATGAGCGCAAGCCCACCGTCCTTTGAGCGTATCCTAAGGCCCGCTCCCATGGGGCTACTGTTTCCCCGCGAGGACCACTATCCCGTCGGCGACGATGTCGCCGGACGCGGTCTTGAGGAAATACAGCTTGATGCCCTCCGCGGGGATCTTCTGCTTCTCCATCAGGCCCTGGCCCCTTACTATCACCTGTTTCCTGGGGTCCGTGTGCCCGTTCCTCAGCATCATGTAGTCGTGGAAGGACAGCGTATCGCCCGCGGCGAGCTGCTCCACCTGCGTGACGGCCTTCTTTCCGCCCCTTATTATCGGCACTTCCGTGCCGCAGGCGAACCTGGCCTTGCCGGCGCGCACCGACAGTGCGACTATCGATTCGTGCTCCCAGAAGCGCCTCCTGGCCACCTCTTCGACATCGGTCCAGCCCGTCGAGCACAGGACCTTGAAGTTGAAGCTCGCAGGGCCGTTCTCCTCCGGCTCCCTGTCGAGGTACGCGTCGAACCAGCCTACCTCCGTCTTTATCACCTGGGTGCCGTCCACGAGCAGCACTATCTCGGCGCCTTCGGGCAGGCCTCCCATGAAGTTCGGTTCCGTGTCATAGAGTCTTGTTTCTTGCGGCATATGCTGGTTTTCTCCTTTAGCGCCTCAGGAAAGGCGGGATGTCGTCATCATCTTCGTCTGGTGCCGGCGCGGTCCTTGCCGCGGCCCTATTTTCATCCTGATAGGCGGGCCTTGCCGCCTGGGGCCTCCTCTGTGCGTACCTTGACTGCGTCGAGGGCTGCTCGCTGAAGCCGGCGGCTATGACCGTTATCTTCACCTTGCCCTCCATGGACGGGTCGACCACAGAGCCGAATATTACCATGGCTTCGGGGTCCACGCTCTCGTGGATGTGCTCGGCGGCCTTGTAGACCTCGCTTAGCGTCAGGTCGTCGCCTCCGGTCACGTTGAACAGCACTCCCTTCGCCCCCTGGATCGAAGCTTCCAGCAGCGGGCTGGAGATCGCCTCCTTGGCGGCGATGAGGGCCCTGTCCTCGCCCTCGGCTATGCCTATGCCCATCAGGGCGGAGCCGGCGTTGGTCATGATGGTCTTCACGTCCGCGAAGTCCACGTTGACCTCCCCTGCCTTGACTATTACGTCCGTTATGCCCTGTATGCCCTGCCTGAGCACGTCGTCGGCCACCCTGAAGGCCTCGGAGAGCCTGGTGTTCTTCTCTACTACTGTAAGCAGCCTCTCGTTGGGTATTATGATCAGGGTGTCGACCTTGCCCCTCAGCTCATCTATCCCCTTGGCGGCATAGTCCGCCCGCCTCACTCCCTCGAAGTTGAACGGCTTCGTCACGACGCCGACCGTCAGCGCCCCGGATTTCCTAGCCAGCTCGGCGATGAGAGGACTCGCCCCGGTCCCGGTGCCCCCTCCCATCCCCGCGGTCACGAACACCATGTCGGCGCCTTCCAGCGCCTCGGCGATGCCGTCGGTGCTCTCCTCGGCGGCCTGCTTGCCGATCTCGGGGTTCGCCCCTGCTCCGAGCCCTTTCGTCAGGTTCGCGCCCAGCTGCACCTTCTTGGGAGCCAGAGAACGCGACAGGGCCTGCGCGTCGGTGTTCATGCTTATGAATTCCACTCCGTCTATGCCGGCGTCAACCATCCTGTTGACGGCGTTGCACCCCGCACCGCCCACTCCAACGACTTTTATCTTGGCCGACCCGAGGCCTTCGGGCTCAACTACGAACATGTGCTTTCCCCCTCATATCAGTTAAGGTCTATCAGACCTTTTAGTAGGTCCTTCACTCCGCGCCCGCGGTGTCTCTCCTTCTTCTGCGCCGTCGCCTCGCCCGCCGTGCTGCGGTCCATCAGGCACGTCCTCATAAGGCCCGCCGCCGCGGACATCTGAGGGAAGTCCAGCTGCTTGGGAAGCCCAAGGTCCGCCGACGGCCTTGCCACCCTCGCGGGCACCTTGAGGTTCTCCTGTATGAACTCCGGCAGGTACGGCATCAAGCTTCCGCCCCCGGTCAGCACAATCCCGGAGGGCAGCCTGCCCAGCAGGCCCTCGGCGTCTATCTCCGCTGCCACCCTGTCCAGTATCTCGAATATGCGGGCTTCTATGACCCTGCACAGCTCCGACCTCGACACGGCGCAGCCGAGTGATGCGTCGTGCCCGGTCGCCATGGTCGAAGCGTCGATGACCTCGTCCTTGTCTACCAAGGCGGGCCTTGCCGTGCCGAACCTTACCTTCAGCTGCTCCGCCTGGTTGACCGGGACCTGGAGCACCTTGGCGATGTCGTTGGTTATGTTGGCGCTTCCCATCGGGACCGAGGCGAGCCTTATCAGGCTCCTGTCGGAGTAGATGGATATGTCGGTCGTACCGGCCCCCATGTCAACGACGGCGGCCCCCCACTCCTTCTCCTCGGGGCTTAGCACCGCCTCCGCCGCACAGATCGAGTTCGCGTACTTGCCGGCAAGTTCCGTCCTCAGGGATTTCATTATCGTGTCGCACGCCTCAAGCTGCTGGGTGTTCGCCGTTATGACGACGGCGTCGGTCTCTATCCTGACCGCGTTCATGCCCACCGGCCTGTTCATGCCCTTCTGGCCGTCCACTATGATGTCTCTGGGAATAATTCCCATCAGGGCCGAATCCTCCGGCAGGCGCAGTATGCCCGCGTAGCTTACGACCCTGTCGACGTCGTCCTGGGTGATCCTCCTGGGCCCCTTCTCGAGGGGTATCATGCCGTACGAGCGCATGGACGAGATGTGCCTTCCGCCTATTCCGACGACCGCCTGCCTCGCCACGAGGCCGCTCGTGTCCTCGGCCTTCGCCACCGCCGCGGATATGGCGCCTATAGCCGCCTCCACGTCGGTTATGATGCCCTTCTTCACTCCTTCGGACGAGACCACCCCGTAGCCTTCCACCGCGGGTCTTCCCGCGTCGTCCGCGACGAACATCAAAGCGGCCACCTTAGAGGTGCCGATGTCCACCGCCACTATGCCGTAATCCTCGTTCCTCGCCATATCACCTTCACCTAAGGCCTACTTGGTGCCGAGCACCGGCCTTTCGGTCACCCTCACGTCTATGTATTTGAAAGCCTGCTTCCTTGACCTTGCGCCGGCAAGGATACCGACGGCCGTGTCCAGCCTCTCCTCTATGCCGTCGGCGGCGCCTAGCATGATCCGCGAACCTTCATTGGTAATTATAACAATATCCGATGTGTCTTTCACGTTGACTTCTGAGATGTTGGGCACGTTCCTCGCCGCGAGCATGGCGCCTACCGAGCACGCGGCCCCTATCCTGTCGGCCGGCAGGGCGACCTCGCCCAGCAGGACGAATGACGGCGCCACCCCGGTGATTATCGGCACGTTCCGGTCAGTCACAGCCTCAGACACCCCTATTACTAGGCCCAGCGCCGAAAGGTCCATGAAGAAGCCCCCGTACGGCAGGTAGGCCGCGGTCTTCCTTTCGACCAGGGTGATCTCCATCCTCGAGGGGTACTTCTTCCTCACGCTGGCGGATTCCATCCTGGGCGCCCTTAGTATCCTGGCGATCACGCCGGACGAGTTGATGAGGAGCATGTTCTTGTCCCTGGGCACTTCGGCGAGCTCTGCCACCTCGTCCGCCGAGAAGTACGCGTTGCCTCGGACAGTGACCTCCCTTACGTCGAACGCCGGGGAGTAGAGGAAAGTCACGACGGAGATGAGCACGAACACGACCAGTATGGGAAGCGCCGCGGGCTTTCTCGGGCCCGTGCGCCGCAGCGTGTCCCATGTCCTTCTCGGCCTACTCGACATCCCAATCACCCACGAGCCTCACTTCCGGCTCCAGCCTCTCGCCCGTAGTCTCGCGCACTATCCTCGCGACCAGCTCCAGCAGCTCCCTTACGTCCCGGGCGGTCGCGCCTTTCACGTTCACTATGAAGTTGGCGTGCCTGTTGGACACTGCTGCGCCCCCGACAGACGTCCCCTTGAGGCCGCACTGGTCTATCAGTCTGCCGGCGCCCTTGCCCGACGGATTCCTGAACACGCAGCCTGCGCTGGGAAGTTCCAGAGGCTGCTTGCGGGCCCTGTCCTCCAGCAGCTCCGAGATCTTCTGCCTTATCCTGTCCTTGTCGATGCTTATGAGCTTGGCGTGCACTCTTGTGGCGATGAGCCCGTCGCGCATGAGCGCGCTCGTCTTGGGGCCGAAGGCCATCTCCTCCCTGGTGAGCTCCATCGCGTTGCCGCTTCCGTCCACGGCCTCGACCAGGGTCGTCACGTCGGATATGTTCCAGCCGTACGCTCCTGCGTTCATGTACAGCCCGCCGCCTACGGAACCGGGTATCCCGCACGCTTCCGTGAAGCCGGACAATCCCATGCCGGCGAGGTCGTTGGCCAGCCTCGGCATCAAAGCGCCCGCCTCGGCGACCAGGTTCCCGTCCTCGGCCGTCCAGGCGCACATCCGGTTCGTCCTTATGACGATGCCCCTGATTCCCCTGTCGGACACAAGAAGGTTGCTGCCGGCGCCCATCACCAGCCGCCCGATCCCCTCGGCGCTCGTCCATGCCAGCACCTTGGACAGGGCCTCGGGGCTCGACGGCGAGCACATGAAATCCGCGGGCCCTCCTATCCTGAATGTGGTGTAGGACGACATCGGCTCGTCGACGAGCACCCTCCAGCCGCACATCAAGGAGAGCTCGTTGACGGCTTTCTCGGAAAGGGTAGTCCTTTCTGCCATCGCTACTTATCCTCCAAATGCTCGGCAATGATCCTCGAAGCTTTCCAGATGTCCCCGGCTCCCATGGTCACGACCGTATCGCCCTGCCTGAGCATAGCGAGCGCCCAGTCGGCCGCCTCCTCGGCGCCTTCGGCGAAGGACACCTCCACGTCGCTTTCCGCCCTTATCCTCTCGGCGAGGGTCCTTCCGTTGACACCCTCGATCGGGCTTTCCCCCGTGCCCTTGTAGTAGACCTCGGTCACGAGCAGCCTGTCCGCGTCCTTGAACGCGGAGGCGAACCTGTCCATTAGCAGCTTGGTCCTCGTGAAGCGCTGGGGCTGGAACAGGGCGATGAGCCTGCCTCTGCCGGCGGCCTTCAGCGCGGCCAGCGTCGCTTTGACTTCCTCCGGGTGGTGGGCGTAGTCGTCGACCACCCTTATGCCGTTTACGAAGGCTATGAGCTGGCAGCGCCTGTCGGCGCCCGCGAAGCCCGCAAGGCCCGCCGATACAAGTCCCATGGGGATCCCCAGCTCCAGCGCCATGGCGGCGGCTCCTATCGCGTTCGACACGTTGTGCAGCCCGGGCACGGCAAGGTCCACGCGCCCCAGGGGCTCACCGCCCCTTGTGACGGTGAACGAGGAGCCCATCCCGTGACGGTCCACACAGGACGCGGAATAGCCCTCCTTCTCGGACAGGCCGTACCTTACCGTCCTGCAGGGCGCGCCGCAGGCAGCTTCCAGGGCGTCTTGTGAATCCGCGCAGACGACAAGGACGCCCTTAGGGTCCAGCTGCGAGGCGAACTGCCTGAACGCGGCCTTTATCGCCTCGTATGAGCCGTAGTGGTCCCTGTGGTCGTCGTCAACGTTGGTGATCACCGCGGCGTAGGGCCTAAGCCTTAGGAACGTGCCGAAGGCCTCGTCCGCCTCCACGAGCATGTTCGGCCCGGCGCCGTAGCGCCCTCCTGTGGGAAGGCCGGGCAGCCCAGAGCCCACCAGGGCCTTCGGATCCAGCCCCGCTTCCACCATTATGTACATGAGCATGGCGGTAGTCGTGGTCTTGCCGTGCGTGCCGGTGATTCCTATGCCCTTGCTAGCGTTGAAAAGCTCCGCGAGGAGCTCGGCCCTCGGCATCGTCTTGATGCCGAGCCTTGCCGCTTCCGTAAGCTCGGGGTCGGACACGGGCACCGCGTTGGAGAATACGACTATGTCTGAGCCTACTACCAGCTCCGGCCTGTGGCCTATCCACACCCTGGCCCCCATGCCCTCCAGCTCCCTGAGTCCGGCGCTGTCTTTTATGTCGGATCCTGTTACTTCTCTTCCCATCCTGAGGAGTATGGACGCAAGGGGCCTCATGCCGTACCCGCCGGCCCCGATGAAGTGGAACCTGCCCTCAGTCATCTCGCATCCTCCCCTCTCATGTGCTTCTCTACGAGATCGGCCACCATCGAGGCGGCATGCGGCGTCGCCAGCTTCTTGGCGGCCTCTCCCATCGCCCCAAGCCTTGCGGGATCGCCCGCCAGCAGGTCCACCACGCTTGAAAGCTTCGCCCCGTCCAGCACGGCGTCCTCTATAGCTATCGCCGCGCCGCTTTCTTCCATCGCCCTCGCGTTCTTCCTCTGTACGTCGTCGGGGACATACGGGTGCGGTACCAGCACAGACGGTACGCCCTTGGCTGTTATCTCGGCGAGGGTGAGCGCCCCTGCCCTGGATACGACCATGTCCGACGCGGCAAGCGCGGCCGCCATGTCGTGTATGTAGGGCACCACGTAGTTGGCGCCCCCGCCCACCTCGAAATCCCTCGCAAAGTCCAGGCCCTCGGCTTCCGCCCTTCCCGCGTACTTCTCGAAGTTGGCGTTCCCCGTCGCGAGGATGTACCTAACGCCCTTGCCTTCGGAAAGTTTCATGGCCCCCACGGCGGCCTCGTTTATCCTAACGGCGCCCTGGCTGCCTCCGAAGACGAGCACCGTGAACGGGCCGTGGGCCAGGTTGAGCCTCGCTTCCCCCTCGGGCCTCGTTGTCTTGGTCATGGAAGTCCTTATCGGATTGCCGGTATGGATGACATCGGCAGGGCCCTTGAAGCCGCTCCTGGAGCTCTCCCAGCTTATGGCGACCCCTTTCGCGAACCTGGCGAGCACCCTGTTGGCAAGCCCGGGGTAGACGTTCTGCTCGTGGAGTATCAGAGGCCTTCCGCAGAGCACCGCGGCCGCACCGACCGGAAACGACGCGTAGCCTCCCGTGCCTATCACGGCGTCGGGGGCGAACCTGTTGACTATCCCTATCGCCTTGAAGACCGACGCCGCCGCCTTGTAGGCGGAGACCAGGGCCCCGAGCCCGGCCCTCCTGGACATGCCCCGCACGTCGAGGGCCACGAACTCATAACCCTCCCTCGGCACAAGGTCGCTTTCCAGCCCCCTTGCCCCGCCAACGTACAGGAACGAGGCCCCGGGGTGCCTCGCCTTTAGCTCTGCCGCTATCGCCAACGCCGGATATATGTGACCGCCGGTGCCCCCGCCGGTGATTAGGAAACGCTGGATCGACATGTCTACCTCCCCTGCAGGGTACCCCTGGAGATGTTAAGAAGAAGGCCTATTGCGGCCATCGTAGGTATCATGGACGAGCCTCCGGCCGAGACGAGCGGCAACGTCATGCCCGTCACGGGCAGCAGGTTCGCCACGACCCCCATGTTTATGAACGCCTGGAGTGCTATCCACATAGAAAGCCCGTAGGCAAGCGTAGACCTGAACGTGTCCTCCGCCAGGTTGGCAAGCCTTAATCCTCTTATCGCGATTATCAGATACAGCGCACCGAATCCCAGGGTGCCGATGAGCCCCAGCTCCTCGCCCACGACGGCGAATATGAAGTCGGTGTGCTGCTCCGGTATGTAGTACATCTTCTGCCTGGAAAGTCCGAGCCCGAGGCCCTTTATGCCTCCCGAGCCGAGGGCGTAGAGCGTCTGGACTATCTGGTAGCCGGACGATCTGGCATCGGACCAGGGGTTCAGGAACCCCGTTATCCTCCGCCACCTGTACGGCTCGCGCACCGCCCAGATGAACCCGCCTATGACTGCGGGGGATCCGATCATCGCAAGAACGGCCTTGTGCTTAGTGTTCGTGAACACCACGGTCAGGCCGAGCACCAGGAAGAGGCCCGCGGTGCTGAAGTCGGGCTCGAGGAACACAAGGCCCAGGGCCGAGAGTGTGAGCACCACGGGTACGATCACCGTGTAGATGAAGTCAGTCTTCCCCTGCTGTCCGATGTAGTCGAAATACCACGCCAGCAGATATATGAGGGCGGGCTTTGCGAACTCCGACGGCTGCAGGGTGCCTATCCCTAGGTCGATCCATCTCCTTGCGCCGCCGACGGACTTGCCTATCACGAGGACGGCGGCAAGGGAGGCGAGCGACGCCAGGAATACGGGTACTGCCAGCTTCTTCGCGTTCTCCAGCCTGAGCCTCATGCATACGTACATGGTAGCGATGCCGAGCGCCACCCAGATTACCTGCTTCTTTATGTAGTAGAACATGTCGCCGAAGTCGGTCAGCGCCTGGGTCTGGGAGGCGCTGAACACCATGACGAGGCCCGCACCCAGAAGGAGCATGGCCGGTACGAATATCGACATGTCATAGGCCCTCTGCCTGTAGTCTTTCATCCTAACCCCTTATGAACACCAGTATTCCCAGAGCGCCGCATATGAACGACGCTATCCAGAATCCCACGGCCACGTGGGTCTCCGGATAGCCCAGCAGTTCGAAATGGTGGTGTATGGGCGCCATCTTGAAAAGGCGCCTTTTGAGCTTCCTTATGTAGTATACCTGGATGACCGACGAGAGCACCTCCACCGCGTACAGGGCCCCTATCACCGCAAGCAGCAGCTCGTTGTGAGTGAGCACCGCCAGCGCGCCCAGTATGCCCCCCAGGCCCAGCGATCCCGTATCCCCCATGAAGACCAGGGCGGGATTCGAGTTGAAGACTAGGAAGGCAAGGCACGAGCCGACGAAGGCCGCCGACAGCGCCGTGATGTCCTCCTGCATGCAGAGGAACGCTATTACTCCGTATGCGCCTATTGAGGCGGCCGCGGCCCCGGCTGCGAGGCCGTCCACCCCGTCGGCGAAGTTCATTCCGTTGGCAGCGCCTATTACGATGAACATCGCGAACGGGATGTAGAAAAGACCCATGCTTATCGGTCCGCCCATGAAGGGCACCTTCACGTCCCCGCCGTAGGTGGCGTAGGCGAACCATGCGAGGGCGCCCGCGAACACCAGCTGTCCAAGGAACTTGAACCTCCCCTTAAGGCCGAGGCTCCTCTTGTTTTTTATCTTCAGGTAGTCGTCGAGGAAGCCGATCGCCGCGAAGCCCGCCGCCGTTATGGTAGCCATGAGGACGTCCATGGTGAAAGGTATGAAGAATATGAGCGAGACGGTGACTCCCGCTGCCATGATTATCCCTCCCATGCTGGGAGTGCCCTGCTTGGAAAGGTGGGTGCTGGGCCCGTCGTCCCTTACGAACTGCCCCAGCTTGAACTTCTTCAGCTGCTTGATTATCCAGGGCGCCACCAGGACGCCCGTAACGCATGAAGCGATGAATGACAATACCGCGCTTTGCATGCTCGTCTTACTCCTCACACTAATGTGCTGATTCCGTAATCCCCGTCAAGATCGCCACTACCTTGTCCATGCCGATCGACCTGCTGCCCTTAACAAGCACCAGGGCGTCCTTGGGCGCGACGCGGACGATCTTCTCGGCCGCCTCCTCGTGCGTATCGGTGTGTACCGCGTTCTTGTATCCTGCGGCTACGAGTCCCTCGAATATCCCATGCCCAAGGGCCCCCATGGTGACTATGCCGCCCACCGGCAGCTTCGCCAGCTTGCCGCCCAGTTCGTGATGCATCATGAGCGAGGTTGCGCCGAGTTCCACCATCCCTCCGAGGACGAGATACAGGGGCTTCCCGGCAGCAAGGGCCATGGCGGAGTCCGCGGCCGCGGGCACGGATTCCGGATTCGCGTTGTACGTGTCGTCCAGTACGTCGAATCCCGCAAGGGCGTGCTTTACGCACATCCTCATGGCAGAGGGCCTGAAATCGGCCAAGGCTGCCCTTATGTCGTCGGGGTCCACCCCTTCGGAAAGCCCTGCGCATGTGGCGGCAAGGGCGTTCCTCACCTGGTGGGAGCCCGCGAAGGGCACCCTGACCCCTTCGATCTCATCCATATCAAGGCCCAGCAGGGCCTTGGCCTTCTCCGATAACCTTATCCCGAACGTCGAACCGTCCTTGTCGTATGATACGTCCGCCGCCGTCAGGTCCGAACCCTGCCTGAAGCCGTAGCTCAGCCAGGGGCACCTGCTGACGGACCTCATGGCGTAAACCATGTCGTCGTCCATGTTCAGGATGGCGAGCCCATCTGGAGGAAGCGCCTCCACGAGCTCGGCCTTGGCCTTGGCGATTCCTTCCTTCGAACCGAGGAACTCCATGTGCATGCTGCCGACTATGGTTACTATCCCCTTCTTCGGAAGCGCGATGTCGGCCAGGTTCCTTATCTGGCCTGCCCCTCTCATCGCCATCTCGATGACCGCGACCTGATGGTCCGGCTCAAGGCCCAGCAACGTCAGCGGGCAGCCTATCTCCCCGTTGAGGTTGCCCACGGTCCTTAGCACCTTGTATCTCCTGGACAGGACCGCGGCGGTCATGTCCTTCGTCGTCGTCTTGCCGGCCGAGCCTGTCACGCCTATTACCGGCAGGTCGAACCTCCTTCGGTGCATGGCGGCGACCTTGCCCAGGGCCACGAGCGCATCGTCTGTCAGGACCACGCTCATGCCGGCGGGCACGCGATCGGGAATCCTCGAAACCAGCGCCGCCCTGGCCCCGTTCCCGTATGCGTCCTCGAGGTAGTCATGCCCGTCCACGCGCTCTCCTTTGAGCGCCACGAACAGCCACCCGTCGGCCTTGTGCCTGCTGTCGGTGGCAAACCCTGCTACGGTGCCCGCGGCCGGCCCTGAGGCCAACCTTCCCTCAGACGCTCCGATTATCCATCCCAAGTCGAACATCATTTCCCGAGAAGCTCCGTTATCGCGGAAGCTGCCTCCTCCCTGTCGTCGAAATGGACCGTAGTCTGGCCCTTTATCTGATATGTCTCGTGGCCCTTGCCTGCGATCACCACGAGGTCTCCCTGCCTTGCAAGCCTTACGGCCTTCTTTATCGCGGCCCGCCTGTCGGGCTCCACCTCATATGCCTTGCCCGGGATCATGCCCTCGGAGATCTCCCTTATTATCGCCATGGGGTCCTCGCTCCTGGGATTGTCCGAGGTGAGCAGGGTGTAGTCGGCCAGCTGCTGCGATACTGCCCCCATCTTCGGCCTTTTGGTCCTGTCGCGGTCGCCGCCGCAGCCGAAGACCGAGATGAGCCTGCCTGACGTGATGTCGCGCGCGGTCCTGAGCACGTTCTCCAGGCTGTCGGGCGTGTGCGCGTAGTCCACGACCACGGCGAAGTCCTGGCCCGCGTCCACCCTCTGGAACCTGCCCGGCACGCCTTCGAAGCTTGCAAGGGCCGCCGCGGACCTGTCAAGCCCGATGCCGGCCGCAAGGCAGGCTCCCATCGCTGCCAGGCAGTTGTATATGTTGAAGCTGCCCATCAGCTTCGTTGTCACCTCCACGCTCTCGCCTTCTATCGTCCTAACCGTGAACGTGTTTCCGCCTAGGCCCTTCCTGATGTCGTCGGCGTAAAGGAAGGATCCTTTCTGCAGGCCGTATGTGATGCTCCTCGCGCCGGCCTCCCTGGCATGCCTTCCCATGAAGCCGGAGTACTGGTCGTCGGCGTTGAGCACGGCCGCCTTGACGGGGAGCTTGTTTGCGCCCCCCCTGTTCTGGCTTAGCGAGGAGAACAGCTTCGCCTTCGCTATCGCATACCCCTCGAAAGTCAGGTGGTAATCCAGGTGGTCGTGTCCAAGGTTCGTGAACACGCCGACGTCGAAGCAGATGTCAGAGACGCGCCCTTGCACAAGCGCATGGGAGGATACTTCCATGACCGCGGCCCTGCACCCCGCCTCTACCATCTCGGACATGTAGGACGCTATGTCCAGCGATTCGGGCGTAGTGTTTCCCGCGGTCATCGTCCTGGCACCCGTCCTGTACTGGATCGTGCCCATCAGGCCGCACTTTATCCCGCATTCGTTCAGGATATGCTCTATAAGGTATGTCGTCGTGGTCTTGCCCTTCGTCCCTGTCACGCCTATTACCGTGATCCTCGACGACGGGTCGTGATAGAACCTGGTGGCAAGCTTCGACAGCGCATCCCTGCTGTCGGGCACCTTTACGCCGACCACGCCGGCCGGCATCTCGCAGTCCCTGCTGTGGACGACCGCCGCGGCGCCTCTTTCGCAGGCCGAAGCTATGAAATCATGCCCGTCGAGCTTCGCGCCGATGAGCGCCACGTACATATCGCCATTTGCCACCTGCCTCGAGTCGTAGCAGATCTTGTTTATCTCCGGGTCCGACGGACCGCGGCCCCATTCCCCTATTCCGTCTACGAGCTTTGAGAGCTTCATCCTATCACCTCACATCGCTTACTACTGTGTCCTGAGCCAGACAGTTATCTGCGTGCCCTTCAAGTACTTGCCCCCCGGCGCCGGCGACTGCTTGTATACAAGGCCGCTTCCTTCGGGCGACAACGAGAAGCCCGAGATGCCCGCCGCTATCGCAGCTGACTTCAAAGACTTGCCCCTGAGGTCCGGCACGACCGCGTCCGGCCCGCCCTTTTCCCCTTTGGATCCCTGTTCGGCGAAGTAGATTATGACCGCAGAACCTTTCGCCGCCGAAGTCCCGGGCCTCGGTACCATCTCGGTCGCGACGGCGCCTTCGCCTTCCGATGCCATCGCAAGGCCGGCTGACCTCAACAGGGCCGCCGCTTGCGTCCTTACGGTACCTATTACGTTGGGCACCTTTGTGAGCTGGGCCGCTTTCTCAGACGCGGTGACCTTCTCACTCGGCGCCACTTCCATATACCTCATTATATCCGATGCGATGCGCTGGAACACGGGAGCGGCCACCGTTCCGCCGTATCTGTTCTCGGTGGACGGCTCGTCGATGGCGACCAGCACGGCCACCCTAGGCTCGTCGGCGGGGAGGTATCCCATGAAGGACGACACCCTCTTGTCGCCGTA
Source organism: Firmicutes bacterium ADurb.Bin153 (assembly GCA_002070415.1). Taxonomy (GTDB): domain Bacteria; phylum Bacillota; class DTU025; order DTU025; family MWDF01; genus MWDF01. The sequence goes on from MWDF01000007.1 coordinate 25,876, forward strand.
ACCTCCGCTTTCCGGCTTCTGCGCGGTGCCGGTCTTGCCGGCGACCCTGTAGCCGGGCGGGACCGCCTTGGTGCCGGAGCCTATCGTCGTCACGTCGTGCAGCATCTTCTGTACCTTGGCCACCGTGGCGTCCGAAAGCACCTTCCTTATCTTCGCGGGGTTAGTCCTCTTCACCAGGGTCCCCGAAGTATCGCGCAGCTCCTTTACCAGGTATGGCCTCATGAGAGTGCCGCCGTTGGCGATGGCGGAAAGGGCCGAGACCAGCTGCAGGCCGCTCACCGAAATGCCCTGGCCGAATGCGTATGTGGCCTGCTCCACAACCCTGAACTGCTTGAGGCTATGGAGGAGGCCCGTTGCCTCGCCCGGGAAGTCCACGCCGGTCTTGGAGCCGAAGCCGAACGCCGTGACGTAATGCATGAATTTCTCCGGCCCCAGCTTAAGGGCTAGGCTGCTGAAAACTGGGTTGCAGGAGTTCGCCATCGCCTCCGCCAGGGTCTGCTCGCCGTGGCCTCCGGCCTTCCAGCACCTGATGGTCGCGTTGGCCACTTTTATCTGCCCGGGGTCGTAGAACTTGTCGTCTATGTCCGCAAGGCCCTCTTCTATCGCCGCGGCCGCCACTATCAGCTTGAAGGTGGAACCGGGCTCGTAAGAGTCGGTGATCGGCGTAAGCCTCCTCTGCTTCGTGGAAGACGCGAACGGTTCGTTGGGATTCGTGAACGGATAGGTGGCTATGGCAAGCAGCTCACCCGTCATAGGGTCCATCGCTACGGCGAAGCCGCCCTTGGCCCCGAACTCCCTGACCGCGCTCTCAAGGTGCTTCTCGCAGCTGTACTGTATGTTCTCGTCGATCGTGAGGACGACGTCCAGGCCGTTTACGGCGGGGGTGAAGACTTCTTGTCCTCCGGGGATTATGTTGCCCCTGGCGTCGCGCTCAGCCTGCAGGAGCCCCGCGGTGCCGGCCAGCGTCCTGTCGCACTGCGCCTCCATCCCCTCAAGGCCCTGGTTGTCGCTCCCGGCGAAACCGACCAGCTGGCCGGCAAGGCTGCCTTTGGGGTAGAAGCGCTGGCCCTGGGCGAGGACCGTAAGCCCTGTCACCCTCTGTGCGGCTATGGACCTGAGCGCCTCATAGCTCACCTTGCGCGCGATTATCCCTGGCTTCTGCCCGGGTTTCAGCTGCTCCGCGAGCTTCTTCTGGTCAAGGCCGAGTATCGGGGCGAGCTTCGCCGCCGCCTTCTGCGGGTCCTTCAGGTCCTGGGGCCGCACGAATATCGAGTTGGACGTGATGCTGTATGCAAGCTCGGTGCCGTTCCTGTCCAGGATCCTCCCTCTTACGGGATCGACTTCGGACGGCTTGACCCTCTGGGACAGGGCCTCCTCTGCGTACTCCGACGCTTTGAAGACCTGGATGTAGGTGAGCCTTACGAAGAGTATCGAGTAAAGGAAAATAACCAGGATCAATGACATCCAAATGCCCTTGATCCTGGTCCTCCTAGCGTCATCTGCCGTATCGCGTATTATCTTGCGCCCATCAGGCGGATTCACATCGGATCAACCCCAAGCATCACTGCAGTACTTCCGGCAAGCTTCCGTTGGCATTCGCGTGCCAGGTGGATATCATGCTGGAAGTCGCGCTTATCGCCGTACTCTTCAGCCATGAGCCGAATATTGCCAGCACGGTCGGCACTTCTATCTCAAGCCTCGCGATGCCCTTCGGTCCCGTCTGAGCGGACTTCTCTTCGATGACGGCCGGTTTGTCTGCCGCCTTGTCCCTGAGGAGCAGGGCGGTGTTCGTAACGTCCACCATCCCGAGCCTCTCCCTGGCCACCTTCTCGACCTTGGCCATCGAGTTCAGCTCCGCGAGCTCCATGCTCTTCTCGTTGTACACCTGCTTCAGCCCGGCGATCTGCGACTCAAGAGCGTCTATCTGCGAATATGCCGAGATCACGGCCGAGCGTTGCGCAAGGTAACCCATGGCTATAAGCACCGCGACGAATATTATAGCAGAAACGGAGAGCATCATGGAGTTCGGATTCGATGCCCTCGCACGCCTTGCCGCCCTGTTGTCGGTCCTTCTTGCGACCCTTCTGCGTTTCTTTATGGCTATCGGCCTTGAATCTGCATATATCCTCATGGAAGCTTCACTCCTGGTTAGAGATTTTCTCAACTGCCCTTAGCTTCGCGCTCCTGGCCCGCTGGTTATGTTCTATCTCCGCCTCGCTCGGAAGGACCGGTTTCCTCGTCAGCACTGTCGCTGTCGGCTTCAGTCCGCATACGCAAACGGGGATGTCCGGCGGACATGTGCACGGGTTCTCTGCGCTTCTGAATATGTTCTTGACTATCCTGTCCTCAAGGGAATGGTAGCTGAGTACCGCCAGCCGTCCGCCCGGCCTGAGCGCTTCGATTGCTTTGGGAAGGGCCTTCTCGATGTTCTCGAGCTCCGTATTCACCGCGATCCTCAGGGCCTGGAACGTCCTCCTCGCGGGGTGCTGGCCCTTCTCCCTCGCGCCCTTCGGGATCGCCGCCTCGATTATGCCTATCAGCTGGCCTGTCGTCTCGATCCGGGATTTCGTCCTGAAGTCCGCTATGAAGCGGGCTATCCTCGCCGCCCACCGTTCCTCCCCGAAGTTGCCTATCAGCCTCGTAAGCCTTCTCTCGTCGGCCTCGTTGACCAAGCTTGCGGCGGTTACTGCAGCCGACCTGTCCATCCTCATGTCTAGCGGAGCGTCTTCCCTGTAGGTGAAACCCCTGCCAGTCTCGTCCAACTGGAATGAGCTCACGCCGAGGTCGAAAAGGGCTCCGTCCACTTTCCCGATGCCCAGCTTCGCGAGGACTTCGTCCAGCTTCACGTAGGAGGATTTCTCTATGAAGGTCTCGCACTCGATGCCCGACAGCCTCTGCTGCGCCGCCTCGATCGCGTCCTGGTCCACGTCAAGTCCCACTATCGTGCCGCCCTGGCCCAGTATGCCTGCTGCTTTGAGGGCATGGCCGCCGCCTCCGAGGGTGCAGTCCAAGTAGATGCCGCCCGGCTTGAGGTCTAGGATTTCAAAGACTTCGCCGGTCATCACCGGCTCGTGTTCGAATGTCTTCATACGCTGCCCTTGAGGCCCATATCGGCGAGGTCCTCGGCAAGCTTCTCATAGAACGGGGATGTCTCTTCCTCGTACTTGCCGTAGGTTTCGACCGCCCAGACCTCGAAACGGTTGATCGCGCCCGTTATCACTATGTCCCGCGCGATGTTCGCCATCTCGCGAAGCTTCTGCGGGAGCACCACCCTGCCCTGGCTGTCCAGGTCGCACTCTACGGCGTTCGCCGATATCATGCGCAGGTACTGCCTTACTTCTTTCTTCTCTACGGGCATCGACGTGATTGTGGAGATGTATTTGCCGAACTCTTCGACCGGGAAGCAGGCGAGGCATCCGTCCAGGCCCCTTGTGGCTATGAACTTGCCGTCCAGCTCCGAGCGGAACTTCGACGGGACGATGATTCTGTTCTTGTCGTCAAGCGAGTGCTTGTACTCTCCGATGAACACCGTCCCACCTCCTCGGCTTTACTCCATTTTACACCACTTCACTCCACCTTGCTACATCAATTCTATGCCCGAGCAGGAAATCCTTCCTGGTGAACAAAAAAATGACGCCACTTTACAAAGTGGCGTCTAGGCAGCTAGATACATGTTTATCCCTAGAGAGTGTAGTTGATCCTCTCAATCGACCTGGATTTACCGGTGGAGTGGTCGATATCTATGATCACCGCGTTAACCATGGCCCTTCCTCCACCGACCTCGAACTTGGTAGGCATGCCGGTCAGGAACCTGGGTATAACGGTTGAGCTCTCCATCCCGATGACGGAATCCACGGGCCCGCACATGCCTACGTCGGTTATGTATGCCGTCCCGTTGGGCAAGACCCTTTCGTCGGCGGTCTGAACGTGGGTGTGCGTCCCTACCACTGCCGCCGCCCTTCCGTCCAGGTAGATGCCCAGGGCGTTCTTCTCCGACGTCGCCTCGGCGTGGAAGTCGACGATTATCGCGTCCGCGTCCTTGCTCAGGCTCTCGATTATCTCATCGGCCTTCCTGAACGGACAGTCGTTGCCGCCCATGAACACCCTGCCCTGTAGGTTTATCACGGCCAGGCGGAACGAGTTCGACCTTACCACGGCGAAGCCTCTCCCCGGGACACCGGGCGGGTAGTTAGCTGGCCTTATCACCCTGTCCAAGGAGACGATCCTGTCGGCCATTTCCTTCTTGTTCCACACGTGGTTGCCCGTAGTTATGAGGTCCGCGCCCATTTTCAGGAGCTGGTCCGCGTTCTCGGGCGTAAGGCCTATGCCGCCGGAGGCGTTCTCGCCGTTGATGACTATGAAATCGGCGCCTTCGGACCTTGCGGCCTTAATGCCGTCCTCCAGCGCCGTCCTTCCAGGTTTGCCGACTATGTCCCCGAAGAAAGCCACCTTCACTTCACAGCGGCCCCCTTCCCCGCGATAAGGGGTTTGTCGAAAACCACTATCCTTCCCTCGTCCCTATAGCCGATTATGTCCTTCTCGCCGGCAGACGTCTTGACGTCTATGAGCATGTTGTTGATGGTATCGTCGCTCGGAAGCGAATCGGCTATGTCCTCGTCCTGGGTGTCCTTAAGCAGCGCCGTCTCGAAGAACTCCTCCATGATCCCGACTATAAGGGCTATTTCCTCGCTGGTGAGGCTGGCGATGTCCCTGAGCATCGTAAGCCTTGTGTATTCGCCGAGTTCCTCCACCTTCAGCTCGATCTTGCCGTCGGCAGGCATCCTCAGTATGTCCCAGATGGCGTCGATGCTGTACGCCATGCGGTTCCTGAGCGCGTCTATCTCGTCTTGGGCCACCTTCCTGCAGATGAGGAAAGACATCCCCAGCCTGGTGTCATCAGGCGAATACTGAGCTGAACAGATCTCGCTGTGCCTGGTCAGCAGGGAGAACAGAAGGCCGATGCCGCTGTTAGCCGGTTCATAGTCCTGTCTGTTTTGATCCCTCATATTCTCCCCTCCTATCTAGTTATGGAATTGTCCTTAAGGCCGGACGTAATCCCGCCCGGCCTCCGCACATCGCATTATTTCGCGTAGTCGACCGACCTCGTCTCCCGGATGATCGTCACTTTTATCTGTCCGGGGTACTCGAGCTCGCCTTCGATCCTCTTCGCTATGTCCTTGCCAAGAGTCACGGTCGCATAATCGTCTATCTTCTCGGGTTTCACCATTATGCGTATCTCGCGGCCGGCCTGGATCGCGAATGCCCTGTCTACGCCCTCGTAAGAATCGGCTATCTCCTCCAGCTTCTCGAGCCTCTTTATATAGGTCTCGAGGGTCTCGCGCCTTGCGCCGGGCCTTGCCGCTGATATGGCGTCGGCCGCTTGCACAAGCACTGCTTCCACGCTGGCGGGTTCGATGTCGCCGTGGTGGGATTCGATGCCGTTGATGACCAGGGCGGATTCCCTGTACTTCCTGGCCAGGTCGGCTCCGATCGTCACGTGGGGCCCTTCCACTTCGTGGTCTATGGCCTTCCCTATGTCGTGAAGAAGGCCAGCCCTCTTCGCCAGCGTGACGTCAGCGCCCAGTTCAGAGGCCATGGTGCCGGCCAGCCTTGCCACCTCTATGGAATGGTTCAGTACGTTCTGTCCGTAGCTCGTCCTGAACCTCAGCCTGCCGAGCAACCTCTGGAGCTCCGGATGGAGCCCGATGACGCCCGTCTCCAGTATGGCCCTTTCGCCCTCGTCCCTGATTACGGCGTCCACTTCTTTTTGGGCCCTTTCGACCATTTCCTCTATCCTGGCGGGCTGGATGCGCCCGTCTTGTATCAGTCGTTCGAGGGCTATCCTCGCTACTTCCCTCCTTACGGGATCGAAGCTGGATAGGATCACCGCCTCCGGGGTGTCGTCTATGATCAGGTCTACGCCCGTCAGCGTCTCGAGCGCCCTAATGTTCCTGCCTTCCCTTCCGATGATCCTGCCTTTCATCTCATCGCTTGGAAGGGGAACCACCGATACCGTCGTCTCTGTCACGTGCTCGGCCGCGCACCTTTGTATGGCCTGTGTGATTATGTCCCTGGATTTCTTGTCAGCTTCGTCCTTTGCCTGTGATTCTATTTCTTTGATCATGATAGCCGCATCATGCCTTATTTCCGTTTCAACTTCCTTGAGCAGCTCCGCCTTCGCCTGTTCGCTCGTCAGGCTGCTTATACGTTCCAGCTCGGCCCTGTGCTTCTCGTGGGCTTCGTTGATATCCTGCTCAAGCCTCTTGAGTTCCTTGTCGCGCCTTTCGAGTTCGCCTTCCTTCTTGTCGAGGCCCTCGGTCTTCCGGTCGATCATCTCTTCCCTTTGCATGAGCCTTCTTTCGACTCTTTGCATCTCAAGGCGCCTTTCCTTGTTGTCCCTGTCGGCCTCGGCCCTCATCTTGTGGGCCTCCTCCTTGGCTTCCAGGAGCAGCTCGCGCCTTTCTGCCTCTCCTGCCCGCTGTGCTTCTGCCATTATCTCCTTGGCTCGGTCCTCGGCGCTTCCTATCTTCCTCTCGGCGAATTGTTTCCTGAGGATATATCCTGCCGCGAATCCAACACAACCAGCGGCTGCCGTGATACCTATAACAATCGACGTATCCAGTAAACACACCTCCAATTTTCAAAGATCTGAAAAGGCCTTTTGCCACGCAGGGCAGGGCCTGCCGTAATTTTCACATCATATTTGGTAGACATTGCTACAAAGATAACAATACAACAGCTGGACATCCTAGTCAAATAGGAGATCCAGCTGGCAAATCGCTATTCATCTGTATCGTATGCTGCTCTTATGGCCTTTGCGACCACATCGGATCCGAAACCCTTCGAACCCAGGAACCTTGCCGCTTTCGCCAACGCGTTCCTGTCCTTTTCCCTTACCCGTCCGTGCGCCTTGGACAAAAGCCTTACTGCCGCGGCAACCTCGTCGACCCCCGACCATGCCCTGTCCACCGCGGATTCGGCTATGTCTTTGGGAATCCCCCTCTCGATGAGCTTGTGAAAGGCCATCATCCTTCCCATCCTGCCCGATGCGGCCAACTCGTCGGCCCACCTTACGGCGGCTGCCTCATCGCCCAAAAGCCGCTCCGACCTGAGCGCTTCCACCGCGGCGCCGGCAGATTCCGAATCATGGCCCCTCCTGGCCAGGTACGCCTTCACCTCGGCCTCCGACCTCGAACGGGCGGAAAGGTATCTGACTGCTTCCTTGAGGGGGTCCTTCCTCATCTTCAGGCCTTGGCGACCGCATCCCCGCCTTCAGGCTGAACGCCGGTTCCGCCCCAGTGCAGGCCGAGTTTCTCCTTGATCTTAATCTCTATCTCGTCCGACAGCTCCTTGTTCGCCTTCAGCAGCTGCCTCGTGTTCTCGCGGCCCTGCGCCAGCCTCGTGTCCCCGTAAGAGAACCATGCTCCGCTCTTCATGATGATTCCGTTGGCCTCGCCTATGTCTATCAGAGAGCCTTCCTTGGAGATGCCCTCGCCGTAGATTATGTCGAACTCTGCTTCCTTGAACGGGGGGGCGACCTTGTTCTTGACTATCTTCGCCCTAGTGCGGTTGCCGACCATCTCGGAGCCCTGCTTAAGGGATTCTATCCTCCTTACCTCTATGCGCACCGAGGAATAGAACTTCAGGGCCCTTCCTCCGGGGGTGACCTCGGGATTGCCGAACATTATGCCGACTTTCTCCCTTATCTGGTTTATGAAGATCACGCATGAGTTCGACTTGGAGATTGCCCCGGTGAGCTTCCTTAAGGCCTGCGACATCAGCCTCGCCTGAAGGCCGACGAAGGAATCGCCCATCTCGCCTTCTATCTCGGACCTGGGCACCAGCGCCGCCACCGAGTCCACTACCACTATGTCGACAGCCCCGCTGCGTACCAGGGCTTCGGTTATCTCAAGCGCCTGCTCTCCTGTATCCGGCTGGGATACTAGCAGATTGTCTATGTCCACGCCGAGCTTCTTGGCGTACTTGGCGTCCAGGGCGTGCTCCGCGTCTATGAAGGCGGCTATGCCCCCCGCGATCTGGGCTTGCGCTATGGCATGCAGGGCTACCGTCGTCTTGCCGGATGCCTCCGGGCCGAAGACTTCTATAACCCTTCCCCTCGGGAACCCGCCCACGCCCAGGGCGATATCCAATGCGATCGAACCGCTCGGTATTACGTCGACCGCCTTGATGTCGGCATCCCCCATCCTCATGATGGCGCCTTTGCCGTATTCCTTCTCGAGCTGTGCCAATGCCGCATTCAGAGCTTTCTGCCTGTCGGACAATCGAAACTCCCCTTTCATGGAGGAACTAACCGTCTAGATTATAGCACATATGTTCGGTATTCCTAGCCCCTTTCGAAGCCGAACCATCCCGCCCTCGTATAGATGGGTCCCATTGGCGTGAGTTCGCTTTCGTACAGCGAAAAACCTTCATGCAAGACGTCCTCCTGCAAATCCTTGAACAGGGGCCTTATCTCCTCCCACACGGGGAGGTTGGATCCCTCCCTCACCCTGCAGATTGTTAGGTGGGGAGAGAATTGCCGCGCTTCCTTCTGGAAGCCCAGCCCTTCCAGGGAATCATCGATATCTTCCGCCAACCTTGCGAGCTTCCCGGCCCGTTCCGAGGCGCCGACCCAGATCGCGCCGGCCGACCTTCCCCTGCCGAAACGGCCGAATCCCCCGTACCTTACGCTTATGGGGCGGTGCCGCGAAGCTGCTTTCCCGAGCGCTTCCGCGACTGATATGACAGCTTCCTCACGGACGTCCCCCAGGAATTTGAGCGTAAGGTGCATGTTCTCTGGCTTCACCCAGCTTACTCCGCTGTAGGCGGCCTTGTCGAAGCCGGGGCTGGAGAATATCGTCTCCCTCAGAGCCAGAGGAAGGTCCAAAGCTACGAACATCCTTTTCAAAGCACACCTCACGACGATTATGTATAATGGGTTTGGAATGCACCATAATCATTTTATACTAGAACTATCCCACTTAGGGTGGAGGATGCATGAAAAAGGCGATCGGATCTGTATTGCTCTTCCTGTTACGGCTGATCCTGCCGGTCTACTTCAAACTGTTCGGAAAGCTGAGAATCGGCTCCATAGACCTCAAGGGCGTGAAGGCTCCGTTCTTCCTGGTCTCCAACCACCAGGCGACCATGGACCCCTTCCTGGTCGGCGTCCTGGTCCCTGGGCCCATAAGCTTCGTGGCTACCGACATGCTGTTTAGGGTCCCCGTCATGAACTTCCTTATGACATCCATAGGCTCGATACCCAAGAGCAAGTTCGCGATAGACTCATCTGCTGTAAGGCAGATGATGCGGTGCGTGCGCAACAGCTGCTCCGTCGGCATCTTCCCCGAAGGGCAAAGGTGCATCGCTGGATACACTGAACCGTTGGTCCCGGGGATAGGAAAGCTCGCGAAGATGCTCGACGTGCCCGTCATAGCGGCGAAGCTGCAGGGCGGGTTCTTTGCGGATCCGTTCTGGGCCCTTAAGAAAAGGCACGGCGGCACCACCGTGAACATAAGGCCCCTTCTTACTAAAGAGCAGCTCAGGTCGATGGAACCTTCCCAGGTCGAAGACGCGATAGTAGGGGCTTTGAAACACAGCGACTACGAATGGATAAAGACTAGGCCCGAACTTAGGTACAAGGGCAGGGATAAGGCCCTGGGCCTGCACAATATTATGTTCATCTGCCCCGAGTGCATGGCCACCGATTGCTTCAAGACTTCCGGCGACGTGGCCACGTGCAAGAACTGCGGATACTCGGTCGCCTGGGGCGAGAGGGGGGAGTTCGTGCCTCAAGACGGGGGCAGGCTCCACTACGAGAACCTTGAATCCCAGGACAGGTGGCAGGAGGCCTACATCTCATCGAAGGCGTCGGAAGCCTTGCTCAAGCCTGCGGGGGCCCTTGTCTACGGGCCGCTGGAAGCCACCATCAGGAGGAGCAGGAAGGCCAAGCCACTTATGGTCATAGGGGAGGGCAGGATCAGCCTCCACAACGACTCCTTAAGGCTGGACACCGAGGCGGATTGCCCTAAGGCGTTCAGCCTTGCGCAGATATCGGGCTTTGCCATATCCGCGGTAAGGAGCAAGCACAACAGGATGTTCGAGTTCATAGACGAGGACGGGTCCCTTTACAATTTCATCCTGCACGACCCGTTGGAAAGCACGTACAAATGGCACCTGACGGTCGCCTACCTGAGGGCCCGAATCAAGGCGGCATCCGAAGGCGCCGACCTGCCCGGTGCGGTCAGTGCAGCGATTTGAGGCCCGATCCGCACATCGGAAGCGCCAACGTCCCCTTGAAGCCTTCCCCAACCGCCCAGGCCATGGCCCCGGCTACCGTGGCCGCGCTGGTCGGTTCTGCGAATATGCCGGACTTCGAAAGCAGGGTCCCGTACCTTATGATGTCCTCCTCACCTGCTTCGACGACGGTGCCGCCCATCTCCCTTAGCGCCTCAAGCATCTGGGCTCCGCGCACGGGCGCGGCGATCGCTATTCCTTCCGCCGCGGTGCCTTCGTTCACGACGGGCGCCACCGTGCGCTTTCCTCCGATGAACGCCCTGTAAAGGGGCGCGCACCTTGCGGCCTGCACGGCGATAACCATCGGCATCCGCCCTATCGCCCCTCCGGCGAACAACGACTTAAGCCCGAGATGGAGGCCAAGCAGCAAGGTCCCGTTGCCTACAGGTACCGCCAGCGCCTCAGGCAATCTGCCGCCCATCTGTTCCCATATCTCGTATACGTACGTCTTGGTGCCCTGGTAGAACATCGGGTTATAGACGTGGCTGGCATAATACCTGCCCGCTTCCGCCTGCTTCAGCGCCGCCGCCGCCGTGTCCTCCCTGTTGCCGCGTACGATCGTCACCGTCGCATTGTACGCTTTGATCTGCGATATCTTGTTGGGCGAAGTCCCTTCGGGGACGAGGATCTCACAGCCGATGCCTAGCCTTGAGGCATACGCGGCTATCGAGTTGCCTGCATTGCCGCTCGAATCCTGCACGACCGATACGACCCCCGAGGCTTTTGCGGCCGCCATCAGGACCGCGGCCCCCCTGTCCTTGAAGGACAGGGTCGGCATGGCGTAGTCCATCTTGCAACGGATGTCGACGCCGCCGAGGCCGAGCTCCGCAAGCCCCGTCATGCCCTCCGCCATCGTGGCGTTTCGCCAATGCCCGTCGATTACATCCGGCATCAGGCGCCTGTACCTGAACACCCCGTGCGCGTCGTCGCAAAGCGACGTTGCCGAAAAAGCGTCATCCAGGCCCCCTACGTCCAGGAGCCCTCCGCACGTGCACCTGTGCCGCGCCTCAGCTAGGCCGAAGCTTGCGCCGCACGAATGGCAGACGAAGAACGCCTCCCTGCCCGCCATCCTCCGATCACCTGCGCTCCGCCACGAACTCTATCTCGACGTCGAGCCCGTAATGCAGCTTCCCTCCCAAGGGCACGACCGTCCTTGCCGGTTTGTGCCCTTCGAAGAAGGCCGAGTACGCCGCGTTGAACCTCGCCCATAGGGCGATGTCCGATATGTAGGCAGTGATCTTCACTACGTCGTCCTTTGTGCATCCTGCCGATTTCAAAAGGGCGCCCAGGTTGAAGAACAGGACTTCGAGCTGCTCTTCGAAGCTACCCATGATGGGGGCCCCCGTGCCCAGGTCGACCGGCAGCATGCCGGATGCGAATACGAGCCCGCCGGATTCTATCGCGGGAGTGTAGTGGCCTTTAGGTTCCGGGACATCCTTTACCTGTATCTTCCTCATGATATTCCCCTCTTTGCTAGATATTCTGCCAGGAAGCACAGCGCGTTCCTCACGGAAGCCTCCCTTACCGCCTTCCTGTCACCCGAAAAGGAGTATCTCCTCGTTTCCGTCTCGTGCCCTGCCATCGAGCAAGCAATGTATACAAGGCCGGCAGGGTTCCCGTCTAGGTCCGGGCCCGGTCCTGCCACCCCCGTGACCGAACAAGCTATGTCGGCCCCCGATACCGCAAGCGCGCCTTCTGCCATCGCCGCAGCCGCGGGCCCGCTGACGGCCCCGGACAGTGCCAGCACGCTTCCGGGCACCTTGAGGATGGAAGCCTTCGCCTCGGGGGAGTACGTGACCAGGGAGGCCTCGAAGCACAAGGACGCGCCCGGCACATCGGTGATAGCCGATGAGAGCATCCCCCCCGTACAGGATTCCGCAAGGGCCAGCCTTGCGCCGGCCCTTGTAAGTGCCTCTATTATCTTCTCGGCGTCCCGGTTCATCCCTAGCCCCTCAGCGTCCTTATCGCCGCCTCGGCGTCTTCCGCCCTGAATATGTAGGTTCCGGCGACGAGCACGTCAGCTCCGGCGCGCCTTACCTTCTCGGCCGTCTTGGAGTTCACGCCCCCGTCGACTTCGATCATTATGTTCCTGCCGGAGGCGGCCACGAGCTCCGCCACTTCGGCGATCTTCGTCGTCTGGCCCTCGATGAAGTCCTGCCCTCCGAAGCCCGGGTTCACCGTCATGATCAGGACCAGGTCGGCTAGGTCAAGCACGTTCTCAATCATCACCGAGGGGTCCGAGGGATTTAGCGCCACCCCGGCCAGCCCGCCCAGCTCTTTGATCCTGCCCAGCTGCCTGTGGAGGTGCCTTGTCGCATCGGGATGCACCGTTATTATCGAAGCGCCTGCTTCCATGAACGATTCAAGGTGGTGCTCCGGCCTTTCGATCATCAGGTGCACGTCCAGGGGTTTGTCGGTGAGCCTGCTAAGAGTCTTCACCATGCCCTGGCCGAAAGTGATGTTGGGCACGTATGAGCCGTCCATCACGTCGACATGCACGAAATCGGCCGATTCGATCCTTGATATCTCCCCTGCCAGGTCCGCAAGGTCGGCCGACAGTATGGACGGTGCGATCTTGATCATCCTGCTCACCCCAGTCAGTCGTATTTCCTCTTCTCCGCCTCCATGCACTCCTCCAGGAGGGCTATGTAGTGCTTGTACCTTCCTTTGGAGATCGCGCCAGAGCCGACCGCCTCCTTGACCGAGCAGCCCGGCTCCGCGTTATGCCTGCATCCCTTGAAGCGGCACGTGCCCTCGTGTTCGTAGATGTCGGGCATCAGTTCCCTGACCTCGTCAGGGCCCACCCCGGCTAGTTCCAGGGAAGAAAACCCGGGGCTGTCGGCCACGTACCCCCCCTCGGAGAGCCTAAGCAGGCTGACCTGCCTTGTCGTATGCCTTCCCCTGCCGATCCTCTCGCTTACTTCTCCCGTCTTCAGGCCCAGACCCGGCATCATCGCGTTTATGAGGGTCGACTTGCCCGCCCCTGATTGCCCCGCGAATATGCTGATCCTGCCCTTAAGGAGCTCCTTCAGCTTCCCCACGCCCTCGTTCTTCGGCGCTGACAGGGTGATGAAGCTGTAGCCGGTCCCCTTGTAATGCTCCTCGACCATCACCGATACGTCGTCCTTGGCGATGTCCGCCTTGGTAGCGCAGATCACTATTCCCAATTTCTGCCTTTCGGCGAGCGCGCACAGCCTGTCGGTGAGCATAAGGTCCACATCTGGCGAGACAAGGGGTGTGAATATGGCCACCAGGTCCACGTTCGCCACCGGGGGCCTGACCAGGAAGTTGCGCCTGGGCAGCACTTCCTCTATCACGTGCTCTCCGCCCTTTTCGATCAGCCTGACGTTGTCGCCGGCCACGATCTCCTGCTCGGTGAGCCTGAGCTTGCCTCTGATCCTGCAGGTGAACTGCTCTCCGCCGGATTCGACCTCCGCGAAGCCGCCCTTGATTCCTATTATCACCCCTGCGAAGCTTCTATACGTCATATGCTTTGTAGAGAGAGCCGTCCACCCAGACTTCTATCCTTCCGCTGCCGAAGACCTCCACCATCTGGACGACGCCCTCGCCGCTCTTCAGCGATTTCGGCCCGAAGACGATCCTGCTGCCGTAGGTGTCGTTGACCTTCATGACGACCTCCTGGATCCAGGTCTCCTTGGGCACCGTGTACGATATCTCGAATTTCTTGCTCCCGTCCCCGGATCCCGCCCCCATGCTCTGAGCCGTCGTCGAGACCTTAAGGTCAACGAGGCTTCCGCTGTCGACCTCGGTACCGGCTACGGGCGTCTGTGCCATCACGGTCCCCTTGGGATACGCCTCGGACACCGCTTCTATTATCAGCCCTATGTTAAGGCCGGCGGCCTTTATTAGCGACTCGGCCTCCTTGTAGTCGAAGCCGATGACATCAGGCACTGCGATCGTCGGAGACGGGCCCTGGGATATGACCACCGTCACGGGCATGCCCTTGTCGAGCATGCTTCCCGCGGGCGGGTCATGCCTTACGATCTTCCCCTCCGGGACCGCAGGGTCGTACTCGAACACGTTCTCACCCACGGTAAAACCGGCGGCCTCGAGGATGATCCCTGCCTCCCTCAAGTCCTTGCCGATGACGTCCGGCACCGTGCCCAGGTCCGGCCCGAGGCTGACCACCAGCTCGACATCCGAATTGACCTTCCTGGAGGTCCCTGCCGCGGGGACTTGCGATATCACGGAATCGGCCGGCACCGATTTGTCGTACCTCGAATCCTCTATCGCCGCATTAAGCTTGAGCTCCTTGAGCCTGACCCTGGCGTCTTCGATGTTCATGCCCACAACGTCAGGGACTTTCACTTCGTCGACGTCCATCCACCTGTCCCATGCCAGGTAGATGCCTCCTGCTACGGCGGACGCCACGAGCACGAAGACGGATACCAGTATGATGAGGTTCCTAAGCGCCTTCTTCTGGTCGTAGCCGCCCTTGCCCCGATCCTTCATGCCGATGCCTCCCCCTTCGACCTTCCTGAAGGTCTTCGTGGCGGAACCGGCAGCCCCCGACACGATCGTATCGTCCTTGACGTCCGCATCCCGCTTTATGTAAGCCCCTTCCGCGAGCATCAGAGCCGCCTTGAACTCCTCGGCGCTCTGGAACCTTCGCGCGGGGTCCTTCTCCATCGACTTGAATATGGCCCTCTCCAGCATCGGGCTGATCGCGGGGTTGGCCCTCCTGGGTGGCGAGGGCTTCTCGGATATGTGCTTTATGGCGACCGCCACCTGGCCTTCGCCGGTGAACGGGAGTTTCCCTGTCAGCATCTCGTATAGGAGCACGCCCGTGGAATATATGTCGGACTTGTTTGTCGCAACGTCGCCCTTCGCCTGCTCGGGTGATGTGTAGTTCACAGTACCCACGACCATGCCGGTCTGGGTCAGGTCCGCCTCGCTGGAGGCCCTGGCTATCCCGAAATCGGCGATCTTCACCCTGCCGTCGCTCGATATGAGTATGTTGTGCGGCTTTATGTCCCTGTGCACAAGGCCGTGCGAATGTGCGTGCCACAGGCCGTCGAGTATCTGGTTTACTATCCCGACCGCCTTGAGCACGGGCATCGGGCCGCGGAATCCCTTCATCTCCTGCTCGAGCGACCTTCCGGCCACGAACTCCATCACGATGTAATCCAGCCCTCGGTCGGAGCCCACGTCGAACACTCCCACGATGTTCGGATGCGACAACCTTGCGGCAGACAGGGCCTCTTTCCTGAAACGCCCCTTGGACGCCTCGTTGGCGGAGAACTGGTCCCTCAGGATCTTTATCGCCACGGTCCTTGCGAGCACCCTGTCATATGCCCTGTAGACGGTGGACATGCCGCCCTCGCCGACCAGCTCCTCTATCTCGTAGCGTCCAGAAAGGACGTAGCCGATGTCCATCAATTAGTTACCTCACATCGCTTTCATCAATAAGTGCGGCCACGACGGTTATGTTGTCCTCCCCGCCCCTTATGTTGGCAAGGCGCATCAGGTCCTCGCAGACCGACATCAAATCCGCCGTAACCGAGAACCTCTCGGCGATCTCCACCTCGTTTACGTGCTCCCAGAAACCGTCGGTGCAAAGCACCATGACATCGTCCGGTTCCAGCTCAGCCTCGATGAGCTCCGGCTCAAGTTCCTTGCTCGCCCCGAGGCAGCGGACAACTGCGTACCTTCCCGGATGCGTGGATGCCTCCTCTGCTTTGAGGAAGCCGCTCTGCACGAGCTGTCCAGCCAGGGAGTGGTCCGAGGTGAGCTGCTTTGCCGAACCGTCCCTCACGAGGTAGGCCCTGGAGTCGCCCACGTGCGCGACGAGGGCCTTCCCGGCCTTTATGACAGCCGCGGTCATCGTCGTCCCCATCCCCTTGAGCTCCGGGTCCTCGTCGGCCATCCGCAGTATTGCCGAGTTGGCGTCCTCCATGAACGCCTTCATGTCCTCGAGGCTGCCTATGCCGCCGGCTCTCATGTTGAACAGGCCGATTGCGGTACCGGACGCCTCGGCCCCGCCGCTGTGCCCGCCGAGGCCGTCGGCCACGGCGAGGAAGCGGCCCTCCGAGGAGGCCATCCCGGAGTCCTGGTTGCTCGCCCTGTTCCTTCCCTTGTCAGTCGAAAAGCCTATTAGCATCAAGTACCCCCAACTGTTGTAATTATACAACGGTACGAAGCCTCGCTGCATCAGGGCTGCAAGGACCGTTTCCTCCTCAGCCTGAGCTGGCCGCACGCCCCTTCGATCTCGGAGCCCATCTCCCGCCTGCTCGTGACCGCAAGGCCCGCGTCCTCTAGCACTTTCTTAAACGCCGCCACGGTCGCTTCCGTCGACCTGACAAGCCCGCTTTCGGGTACGGCGTTCAGCGGTATCAGGTTGACGTGCGCAAGGCTCCCCTTAAGCAGCCTGACGAGGGCTGCCGCCTGGGCGAGCGAGTCGTTGACGCCCTTTATCATGACGTACTCGTACGTCACCCTCCGTCCCGTCCTGTCCGCATACCTCCTGGCCGCCCCGACCACATCCTCTATGTTGTAGAGCTTGTTGACCGGCATTATCCGGTCTCTCGTGGCGTCATCCGGCGCGTGCAGCGATATGGACAGGGTTATCTGAAGGTCCTCGCCGGAAAGCTTCTCGATTCCCGGCACTATGCCGCAAGTGGACAGGGTGATCCGCCTGGCGCCCACGTTGATCCCCTTGCCCCAGTTGAGCACCCTTATGAACTGCAGTACCGCGTCATAGTTCATGAGCGGCTCGCCCATGCCCATGACTACGACGGAGGATATCCTCTTGTCCTTGGCGAGCCTTGAGGCCTCAATGAACTGCCAGCACATCTCCCCTGCCGTAAGGTCCCTCGAGAAGCCGCTTATCGCCGACGCGCAGAAGGCGCAGCCCATCTTGCATCCCGCCTGGCTCGACACGCACAGGGAAAGCCCGTAGTCGTGCTCCATCAGCACGGCCTCGGCGTTCGCCCCGTCCGAAAAACCCATCAGAAGCTTTGTGGTCCTGTCCTTCGCCCTTTTCACGTCGAGCACCGAAGGCGGCCTTATCGGTGCTATGTTCGACAGCTTCTCCCTCAGGTCGGCGGGGATGTTCGTCATCTCGTCATAGCCTTCGGCCTTCTTCGAGTATATCCATTCGAGGATTTGTGAGGCCCTGTACTTGGGATGCCCGAGGCCGAGCATTATCGGCTCCAGGTCCTTGGGCAGCATCCCCACCGCCTCTATGCGTCTTTTTGTCGATGTTTCCTCCATTACTTCCCCTTTTCCTAGGCCAAGGCCCGGGACATACAGTTTCCCGGGCCGGCGCTATTGCTGTTTATCGTGCGTCGGTCAGACGGATCCCCTCCGCCTGTAGGGCAGGCCGCTGGCCGCAGGCGGCGTAAGCCTTCCCACGAATCCGGCGAGCGCCAGCATCGTGAGTATGTACGGCAGCATGAGCAGGAAATCCGTCGGTATGCTGGTCATGTTCCACGACTGGGATATGAACTTGAACCCGGTCGCAAGGCCGAAGAACAACGACGCCAGGAACGCCCCCAGCGGTGTCCACTTGCCGAATATCATCGCGGCGATGGCGATGTAGCCCCTGCCGTCGGTCATGCCCTCCTTGAAGAGCGAAAGCTGGCCGAGCGAGAGCGTCACTCCGCTGAGCCCCGCGAGCACCCCTGACAATATAACGCAGAAGTACCTGGTCCCGGTGACGTTTATGCCCACCGTGTCGGCGGCTTCTGGATGTTCGCCGCATGCGCGTATCCTAAGTCCGAGCGGAGTACGGAACAGCACCAACTGCGCCAGTACCACAAGAATCAGGGCTATGTAGACCGGTGGTGTGTTGCTGCCCAGTACATCCCCTATTATAGGTATGTTCCTGAAGAAGTCGGGCATGATCCAGTTCGCAAGCTTCGTCACCCTGTCGGTCTGGCCCGCCCTGTGGAATACCGCCTTCAGCAGGAAGCCCGTCAGCGCGAGGGCGAAGACGTTGATCGCGACCCCGCTCACGGTCTGGTTGGCGTGGTGGGATATGCAGACATAGGCATGCAGAGCCGCAGCAAGGCCTCCGGCTATCATCCCTCCTAGCACTCCCAGCCATGCGCTGCCCGTGAAGTGCGATACCATTACGCCGAAGAACGCGCCTATTAGCATCATCCCTTCGAGGCCGATGTTG
The DNA here is from genome assembly GCA_002070415.1 of Firmicutes bacterium ADurb.Bin153. Lineage (GTDB taxonomy): Bacteria > Bacillota > DTU025 > DTU025 > MWDF01 > MWDF01. The sequence goes on from MWDF01000007.1 coordinate 44,315, forward strand.
ACCACGCCCGACCTCTCGGAGAACACTGCCCCTATGCTGGTTAGTATAAGGGGGGTGGCCATGAAGATCCCGGTGGAGAAGAAGTCGACCACCAGATAGCTGAACATCTCCCCTCCCATGGACCTTATGCTGTTTACGCAGAACACGGTTATGAGTACGGCCAGGGCCGCGCCGAGCCAGAATGCCCTGGACCTGGCCAATTTGTGCCAGTCCACACCCTTGTTGATCCCGCTCATGCCCTGCCCACCTCCTTGCCCACCGTCTTCTTGTCGGTTCCCAGTATCTTCCTTATCGGCAGCCAGCCCTTCACTATGCCCTCGGCGGCCACGATTATTATTATCACGCCCTGCATGATGCCTATGGTCTCCTTGGGCACGCCCGCCAGCATCTGCATCGTCTGGGAGCCCCTCTGGAGTATGCCGAACAGCAGAGCCGCCGGCAGGACGCCCAGCGGGTGGCTCTTTCCGACAAGTGCGACCGCGATCCCGTCGAGCCCGTAGCCCTGGAAGGCGAATATGTCCAGGAACTTGAACTGTATGCCCATGATCTGCACGGATCCGGCAAGGCCCGCTAGCGCGCCGGAGATGAACATGGCGGCCACTACGTTCGTCGGGACGCTGATGCCTCCGTACCTGGCAGCTTCGGGATTGAAGCCCACGGCCCTTATCTGGTAGCCGATCGTCGTCTTGAACAGCAGGTAGTATACCAGCAGCGCGGCCGCCACCGCTATTATTATCCCGCTGTTCACCCTTACGGGGCTGTCCTGCCCGAAGAACCTCCAGAGCTTCGCCGTGTCGAGTATCTCCCTGCTGTAAGGGCTGGTTATCCCGGGGTCCTTTATGGGCCCGTTCACCAGGAAGTGCGACAGGTAGAGGGCGATGTAGTTCATCATGATGCTGTTGACGACCTCATGTATGCCGAACTTCGCCTTCAGGAAGCCCGGGACGGAAGCCCATATCGCCCCGCAGGCCATGCCCGAGAGCATCGTGAGGGGAAGGTGTATGAAAGTCGGAAGGCCAAGGTCCATCGCCCCCACCACCGCGGCGCCTATGAGCCCCACGATGTACTGCCCTTCACAGCCGATGTTGAAAAGCCCGCACCTGAAGCCCAGCGCTATGGCAAGGCCGGTGAATATGAGAGGGGTTGTGTATACTACGGTCTCGCTGATGTACTCCAGATTTCCGAAACACCCCATGATGAGGGCCTTGTAGCCTTCTATCGCGTTGACGCCTGTGAGCGTCATCAACACACCGCCGAGAACGAGCCCTATCAGGACCGCCGTTACGGGCACTATGAGCTCCTTGATGGCGGAATTGTCCTTATTCCTTCCCATCACATCACCCCCTTATGGGAAACGGGCATCGAGCCGGCCATCATAAGTCCCAGTGTCTCCTCGGTGGCGTCTTTGATGTCCATGGTCCCCATTATCCTGCCCTCGTATATCACGGCTATCCTGTCGGAGAGCGACATTATCTCGTCGAGTTCCAACGACACTAGAAGAACCGCCTTGCCGGAATCCCTTTCGGACACGAGCCTTCTGTGTATGTACTCTATCGCGCCGACGTCAAGGCCCCTGGTGGGCTGCGCGACGACGATCAGCTCGGGCGTCCTGGAAAGCTCCCTTGCCAGGATCGCCTTCTGCTGGTTTCCTCCAGACAGCGAGCCGGCCTTCGTATCCTCGTCCGGCGTCCTTACGTCGAACTCGGAGATCAGCTTCCTGGCGTACGACTTTATCTCGTCCCAGCGCAGGTTGATGCCCCTGCTGTAGGGCTTCTTGTTGAACGTCTGCAGTATCATGTTCTCGGCGACCGTGAAGTCGAGAACCAGGCCGTGCTTCTGCCTGTCCTCGGGGACGTGCACTATGCCGGCATCGAAGCACTTCTTCGGGGGAAGGTTGGTTATGTCCCTGCCGTTGAGGGTCACTTTCCCCGCGCTGAGCCTCCTCATGCCGGTTATGCACTGCACCAGCTCGGTCTGGCCGTTGCCGTCCACACCGCAGATGCCGAGTATCTCTCCCGCCCTCACGTTGAAGTCTATGCCCCTTAGCGCCGGAAGACCCCTGTCGTTCTCCGCCGTGAGCCCCTCCACCTTGAACTTCTCCTCGCCGGGCCTTGCGGGTTCCTTGTGGACCACAAGCTCCACCTCGCGCCCTACCATCATGTTGGCGAGCTGGCTCGGGGAAGTCTGGGACGTCTCTACGGAGCCGATGATCTTCCCGTGGTTTATCACAGTGACCCTGTCGGAGATCTCCATGACCTCCTTGAGCTTGTGGGATATGAATATGATAGACTTCCCGTCATGCACGAGCTTGCGCATGATCACGAAGAGCTCTTTCGTTTCCTGTGGCGTGAGCACCGCGGTAGGCTCGTCCAATATCAGCACTTCTGCCCCTCTGTGAAGGGCCTTCAGTATCTCCACCCTCTGCTGCATTCCCACCGAGATGTCCATGACCTTGGCGTCCGGCTCTATCGCAAGGCCGAAGGTCGTGGATATCTCCATCAGCTCCGCCTTCGCTTTCTTCCTGTCGATGAAGAAGCCGTACTTCATGGGTTCGTTCCCGAGCACGAGGTTCTCGGCGACGGTCAGAGGCTTGATCAGCATGAAGTGCTGATGGACCATGCCTATGCCCTGCCTCAGCGTGTCCGCGGGCCCGTTGACCACAAGGGGCTCGCCCTTGTAGAAGATCTCGCCCTTGTCCTGCTTGTACAATCCGTAGAGTATCTTCATCAGCGTCGATTTGCCCGCCCCGTTCTCCCCCAACAGGCAGTGGATCTCGCCTTTCTTTAGGTCGAAGTCCACATCCGAGTTAGCGACTATACCGGGGAAGGCCTTGGTTATCCCCTTCATCTCGAGGATCACCTGGTCGATGGCGACGTTTGAATCTCTTTCCGACATGTCTTTCCTCCGTATTGGAAAACCGGGCACCTAGCTCATGGCTAGGCACCCGGCTCCTGATACAACAGGGCTTAATTCAGCCGTGCGCTCTTGGACATCGGTTACTTCGTCGATATCCTGTCAGCTTCGTTCATGCCGTCCGGCACGGACTTCTGGCCGGCTATGATCATGCTCGCCCACGCGTTCGCCTTTGCGATCGCACCGGCAGATGTGTTCTTGCTGGTGGTGGCGGCCATTCCTACGCCCGCCTCCTTGAGTCCGAGGTAGGTCGCGCCAGCCTTGAACTTCCCGTCGATGAGGGCCTTGCTGCCCATGAACACGCCGTTGTCGACGCGCTTGATCATCGAGGAGAGCGACCATTTCGGCGAGAGCTCGAACTGGTCGGAGTCGACGCCGATTACCCATACGTTCTTCGTCTCGTTCGCGGCCTCGAACATGCCGATGCCTGTTCCGCCGGAGGCGTGGTAGATGACGTCAGCCTTCTGCCTTATCATGGAGACCGCTATCGCCTTGCCAGCCGCGGGGTCGTTGAACGATCCTGCATAGTTGCGAAGGAGCTTGATGCTCTTGTCGACAGCTTCGACCCCGGCCCTGAAACCGGCCTCGAAACGCCATATGACGGGGAACTCCATACCGCCTATGAAGCCTATCACCTTGCTCTTCGTCGTCATAGCGGCGAGTACGCCCATCAGGAACGAGCCTTCGTTCTCCTTGTACATCACCGACATCACGTTCGGATGGGTCTTGTACCAGGCATCCTCCCATGCGTTGTCGATTATGCCGAACTTGGTGTTGGGATACTGTGCCGATACCTTCTCGATGGCGTCGGCCATCAGGAATCCGATGCCCCATACCATGTCGTAGCCTTCCTTGGCGAAGGCGGCGAGGTTGGGTTCATAGTCGGACGGGGTGCGGGATTCGGCATACTTCGTCTTGGCTCCGAGTTCCTTTGCCACTCTCTGAAGTCCGAGATAGGCGGAGTCGTTGAACGACTTGTCGCCCAAACCGCCGATGTCGAATACTATAGCGATCTTGTACTCCTTGGAGAAGGACGGAATCGCCATGATGGCCAGGAGCAGCGCCGCAGTGATTATCAGGGTGAAAGCGCGCTTCATTGAGGACATTACCTCCATTCGATGGGGATCCGGTACACCGGAGGTCCCTTTAATATGCATGCATGTATCGCCGTGCCTTCAGGGTCCCGGCTCACCATGATGCATGCTTCCATGAACATTATAATTAATTAGGTCCGGTTAATGCTACTTCATATTATAAGTTTCTGCCGGGTTCATTCAATGTTCTCCTCATGGATTGTTTCTTAATTAGAACATGCTACGACTATCATCAGGGCTGCCAGGCATGGCTTTTAAGTCCAAATCCGAGTCCGTGCCAAATTGCATAATGTTCGCGGTGGGACTAGAATTATATATGGACGTGTATTCAGTATACACTATCAAGCAGGAGGTGCTGTTTAATGGCTCAAAGCACATACGAACAGGTCTTGGCCAGGCTAAAGCTGGCTAAGGAAGTCCTTAACCTGGATGAAGGCACTTTCGCGATCCTATGCGAACCCGAAAGGGCGCTGGAAGTGAACATGCCGGTAAGGATGGACGACGGAAGCATAAAGGTATTCAAGGGATTCAGGGTACAGCACAACACTTCGAGAGGCCCCGGAAAGGGCGGCGTCCGCTACCATGTAGACGTCAACTACGACGAAGTCAAGTCGCTCGCGGCTTGGATGTCCTTCAAGTGCGGCGTCGTGGACATCCCCTACGGCGGGGCGAAGGGCGGAGTATGCGTCGACGTGACGAAGCTTTCCGAAGGGGAGCTCGAGCGCCTCACCCGTTGCTACACTGCAAGGATAGCCCCGATCATCGGGCCCATGAAGGACGTTCCGGCGCCCGACGTTAACACCAGCGGCAAGATAATGGCCTGGATGGTGGACACCTATTCGGCGCTCACCGGCCAGTACCAGCCCGGCGTGGTCACCGGCAAGCCCCTTTCGGTCAACGGCTCGCTCGGAAGGAACGAAGCCACCGGACGCGGCATCACGATAGCCGTCCGTGAGCTCCTCAAGAGGCTAAACCTCGACCCGAAGAAGGTCACCGTGGCGGTACAGGGCTTCGGCAACGTAGGCGGACTCGGCTCGATACTGATGAGCAGCCTCCTCGGTGTCAAGATCGTCGCGATAAGCGACATCACCGGCACCTATTACAACCCCAACGGAGTCAACGTAAAGGCCGCTTTCGAACACTCCGGCAAGAGCCCCAAGAAGTTGCTCGAAGGCTACACGGAGCCCGGCATGGTGAAGATCGACGACCCCAAGGCCGTCCTCTACACCGAATGCGACCTCCTCGTGCCTGCGGCGCTTGAGAACCAGATCACTGCCGAGAACGCAGGCAAGATCAAGGCGAAGAACATCGTCGAGGCCGCTAACGGCCCCATCACCGCCGAAGCGGACGAGATCCTCAAGAAGGCCGGGAAGGTCGTCGTACCGGACATACTCGCCAACGCGGGCGGAGTCACCGTATCCTACTTCGAGTGGGTGCAGAACCTGTACGGCTACTACTGGACCGTCGACGAAGTGAACGACAGGCTCGACGTCAAGATGAGCTCGGCGTTCGATTCCTGCTGGGAGTTCGCGAAGGAGAAGAACATCACCATGCGCATAGCCGCCTACTGCCTCGCCATCAAGAGGATAGTGGACGCCATGCAGGCAAGGGGCATCTTCCTATAATCCAGGATCGTCGTAACCGATGATACGGACGAAGGCCCGGCTCGATGAAGCCGGGCTTTCCTTTACGCTTACCGGGATCGTCCCTACTCGACTATATCCGCTCCGAGGTCGTATTCCGCGGCGCTGGTTATCCTAGCTTTCAGCACGCTGCCCGGGGCCAGGGTGCAATCCCCTATCAGTATGTGCCCGTCCTCCTCGGGGGCTTCCGCGTACGACCTGGCTGACACCAACAGCTCGGATTCGTCCGAAGGCCCGTCCACCATCACCGTCGTTACCTCACCTATCCTGGATTCATTGTACTCGAGGCTGATCTCGGCAAGCAGCGACATGACCGCACGTTCTCTTTCGTCCTTCTCCTCCTCGGCGACCTGGTCCGGCATCGACGCGGCCGGTGTCCCCTCCTCGGGGCTGAACTTGAACACGCCCGCCCTTTGTGGCCCGACCAGCCTTATGAAATCCAATAATTCCCTGAAATCCGCCTCGCTCTCGCCGGGGAAGCCGACCATGAACGTCGTCCTGACTACGAAACCAGGCCTCGCCCTCCTCAGCCTGCCCACCACGTCGATTATGGCTTCGGGGCTTCCGAGCCTGTTCATGGCGGAGAGAACCTTCGCTGAGCCGTGCTGCATAGGAAGGTCCATATAAGGAAGCAGCCTGCCTTTGAGCCCGTCCTCGAAGAGGCCTATGAGCTCATCGTCAACCCTGGAAGGATAGGCGTACATCAGCCTAAGCCACATCAGCCCGTCCAGCCCGGCAAGCTGCTTGACAAGCTCGCCAAGCAGGGGCCTGCCGTACAGGTCGGTCCCGTACCTGGTGGGGTCCTGGGCTATGACCACAAGCTCCTTGACCCCTGCTCCGAGGAGCCTTCCGGCCTCGTCGACCACATCCTCCATCGGCTTGCTTACATGCGGGCCTCTGATGTCGGGGATCATGCAGTAGGAGCACCTGTTGTTGCATCCGTCGGAGATCTTGATGTACGCGTAATGGCCTGCATTGGTCAGCATCCTGGGTGCCTTCGACCCGAGGTATCCTTTTCCGGAGAGCACCGACGGAGACTTCCTGTCCAGGGCCTCTCGCACGAACTCGGCCACCTTGTCGTAGGAGCCCGGCGAAATCACGCCGTCTATCTCCGGCATCTCCTTTGCCAGGTCCGTTCCGTACCTGTTCGGCAGGCATCCGGAGACGAGCACGGCCCTCAGCTTGCCGGCCCTTTTCTCCTCGGCGCATTCGAGTATCACGTCTATGGCCTCCTCACAGGCGCTCTGAAGGAAGCTGCACGTGTTCACTATGACCGCGTCGGCGGGCTCGTCCTCGCCCGCGATCGCCATGCCCGCCTCGGCGAGCCTGCCGAGCAGGAACTCGCTGTCCACCCTGTTCTTGGCACAACCCAGGGATATGATCCTGATTCGCGTCTTTACCATGCCCTATATCTTGCCCCACATAAGCAGGGCGCCCATTATGATCATCGCGGCGCCCGCCACATATTTCAACACGTTCTCCGGCACGAGCCTGCCGACGACGGCCCCGGCGAGCACGCCTATCACGCTGGTCGTAACCAACGCGGCGGCGGCTCCGATGAGCACTCCCCATCTCGAAGCCGGATCGCACTTGGCCGAAAGGACCATTGTCGCCAGCTGGGTCTTGTCGCCCAGCTCGGCAAGGAAAACAACCGCGAAAGTACTTAGAGCCAGCTTGACCATCCTGAATACCTCCGAAAATGCCTTAGGAAACCGTGTCCTGCGAAAGCCTCAGCTCCATCTCGACCCTCGTCCTGTCCTGCCTGAGGCCGAGGCATCTCACTAACCTCTCGTTCTCCCCGCCCTCCGGGACGGTGGTGAACACGGCCGGCAGGAACCGGGCCGTAGGAAGCTGGAATATCAGCTCCGTCGCCTCTTCCGGGCTCGCCCCGTTCCTTACGTTAAGGTCGAGCACCCAGCAGAGGGACCTGGTCGAGTATATCATATAGCCGAATGGTTCGCCGTGTTTCCACGCCATCACGCAAACGACGTTGTCCTTGAGGTTCATAAGGCTCCTGGGCTCGTTCTCCCAAAGGGGCGGCCTGTCCGGCCGGCCCGTCAACGAGAAGGCCTCCTCTATGCCCGGGTGGGTGAAAGTGAGCGTGTTGGAAGGCTTGCATTTTATGTTGCCCTCCCAATGGCCGATCCTCCTGACGGGTCCGAATCCCAACGACCTGTACAGCGAAAGCGCCCTTTTGTTCTCCTCGAACACGTGCAGGCCGACTTTCCTGCATCCCCATGCCCTGGTCCTTGCAAGGCCCCACTGCATCAGCCTCCTGCCGCAGCCCTCGCCCCTGAAGGAGGGATTAACGGCAAGCGAGGCCACATACCCCCTGTCCGGCTCCCTCAGGCCGATGAGGACTACCCCTACGGGCCTGTCCTCCGAATAGGCGACCGCCGAGGCCTTGGGTTCTATGTCCAGCCAGCCCGTCACCCTCCTGTACCCCTGGGGGCCGTGCATCATCACCGACGGTTCTGTGTCCTGCCAGCACTCGTCGAAGACCGATGCCACCTCGGCCTCGTCGATGTCCGACACCTGGACGATCCTGATGTCCATCACTCGCGGTACCGCCCCTTCTGATTTCCGGTACGTCCGCCGCCGCCGGTCCTAGCCGGCCATTGCATCCTGTCCGTCCGCTCCGGCCGCACGAGGCATCCGTGCCCGTATCCTATGAGGTCCTCCCTGCCAAGCTTAGTTAGCGCCTGTCTTACGAGCCTCCAGTTCTGCGGCATCGACCACTGCAGAAGGGCCCTTTGCATCTGCTTCTCCTCGCCCTTCGCCACGTGCACCGGCTCCATCGTTATCGGATCCAGGCCCGTATAGTACATGGTGGTCGCCTCGGTGCCGGGGGTCGGCGTGAAGTCCTGGACCTGCTCCGGCGCGTAACCGAGCAATCCCTTCAGGTAGAGCGCAAGCTCGAGCGCATCCGAAAGGCTTGCGCCCGGGTGCCCCGATATGAAATACGAGATGAGGTACTGCTCCTTGCCGCACTCGTCAGAGAAGGCCTTGAAGAGCTCCCTGAATCTCTCATACTCGGCTCCTGTGGCCTTGCGCATCACCGAAAGCACCCCCTCGCATATGTGCTCGGGCGCTATCTTGAGCTGTCCGCTGACGTTGTTGGCCACTATGTGCCTCGTAAGGGCCATGCCCTCCTTCGATCCCATCAGGTAGTCGTACCTGAGCCCGGACCTGACGAAGACCTTCCTGACGCCCGGGACGGATTCGGCCTTCTTCAGGAGCTCCTCGTAGCGCTCCTGCCCGTCATTCATGAAGCGGCATCTATCTGGCCATACGCAGGCCCTCGCCCCGTCGCACGCAACGTCCGATCCGCAATGGGACGCGTAGTAGTTGGCCGAAGGTCCCCCGATGTCATGCACAATGCCCTTGAACCTGGGATCCTTGGTGAATCCTGTTATCTCGGATAGGATTGAATCCTCGCTCCTGGACTGTATCGCCCTGCCCTGGTGCGCCCAGAGGGCGCAGAACGAGCAGGAGCCGAAGCAGCCCCTGTGCGCCGTTACAGAGAACAGTACCTCCTCTAGGGCTGGCACTCCCTCCTTGTCGTACATGGGATGCCAGCGCCTGGTGTATCCCAACGAGGCGATGCCGTCCAGCTCCTCTGTGCTCAGGACCCGCTGGGGCCACACGACCACGTAGCGGTTGGCGTGCGCCTGCGCTATCGGCCTGGGAGATCTCCTCAGGCTCTCTCTCATCTGTGAGCCGAAGGATTCCGCATAGGCCCTCTTGTCGGTGCTTACCTCATCGAAAGAGGCTATCTCAAGGTGGTCAGCCTGAGGCGGCTGCTTTTCGACCGTGGCCGTTCCCGGGATTCCGGACAGGTCCGCCGACCCCGCATCGAGCCTTGCCGCTATCTCCAGCGCCGCTTTCTCCCCCATGCCGTAGACCAGGATGTCCGCCCTGGAATCCAGGAGCACGGACCGCCTTACCGAATCGTCCCAGTAGTCGTAGTGGGCCAGCCTCCTCATGGAGGCCTCAATCCCCCCCAGAACCAGGGGCAGGCCCGGCCAGGCGCTCCTCGCCCTGTTCGAATATACGACGACAGCCCTGTCCGGCCTCCTGCCCGGAACGCCGCCAGGCGAGAAATCGTCCTTCTTCCTCCTGAACTTCGAGGGGGAGTAATTCGATACCATAGAGTCGAGGTTGCCGGACGTTATCCCGCAAAACAGCCTCGGCCTCGGGAATGCCTTGAAAGCCTCGTCGGACCTGAAGTCCGGCTGGGGCATTATCGCCACCTTATAGCCCTTCGATTCAAGAACCCTGCCGATTGCGGCCGCGCCGAAGGCAGGGTGGTCGACGTATGCATCTCCCGTTACTATTACTATGTCCGGCCTGTCCCATCCCCGTTTCGCTATCTCTTCGGGGCTGGCAGGCAGCGGCCTTGTACCTTCCATTCACACCTCCGGCCGCCCCCGCTGTGCGCTTGGGAGCATGCCATGTTCTGCCATTATAGTCAAAATACGTACGTCAGCTCAGAAAGGCCCGTATCCCGCCGGGAAGGCTATGTCCATGGCCTTCCTCGCCACCCCCGGCACGCCCAGGTCCTCCCCGTTATAGTTCAGGGACGTGGCCCCGGCGTTTCCTATCCTCACCCAGATGCCCTTGTCGCCGCTGAGGTCCAGCGAGTCGCCCGCCTTGAGTATGCCCTCGAACGCCTTCTTCCCGTCTGCGTACGCCCTTATCCAGCAGTTGTCGCTGAACGATATCCTCAGTGTGTGCTGTGATTTAGGCAAGGCGGGGGCCTCTTGCACCTCGGTTTCGGCTGTAACGGCGGGGGCCTCCTGCGTCTCGGGGGCGGTCTGGGCGCCCTGCGCGGGCGCGGTTTCGCCGGGTATCGCCTCGTCCTTTCCAAGCAGCCCTCCGAAGGCGATGTAGGCGACCAACACAACGGCGGCCAGCAGGAAGATGGCAAGGGCCGTGGTCAGCGTCCTCCTTCGCGCGGCCTGCCTCCTCTTCTGTTCCATCCTTATCCTGTGGAGCATCCTCTTGTCCATGGAGGTCTCAGAAGGCGGCAGGACCGGCTGCTTCGGCTCCTCCGACTGGGCCTCGGCCATCTCCTTTTCGAGCATCGACGCCGCTTGCTGGGGATCCATCCCCAGGAACGAAGCGTAGCTCTTCACATAGAGCTTCAGGTAGATCTCGCCCGGGATGGCGCCGTAGTCCCCCTTTTCGATAGCCTCAAGATAGGCGGACCTTATCAGTGTCGCGCCTTCGACGTCCGCAAGGCTTGCCCCCATGGCCTGTCGGCGTTCTTGAAGCAGCTCGCCTATCTTCTTCTGCACGCGTCATACCCCCTATCGGTCATCCCTGCTGCCTGAGCTCCCTTAGGAGATCCTCCAGCTGGACCGGTGTCATCAGTATGTTCCGGGCCTTGCTGGCGTTGTGCGGCCCGATTATGCCCATGAGCTCCATCGTGTCGATTAGCCTCGCAGCCCTTGCGTACCCCACCCTGAAGCGCCTTTGTACCTTGGATATGGATGCCTCCCCGGATTCGACTATGAGCCTTGCGGCGTCCTCGAACAGCTCGTCTGTCACGTCGGCCGTGGCGCTGTCGCTCTCCTTCGATTCAACGGGTTTCGCTACGTAAACCGGCTCCCCCTGGTTCTTCAGGAACTCAACCAGCGCCAGGACCTCGGAATCGGATATGTACGCGCCCTGCACCCTCACGGGTTTCGGAAGGCCGATGGGGTGGAACAGCATGTCGCCCTTTCCTAGCAGCCTCTCCGCGCCGGCCGAATCCAGGATCACCCTCGAGTCTATCTGGGACGATACGGCGAAGGCTATCCTCGATGGGATGTTGGCCTTGATTATGCCGGTGACTATGTCCACCGAGGGCCTCTGGGTCGCGATTATCAGGTGTATGCCCGCGGCCCTCGCCATGAAGGCCAGCCTGCAGATGGCGTCTTCCACATCGTTCTTGGCCACCATCATCAGGTCCGCCAGCTCGTCGAGGATGACCACTATGTACGGCAGCCTCCTCGGGCTGAACGGTATCTGCCCCGACACGATGGCCTCCTCGGAGTCCCCGTCGACGATCTGCTCGAGCATGCCCTTGTCCAGCATCTCGTTGTACTGCGATATGTTCCTGGCTCCCGCCATCTGGAAGATGCGGTAACGGTTCTCCATCTCCTCGCATACCCACTTGAGGTATCCCGCCGCCTTCTTGGGTTCCGTCACCACGGGGGCGATCAGGTGGGGGATGCCGTTGTACACCGAGAGTTCAACCCTCTTCGGGTCTATCATAAGGAGCCTTACATCGTCGGGCGTAGCCCTGAAGAGCAGGCTTGCGATGATCGTATTAAGGCATACGCTCTTGCCCGACCCGGTGGATCCTGCCACCAGCAGATGCAGTATGTCAGTCAGGTCGGCAACTATGGCGTTTCCTGCGATGTCCTTGCCCAAAGCGACGATGAGGCGCCCTTCGGCCTTCTGGTACGCTTCGGTCTCCAGCACGTCCCTGAAGTAGACGAAACCCTTGTCCCTGTTGGGAATCTCCACTCCCACGGCGGCCTTGCCCGGTATCGGGGCCTCTATCCTTATGCCGGGGGCGGCGAAAGCAAGCGCTATGTCGTCCGCAAGGCTCGCTATCCTGGACACCTTCACGCCAGAGCTGGGCTGCACTTCGAACCTGGTGACCGTGGGCCCCTGGCTTACGCTCACCACCTTCGCTGACACGCCGAACGAGGCGAGCGTCGCTTCCAGCGTCTTCGACATGTCGGCCACGTCGTACGATTCGGCCTTGCTCTTCTTCCTGGTTATCGGCACGTTGAGTATGCTAAGTGGCGGAAGCAGCGGCAGATGCCCGGGCCGGTCCTGCTGGGGCTGCTCGGGCTTCCTCCAATCGTCCAGCCTCCGCGGCCTCGGCTCCCTCCTCCTCGGAAGAGGAATGACCGGACCGTCGTCTTGCGAAAGCCCGTCCTCGTTTTCCGCGAAGCTGATCGATGGCCTGTCTTCTAGAACCGTAGCCGTTTCGGCCTGCTCTTTAAGGCTTAAGTCGTTTTCTACCGGCTCCCTTGCGGGCTGCTCGAGCACCTTCAGGACCAGGGCCTTGTACCCTGCCGCGATGAGGCGCCCCGCCGAGATCGCCATGTACCAAAGCATGGCGAACAGGAAGGCCGCCGCGGTGCTGACCGGTATGTTGGAGAGCACCACAAGCGCCAACAGCCCGGTAGCCGAGAATACGATGCCGGTCCCTATCCTGCCGACGAGGCCGGTCGTAATCCTGGCGAGCGCGGCTCCCATCGCGCCTCCGCCGCCTCCGTACATGCCGAACTCGTTTCCGAATACGGCCGCCAGCGCGGCCGCGGACGCGACCAGGCCAGTCAGCGCCACCATTCGCGCCGAGCCGAAATAGCCCTTCTTCCTCACCAGCATCAGTATGCCTGCATAGCCGAGGGCCGCGGGCAGTATGTAGACCGTGAAGCCCAGCAGCCACTTGAGCCATCCTGCGACCTTAGCGCCCAGTATGCCCACGGAACCCGACTGAGGCGCCCCCGCCTCTTCGAGCACGAGGAACACGAACACCAATAGGGCCCCCGCCAGGCAGATTATGCCCATGGCCTCGAGTCCCAGCTGTCCTCCGAGCACTTCTTCGGCCTGCGGCTTCCTCTTCGCCGCTTCCTCGGCCCTGCGGGCCTTCCTTACAGCCAAACCTGCACCTCCGCTAGATACCTAATGCCAGATAAAGGTAGAGATTGATTCCCGCCATGGCGAACGCCCATACCGCAAACAGGACGAAATTCCTCTTCCTCGCCACCCTCCTAAGCGCCGAGATCGCAAAGAGCCCGGTCAAAAGGCTTGTCGCGACGCCGATCCCGGCATAGAGCCCATGGGCTCCTCCCAAGGCTATGCCGCCTTGCATCACCTGGAGTAGGAAGGCCCCCAGGATGACGGGAAGCGACGCCAGCATCGAATAGTCGACCGCCCAGCCCGCCGTCAGGCCGAAGGCGATTCCGGCAGCGATTGTCATGCCCGACCTCGAGATGCCGGGGAATATCGCAAGGGCCTGCGCAAGGCCTATTAACAGGGCCGTCCCCAGAGGCATGCCCATCGGCCCGTCTATCTTCCCCCCGCGCCTGCCGGAGATAGTCAGCAGGATTATGCCGGTAACCGTAAGGAATGCGGAGATGGCGACAGCGCTCGTAAAAGCCGCCTCCACCTTGTCCTGCAGCAGGAAGCCGGCCGCCGCCGCGGGTATTGAGGTTATCACCAGCAGCATCAGGAGCCTTCCGCCCCCCACGCTGTCCCAGTCCTTGCTCCTGCCTTTGGCCCTCGCCGTCGGGCTAAGCGCGTCCATCCCGTACATCAGGATGTCCCTGAAGTAATAAATGATCACGGCGAGCGCCGTGCCCATGTGGACGGCGACGTCGAAACCCAGCTCCGCTTCTATGCCAACTATCCTGTGCGCTATCGCAAGATGCCCAGAGCTGGACACGGGCAGGAATTCCGTCAATCCCTGCACTAGGCCCAGCAGGGCATACTTAAGGTAATCCATGTGAACACTCCTCTGTGACGCCCCTTGCGGCGTCCCGCCCGGTCCCGGATGCTGACCTTTGTCCTATAGCTCCAGCACGTGGGGTATTATCAAGGGTTTCCTGCCGGTCCTCTGCGAGAGCACCGAAACGATGCTGCCCCTCACCGTCTCCGCGACGGCGGCGGCGCCCACATCTCGCTGCCTGCTGAGGACCTTCCTGCACTGTGCGGTCACCTCGTCGAACAGAGCCTCAGATTCCTTCTCGTATACGAAGCCCCTGGATATGATCTCGGGTCCTCTCAGCAGCTCGCCCGTCTCCTTGTCGATGACGACCACCGCCACCAGTATGCCGTCGTTGGAAAGGAGCATCCTGTCCCTTAGCACGTACTTGCCCACGTCTCCGACCCCGTACCCGTCCACCATCACCCTGCCCGCCTGGACGTGCCCGTCCAGCCTGGCCTTGCCGCCCTTTATCTCTATGATCTCGCCCGACCCTGCGATGAGGACCTTTGACTTGTTCATGCCCATGCGGATCGCGAGCTTGGCATGGCTGTGCAGGTGGCTGTACTCTCCGTGGACCGGCGTGAAGTGCCTCGGTTTTACCAGCGCGAGGATGAGCTTGAGCTCTTCCTGGCTCGCATGCCCGGATACGTGTATGTTGGCGTCCTTCCTTCCGATGACCTCCGCGCCCTGCCTGTACAGGTGGTTTACGGTCCTGAAGACGGACTTCTCGTTGCCCGGGATTGTGCTGGCGGATATTACGACCGTGTCGCCCTTCTTTATCGAAGTCCTCTTGAACTCCGACATAGCCATCCTGGTGAGGGCCGACGTCGGCTCCCCCTGGGTCCCCGTGGTCATTATGACTACCTCGTTATCGGGCAGGTCGTCGACTTGAGAAAGCTCTACCATGACGCCCGGATAAGGTTTCAAGTAGCCCAGCTCGGTGGCGATCTTGCTGTTGGTTACAAGGCTTCTTCCCGCGAACGCGACTTTCCTTCCGGTGGCCGCCGCGGCCTGCAGTACTTGCTGTATCCTCGCTACATGTGACGCGAAGGTCGCGACTAGCACCCTGCCTTCGGCCGCCCTGAAAGTCTCGAGCAGCCCCTCGCCCACTATGCTCTCCGAGCCGGTGTAGCCTGGGTTTACGGCGTTCGTGGAATCGGACATCATGAGTATCACGCCCTGGCTTCCCAGCTGGGCGAACCGCGAGAGGTCCATCCTTTTGCCGTCTATCGGGGTCTGGTCGATCTTGAAATCGCCCGTATGCAGTATCAGACCGGCCTTCGTGCTTATCGCCAGCCCGAAACTGTCGGCTATGCTGTGGCATACGGTTATGAACTCGACCTTGAGGCTCCCTACCTGTATTATGTCCCCGGCGGCCACAGTATGTCCAGCTTCGCCGAGCGCCATGCCCTGCTCCTTAAGCCTTGCGTTCACGAATGCCATGGTGAGCGGGCCCCCGTATACGGGGATTTCGGGCAGCCCTCTTAGCAGGTACGGTATCGCACCTATGTGGTCCTCGTGGCCGTGTGTGAGGAACAGCCCCTTCACCTTGTCCTTGTTCGCCGTGATGTACGAGAAGTCCGGGATGACGATATCGACGCCGGGCATGTCCTCCTCCGGGAACATGAGGCCCGCGTCGACGATTATCATCTCTTCCTCGGTCTCTATCAGCGTGCAGTTAAGGCCTATCTCCCCTACCCCTCCGAGCGGGATCACCTTGACCGTCGCCGGCTTTCTTCTTGTTCTCAAAATTACCTCCCTATTCCTGATACTCTATTCTCCCGTGGCCCTTACATGCACATAAAGCCAAGGGCGGTTCAGTCCCGCCCCGGCCACAGGTTGTACCTACATACTTATTTCCCCAGTCCGGCCGACTCGAAGGCCGACCTGACCTTCGCCATCTCCGCTTCCGTAATGTCGACAAGCGGCGGCCTTACCGGCCCCGCATCAATGCCGACCAGCGACAGCGCAGCCTTCACGGGTATCGGGTTCGTGGTTATGAAGACCGACTTGAACACCGGCAGCAGCCTCCTGTGGATCTCCGCGGCCTTCTTGGGATCCCCTGCCGTAAACGCGTACACCATCTCGTGTATCTCGTTGCCGCAGATGTGGGAAGCGACGCTGACGATCCCGTCGGCGCCTACCGACAGGAGGGGCACCGTCAGGTTGTCGTCCCCGCTCAGCACCGAGAAGCCCTCGGGCGCCCCGGTGACGATCTCCGCGGCCTGGTCCAGGCTTCCTGATGCTTCCTTGACCGCTACTATGTTATCGTGCTCCCTCGCGAGGGCGAGCGTGGTCTCGGGGAGCATGTTCACCCCGGTCCTTCCGGGGACCACATACAGAAGCACAGGGAGCTTCGTGCTCCTCGCTATCATCGAGAAGTGGAGCTTGAGCCCGGCCTGGGGCGGCTTGTTATAGTACGGCGTGACGAGCATGCACCCGTCCACGCCCAGTTTTTCGGCCTTCTTCGTGAATTCTATCGACGATGCCGTATCGTTTCCTCCAGTGCCCGCGATCACCGGGGCCTTCGCGCCGACCGCGCCTTTCACGGCAGAGAACAGCTTGAGCTTCTCCTCCGCGGTCAGGGTGGGGGACTCTCCTGTGGTCCCGCTGACCACGATCGCGTCGGAGCCGTTCCTTACCAGGAAGTCCGCAAGCTTCTCAGCCTTGGCGTAGTCGACCGATAGGTCCTCTTTCATGGGGGTCACCATCGCGGTGAGCACCCTTAGTCTCTTTCCGTCTATCAACATGCCGTTACCTCCGTTCATCACATGCCGGGCTCGAATTCGCTGTGCAGCGCCCTGGCAGCGCGTTCGACGTCCTCCGCCCTCATAAGGCATGAAATCGAGTTGTGCGAGTCCGACGTCTGGATGATCTCTATGCCCGCATCCCTTAGCGCCTTTACTACCTTCGACATTACGCCCGGGATCCCCCTCATGATCTGACCCACGACCGATACCGTCCCGCACCCGCGCTTGGTGGAGAATTCGAAGCCCATGCCGCTAAGGCAGGCTTCCGTCCTGTCCGCGTCCTTGTCCGAGACTATGAACGCGACCCTGTCTGCGAACAGGCTTATCATATCTATGGAGATGCCGGCCGCCGCAAGGGAGTTCAGCACCTCTAGGGAGACGTCCTCGCCGGACTTCCCGCTTATGTCTATCAGGACCCTGGTCACGCCGAGGGTGTGCGTGATGCCGGAGACCGGCTTGTCGGGGACCGTGGAACCAACGTCGCTTATCGGGCCGTCGTCCACCACGGTGCCCTCGGATTCGGAGAAGGTGTTCCTTATGACGAGCGGGGTCCTCGACTTCATCGCTATCTCCACGGCCCTGGGGTGCACCACCTTCGAGCCCAGGTTCGCCATCTCCGCCATGTCGTGGTAGGAGACGTTCTTCTGGAAACGCGCTTCCGGGACTATCCTCGGGTCCGCCGTCATGACGCCTTCGACGTCCGTGTAGATCTCCACCTTCTCGGCCTTGAGGGCCGCGGCCAACGCGGCCGCCGTCGTATCGCTGCCGCCCCTTCCGAGCGTGGTTATGTCCCCCGACCTGTTCATGCCCTGGAAGCCCGCAACTACCGGCACTATGCCCTCCTCCAGGAGCATGGACAACCTGCTTGTGTCTATGGACGAGATCCTTGCGTCGGTGAAGTTGCCGTCGGTCATTATGCCGGCTTGGAACCCTGTCATCGACATGGCGTTAAGGCCTTCCGCCTTTAGCGCCGAGGCTAGGATCGCCGCCGATATGACCTCCCCGCAGGAGGCTATCGCGTCCCTTTCCCTTGATTCCACTTCCTGGCAGTATGACGAAATCAGGTCCAGGAGCGTGTCGGTCGCGTACGGCGCGGGCCTCCTGCCCATGGCCGAGACTACGACCACCACCTTGTTCCCCGCTCCTATCGCCTTCTTGACCTTGGCCGCGACCTTCGCGCAAGAATCCCTTGACGCAACCGAGGTGCCGCCGAATTTCTGTACAATTATGCCCAAGACGCAGCACCCCCGATCATTCCAGAAGCCCCAGGGCTATCTGGATGGCGTTCGTCGCAGCGCCCTTCTTGAGCTGGTCGCCAACCGCCCACAGGGCAATCGACCTCGGTGCGGAGCTGTCGACCCTCACCCTGCCCACGTGCACCAGGGTGCTGCCCGATACCTTGAACGGCATGGGGTACACGTACTTCGCGGGGTCGTCCTCCAGGACGAGGCCCTTGCCGGTGGCGATGGCGTCCTTGACGTCCTCTATGTCGAAGTCCTTTACGGTCTCTACAAACAGCGCCTCCGAGTGGGAGCGGAACACCGGCACGCGCACCGTCGTCGCGCAAACCATGATGGACTGGTCGCCGAAGATCTTCCTGGTCTCGTCCACCATCTTGTGCTCCTCTTTCGTGTACCCGTCCTCCATGAAGACGTCTATGTGGGGTATGAGGTTGAAGGCTATCTGGTGGTGGACGGTGCCGTTCTTCATCGGCAGGACCTCTGGTTTCGCCTGCCGTCCGGCCAGCACGTCCTCGCTTTCCTTCCTTAGTTCCTCTATCGCGGCCCATCCGGCGCCCGATACGGCCTGGTAGGTCGCCGCGATTATCCTCTTTATCCCATAGTTGCGATAGATGGGCTCGATCGCCACGCACATTATTATCGTGCTGCAGTTCGGGTTGGCGATTATGCCCTTGTTCTTCCTGGCAGCGTCCATGTTCACCTCTGGTACGACCAGCGGGACGTCGGGGTCCATCCTCCAGGCGCTGGAATTGTCGACCGCAAGGCAGCCGCGCCGCGCGGCTTCCGGCGCCAGCTCCTTGGACACGACAGATCCTGCGCTGAAGAAGGCCACGTCCATGCCCTTGAATGAATCGGGGACGGCCTTCTCTACTTTTATGAGCCCGTACGGGGTTTCCATCGTCTTCCCCGCCGAGTGCTCCGAAGCAAGGAGCCTGAGCTCGGAGACAGGATATGCCAGCTCCTTCAGGCCTTGCACCATCTCTCTGCCTACGGCGCCCGTGGCGCCTACGATGCATACTTTCGACATACGAACACCTTCAATCTTCAGAAGTCGAGGCCCATGACCTTCTCAAGGCCGATTACCGGCCCGTCAAGCCCCATGACCTTCCTTACGGCAAGGATCACGCCGGGCATGAAGGATTCCCTGCCCAACGAATCGTGCTTGATCGTAAGCACTTGTCCGAGGCCGCCGAAGATCACCTCCTGATGGGCTACGAAGCCCTGAAGTCTTACGCTGTGTATTTTTATCCCGTCGAACTCGCCGCCCCTAGAAGGCGGCTCGTCCGTGTCGTGCGCCCTCGACCGGCCGCCTGCCTCGGCTACCATCGCCGCGGTGGCCTTGGCGGTACCCGACGGGGCGTCCAGCTTCTTGTCGTGATGTAGCTCTATTATCTCGCAGTCCGGCATGTACTTCGCGGCCACCTTTGACATCTGCATCATCAGCACGGCGCCGATTGCGAAGTTCGGTGCGAGCAGCCCGCCGACTCCGGCTTTAGTCGATTCCCGCACCAAGCGGTCCACGGTGCCTCGCGGCATGCCCGTAGTGCCCACCACCCACTTAACGCCCATGGCTATGGCCCTGCTTATGTTCTCCTCGGCCGCTTCGGCCACGGTGAAGTCGACCATCACGTCCGGCTTGGCCTCTTTTACCGCGCCTTCGAGTGAAGGGTTCACCTTGACTCCGAGCTCCCCTATGCCGCAGATGCCGCCTATGTCCTCACCGGACATTGATCGGTCGACTGCAGCCACCAGCCGCATGTCCTGCTGCGCGGCGACGGCCTTTACGACTTCCCTGCCCATCTTCCCGCATGCTCCCGTTACCATCACCTTGATCTCTGACAAGGAAATCCCCTCCTACATCCCCGTATGTCCGAAGCCCCCATGGCCTCTTTCAGTCTCGTCCAGCCCTTCGGCAGCCTCGAAACATGCCCTTTCGGTCCTCGCTATCACGAGCTGGGCGATCCGCTCTCCCCTATTGAGAGTGAACGGCTCGCCGCCGAGGTTTATCAGTATCACCTTCACCTCGCCCCTGTAGTCGCTGTCTATCGTGCCGGGCGAGTTTAGCATGGTTATCCCGTTCTTGGCGGCAAGGCCTGACCTCGGCCTCACCTGGCCCTCGTATCCCGCCGGTATGGAAAGCGCCAACCCCGTGGGCACCACGGCCCTCTGCATGGGCTCTACGGTCAGCGGCTCCGCCACCGCCGCCCTCAGGTCTGCGCCCGACGATCCTTCCGTCATGTACTGGGGGAACCAACCTTCATCCCCGTGCGGCAGGACCTTCACGCCCACCTTCACATGCATTTGAGCCGTACCTCCCCGAACCTTTATTCATCATTATTCTATAATGATACTATAAGTCAATGTAGGTTGGCATAGTGCGATGCCTAATTTAACTTATGAAACAGGGATATGAAGAAGCCGTCAGATTCATGTATCCCCTGCAACAATTGCGCATATCCGCTTCCCTTCCCAGATATGCCTAAAGCCTCCAGCCTTGCCAACGGTACCGGTGCGAACTCCTTGTGCCTTGCCAGGAAGTCCTTCAGCTGCAACTCGTTCTCCCGCTCCGATACGGTGCAGGTGCTGAACACCAGCCGTCCGCCGGGTCTCAGGCACATCGCCGCCGAGTCGAGTATGGCGGAGCCTATCTTCGCGAACTCATCTGCCTGGGAGTAATCCTTGCGCCATCTCGCGTCGGGCCTCCTTGAAAGGACCCCCAACCCGGAACACGGCACGTCCGCCATCACGGCGTCCGCCTTACCTGCGAACGACTCATACAGCTTGGATGCGTCGGCCGTCATGGTCTCCACGGACTTCAGCGATAGCCTCCTCGCATTCTGGCCCACCAATTCGAGCCTATTAGCGTTAGAATCGCACGCAAGCACTTTAGCCCCGTCTCGAGCCAGTTCGGCGGCATGGCAGGTCTTGCCTCCGGGGGCTGCGCACATGTCGATCACGAACTCGCCAGGTTCTGGCGCCAGCATCTCCGCGACGAGCATGGAGGACTGGTCCTGCACCGAGTATAGGCCCTCTTCAAAAGCCTCGCCCGAGGCAACAGCGTCCCAGGAAGGAAGCCTCACCGCAAACGGCGATATCCCCCCCGGTACCGGCCTTGTACCATTTTCTGCCAACCTTTCGATGAGCTCGTCCCTCGTCGTCTTCATGGAGTTGACCCTGACGAATGCGGGCGGCGTTTCGTTGTCGTACCTGCACATGCCCTCGGCCGCATCCATGCCGAACCTTCCGATCCAGTCCTTCACGATCCAGAGAGGATGTGATTCTGTCACCGACAGCCATGCCGCAGGGTCGGATCCCCTATCAGGCACGGACGGGGTGAAGCCCGGCGCCGATACTTTCCTCAATATTGCGTTCGCGAAGCCCGACGCGCCTTTCCCCATGAGCCTTTTTGCCTGTTCCACGGCAGAATCCACCACCGCGTAGGGAGCTTCTCCCCTCATGAAGAGGAGCTGGTAGACGGCTATCCTTAGTATGTCGGCGAGGACGGGGTCGACGGTCCCTATGTCCCTGCCCGATGCCTGAGAGATGGCACGGTCCAGCGAGATGAGCCTCCTTATCGAGCCGAAGGACATCTCCGTGGCCGCCTTCCTGCTGCCTTTGGTTTCGGACTTGCCGGCTGACGCCACCGTCAGGGCCTTGTGGGCGAACATGCCCTTCTCGCGGCAATAGTAAAGCACCTCCAGCGCAAAATCCCTGGAGGTGCCTTCCAACCTTTTGAAATCCGGCTTCCTATCCACGACGCCTGCTGTTCCTCAGCAGTATGAGCCTCAGAAGCTGTGTGAGGGCGACGGCCGTGGCGGCGACATAGGTCAGTGCCGCGGCGTCCAGCACCTGCTTCGCCTGGGGCACCTCGTCTGTCGTCAGATACCCTCCGGCTTCCAGCATCTGCAGCGCCCTCTTCGACGCGTTGAACTCCACCGGCAGGGTGATGACTGTGAAGGCGACCGAGCCGGCGAACAGCCATATGCCGATGTCCATCAGCAGGGTCCCGCCGGAGCTGAACAGCAGCCCCAGTATGAACAGGGGTATCGCCAGGAACGAACCTACCTGGGCAACGGGGATTATCGCGTTCCTGAACGCCAGCGGAGAGTAGCCGTCCTTGTGCTGCAGGGCATGTCCCGTCTCGTGCGCTGCTACCGCCAAAGAAGCCACCGAGTTTCCCGAATAGACCTCCCTCGAAAGTCCGAGCTTGTTGTTCCTGGGATCGAAGTGGTCGGAAAGCATGCCCTCGACCGGCTCCAGCGATATGTTGGAAGCCCCGCTTGCATCCAGAATGCTCTTCGCCACCTCGTAGCCGGTGTAGCCCCTCTGGGACCTCACCTGCAGGTACTTCTGGAAGGTGCCGCTGACCTTCGACTGCGCGTACAACGCGAAGATCATCGCCGGTATTATAAGTATGTAAGTAGGATCGAAACCGTAGAACATCTATATCACCTCACATGAGCAATATATTCCGTTGAAACCTCGCCCGCAAGCCTTCTTCCCCTTACGAAGGCCCTGCAGTCCATAGTCTTGCCGCCCGAGGGCCTAACCTGGAGTATCTCCACCCAGCCGTCGGACGCGGAGGCGTACGCGGACGAATCCCTGCCGGCGAAAGCGAGCCCGGGCCTGTGGTCGGGCAATCCGAGGCCGGCCGCACTGTCATCGTCAAGGGCAATGGCCTTGAGCACCTTTATCTCGTTGCCGCCAAGCTTTGTCCTCGCCCCCGGGTCCGGCGCAAGCGCCCTTACCAGGTTCACGATCTCGTCTTTTCCGCGGCCCCAGTCTATCGTCTCGTCGCCGCGCGTTATCTTCCCGGCCTTGCTCGCCCTGGACGGATCCTGCGGCAGCCTCGGCGCTTCCCCCATATCCAACAAACGAAGCATCTCGACGATTAGTTCTGAGCCCGCCGAGGACACCTTGTCGAGCAACGATCCCGAGTCGTCGTCCGGCAGGATCGGTATCTCGCGCACAAGCCCGATATCACCTTCGTCCATGCCTTCGTTCATGTACATTATCGTAACCCCGGTCGAGCTCCTACCGTCCATAATCGCCCTCTGGACGGGAGCCGCCCCTCTGTACTCCGGCAGAATCGACGCATGGATGTTTATGAATCCGTGCCTGGGTATGTCGAGAGCGGCCTTGGGTATCTTCTGCCCGTATGCCATTAACACGACAGCGTCGGGAGCCAGCGAAGCCAGCTCCTCTATGAAACGGGGCTCGCCTGCCCTTTCCGGCTGCAGCACGTCAAGGCCCATCTCGAGCGCCGCCTTCTTCACTTCGCCGGGCACTACAACCTTCCCACGGCCTTTCGGCCTGTCGGGCTGGCATACGACCGCCAGCACGTCATGCCCCGCGGCCTTTATGGCCCTGAGTGGCTGCGATGCGACCGCCGGAGTGCCCATGTATACGATCCTCACCTGGATTTCTCCTTCACAGGGTTCTTCGCCCTTTCGGTAGAGTTCTTGGCCCTCTCGTCCGTGAACACTTCCTTCGCAAGGTCTGTGTACAGTTTCCCGTCGAGGTGGTCCAGCTCGTGCTGGAGGCACCTTCCAAGAAGTCCGTCGCCCTTAACCTTGCAGTGCCTGCCGGACCTGTCTAGGTATCTGACTTCCACCGTCTCGGGCCTTGCGATGAACGCGTACTTGCCGGGCACCGAAAGGCACCTCTCCTCGCATTCGAGCAGGCCTTCCGAATCCGTCACCACAGGATTGAACATGGTCACCGGCCCGTCGCCCACATCATAGACGACAAGCCTTATCGATTCGCCGACTTGCGGTGCGGCAAGGCCCACGCCGTCCGCCTCGTACATCGTCTTTATCATCTCGGCCGCCAGCTTGAGAGAATTCTCGTCTATATTCGCCACAGGTTTCGCGACCTGCCTGAGAACCGGGTCGCCGTCTTTTCTGATCTCGAGCATTATCTAAGAGTTCCCTCCGTTAAAGAGTGCTCTGCGGGTCGAAATCTATCCGGATCGAGCACCCCTCGTGCTCTTCCCCTCCCCTAGCAAGGCCCTCAAGTTTTCTTGCGAGTGTTTCTCTGTCCTCGCATAACAATAGTATATGCCATCTGCTCTTGCCTTCAACCCTGGAAAGCGGCGCGGGGGACGGCCCCAGTACCCTGATCCCTCCGGGGTCCTTCCTGATTCCGCCCGCTATGGAAGCGGCCGCCGCTTCGGCCGAGGCGGGCGACCCCGATACCACCAACACCCTCGCCATCGCGGCGAACGGCGGGTATCCCAGCGCCTTCCTCGACTTCGCCTCGATGTCGTAGAAACCCTCGTAATCGCCATCGACGGCCGCCTTCAGGCTGTAGTGGTCGGGATTGTAGGTCTGTACTATTACGAGTCCCGGCTCGGCGCCCCTGCCTGCTCTTCCTGAGACTTGCGTCACCAGCTGGTAGGTCCTCTCGGCAGCCCTGAAGTCGGGGAACTTGAGCGACATGTCGGCCGCGATTATCCCAACGAGGGTCACCTCGGGGATGTCTAGGCCCTTGGCAATCATCTGGGTGCCGACGAGTATGGGGGCCCTGCCCGACCTGAAATCGTCCAGTATCCTCCTGTGAGAGCCGCGCGTCCTGGTGCTGTCCACATCCATCCTGGCGACGCCGTAGTCCGGGAACAGCTTCGAAAGCTCCTCTTCCATCCGCTGCGTGCCTACGCCGTACATCTTGAGCCTCTTGCCCTTGCACGAAGGGCACGAGGCCGGCACGGCCTCCTCGTGGCAGCAGTAGTGGCACCTTGCCGTCTTCGTATCCGAATGGTACACGAGCGAGACGTCGCAATCGGGGCATTTCATAGTATATCCGCAGTCACGGCACAGCACGAGCGGGGAATAGCCCCTCCTGTTCAGGAAGAGCATCACCCTTCCGCCCTTGACAAGGGCCGCGTCCATCTCCGTCTTGAGCCTCCTGCTGAGGAAGGAGTAGTTGCCCGCCTTGATCTCATCCCGGCGGTCGACCACCACCATCTCCGGAAGGCCCCTTCCGTCCACCCTCTCGGGCAGTCCGCAAAGCGCGATCTCCCCGGCCTTCGCCCTGCTGTAGCTCTCCAGCGACGGGGTGGCCGACCCCAGCACAAGCGCCGCGCCGGTAAGCCCGGCCCTCCTGGCCGCCACTTCCCTCGCGTGGTACCTGGGACTTTCTTCCTGTTTATAGGAGCTGTCGTGCTCCTCGTCCATGATTATGATCCCGAGGCGCTCAAGCGGGGCGAATACGGCCGACCTTGCGCCGACCACAACGTCTACTTCGCCTTTCATCGCCATGTACCAGTGGTATGCCCTCTCCGAATCGGAAAGCGCGCTGTGAAGCACCGCCACCCTGCTTCCGAAGTGGGCCCTTACGATGTCCGACACCTGTGGCGTCAAAGCGATGTCCGGTACGAGCAGTATGCCCTGCTTACCTGCCGATATGGCTTCCTTGAGGGCCCTTATGTAGACTTCGGTCTTCCCGGAGCCCGTCACGCCGTTGAGTAGGACGGTCCCTCCTTCCGCCATGGCCCGCCCTATCGCTGCCAGCGCCTCTTTCTGGTGCCCGGTCAGGGTCACGTCCCTGACTTCGGCCGCCGACCGCTCCACCGCGGGCTTCCTCGTCACGTAGGACCGCTCAAGAGCGCCTTCCTTCACCAGCGACTGCGCCGCGGATGCGGAAGCGCCGCTCTTTTCGAGCGCCTCCTTGAGCGGGACAGTCTTGCGCGTCTCGTATTCGGCCAACACGAAATCCAGGAGCCTTAGCCTCACAGGGCTCCTTCTCAGCGCCGTCCTGAAAGATACCGGGTCTCCAAGAAGTTCCTTCGTAGGGGAAAGGCCGGGCGCGAGAGGTACGTTGCCCGGAGGGAACAGGAGCTTCGCCGCCTCTATGCGAAGGCACAGATACCTCGACGCCATCCATCCGGCCAGCTCCATCAGTTCGGCCGGGGCGGTAAGGAGCCCCGCTTTGGGAGGGATGATCCGCCTGAGCTTACCCATGCTCGTGCTTCCGGAAAGCCCGAAGACATAGCCGTCCACTATCCTGTTCCTGAACGGCACGGATACTTTCGAGCCCACCTTGACATCCAGCCCGACCGGCACCTCATAGTCGAACAGCTGGTCCAGCTGCCTGTGTACTATGTCGACCGCGACTTGGGCGTAAAGGTGGCCCATACTAGCGGCCCGCCAGTCTTTCGAGCCTTCTCATGAGCCGCGTCCAGGCATGCTCCTTAGCGGCCAGAGGGTCCACGAGCGCCGACGACACCCCCGCGACTTTCGCCCCCAGGATGTCGGTGAACAGTTGGTCTCCCACCAGCAATATGCGCTCCTTCGGCATTCCGAGCTTCTTCACGGCCCTGGCCATCCCCCACGGCCATGGTTTCACCCAGCCGTAGACGACGGGCAGGCCGACAAGCTCCTGGATGAGCATGGCCCTCTTCCTGAAGTTGTTTGTGAAGACGACTATGGAAAATCCCCGGGCGAGAGCGTCGTCCAGCCAGGTCCTGTAGCTGTCGGGCAGCTCCATCGTCGCGTAGGGGATGAGCGAGTTGTCGGCGTCCAGAAGCAGCCCTCTCTTGCCCGACCGCCAAAGCTTCTGCAGGTCCAGGTCGGTCACCTTCCTTACGGATATGTCAGGTTTTAAAGGGCTCATCCGGCCTACCTCGCAATCCTGGTTCTGATGCTGGCTATGAGCATGTCTATCGCGACGTCGTTGAACCCGCCCTCGGGCACGATCACGTCGGCGTATTTCTTGGTGGGCTCCACGAACTGTATGTGCATCGGCCTTACGGTATCCAGCCATTGCCTTATCACCGATTCCATCGTCCTTCCCCTGTCGCGGGTGTCGCGGACCAGCCTCCTTATGAAGCGGACGTCGTCGTCGGTGTCGACGTAAACCTTCATGTCCAGAAGGGCCCTCACCCTTTCGTCTTCGAGCACGAGTATCCCGTCGACTATGACCACGCCCGCGGGGTTAACCCTCGTGGTCTTTACCGTCCTGGTGTGCTCGCTGAAGGAATAGAAGGGCTTGTCTATGGCCTTGCCCTGCTTGAGCTGCTTTACGTGATTGATGAAAAGGTCCATGTCGAACGCGAAGGGGTGGTCGTAGTTTACTTTCACGCGCTCCTCGAACGGCATGTTGCTCTGGTCCTTGTAGTACGCGTCCATCTCCAGCACCGCGACATAGTCGCCGACGGCGTCCGACAGCCTGCGGACCACGGTGCTCTTGCCGGATCCGGTGCCGCCTGCAATTCCGATGGTGAAGGGATCTGCCACCTGCTTGCACCTCCGAATCGCTCCCTTGCGGGGTTTATTTGCTCAGCTTGGCCTTAAGGTGCTCCGCATAGGTCCTTGAGAAGCTATGGGTCCCGTCCCCGTTGGACACGAAGAACAGGTAATTATGCGCTGCCGGCTCAAGGACGGCCTCGATCGCCGACTTTCCCGGATTCGATATCGCCCCCGGGGGAAGGCCCTGTATGAGATAGGTGTTATACGGCGAATCTATCAGGGTGTCCTCCTTGCTCAGGACCGGTTTGGGCTGCGGCAGCACGTACTGTACGGTCGAGCAGCTCTGCAACGCCATCGATTTCCTAAGCCTGTTCATGAAGACGCCGGCCACTATGGGCAGCTCGGACTGCAGCAGTGTCTCCTTTTCGACTATCGACGCCAGGATGACGACCTGTCCAGGCAACAAGTCCACCTTGAGCCTGGAGGCGATCTCCCCGCCGACCTTGTCCGCGAAGTTCCTCAGCATGCCGGACACCACATCAAAAGCGTCGGTGTCGGCCACGAACTCGTACGTGTCCGGGAAAAGGTAACCTTCGAGGCTGCCCGGGATCTCGAACGGGATGATCTCCTTGAGCTCTTCGGTCGGCCTTTCGACCAGTTCCATGAATTCGTCGTATGTCGTTATGTCAAGCGCCTCCAGGCGCGCGGCTATCTGTTTTGCGGTATATCCTTCGGGGACGGTCAGCTTTATGCCCTTCTGGATCCCCTTCTCGAGCTTGCGCACTATGTGCCTGAGGCTGTCAGACGGCGCCATCTCGTACTTCCCGTACTTCAGCATCCCGTCCTTGCCGGTCAGCTTCACGTAGATCTTGAAGGCCGTCTCTGATGATATGAGACCTTCCTTCTCGAGCAGGTCGGCTATCGAGGACGTGCCCGCGCCCTTCGGGATCGAGACCGTCCTGGGCTCGGTATCGTTGGAATCCGCAGGCACTATGAAGCCTTCCGCCACCGGCCATGCCAATATAGCGGCGGCCAGCGCCACCAAGATCACTGCCTTCGCGATGTTCTTCTTGTCCCTCATCAGGTATTCTTCCTCGGCAAGATTATATCATGCCGCCTTACGGACATCATTAATGGGCGGGTGCCCGCGAAGGCCCCGCCCATGCCGTAAAGCCCGTAGAAATTACTCCTCGTCGTCCTCGCCTTCGTCCTCTTCGTCTATCTCCTCGAGGAGCTCGTCGATTACCTTCTCAAGTTCCTTGTCCTCTTCCTCGGTCAGGTCCACTACGTCCGGCTCCCCGTCTACGCCGGTCACTACCTTGAGCACCGCGATGTCGCGCTCCTCGCACTCCTCCTCGTCCACGTCGCACTCCTCGCACTCCCTGAGCGCCTCGTCATGTCCGCACGTGCACGCGTCGTCGCAAGTATGGCCCTCTTCCTCTTTCTCGAGCGCGTCTACTTCGCAATCGAACATCGAGAACATGATCGCGTACTGGTTGCCGCCGTGCTCGAACAGCTTGCGGCAGAAGAAATACTTATCGCCTTCCTCATAGCCAAGGACCCATACGCTTCCTTCTATCTGCTCCGGCTTGAACATCCTCCACTCCACCTTTCGAATTTATGACATACCTAAACAAAATACTTCGTTTGCCAACCTATGTCAATGGTCCCTTAAGCTGCGGCTGTCCAGGAACGACTGCAGCATGATGGCCGCTGCCATGCTGTCTACCGCGCCCTTCCTGCCCTTCCTTGAGACATCCGCCGATATCATCAGCTTCTGGGCCTGCGCGCTCGTCAGGCGCTCGTCCCATGTCATGACCTCGGTCTCGGCTACGGCCTTCAGCTCCTCCAGGAACTTCCTTACGGACTCGGCCGCGGGCCCTTCCGTGCCGTCCATCCTCACCGGCATTCCGACTACTATCAGCTCGGCGCCGACGGTCTTGGCAAGCTCTGCCACCGCAAGGGCGTTCTTCTTGTGGCCCTTCGACTCGATTACCGGAGCCGGTGTGGCCACCATGCCCGTAGGGTCGCTCACCGAGGTGCCGATCCTCACCTTTCCCATGTCTATCCCGAGAGTTCTCATACTACACTATCCTTATATTGAAGTTAGGGCACGCCCTTCCGCAATAGCCGCAGAGCACGCATTTCGTCCTGTCCACCTTGGCGAGTCCCTCCTCTATGCCTATGGCGCCCTGTTTGCAGGCGGGCACGCACGCCCCGCACCCCGTGCACCATTCCTCCACAAGAATCGACTTCGACTTGTACGCGGCTAGCAGTTCGGCTTCCGAGGGCTGCCTGCCTTCGAACATCGCGACGTCCAGCTCCAGCTCCCTTTCATTGGCGATGCCGATGGCTATGCTATCCAGGTCGGCGTTCGCGATGGCCCACCTGAAGGCCTTCGCGATCTCCCCGATCATGAGGCCGCCTCCTAGGATCTTCATGGCGTAGACGCCAAGGCCGGCATCGTGCGCCTTCGCCACCGCCTTCTCCATGCGCCCTATGTCGCCGTCCAGCAGGCCGATGCTCTTGTAGTTGAACATCGGGTGCAACACGTCAAGGAAGTCCAGCTCCGGTGCCGCCTCGGCGACTTCGCAAGCATGTGTCGACACGCCGACGGCCCTTATGAGGCCCTGTCCCTTACAGTCGACGAGGCACCTGAAGCCGTCTTCGTGCCCTTTGAGGGTGAGCCTGCTCTCCTGCTCGTGCATAAGGTATATATCTATGTAGTCGGTGCTAAGCTGCCTCAGCGCCTCCTCCACGCTCTTCCTCATCCCGTCGTAGGTGTAGTCGTAGCTCTTCGACGTTATCGTGACCCTGTCCCTGGGCACCCTCTTGAGGAACTCGCTCACGTGCGGGTGCGAGCCGTATATCATGGCCGCGTCATAGAAGTCCACGCCCATGTCATAGGCGGCCTCGAAGATGTCGGCCGCCTTCTTCGGGTCCATACCCATCTGAAGCGAGCCCACCGTAAGAGTCCCCAGGCACATCCTGGAGACTGTTATCCCGGACCTTCCCAGCTGCCTTCTCTCCAAGCCAGTCCTCCCGAGTGCATGATGCGAGCCCTCCCGTCGGCAGTAACGAAAGGAGGGCTCGGATTTGCTTCTAGGCGTCAGATTATGCCCTTCAGGTAGCTGTTCGCGAGCTCCTCTATGATCTCGTCCCTCTCGAGCCTCTGTATGAGGTTCCTGGCATTCTTATGGCCCGTGATGTACGCGGGGTCTCCGGAAACGAGGTAGCCCACAAGCTGGTTGACCGGGTTATAGCCCTTCTCCACCAGCGCAAGCACCACTTCCCTGAGGAGCTTCTTTACCTGGTTGTCCTCCTGGGCCTGAACGCTCTGAAAGCTGACGGTCATGTTACCTTTCTCGCCCATCCTCAGCGCCTCCTGACGATCTATTGCTAGGCCCCGGCCAGCTTCTTGCGAGCGGCCAGCTTGCCCGCCTCAAGGGCCGGGTCCACCTTTTCAGGGTCCTTGCCCCCCGCCTGGGCCATGTCGGCCTTCCCGCCTCCGCCGCCTCCGGCCACCTTGGCCATCTCCCTTGCCAGGTCCCCTGCCTTAAGTCCCCTGTCCACGAGGTCTTGCGTAACGGCGGCGATGAAGACCGGCTTCTCTCCCGAAACCGAGCCCAACAGCACCACACCGCTACCAAGCTTGGATTTGATCCTGTCCGTTAGATTCCTAAGGTCGGTTGCGTCCATACCGTCGAACCTGGCCGCCAACAGCTTGGAGCCGTCCACGGCCTCCGAGGATCCAATCAGGGCGTCTATGTTGGAGAAGGCCTGCTCTTGTCTAACCTTCGCCAACGCCTTGTCGGATTCCTTGATTGCCGACTGCATTTTCTCTATCCTGGCCAGGACGCCCTCCCTGTCCGATTTCAGCGCCTCGGCCACCCTGTCTAGCAGGTCGAGGCCCGCGGACAAGTACCTGAGCGCGTTCTCACCCGTAAGGCATTCGATGCGCCTGACGCCCGAGGCTATGCCGCCGTCCATCACGATCTTGAACGGGCCTATCTCGCCGGTACGCCCCACATGTGTCCCGCCGCAGAGCTCCTTGCTCGCCTCGCCCATGCTCACTACCCTGACGTCGTTTCCGTACTTCTCATCGAACAGCGCGATGGCGCCGGATTCCCTTGCCTGCTCGATGCCGCACACCTTGGTGCCTACCTCGAAATCAGCCATGATCCACTTGTTCACCGTCGCCTCGACTTCTTCGACCTCTTCCTTCTTGAGTGGCTGGAAATGGGAGTAGTCGAACCTCAGCCTTTCGTCGGTTACGTACGAGCCCGACTGCTGGACGTGCTCTCCCAGCACGGACCTCAGCGCGGCATGCAGAAGGTGTGTGGCGCTGTGGTTCCTCCTTATTGCGCCTCTCCTTTCGGCATCCACCTTGAGGACGTATTCCTTCCCGGTCTCAAGGCGTTCGATCGGCTCGACCTCGTGGAAGAAAGTGTCCCCGAGGGGCTTCCTTACGTTCACCACCCTGGCCGCTATCCTTCCGCCGTCCAGCACGACGCCCGTGTCGAATATCTGTCCGCCGCCTTCGGCATAGAAAGGGGTGGAGTCGAAAACGAGCTCGGCCTTCTCCCCCGGCAGTGCGGCGTCCGCTTCTCCGGACCCGGTGAGCACTCCTACAAGCCGCGCCTTCCCTGACGTAGCCTCATATCCGGTGAAAGATGTCGGCCTGCCGCTCAGGCCCTTGTACTTCGCGCTGCCCTCGTCCATGTACACGTTGGCGCCCCTTGCGCTCCTTGCCCTTTCCCTCTGGGCCTCCATGGCCTTGACGAAGCCCTCCCTGTCCACCTGGACGCCCTTCTCCGCGGCCATCTCGACGGTGAGCTCGTAGGGGAAGCCGAAAGTGTCATAAAGCACGAATGCGTCATTGCCGTCAAGAGTCGCGCCCTTGCCGACCGCGAGCTTGCCTATCATGTCCGAAAGCAGCTGGGAGCCCTGCTCCAGCGCCGCCATGAACCTGCGCTCTTCCTGCTCTATGGCCTTCGTTATCCTGTTCGCGTCGGCTTCCAGCTCAGGGTATGAGACCTTCATGGTATCGATGACCCTCTCTGCCATCCTCACCATGAAAGGCTCCTCTATGCCGATCAGCCTGCCGTACCTTACGGCGCGCCTTATTATCCTCCTGAGGACATAGCCCCTCCCCTCGTTCGTGGGTAGGATGCCGTCGGAAACCATGAACACGGCGGCCCTGCTGTGGTCGGTTATGACCCTGATGCCGACGTCGTCTTGGCGGTCCTTGCCGTACGACTTGCCCGAGAGTTTTAGAACCGTGTCCCTTATAAGCATCATCTCGTCTGTGTCGTAGACAGATTCTACGTCCTGCAGGAAGGCAGCGGTGCGCTCAAGGCCCATGCCCGTGTCGATGCTCTTCGACTCGAGGGGCGTGTAGTTGCCGTCGGCGTCCTTGAAGAACTGTATGAACACGAGGTTCCATATCTCCAGGAAGCGGTCGCAGCCGCAGTTGATGTCGCATCCGGGCTTTCCGCAGCCGAATGAGGGGCCGCGGTCGATGTGTATCTCAGAGCATGGTCCGCAGGGCCCCACGCCTATCTCCCAGAAGTTGTCCTCCTTGCCCTTGCGGACTATCCTTCCCGCCGGGATGCCCACGGTCTCATTCCATATCTTGAACGCCTCGTCGTCGTCGAGGTAGATCGTGACCCAGAGCTTTTCCGAATCCAGCCCAAGCCTTTCGGTGACGAACTCCCACGCCCAGCGTATCGCGTCTTCTTTGAAGTAGTCCCCGAACGAGAAGTTGCCCAGCATCTCGAAGAAGGTGCAGTGCCTCGCCGTCCTCCCGACGTTTTCTATGTCTCCCGTCCTCACGCACTTCTGGCATGTGGTGACCCTCTTGTGGTCCGGCTTGGCGGTGCCCAGGAAATATGGTTTGAACGGCACCATGCCGGCCGCTGTAAGCAGCAGGGTCGCATCCCCCGTCGGTATGAGGGACGCCGAGGGCAGCCTTTTATGCCCCTTCTCTTCGAAGAAGCTCATAAATGCCTGTCTTAGCTCAGATGTCTTCATCGCACGGACCTCCGCAGGTAAACAATATAAGGATACTCTATGGCTCGCCGGGGCGGGTGTCAACTCGGGCCCTTCCTCGGGCCTAGATCGAGCCGCATGACGGGCCGTGCTCGTCTTCGTGGTCGTCCTTCACCACGATGTCGGCAGGATCGATGCCCTCCACGATGCCGGGGTTCTTGGTAAGGTAGTCCTTTATGGCCAGGTGCAGGGCGTCCGCCGCCAGGTTGGAGCAGTGCAGCTTGTTAACTGGAAGGCCGCCAAGCTCTTCGGCCACGTGCTTGTTGGTCAGCGCGAGAGCATCCTTTATGGTCTTCCCGTGCATCATCTGGGTGACGATGCTGGACGTGGCTATCGCCGCGCCGCAGCCGAAGGTCTTGAACTTTATGTCCTCGAGAACCCCGTCCTTCACCCTTATGGTGATCCTCATTATGTCCCCGCATACGGGGTTGCCTATCTGGCCCACTCCGTCGGCGTTGTCGATCTCCCCCATGTTCCTGGGGTTGGTTAGATGGTCCATCACTATGTCAGTGTACATGCACAAACACCTCAAAATCCGGGCCGCCCCTTATGCGGCCCTGTCTTACTTGTTAACGGAGCAGGTGCTCGACTCGTCGCAGAATTCCTTCCTCGCGCAGGTGGTCTTGATGTAAAGCGGCGACATCTCCCTCAATTTCGCCACTATGCCCGGGTAGACTTCGAGTACCTTGTCTATGTCCTGCTCGGTGTTGTACTTGCCGAGCGACATCCTCACCGAACCGTGCGCTATCTCGTGGCTCAGGCCGATCGCCATCAACACGTGCGAGGGTTCCAGGGAGCCGGACGTGCAGGCCGAACCGCTCGACGCCGCGATCCCGTTCATGTCGAGGTGCAAGAGTAGCGACTCCCCCTCCACGTACCGGTACGAGATGTTCACGTTGCCGGGCAGCCTCTTGGTCGGATGCCCGTTTAGCTTTATCTCCGGTATCCTTTCGAACAGGCCCTTGATGAGCCTGTCGCGTAGCGTCGTAAGATGCCTGGTCTCGTCGGGCATCTCCGCCACGGCGAGTTCCAGTGCCTTCGCCATCCCGACGATGTAGGCCACGTTCTCGGTGCCGGCGCGCCTCTTCCTTTCCTGGGCGCCGCCGGTTATCTGAGGCTCTAGCCTTATGCCCTTCCTTACATAGAGCCCGCCTACGCCCTTCGGGCCGTAGAACTTGTGGCCCGCGAAGCTCAGCAGGTCCACTCCCAGCGCCTGTACGTTCACGGGTATGTGCCCCAACGTCTGCACCGCGTCCGTGTGGAAGAACACGCCGTTTTCCTTGCATATCCCGGCTATCTCGCCTATCGGCTCTACAGTGCCGATCTCGTTGTTGCCGTGCATTATGCTGACTAGGCCCGTATCCGGCCTTATCGCCTTCCTAACGTCTTCCGGGTCCACCATGCCGTACTCGTCCACGGGGATGTACGTCGCCTCGTAGCCTTCCTTGGCCAGTATCTTGACCGTATCTATGACGGCGTGATGCTCTACGGCGCTTGTGATTATGTGTTTCTTGCCGTAGGTTTCCATCACTCCCCATATGGCGAGGTTGTCGGATTCTGATCCGCAGCTCGTCATTATTATCTCGCTCGGATCCGCGGCCCCTATGGATGACGCGATGCTTGCCCTCGCCTCCTCCATGGCCTTCTTGGCCGTCCTTCCAAACCAGTGTATGCTCGAAGGGTTGCCGTAATTCTCGGTTAGGTAGGGCATCATGGCATCCAGAGCCTCTTTCCTA
>MWDF01000008.1 GCA_002070415.1 Firmicutes bacterium ADurb.Bin153
AGCTCAAGTATTTCAGACATTGGTATCTTCCGCCTTTCTGGCAGTACGTAGAAGTTTCAGCCTCATGAGCACGTCTACCGTTAATGTCCTTACAAGCTCTCCGATGCCACCCGGGGCCTTCAGTGCTATTATCGCGACCAGTAATCCATATAGCGCCATATAGCTTTCCTTCAGGAACCTCATCCACTCCGGTATGATCTGCAGCATGAAACCGCCGACAACCGCGCCCCATATCGTGCCGGGTCCGCCGACCAGAAGCATCGCCACTATAGTCTGCGAGGCGGCGGGAGAGAAGGTGTCGGGTGAAATGTATCCTATGAATGATGCGAGCAGCCCGCCGGATATCCCGGCTACGAATGCGCTTATCGTGAAGATGAGTATCTTATAGAACCTGACATCTATGCCAGACGATTCGGCTGCCATCTCGTTGTCCCTGATGGCCTGCACTGCCCTACCGACGCGCGAGTCTTTAATTCTGGCGAATGCCAGGACAGATATCAGCATTACCGAAACGATGAAGTAGTACTTCGCTATCGGGGTACTAAAAATTATTGGTCCGAGGCTGGGCGGCGGTATCTGGGGTATCCCGTCCGCCCCCCTGGTTAGGGGCACCCAGTTGTTGAATATCAATTCCAGTATCTGGTTGAAACCTATAGTGGTTATGACGAGGTACACATTCTTGATCTTTAGGCTTGGTATACCCAGGAGCACCCCTACCATGGCGCTGACGATCCCGCCCATCAGTAGCGCTACGATGAACGGGAAGTTGAGCCTGGTAAGTAGAAGGGCTGTAGTGTAGGCGCCCAAGCCCCAGAACGCAGCGTGTCCAAGTGAAGTGAGCCCACAAAGGCCCATCAGATAGTTGAGGCTTATGACCAGTATGCTGGAGATGGCCCCTAATGAAAGCACGTACATCTGATAGTCCGTCTTGGCGAATAGCGGAAGGGCTAACAGAATAAGTACCGGAAATATCTTCTTAATACTTTTCAAGACATAACCCTCCCCACTAAGCTTTTTCGCCGGCCGCTTCGCCGAATAGACCTCTTGGCCTGATAAGCAAGAAAAGGATCAGAAACGCAAAACCCCAAGCATCGCGGTATGACGACGATATGAAGAAGGCCGCGAACACCTCCACAACACCGGCTATGAAACCACCTATGATCACGCCATGTACGTTGCGCCCGAAACCTCCGATGACCGCTGCTGCGAATCCCTTGCTCATAAGGACCGCAAGTGATGGAGTGACGAAGAATATGGGTCCGGCCATGACTCCCGCCACGGTGGCGAGTGCCGTGCTTAGAGCGAATGTATACCTGATGATCGTCCTAACGGGGATGCCCATCAGCGCCGATACTTCCTTGCTCTGGCCGACGGCCCTCATCATGAGGCCTATCTGTGTCTTGTTCAAAAGCATGTATATGATTGCCACGACGACCAGCAGCACACTCAGTATTAGGAGGTTTTGCGTATCGAAGACGAGGTTTCCCAACCTTAGCGACGACTGTCTGATGAATCTGGGCACTACAAAGGGGATGGGACCCCATACTATCTGTGCCATCTCGGTTATGAAGATACCTGCGCCGAGTGCTGCGAGCATGAAGCGAGTAGGTACGGCGAACCTCACCGGCTCGTATATCAAGTACCCGAATATGCTCCCAACGATAGCCATTGCGGCAATCGTCAATATGGCAGCCGGTATCACTGGCAGCTTCAAGAACACCGTAAATGTCACACCTGCGTAAGCCCCCAATGTTACGAGTGCGCCCTGCGCGATGTTCAGACCACCGGTGGAGTTGAAGATCAAGTTCATCCCCATGCCTATAAGTCCGTATATCGCTCCCATCGCAAGGCCGCCTACTACCAGCTGAAGAAGGATAGATATGTCCAATTCGCTCCCTACCTTCGTCCCTTCCCCCGGGCGGGCTCCCGTGAAGGGAGCCCGTCGGCGGAAGACAGTAACTTAACTGTGTTTCTTTACTTGAACTCGACTACGTCGATGACCTTGTGGCTGCCGTTGACGATCTGGACTATCACCATCGAGTGAGATAGGTCCTGATTCGCATCGCAACCGTAGGGCTTGGTCGTTCCGGCAGTGAAGTCCTTGGTCTCGAGGAGGGCCTTCCTTATTGCGATCCTTGCCTCTTCGAGGGGCATCATCATCTTCTTGCCGTTGACTTCCTTGATGACTCCGGCCCTGCGTAGCGCGTCAGCTACTACAAGAGTACCGTCATAGGGCCACTGCATGTCGCTGTCTGCGGCTTCCTTGTACTTCGCCATTATCTTGTCATTGAGGTACTTGACCCACTGGGCGGTGCCTGTAGGCGTGTAGTCGACGATTGCGAATATGCCCTCGGCGTCTGCACCGGCGATCTTTACGCAGATTGCCAGGCTTCCGTATGAAGAACCACCGACGAACTTGACGTCTAGACCCAGCTGCTTGACCTGCCTGAGGATGACACCGTCGTCCTCAGGGTTCGGGCACCATGAGAAGATGCAGGTCGCGCCGCTCTTCTTGATGGCGAGCAACTGCGCTGTGTAGTCTTTCGTGCCCCTTGCGAATCTCTGTGTGGTGAGCAGGGTGATGCCATAGACTTCCTTCAGGACTCTCTGGGTCTCCTCGAAGCCACCCTGTCCGAATGCGTCATCGCTGTAAAGGGCCGCGATCTTGGTATGCTTGAGGTTCTCTACGATGAACTTGGCCATGATGCCGGCGTTACCCTTGTCGTTTGTCCTGATGCCGAACATCCAGGGGTTCTTAAGCTCCCTTACCGACCATGCAGAACCGCCGTATACTGCGGGTATCTCTGCTTTGAGGATGACGGGCGCGACTGCGTGGTTCTGGCTGCTGTAGTCGGTCGCGAATGTTACCA
Source organism: Firmicutes bacterium ADurb.Bin153 (assembly GCA_002070415.1). Classification (GTDB taxonomy): domain Bacteria; phylum Bacillota; class DTU025; order DTU025; family MWDF01; genus MWDF01. Next base: position 2,871 of record MWDF01000008.1, read on the forward strand.
TCAGTTTCCTGTCATAGATCAACTTGTTGAGGGCAGCGACCGCACCTTCGTTGGTGCCCTTCGTGTCCTCGTAGACCATCTTGATCGGTACGCCGTTGATTCCGCCCTCTGCGTTGATCTTCTCTACAGCCACCTCATGGCCGCGCTTCATGATCTCGCCGGACAGTGCGTTGGGGCCTGTGAATGCATTGGCTGTGCCTATCTCGATGTAGGCCGGTGCGGGTAACCACTCGCCGGCATCCTTGGAAGCCACTCCGAACGAAACTACCAGGATTGCCATCAATGCCAAAAGAATCAGACGATTGTTGGATCTCATGTTAGAATCTCCTTTCTTTCTGGCCATCTTTTCGGTCTCCGGTTGTTTTCTATCTAGCAACACCCCTTCCCGAGTTGATTAAACCTTCACGGTAAAGAGCTGGTGTCTAGACGCCTTGACGTGTAAGTGTTCCAATTGATGATCGTCAGTCGACCTCGAAGTTGGGTACCAGCGATTCGTACAGCCTCTTGTACTTCCCGTACGCGATCTTGTAGACTTCCTTGTTGTCCGGGTTGGGTTTGTACTCTTTCTTAACAGACACCATCTTGCCCACGGCATCCTCGATGCTCTTGGTCATTCCTATTGATTTAGCAGCCAACATCGCGGCGCCCAGGCTACCGCATTCCTCGTTCTGCATCGTATAAATCGGCTTTCCGCTGACATCCGCCTTGATCTGGTTCCAGATGGTGCTGCGGGAACCTCCGCCCAAAGACCTTATCTCGGAAGTGCCTATGCCCATCTCGAGCAGCGCGTCTATGTTTTTGTTGATGGCGAACGCGATGGCTTCCATGATGGCCCTTATAAAATAGGGCTTGGTATGGTGGAGGGTGAAGCCGTAGAACACCCCTTTGGCTTTCGCGTTGGACTCAGGCGCCATCGCGCCCTGCAGATGCGGCAGCATCACCAGCCCGCTGCAACCTGCGGGAACCGTTTTGGCTTCGTCGTCCATTATCTTGTAGGGGTCTATGTTCGAGAGTGAAGAAGTAACTGATTCGACCTGGCAGAAATGGTCTTTGAACCATCTAAGGACCATGCCGCCCGTCGTGAATGTGTGTGCCATGTAGGTATCAGGAATTGCGTGATAGTGGCAGGGTATCTTCCATTTGGGATTTATTAGGGGCTTGCCCGTGGTAGCGCAGATCGCAAGGGCCGCGCCCGTATTCTCCGATACCATGCCGGGTACTATGTTGCCTGCTCCTAATGCTCCGCAGGCCTGGTCAAGCGCTCCTGTGGCCACCACCGTATCCGATGTAAGCCCAAGTTCTTTCGCCACTTCCGGAAGCAGCGGTCCGACCATCTCGCCCGATTCTCTAAGCTCCGGCAGCTGACCCTCGTCTACTTTTATGTAGTCGAGCATGTCCTTCCACCAGACCTTGTTGATTATGTCCCAGTATGCGGTGGAACAGATGAGTGAACCTTCGCATACGTACTTCCCAGTGAGCCTGTGAATGAAGTAGTCCTCGATTAGCAGGAACCTTCTGGTCTTCTTGTGTATCTCGGGCATGTTGCGCTGCAGCCAGAGTATCTTGGAGGCGGGCCATGTCGGGACTATCTCGACCTGGCCCGTGGTGCTGTACGTCAGCTCGTTTCCGAAATGGGCCGCAAGCTCAGCCGCCTCCCGCTGCGCGCGGTTGTCCAGCCATACTATCGCGTTCATCAGCGGATTGCCGTACTCGTCTGCCATGATGAGAGTCTCTCCTTGGGCCGATATGCCCAAGCCCTTGACCTTTGAAGGCGCTACTCCTGAAGCTGCCATTACTTCTGCGAGCCCTTTCTTGAAGGCCTCCCAATATGTTTCCACAGGCAGCTCAACTTCAAGGGCGGACGGCGTAACCAGAGCGTACTCCTGGGTGGATTTCGCCATGGCGTTGCCTTCGGAATCGAACAGTATGACCTTTATGGCCGTTGTCCCTAGATCGAGAGCGAGAATATAGTCCATGATTACACCCCCAGTGGTTAGATCGGGTACAAGAGCCCGCTTATGGTGTAGGAGCCAGGCTCCATGTGATTACCGCGACTTCGGTGCCGATGTTGCTCAGCCTGTGGGGCTTACCTTCCGGGATGATTATGATGTCGCCCTCGCTGAGCTCATAGTACTTCCCGTCGTTGGGGGTATGCATGATGACGTGTCCCCTGCTTACGAAGAATACCTCCTTGGAGACGGGATGTCCGGGGTCAACGGCCCCTGTCTGCCCGGGAAGTAGCGTGGATGATCCGAACAGGATTTTATCCGTGACGGCATATTCGCGGCATACCTCCGGTCCGTCCATGAACAGGCGCGCCTCGTCCTTGCGCACTACCTTGGAATCCATGCGATCACCTCATTTCCCGAAGAATACTTCGTTGTCATGCACCATGAGCTCGGCACCTGTATCGCCCATGTCCACGACTTCACCTATGAAGACAATGTGGTCACCTATCTCGAAGGACTTATAGAGCTTGCAGTCAAGATAGGCTGCACAGTCTGCGAGTATCGGCGCTCCCGTCTCCTTATAGAGAATCTCGAGCCCTTCCAGCCTATCCTTGTCCTTCCCTGTGCCAAAACCGCACTTCCTGGCCAGCTTGACTTGGTCGGGCCTCAGCATGTTTACGGAGAAGCAGCCCGCCTCGGCGATCATCTCGCAGGTATAGTGGGTTCTGCCAACGGCGACGGACACCAGGCGCGGATTGGAAGACACCTGCGTGACCCATGCGGCAGTCATCCCGTTCATCTGCTTGTCCGTCTTCGTGCCTATGATGTAGTCCCCGTATTTCATCCTTTTCATCGCATTTCCGGTTCCGTTCGGCATGATTCGCCCTCCCTTGAGTATGAAATGGAAGCCAGAGCGGCTTTTATAGAAGGCCAGCGTACTTCAGGGCCTCAGCTATGGATTCCGATTCCGCTTTTTCCACCGGGAGTATCGGCATGCGAGGAGCGCTGCTAGGACGTCCAAGGAGCCTTACTGCCTCCTTAACGGGTGCGGGGAAGTTCACGGAGGCGCCTATCGCCCTGCCGATGGGAAGTAGTTTGAAGTATACCTCACGAGCTTCTGCGTACTTGCCGGCCTGTACGAGCGCGAGCTGCTCTACGAGCATCCTTGGGGCAATGTTGCCAAGTGCGAGTATGACCGCCTTGACTCCGAGGCAGAAGCACTGGAAGCTGAGGTCGTCGCATCCCGAGAAGATGGTGAGCCTGTCTCCGAAAAGCCTTACGAGCTCCGAGAAGTAACTGAAGTTCCCGCTCGATTCTTTGATGCCCACTATGTTGTCGAGCTTGATGAGCCTTTCGATGGTGTCATAGTCGACTTCCACCCCCGTATGGGCGGGGAGGTTGTAGATGATAATCGGTATGCCTACTTCGGCTATGGCCTTGTAGTGCAGATAGAGCCCCTCTTTGTTGGGTATGGCGTTGAAGGGTGTGATAACGAGGGCTGCGTCGGCACCCGCTGCCATGGCATCTTTCGTGAGCTCCGAGGCGACATTCGTAGTAGGCGCGCCCGTTCCGGCTATGATCTTGCCCTTCCCGTTCATCGCTTCCCTCGTAGCCCTTATGACTGCGATCCGTTCTTCTCTTGTGAGGTTTACGGCCTCCCCTGTCGAGCCGTTGCACACTATGCCCGCGCAGCCTTCCTTCATAAGGAATTCCACGTTCTTCTTGATGCCTTCGATGTCAAGGGCCCCATCAGCCCTAAAGGATACCGTCATCGCCGGAAAAATGCCTTCGAACTTGACTTTCTTCATCTTATTGCCTCCCATATAGCGGTTCTTCTGGATTGGCTTTCCATGTTGCGTCTTTATTCTATCTATTTCTCCAAGTACCTTAGGGCTGCGTCCAGCTGGTCGCTGTAGCTTCCGTCCGGCACGAAATTCCTCGTGAAGAACGCTCCTCCTATCGTGAATCCCCAAGGATTCAGGTCCTTGATTATGTCGAGCCTCGAGAATGAGTTTATGCTTCCCGCGATGATCACGGGCGCGTCGATGGCATTGATGAACCTTTTTGAAAGGTTTACCGGCTCCTCCGAATTATGCCTATAGGCCAGAAGGTCGAAACCGTCTACTCCGTCGCTCAAGAGTCCCTGGGCCTCGGCGATTATCTCGTCTCCCGAGCCGGAGAGAACGCTCGGGCTGCCGCTGACCTTTCCGCAAAAAGGCAGGTATTTGCAGCCGCCGTCTTTAAGGATCTTCATAACCGACGGGAAATATATCGTGCCGGTCAGGTAGTCGAAGCCGCATGCCACGGAAAGGTCCGCCGCCTTCTTGCACTCGTCTTCCGTATAGGTCACGACTTCCATGAAAGTGGTCTTGCCTGCGGCCTTCATCTCCGACACTAGGCCTTTCATCTCCTCATAAGGCAATCCGACGTCCTTAAATCCCCAGTTCAACGCTCCTTTTACATCCTTGGCTTCATTGAAATAGGCAAGTGCGTCTTTCACTGTACGGTCATTGTGCGTCAACATAGTGATCAGTCTAGGGGCCAATACAAACAACTCCTTAGGCGCTATGCGCATTATGATATGTTCTGATTGCGTCCTAATGCGTCTGCTCTTGCGTTTCGGCGATAATGACATTCATGCCCTGGCTTCTCAATAGGTTGAGTTGCTTCTCGTCTATGCCGTCGTCGACGACTAGCTTTCCGACGGCGCCCAATGTACAAACTCCTATGGGTGCCACTCTTTCAATTTTCGTGTGGTCTGCCAGCACTATGATTTCCTTGGCGGTCTCTATCATGGCTTTCTTGACCTCTACTTCATCCATGTTGAAATCGGTTATCCCCCGATCCGTCGATAGGCCGCCTATACCTATGAATGCCTTGTCCGCGTTGAAACTGCCCAAAAGATCCCTCGTCATGCCTCCGATTAGCGAGAGCTCCGCATTCCTGAGGGTACCTCCCAGTAATACGGTCCTGATCTTCGGGTTCTTCGCCAATTCGAGCACGTTCGGTATCCAGTTGGTGAGCACTGTAATGTGATTTATCTGTGATAGGGCATGAACGAATGAAAGAAGTGTAGAGCCCACGTCGACTATAATTACGTCCCCCTCTTTGACCAGCTCGCAGGCTTTCTTTGCGATTGCTTCCTTTTCCGGTTGGCTTTCTTTAATCCTTACATGGTATGAGGGTTCGTATTCCTTTGTCCTTACCTGCTCGGCCCCTCCACGAGTGCGGTGGAGCCTTCCTTCGCTCTCGAGCTTAAGGAGATCCCTCCTTATAGTCATGCTCGAGACGTTGAACATAATCCTAAGCTCCTCTACGCTGAGGGCCTTCTGCTCCTTCAGCAGTTCGGATATGTATTGCCTTCGCCTTGGAGTCGAGAACGTTTCTTTGTTGCCATCCAGCATGCCGCTCCCCCTCACAATAGGTAAGTACTATGTTCGTTTGTGTTCATTAACGGTCTCTTGTGTTCAGTTTTATTCTACTATGTGCTGTTTGAATTTGCTACACGAAAAGATGAAAATATCCTGGATATTTCGAGTAAATCTTTATAAATGCCTAATACAATGGCATTATGTCGGATTACCGATCGTTATTCCTGCTGCCGGTTTAGTACAAATGAGTTCATTTGATGATAATAGGTTACTGTTTCAAACAATATAACACACAATAATGTTACTTACGCACAATCTATTGCATTTCCTATGTTCTTTATTGTTCATATCCCACGGAATACTAACAACCAAGGTGAGGAGGGGTAACAAAAAGGGCGTAAAAAGGCACCGGGCAAACCCGGTGCCGATCCAAGACAAGGGATCCTTTGGCCTACTCGGCTACGATAACCTCCAACCCGGCGTTTCTGAGAAGGCTGATCTTAGCCGGATCCGACTTGCTGTCGGTAATGATGGTGTCTATCGAACTTATCGGGGTCACTCTTACGGGTGCTACCCTGCCCAGTTTCGTATGGTCCACGACCAATACTTTTTTACTTGCCGAATCGATGGCAATCTTCTTTATCTCCACTTCATCCAGGTTATAATCGGTGACACCCTTGTCGATAGATACACCGCCGATGCTGATGAAGCATATGGAAACGTTGAAATCCCTCAGGACCCTTTTGGGTATCATGCCGACAAGGGACAGCTCCGAGTTCCTTAGTACTCCCCCGGGCACGATCGTCCTGATGTTGGGTTGTTTGGCGAGTTCCATCACATGTGGCAGCCAGTAGGTTATGACGGTGACATCCTTTTTATTACCCAGGTGTCTGCTTATATCCAGGAGGGTAGTGCCCACATCAAGGAATACGACGTCCCCGTCTTTTATAAGAGCTGCCGCCTGCTTGCATATCGCCCTCTTCTCTTCCGTATTCTCCCTGAGCCTTATCACATAGGACGGTTCGTATTCTTCGGTATGTACAGGCTCCGCCCACCCGTGCGACCTCTTTAGCCTGCCTTCCAACTCCAGGCAGCTGAGATCCCTGCGGACGGTCATGGATGATACCTGCAGCAAATCACCCAATTCCTTTACCGAAACAGGGTTGCCGTTCTTAAGGATGTCTACGATGAGCCTCTTCCTTTGCGATGATGACATTGCCATAAATCAAACCTCATTTGACCAGTTCATTGCCACCATCGTTTATGATCGCTATAAAAGAGATTGGTTCGGTGATGACAAATTTCGAAACAAATATAGACTATCAAATTTTCATGCATTTCGGAACTATGTCTTCAAGGAGACAAATTAGTTCGATATGACTTCATTGTAACATTTTCCCATACAATACACCCGCATACTTAATATGCATCTAGTATCGTAGCATTGCATAATGTGAAGTACCCGCTTGATGAATCAGTCCTTGTGGCACCTTGCGCTTTTTACGTTGTGGATATGTACGTGCTCTCCGGTTTCTATCGAAAATGTAGCTATGCCTATGCATTCGCCGTAGCGCATTATCTTGTCACCCGAAGCTATAGGCCTTAAAGCGAACTTGTGGCCGAACGGTATGCTGTCCTTTATCCTTATTTGTTCCCCTCGCGAAGCCATAGATGCACACGACACATCCTGGCCGGCATTAATGTCCTTGATAGCTATGCCCACATTGTCGATCGGATTATGTATAATGTAAGCTTTCTCCAACAATATGCACTCCCCCTAGATGGTAGGCAACAGCCTGTCTATCGCAAAGTCGTCCTGGCCCAGAATTTCCGATTTTGTCCTTCTGCCAGAAGCTACCTTGATCATAAAATCATAGATCCTCTCTCCGACGAGCTCTATCGTCTCCGAGCCTTCGACCACCGTGCCTGCGTTGATGTCGATGCAGTCCCTCATGTTCTCGTAAGCCCTGCTGTTGCTCGATATCTTTATGACCGGAGCTATGGCGCAGCCTGCTGGTGTGCCCCTTCCCGTTGAAAACAGCACTATCTGTGCACCGCCGGCGACCATCCCGCTTACGGATCGAATGTCATCTCCCGTTGTGTCCATTATGCTAAGGCCTGCGCACTGTACTCTTTCTGCGTAATCGTATGCTGCGTTTACTTCTCTCGTACCGCCTTTATGTATGCATCCGAGAGACTTCTCCTCTATAGTAGTGAGCCCGCCCGTCATGTTGCCGGGCGACGGTTGCGCACCACGTATGTCCTCCCCGGCGCTTATTGCCAGGTCCTCGACTGCTCTTACTATTCTCAAGATTTCGACGCCGACATTGTCGGCTGCTCCGCGTCTTGCGAGCACGTGCTCCGCTCCGATGAACTCGGGCGTCTCCGAGAGTATCGCCTTTCCTCCCGCACCGACGATCAAATCCACCGCCGCCCCTATCGAAGGATTGGCTGAAACCCCAGACATCGCGTCCGAACCTCCGCACTCCGTCCCGACAACCAGCCTGTCAGCGGGAACCGGGACCCTTGCAGCCTTCGATGCCTCTTCGACAAGAGACCTGAGTATCTGCCTGCCTTTTCTTATCGTATTCCTTATGCCGTGCTCATCCTGGATTACCAAGACCTCCACCCTCTTGCCGGATTTGCCTATCACCTCGGCAAGCTCAGAGGGTATAACCTGCTCACATCCCAGGCCTACCACCAGGACGGAGTGTACATTGGGGTTCGTGCCCATCCCGACCATGGTCCTTAATGTGCGGTGATAGTCTCTGCCGATATGTCCGCAGCCATGTTCGTTGTAAAGCGCGACCGCACCTTTGATACCCTGTGCAATCTTTCTGGATGTGTGTGATGAACAAATTACGCTGGGCAGCACAAGGACATGGTTCCTTATTCCGACTGTGCCGTCCGCCCTTAGATATCCCATGAACTGCTTTTCGATCTTCCTTTTCCCCATGCTAACCTCCGGTTTGTTGCTCCTTTTGTTCTGCTAGCGCCCATCTTCAAATGGTTCTCGTGCCGGTCTCGTCATGACAAGACCGGGCCGTTAAATGCCATATTACGAGGTTTTTGTAGATTATACCAGATGATCGGCCATAACGGCCTAGATCATGCCCTCTTGCCGCTTACGCGTTCTTCACGGACGAATCCGGACCTGTCGGTGGCTGATGCGATTATGGCAGGCAGTCGATGTACCGTTTCATTCTTCCATAGTTGGCTTAATGTTCACCCTCGCGAAACACACCCGTAACGTAAGGGCGCTAACCTTTACTTGTAATCGGTTATGGGGTGTTCCTCAAGGGAACTGTAAAACGGGTACTGTCCATAAAGGCACAGTAATCATCGGAACAAAGTATGAGATTAAAGAGGAGCTGATAGAATGAAGAAGTCTTTGATAGCGGGACTGATACTACTAATAGCGATTGTGTTTGCCGCAACCGGCGCTTCTGCGGCCGGTACGGACGAATCAGCGATTACCAGGATCACCCTAGGCAGCAAGATCACAATATCGGGAACTGGCGCCACGATAAACGGCTCCGACGTGGAGATAACCGAAGGCGGCTCATACAGCATTGCGGGTACTCTTAAAGGCGGCGTGATAAGAGTAACAACAATGGATGCGGTCTTTATCGAGCTCGATGGCGCTTCCGTGAAGAACTCGGACGGACCCGTCCTTACTTCAAACGGGGATGTGACTATCGACCTCAAGTCCTGGACTTGCAGTACGCTTGCCAATACTAATTACGATGCGGAAGACGAAGTCGTATCCGTGGGCGGCAATCTGGTCATCATGGGCAGCGGCCTTCTGGAGGTACTGGGCAATTACTGCAGCGGCATATCCGTTTCCGGGGATGTGACCGTTTCGGACGGCACGATAAAGCTTTACGCGCTCAACGACGGCATTTCCGGCCGAGGGGAGATAAGTCTCAACGGCGGGTCTATAGCCGTAGACTGTGACGGCAAGGGCATCTACTCGAAGGGCGAACTGACAATAACCGGCGGAAAGGTCATATCGGTCGGGGGGGCCGGCGACGGGGAAGGCGGCCTCCTATCTGATGTGGGTCTGAAGGTCACCGGGGGTACGGTGATAGCCACGGGCAATAAGATTGCGGCCAACACAGGCTCAACACAGACCTCGATCTACGCCGAGACCGGCGCTAGGATGGACGCGGGTGACTGCTTCTATATCATGTACGACTCGGAAGGCATGTTCGCATTCGCGCCCAGCAACGCTTACTCGAACCTATACTACAGTTCCGCCGACCTGGTGGAAGGGGAGACCTACGACATTCACGTGGGCGGTAAGATCAAGAACATGTTCAGCAACACCATATACACGAGCACCCGATATTTCTCTGGAGTACAGGACATTGTACTCAGCGAAGAAGCTAAGCTGGGCGCGACCGGCCTATGATGAACAGGAAGATATTTCAAGCGCCAACGCGGAAGGCCTGGCTGCCATAGGAACCTTCGACGGCCATATAGGTGACGGGCCGCTTAGTGACATCAAGTCATAAGCGGCCCGTCGTCCCTATACGCTCCAGTATACTATCTGCCCAGGTAAGCCTTCTTTACAGTCGGATCCTTCGCGAGGTCCGAGCATTTCGCCTCCATCACGATGCGTCCCGTCTCGAGTACGTAGCCCCTATGGGCGGTCTTCAGCGCCTGGTAGGCGTTCTGTTCGACCAGCAGTATGGTGGCGTCCTTGGCTATCTCGGATATCTCCCTGTAGATCTCCTGTACCAGCACGGGCGCAAGGCCCATGGAAGGCTCGTCCAGCAGGAGCAGCTTGGGCTTCGACATCATCGCCCTGCCGATGCAAAGCATCTGCTGTTCTCCTCCCGAAAGGGTCCCAGCAAGCTGCAGGCGCCTTTCCTCAAGTCTCGGGAAGATGTGGAATACCCTGTCCCTGTCCTTTTCTATCTCCTTGTAGTCCTTCCTGAGGAAGGCGCCGAGCCTGAGGTTCTGCTCCACGGTAAGGTCGTAGAATATCCTGCGCCCTTCAGGCGCGTGCCCGATGCCCGCGGCGACGATGTTGTGGGGCGCCATCTTCACCAGGTTGTTCCCGTTGAAGGCGATGCTTCCCGACCTGGAAGGCACTATGCCGGATATCGTCCTAAGGAGGGTCGACTTGCCGGCCCCGTTCGCGCCGATTATCGTGACTATCTCGCCTTCCTCGACATTGATGGACACCGCGTCCAGGGCATGGATCCCGCCGTAATAGACATGCAGGTTCTCAATCTTCAACATCTTCCTGCTCCTCCCCGAGGTACGCCTCGATTACTTTGGGATCGTTCTGGATCTCGGAAGCCGTGCCGTCCGTAAGGAGCTTGCCGAAGTTCAGCACGTACATGCGCTCGCATATGTTCATGATCACGTCCATGTGGTGCTCGATTATGAGTATGGTGGTCTTGAACTCGTTCTTGACCTTCCTGATGAAATCGATCAGCTCCACGCATTCCTGGGGGTTCATGCCCGCAGCAGGTTCGTCCAGCAGCAGCAGCGACGGCTTCAACGCAAGCGCCCTTGCGATCTCCACTCGCCTTTGCATGCCGTAAGGAAGACTCGCGGATAGCTCGTCCTTCCTGTCCAGGAGGCCGACCATGCCGAGCAGCTTCTCGGCGTCTTCGCGGCATTCCTTCTCCCGCCTCTCGTAGAGGCCGGTATGCAGCATCGAATGGACCAGGCTGTAAGGAATCCTCAGATGGCCCGCCGTCCTTATGTTGTCATACACGGTAAGGCCCTTGAACAGCCTTATGTTCTGGAACGTCCTCACTATGCCAAGCTCGGCTATCTGGTTGGGTTTCATGTTCACTATGTTCTTGCCTTTGAACGTTATCGAACCCGTATCCGGCATGTAGACTCCCGTTATCAAGTTGAACACGGTCGTCTTGCCCGCGCCGTTGGGTCCTATTAGCCCTACTATCTCGCCTTCGTCGACATGAAGGTTGACCCTGTCGACCGCGGTAAGGCCTCCGAACTTTATCGTGAGGTTCTCTACATTGAAGAACGACATGGTCATACCTCCTTCTTCTGTAGTTTTCTAAACAGCTTGGTCTTGCAGATGCTCTCCCATGTCAGCTCCTTGCGGCCGATCAGGCCCTGCGGCCTTGTAAGCATGATCAGCAGGAACATGACCGCGTAGAACACCGTCCAGCCCTTCTTGACGAACGCGCCCGCGGCCACGAGGCCCCACGAGCCGAACACGGTCGCGAGGTTCCTGAATACTTCGGGCAACAGTGTGATGCCCAGGGCGCCGGCTATGGAACCCGTCAAGCTCCCTATGCCGCCCAGGATGACCATGGAGATCACCTCGACGGTTTTCTGGTAGTTGAATATGTCGGGGTGCAGGTACATCATGTAGTGTCCGATCAGGGCCCCGCCGATTCCGGCGAAGAACGAGGAGATGACGAACGCCATGATCTTGAAGGACGTTGTGTCTATCCCGACCGAACGGGCGGCTATCTCGTCTTCCTTGACGGACACGAACGACCTGCCGTGCTTGGAATGCACCAGGTTCGTGATCAGCCACAGGGTCACCACCAGCGTCACCGCCGTAACCGGCAGGGTCGCCTTGAACGGGACGCCCGCCAGGCCGAGGCCTCCTCCGGTCAGTTTGACCGTGTTGTTCAGTATCGCTGTGATGATGTACTGGAAGCCCAGCGTGACAACCGACAGGTAGTCACCGACCAGCCTAAGCGACGGGAAGCCTATCAGGAAACCCGCGAAGCCGGAAAGCGTGCCCCCGGCTATCAGAGACGGCACGAAAGGCCAGTTGAGCTTCATCATGAGAAGCGCCGAGGTATACGCGCCGATGGCCATGAAGCCGGCGTGGCCCATGCTGAACTGTCCGGTGAACCCCGCTACGAGGTTCCAGCTCAGGGCAAGTATCGCGTTGATGCAGAATATCGTGAGTATGCCTACGGGGTAAGCGGGCAGGTTCTGCCTGAAGTACGTCGCGAGCCCCCAGGCCACCAGCACCTGTATCACCAATGCCCCTAACCTTTTCAAGAAGCCACTACTCATACCGCTACACCTTCTCTTTCGTGCCCTTGCCGAATATGCCCGAGGGCTTGAACAGCAAGACCAGCACCAGAAGTATGAATGCGATGGCGTCCTTGAAGTTCGAGGAGATGTAGCCAGCCCCGAAGGTCTCAAGTAAGCCGATCAGGTACCCTCCGACATAGGCTCCCTGTATGCTTCCTATGCCGCCGAGGACGGCCGCAGAGAACGATTTGAGCCCGAAAAGGCCTCCCAGCGCGGGATTGACGCTGAATTTCATCCCTATCAGAAGGCCCGCCGTGCTGGCCATCACTCCGGCGAGGAAGAAGGTTACCGATATCGCCCTGTTAACATTTATTCCCATCAACGAGGACGCGTCCCTGTCCATGGACACGGCCTTTATGGAAAGCCCGACAAGCGTCCTGTTCACGAAGAACCAAAGGGCCAACATCAGTATGATTGCCCCTACGACGAGCAATATGTCTACCGGCGGTATCAGGACTTCACCCAGCTGTATCGGTATGCCGGACATTATTCTCGGGTAGATGTGGAAGTCCGCGGAGAAATAGACCACGATGGCATTCTCCACCAACAGCGAAATTCCGATAGAGGTTATTAGCATGTTCAGCCGGGGGGCGTTCTTTATCCGGAGCCTCTTGTAGATCTGCTGCTCCGTCAGCATGGAGAATAACCCGGAAAGCACCATGCTCAGCCCCATGGCCACCTGGAATGGAACGACCTTTTGAAGTGCGATCAAAAGAGCTATATACGCCCCCAGCGTGAGGATGGACCCGTGGGCGAAGTTGATGAACTTCAAGACCCCGAACACGAGGGTGTACCCGACGGCCACCAAGGCGTACACGCTGCCGATGGACAGCCCGTTCCACAATTGTTGCAGAAACTCTCCCATCCAAACTCTCCTTCCGATGCAAGCAGCAAATCAGGCGTTTCTCTTCCGGGATCCCGGGATCGGGGCCCGATTTGCGATATCGTCTTTCGATAATCACCGCTTGTTTGTAAGGGCGGTCCTTTAAAGGAACCTCTTTACAAATACGAGTGCCCTGCGGCTCGGTTGGCCGGCCGCAGGGCACGGCTGGTCTGGGACTTGCGGCCTGTTATTACGGCTTTACTTTCTCGACGAAGGTGAAGCCTTTATCGTTGATCTTCACCACCAACACGGGCTTGTCGAGAGGGTTGTGGGTCTTGGGATCCATCGTGAAGGTTCCGGACGGCACCGAGATGTCCTTGATGTTCTCAAGGGCGGCCCTTACGGCCTCCGGATTGGTGCTTCCGGCCTTCTTTATCGCTTCCGAGAGCACTATCATCGCTTCATAGGAGAAGCAGGCGTTGGAGTTCGGCTCGCTCTTGAATTCGCCTCTGTACTTGTTCGCGAACGCCATGGCCTTTGGATCCGGGTCGTCGTCGACGTACAGAGTGGTGAGATATGTGTTCCTGAGAGCGTCCAGTCCCGCAATTTCGATGATCTTCGGGGCGTGGGTCGAGTCGGTTCCCATGAACGGGATGTTCGACATGCCCAGCTCCAGCATCTGGCGGAGTATCAAGCCGTTGGCGTCATAGTTGTTGGGGCCTACGATTACGTCGGGCTTCAGGCCCTTTATCTTCGTAAGCTGCGGCTTGAAGTCCTGGGTGAGGTCCGGGAAGGTCTCCTCGCCGACTATCGTGCCGCCGAGTTTCTTGAACTGCTCGGTGAAGTACTGGGCCAGGCCCTTGCTGTAGTCCTGGGCGATGTTGTAAAGCAGGGCGGCCTTTGTCTTCTTGAGGGTGTTGTATACGAAATTCGCCGCGACTTTGCCTTGGATCGAGTCGATGAAGCATGCGCGGAAATACCAGGGATTGAGCTTAGTGGTGTCGTTGGGGTCCATTACGACGTTGGGGTTCGTGCTGGTGGGTGCTATGGCCGGGCGCTTGAGCTCCATGAGCACGGGCCCTGCCGCTATCGAGTTGGAGCTTGCGATCTCTCCGAGGAGCGCTACTACCTTGTCCTGCTCGATCAACTTGCGTACGACGTTGGGGACGTTGACCTTGTTGGACTGGGTGTCCTCGTAAACCAGCTCTATCTTCATCCCGAGGACTCCGCCTGCGGCGTTGATGTCCTTTACCGCAAGGTCAGTACCGTTCTTGTTGAGCTGGCCCTTTGCGGCGTTCGCGCCGGTCAGGGGATAGAAGCAGCCGATCTTTATCGTGTTTTCGGCCGCCGAACCTACCAGTACCGTTGCCATGAGCGCGACCAATACTAGGATTGGCACTACTAAGCTGTGGATCTTCTTCGACCTAGAAACGTTAATCAAGATTCCACCTCCTGGTCCTTGTTGAATTCGTCAATTCATTGCGGAAATTAGAACCCTTAGTGTGCTGGTCTTGCTGCGTCTTCGATTGAATTCGGACCCTCTTAGGTATAAGCCCTGCCGACAACACTCCTTTCCCAAGATATGAAAATGTATCGTCTTTATCCCAGGTACAATGACTGATCGTCATCAGCCGTACTAGAAAAGTCCATATGGTGACCCATGCTCTTATGGAATTTCGGTTACTTTTAATCATTATACTGCATGACGGAATAATCGTTTTCGACCATCGGCCTGCCCAGCTGCGCTTATGCGTCATACAGCCAGCTAGGTGGGCAGACGCTTCTTGTTCCCGATTCATGAACGCACAGCTATTCATGCTATTTTTCGGCACGTAGCCTTAACCTTCCTTTAATGGCCTAAAAAATGTACAAACTAAGTCCAGAGCTATGAACGGCCTGTTATGTTCCATATCCGACCGTTTTCTGCCGGATTTATCTCCATTGTTCTATATTGAGTACCGGATTGCCCCCACTTGTTTCCGGGGTCGCGGCCGTGCGTCGGCGGCGTATGTCCGGATTCTCCTCTCGCCGTATAAATATGGGATATTCTCCCCACTACTTCTCCGTTCTCTACGTTGTGGCGTACGGCCTCGGGATTCTGTAATCTATAAATCATAAACGGTCCGGTATTACCGACGGACGCCCGTGACTACTCGCGGGGCCGTCCGTCGCCGGATATTGAGGGAAGTGTCGACGGTGATAGTGACTAACAACGCATCCGCCCTGAAAAGGCAGCTCATGCTTGAGGTGGCCAAGTCGACCCTGGCCGGTACGCTGCTTGGGGACGTGGAACATATACCCGTGCGGGTGAGGCCCCGCGGCAAGGAATCGACGCGCTGCTGCATATGGCGCGACAGGGCGATAATAAGGTACAGGCTGATAGCCATCCTGGGCGGCAGGATCGAGGACGAGACCGACGAGGTGAAGCCGCTGTCCGCTTACGCCAGGGAGGCTTTTAAAAGGACCGGCCTGGAAAAGCCGATACTCACCGTGCTGGATGAATCGTGCACCGCATGCATCGAGGCCAATTACTTCGTCACCAACGCCTGCAAGGGCTGCCTTGCGAGGCCCTGCACGATGCATTGTCCCGCCAACGCCATATCGATCGAGGGAGATACCGCCAAGATAATGCCGGACGCCTGCACCAACTGCGGGAAGTGCCAGCAGGTCTGCCCCTACCATGCGATCATCTACGTGCCGGTGCCCTGTCAGGAGGCGTGCCCCGTGGACGCGATCGACAAGGACAGCCGCGGCAAGATAGCCATCGATTTCGACCGGTGCATAATGTGCGGCAAGTGCGTGAGGGCGTGCCCCTTCACTGCGGTCATGGACCGCTCTCAGATGGTCGATGTCCTCATCAGGCTCGGCAAGGCCGAGATGAACGCGCTTCTGGCCCCCGCGGTGGCGGGGCAGTTCGACGCCGAGATCGAACAGATATCCGCCGCTGCCAGGAAGATGGGCTTCACAAGGGTCATCGAGGTGGCGTCGGGGGCGGATGAGGTCGCCGAGCATGAATCGGAGGAATTCCGCGGGAGGATGGCCGCAGGCGAGCCCTTCATGACCACTTCGTGCTGCTATGCCTATACCGAGACCGTCAGGAAGCACATACCGGAACTGGAGCGTTTCGTGGCGAAGACCGGCACTCCCCTGGCGATGGCCGCGGCAAGGGCGAGAAGCGAATACCCTTCGGCGCTAAACGTCTTCATCGGGCCGTGCATCGCCAAGAAGCAGGAGGGAATGGACAACGACGACGTAGATTACGTGCTGACGTTCGAGGAGTTCGCTACCATGCTCGAAGCTTTCGGCATCGTCCTTGAGGACGTTGAAGGAGAAAGGGCCGACGTGGAAGGCGGCGCGCTCGGAAGGGGCTTCCCCGTGACGGGAGGGTTATACAAGGCCATATCGCACCGCTGTTCCGACCTGCTCGGCGGACAGACGTCAAGGATAGAGACACTAGACGCCAAATCGCTCAGGCTGCTAAAGGCGCTTCCGAGGATGAAGAACCCGCCATGCAGGCTGATGGAGGTAATGTGCTGCTACAGGGGCTGCGTCGGCGGGCCTGCCGTGGTTGCGGAGGAGGCCGTATCCACCAAAAGGGTGGAGACCCTGGTCGGAAGGAGCCCCGTCAAGTGACCGGGCGGTAGCTGCGCCTATTCCGCCCCGCTGAATGGCCTATCGGAAGGACAGGCAATCTTTGTGTACGTCGTAGGTCCGCGCACGGCGCATCTTCGGTGCCGTGCGCTTTTTCTATGCGCCGGCCGCAATTGCGGCTGCTCGTCGGGCCCTATGCCATGGGGCTTTGCCGCACACGAGAGCTTCCGTCACGGAAAACAGCGAAACCCGATATATTGAGGATATACACGTACGGCCGCCTCTTCGTCGGGCAATCTCGTCTTCCCTGCGGGAGCGGATGATTTCCCCCTCTTAACATGCCGCTCCGAGGCCGTATCGTCTTGTACTTGACAGTTCCTTGCTACGATTCCCGCACAAAAAGGCGGTATATTTGTCCAAATATGAGCCCTGTGCAGGATATTTCTTTGCTGGTAGTGGATAACACCAATACCATATATTAGTATGTAGAGCGACGAGAGGACTGCAGATTCTGGTTGTGTTGCTTACTCTTGTTTTCTAGCGGGCTGGGGTACGGAAAAGCCGAAGACGTGGGGCTTCGATTTCACGACGGCTCAGTCGACCGACCTGGTCGGCTGGTACAAGGAGGACAGGTACCCGAAATCGGAAGACGAGACCTTCGAACTGGTCCCCGGCAAGGGGCTGTTGATGCACGAGTGGGCCATATCGACCCCGAAGGCGTTCACGGGCGCTTTCACGATGCTGGTCGAATTCGAACTGCTTGCGGGCCCTACGGACCGTCTGGACTTCGAGATCTACTCCGGCGACAAGGACCGGTGGGAACCCGACAACTACATCCGGAGCAGGTTCACTGATATCGGCTACATCATCGACGAGACTTGGGAAATCTACGAGTTCGGCGAATGCAGCGAGGACCGGGCAACCGGCAGTACGGGCGTGCCGGGGTTCATTGGGCAGGCGTCAACACGCGGAAGCTGATAAAAACCGGGGATGACTTGGAGGTTTGGATCAACGGTTCACGGATATGTGCATTCACCGCGACCGGATGCAAGGCGGCCGAGCACTATGTCACCCTGTACTCGTACCTACGGAAAGGGGGCCTTCTCTACTTCCGGAACGTGAGGGTAGATTGATAGTTACAATCTCTCCGGGATTTCAGGTTACAAGGGCAGCATCTTGTAGTACCTGCCGTTCATACCTACCTATAGACCGGTAACGGAGGGGCAGGCAATAGTCCGCCCCTCCGTTTTTCTTGTCCTGCCGATATTGCTAGTCGGTTTCCGCCCCGCATACCACCTTGCCGGGGTTGAGTATGCTCTTGGGGTCGAATACGGCCTTTATGCCCTTCATCAGGCCGACGGCTGTCGCGCCTATCGACTCGCGCAATTGGGCCTGCTTGTCGTAGCCGATGCCGTGCTCTCCGGAGACCTGGCCCCTTAGCTCTTTCGCCTTACCGTACAGGTCGGCCATAGCGGCCTTCCTGCGAGAGATCCATTCCTCCTCGGAAAGCCCATCCTTCAGCACATACACGTGCAGGTTGCCGTCGCCCGCATGCCCGAAGCTCTGTATCCTTATCCCGTGCCTGCTTTCGAGCTCGTGGGTGTAGCATATGAAATCCGCCACCCTGTCCCTTGGCACCACGACGTCGCACTCGTCTATCCTGCTGGTGGAAGCCTTTATCGCCTCCAGGAAGGCGCCCCTTGCCTTCCAGATTATCTCCTGCCTCTCCTCCGTCGACGAGATGAAGACGTCGATGGCGCCATTTTCGAGGCACAACTCGGCGACCTCCTGGTACGCCGAGTCCACCTCGGCCTTGCCGGTTCCGTCGAACGAAAGCAGCAGATAGCACGGAGCGGAGCTGTCCGGGAACTCCTTGCCCAGGTAGTCCTCGGCGGCCCTGATGACAGGCCTTTCCATGAATTCCACCGCGGTGGGGACGGCCTTGGACCTGATGATCGAGGGCACCAGGCCGATGGCGGTCTCCAGGGATCCGAACGGCACGAGCAGGCTTACGACCTTCTTCGGAAGGGGTATCAGCTTAAGCATCGCCTTTGTCACCACGGCTAGCGTACCCTCGGAGCCAACTATGAGGTCCTTGAGCGGATAACCCGAGCTGTTCTTCACGACCTTGCCTCCGAGCTCCAGCACGGCGCCGTCGGCGAGAACGACTTCAAGGCCCCTTACGTAATCCCTAGTCACGCCGTACTTCACTGCCCTCATGCCACCGGCGTTGGTGGAGATGTTGCCGCCTATCGTCGCCGACTTCTCCCCGGGGTCCGGCGGGTACATGTATCCTCTCGAGGTGGTGTAGTCCACGATCTCCATCAGCAGCACGCCCGGCTCGACCGTAAGGACCAGGTTCTCCTCGTCGAGTTCGAGGACCTTATTCATGCGCGACATGTCCATCAGTATCCCGCCGCGGACCGGCACGCACCCGCCTACCAGCCCCGTGCCCTGCCCCCTCGGGGTGACCGGTATGTTCCTCGTCCAGGCATGCCTCATGATGCCCGAGACTTCTTCCGTCGTTAGCGGCTCTACGACCACGTCCGGCGCCCGGTGCGCCCCGCCCAGCTCGTCATGGCAGAAATCGTCGTGGATGAGCGAGCCCGTCTTGACCCTGTCACGCCCAAGGATCCCTACCAGGGCGTCTATGTCGTTGCCGTCGATCCTGTTGTATCCCATCCTATATCGCCCTCCCGTCCTCGATCATGCGGGTGAGCCTCGGTACCACCTCGTAGAGGTCCCCGACGATGCCGATGTGGGAGATGTCGAATATCGAAGCGTCCGCGTCGCTGTTTATCGCGACTATCCTGCCCGAGCCTCTCATGCCCGCGGCGAACTGCACCGAACCAGAGACGCCGCACGTCACTATCAGGCGGGGCTTCACCGTCCTGCCGGAAAGGCCGATCTGCCTCCTGGGGTCCTGCCATCCGGCCTCGATCAGCGGCCTCGTCGCCGCGACCTGCGCGTGCAAGGCGTCGGCGAGCCTTCCTACGATGGCCATGTCGGCCTGGCTCTTAATCCCCCTGCCGGCCACTACTATCGCATCGGCCTCTGTCAGGTCCACGACCTTCTCCTTGGGCCTTGCCTCAAGGACCTCTATCCCCGAGCGCCTCATCCCGTCCGTTACGGCGGCTCTTACGACAAGGCCCGAGGCTTCCTTGCTCCTTTCGGGCATGTCCATCACCTTGTAGCGGACGGTAGCCATCTGCGGCCTGTGGGCGGGGGTCTTTATCGTCGCCATTATGTTGCCGCCGAAAGCGGGCCTGGTCTGGATGAGGGATCCGTCCTCCTCCATGTCCAGCACCGTACAGTCGGCCGTAAGCCCCGTCCTGAGCCTCGCCGCAAGCCTGGGCGCAAGGCTCCTTCCCAGTGTCGTCGCGCCTATGAGCACCGTGCCCGGCCTTTCGGCCATCACGAAATCATGGAGCGCCGCCGTATACGTATCGACCCTGTAGTGTGCAAACGCCGCGTCGTCGTATAGCACGACCCTACCGGCGCCGTAGTGCCTAAGCTCATCTGCTGCACCGTCCAGCCCATGTCCGACGGCAACCGCCAGGACCTTCTGGCCGGAACGCGCCGCCATCAGGCCGGCCTTGCCCAGAAGCTCGAGTCCGACCGGATGCAGCCTTCCTCCTTCTGTCTCGGCGAAGACGGCGATCCCGTCCCATCCTTCGGCCGGGCCCTTGGCGTCCTCCTCCAGCGTGACCCGGCCTTCCGACCTCCTCACGCATACGAGGCACATGCGGCATCTTCCGTCTATCTCCGCTCCTTCGTGCCCTGGCACTATCGCTCCGAACGGGCATAAAGCCGCGAGCTTCCCGAAATCGTCGACCAGTTCTTTGTGTACAATCAATCTTGCCATCGTTTCACCTCAGACCAGCTTGTCGGCGGTAAGGCTCCTGTAGATGAGGCTTGCCGCCTCTTCTGCCGTACCGTCGAAGACCGTCCTGTCGTTCGCGGCCTCCGGCGGGAATATCCTTTCCACCTGCGTTGGAGAACCATCCAGCCCGTAATGGGCCGCGTCCTTGTCGCCGAGCATGTCCACCGTCAGCGTGAGCGCCGGTGCGCCCTCCAACTTCTTCTTCCTCCTGTACGAGGGAAGCCTCGGCGAGTACCTCCCCCTGTCCACCGACAGCAGGCACGGCAGCGCCACTCTCGCCACGTTCACCGACTCAGGCATGTCATACTCCACGGTAATAGAATCCCTGTCCGCGGCAAGGATCCTCCCGACGTTCGCCACGCTGGGCATACCGAGCATCTCGGCGAGTTCGGGTCCCACCTGGGCCGTGTCGCCGTCGGTCGTCTGCTTGCCTGTTATGACAAGGTCGAAGCCGCCCAGGTAGCCGATGCCCTGGGAAAGGGCGTACGACGTGGCCAGGCAGTCGGAGCCGGCGAAGCGCCTGTCGGACATCAGCACCATCTCGTCCGCGCCCATCATATAGGCTTCCTCAAGGGCCTCCTTGGCCTGGGGAGGGCCCATCGTGAGGGCGGTGAGCGTCACCTCAAGGCCTTCCAGCATCTCTTTAATCCTAAGCGCAGTCTCTACCGTATACAGGTCGTACGGGTTCAGCTTGGCCTCGGCGCCGGACCTTTTCAGCACCCCGGTCTTCTCGTCTATATCCACCTTGCTGCTCCCGGGCACCTGTTTGATGCAAACACAGATCTTCAATCGATAGCTTCCTCCCGAACCGCATCCTCTATCTCGTGGCAGACAGATACTTCCTTATCCTTATCGCCATCGACAGCGTGAAGCGCACTTCGCTGTCGGACAGCTCAGAGCCGAGTATCGCCTCTATCCTCCCGAGCCTGTACCTGAGGGTATTAACGTGCACGTAGGCCGAATCGGCCGCCTGCTGGAGGCTGCCTCCCGCGTCCAGGTACTTCTCCAACGTGAAGAGGAGCTCCGTATTGTGCCTTGTGTCATATTCTTCCAACGGGCCGAGCTCCTCGGCCGCGAACCTTTCCATCTCGTCCCTGCCGGCGCACCTTGAGAACACCCTGTACGCCCCGAGCTCGTCGAAATGGCTTACCCTGTCGGAGCCGAGCGTGGAGGAGCCCACCACGATGCACTCGTACGCTTCCTTGTAGGACCTGCCCGCCTTCTGCGGGTCGGAATCGAACCTTCCCACACCGATGGAGACGGTAAACGGCGCGATTGCGGCGTCGACCTTCGAGTGAAGGTGCCTTGCCAGCTCCATCGACCTTCTCTTCGCCTCGATCGGGTCGCAGGCGCCCGTCCACGGCGCTATGACCGCCGCCCCTCCCATATAGGCGAAGCAGGTCACCTGGGCTCCCCAGAACCTGGTCCCGTACTGCGTCGCGAGCCTTATGACCTCGTCTTGGAGCAGCCCGCCGTCGCTTCCTATCAATGTGGCCTGCCCGGGCTTCTCCCCGTCCGCGGATATCGCCAGGAGCACGTTAGGAGACGTCAGGTCCACCGAGAAGCTCCTGCCCCTCTTCACGATGTCCTCCCAGTTCTCGAACCTCCCGTTGAGGAAGTCGTCCCAGAAGCTCGACCTGAAGCGCCTCTCCACGTTCTCGGCGGCTTTTATGCGAAGCATCTCCAAGGACGCGACCGTTACCGCATGGCTCACCGAGATGGCGTCCATCCTGCTGAAGGCCCTGCCCGGTTCCTCAAGCGCGAGCACCTTGCCCCACCTGGTCCCGTCCTGGCCGCACTGTGCCTCTATGAGGGTATACTCCGCCCTGCCGTCGGACGGCCTTACGGCTATCCTGTACATGCCGGGGAACATCTCCCAGGGTTCAGAGGCCGCGTCCTGGCCGGAGGCCGCCTTGGCCATCCTCTCCCACTCGGCCTTCTCGGCCTCGTCCTTCGAATCTCCCTTGAGGCAGCTTGCTATCACGTTGCCCTTCATGTCCGTGACGCATGTGGAGGAGCCTATCTGGCTGGACAGCAGGCGCATCACGTCCGCCATCTCGCCTCCGCTGATGACGGAGTCTATGAACTGGGTGTGGATGTCCATCGAGCGCTTAAGGATGCTGGCCTGGCGCTCTACGACCTCCGTCAACACGGGAGTGATGACGTCTATCCATGCGACCTCGAACGGGATGTTGATTATGGGAAAACCGGCCTTGTCGGCGAAGTCCCTTATCTCGTCCGATATGTTGTCTATGAAGCGGCCGAGCTTGATGCCAAGGGCAGCCGCCTTAGTCTTCGCCAGCTTCTTGACGAAGTCCAGCAGGGCGACCGGGTCCTCCCTCATGACGTAGGCGGTGGTGAGCACCAGCTCGCCGCCCCTCAGCCAGTTTATGGCATCGGGCGCGTCGACGACGGTGACGTGCTCTATCGTCCTTTCGGAGCCGGACTTGCCGGCTAGTATACCCGCCCCTTTAAGCTGGGGCAGTTCCAGCGCCTCCCTGACCGTGAAGCTCATCTTGAGCACCTCCCGTTCCAAGGTAGAGACATCAGCCCCGCGTCCCGAGGAACGCGGCGGCGGCTATGGAATTGAACTTGGTCTCGTCGCTGTCGGCACGCGAAGTCAGGACTATGGGGCACTGGGCCCCCGTGACCACGCCGGCTGCCTTGGCCCTCGCGAAATATACGGCGGCTTTGGCCATCATGTTCCCGGAGTTGAGGTCCGGCGCAAGGAGTATGTCGGCGTCGCCCGCGACCTCGGAGCTTATGCCCTTGTGGGCCGCTGCCTCGGGGGATACGGCGTTGTCCAGCGCAAGGGGCCCGTCCAGCACGAGCTTCCCGAGAAGGCCCCGCTCCGCCATGCCCTTGAGCTCCCTTGCGTCTTCGGACCCCGGTATGGAGGGGTTGACCACCTCGACCGAGGAGAGCGCCGCCACCTTGGGGCAGGGATTTCCGAACGCCCTCGCCACCGCTGCTGCGGCTGCGACTATCTGCGCCTTCTGGGCCAGGTCGGGCGCTATGCATATGCCTACGTCGGCCATGAGTATCAGCCTATCAATGCCTTCTATCTGGTATATTCCCACCTGCGAGAGTACCCCGGACCTTCTTAGGCCCGTGGCCTTGTCCAGCACCGCCTTCATGAAGTCCTTCGTCTGCACGAACCCCTTCATGAGTATGCCGCACCGCCCGTTCCTGACCGCCTCGACCGCGGCGTCGGCCGCCGATCGGTCGTCTCCCGCCGTGATCATGTCGAATCCCGAAAGGCCCAAGGCCTTAGCCTCCTCGGCCGATCCTTCCTTCGTGAAGGCGAGCAGGCCCCCGTCCACGATGCCGCGGTCGAAGGCCTTCCTGACCGCCTTGAGCACGACTTCGTCCGACGCTCCCGCTACCGCCACCTTCATGCCCTTAGGCGCCCTGTCCGCCAGCATGCCGAAATCCGTTATCAAGCCTTTTGCGGCCTTGCCTTCTCCGCTACTCATATAACTTCGGCCCCTCCTCGCCCCTCAATACCCTCAAGGTGCCCATCGCGAGCGCCTCGAGCTCGTCCTCGCCGGGATAGGCCCTCACTGGCGCTATGAACGACACCCGCCGGGATATCTCGTCGACGAGCCTGTTCGAGCGCGCCATGCCGCCTGTTATGACGATTACGTCGACCCTTCCTGAAAGTGCCGCCGCCATCGCGCCTATCGCCTTCGCGACCTGGTAGCCCATGGCCCTGAACACGAGCTCGGCCTCCTTGTCGCCCGCTTCGATCCTGCGCTCGGCCTCCCTTGCGTCCTTCGTACCGAGGTGCGACATCAGCCCGGCTCCGCCCACCAGCTTCTTTATCATCTGGGCGTGGGTGTACCTGCCCGAGTAGCAGAGCTCAACGAGGTCCAGCGTCGGCAGCCCTCCGGCCCTTTCGGCCGTGAAAGGCCCCTCCTTGTCGCAGTTGTTGAGGTCGACCATAAGCCCGTCGGCATGCGCGCTGACGGAGCCTCCCCCGCCCATGTGTGCGACCACCATCCTGCAGTCCTCGTACTTCCTGCCCAGATCGCCGGCCGCGCGCCTTGCCATCGCCTTCATGTTGAGCGCGTGGGAGAGGCTGTTGCGCCTTATCTCCTTGATGCCCGCTACCCTCGCCACCTCGTCCAGCTCGTCCACCGACACGGGGTCGGTCACGTAGGCCTCTATGCCCAGCTCGTCGGCCATGGCCCTGCCTATCATGCAGGCCAGGTTTGAGGCGTGCTCGCCTTGCAGGCACGCCTTCGCGTCCTCTATCATCCTGTCGTTGACCTTGTAGGTGCCGCTGGCCATCGGCTTGAGCCTTCCGCCCCGGCATGCGATCGCGCGGATCCTGTCCCTTCCCACCCCGCTGTTCCTAAGGGCCTCCTCGACGGCGGCCTTCCTCAGACCAAGCTGGTCGGTGACGTGCGGGAAGGCCGCAAGCTCCTCGGCTTTGTGCTCGAAGCTTTCGGAGTAGAGCATGCGCTCCGCCTCGAACAGCCCAACTTTGGTGGAGGTCGACCCGGGGTTTATCACCAGTATGAGCTCCTTATTTTCCATAGGCCCTTCCTCCTGCCCCGCAATCCGCCGTACGAGCTGGTAAGCGGGTCCTTGTGTCGTCAATAGATGCAGCCGGTGGCCCCGCGGCGCCTCAGCCCGAACTCCCTGTGGCCGTTTATCTCGGCCGCCGCCTTCTTGCCGGATGCGACCTTGAGGACGAACTCGACTATGTCCCTGGCCACGTCCTCGATGTCCTTCGTGCCGTCGAGGATCCCGCCCGCGTCGAGGTCGATGTTCCGCCTCATCCTGTTGAAGGTCCCCGAATTGCTCGACAGTTTGATTATCGGCGCTATCGCGGATCCGGTGGGCGTACCCCTGCCGGTCGTGAACACGACGGCGTGTATGCCCCCTGCGATGAGCCCCGTCAGCGATTCTATGTCCTGCCCGGGGGTGTCCATCATGACCAGCCCGTGCTTGGTGGGCCTTTCCCCGTATCCTACGACTTCAACGTACGGCCTCGTGCCGCCCTTCCTGATGCAGCCTAGGGACTTCTCCTCGATCGTCGTAAGGCCGCCCAGCATGTTGCCGGGCGTTATGTCCGAGAAGCCGTACTCGGGCCCTATCAGGGCCAGCTCTCCTTCGGTGCGGGCTATCGTCTCGAGGACCTTCTTCCTCACGTCCTCGTCGATCGCCTGCGCGGCTGCGATGTGCTCGGCCCCCATGTATTCGGTTATCTCGGATATGACCATCGTTGCGCCCATGTCCACGAGCATGTCCGAGGCCAGGCCCAGCGCGGGGTTGGCGGTAAGGCCGCTGAAAGCGTCGGAAGATCCGCACTCGAGCCCTATTATGAGCTTCGATACGTCGAACTCCTCCCTTTCCTGCCTCCTTGCCTCCTCCACTAGTTCTGCCGCTATGGCCACGGCCTTTTGGTAGGCCAGCTCGGTGTCGCCTTCGTCCTGCACGGTGACGAGCTCGACCCTCTTGCCGGACGCCCTCGCCATCTCCATGACGCGCGATGGCTCCACCGTCTCGCATCCCAGGGCCACGAACAGCGCCGAGTGTACGTTGGGGCTCGTAGCGAAGCTCGCGAACACCCTCGTCATCTCCTCGTTGGCGACCGGGTCCAGCGTGCAGCCGTAGGGGTGCGTCACCGTGGCCACCTCGGGGATGGCCCTTGCTATCCTGTCCACGACGGCGTTTGTGCACACCACGGTCGGCGCCACGAATACGTGGTTTCTTATGCCGGGCCTTCCATCCGGCCTCCTGTATCCTAGGAACGTCGCCCTATCTGTCATGGTGACCGGCCCCCTTGCCTCTCATGCTGGCCACGTTGTGCGTATGGACGTGCCGGCCGGGCTCTATGTCCGCCGTCGCCGCCCCTATGGGGGCCCCGTACTTCATGGCCGCAGTGCCCTTTGCTATCTTCCTTATCGCTATCTTGTGGCCGGCGGGGATGTCCTCCTCGGCCCTTATTAGAGCCTCGCCCCCGTCGGATATGTAGGCTACGTCGGTACCTTTCTTAGCGACGACCGTAAGCGTCACCACGTTGTCTTCCTTGTCGAGCAGTATCGCCCTCGCCTTCATCTCCACGAACCTCACTTCCCCAGCACCTCTGAGATTATGTCGTCTATCTCCTTGTCGGTCAGGACCCTCCTGGCCTCGCGGCCCTTCTGCTTGAACTGCTCCAGCAGTGCGTCGACCTGCTCGTCCGTGGGGGCAAGCCCGCGCTCTGCCAGGAAGTACTTGACGCTCGCCTTGCCGGACGATCCGCCCATGACGACCTTTATGGGCTCGTGGCCCACCTCCTCGGGCATGTAGGGGCACATGGCCGGCACGACGCCCGCCGCTTCCATCTTCGTCCTCGCGTCGACGACTACGCCGGATTCGAGCCAGAACAGCCTCTTGCCGTTCACGGGCTTGTTCGCCCACATCGGCACGCCGGAGACCCTCTCGACGTATTCGGACACCTTGCCCAGCTTCTTGAGGTCCACGCCCGTCGGGATCCCCAGCAGCAGCTCGAGCGCCGCGACAACTTCTTCGGTGGCGACGTTGCCGGTGCGCTCGCCGAGCGCGTTGATTGACGAGTGTATCCCGTCGACGCCGGCGTAAGCCGCCGATACCACAGAGCCCATGGCCATGCCGAACTCGTTGTGCACGTGGAACTCCACCCTTTGCTCGGGGAAGGCCTCCTTAAGGGCCCTGATCGCGCGGAAGACCGCAGAAGGCGACGCTACGCCGAAGCTGTCGGTGAACACGACCGCCTCGGGCTTCGATGCCTCGACGACCTTCTTGTAGATGTCGAGCACGTAATCCAGTGTCGCGCGGGTGACGTCCCAGCCCATGAACGTGGTGGCGAGGCCGAGGCCCTTGGCGTAGTTGACGCTGTTCACTATCCTCTCCACGAGGGCTTCTGAATCGACCTTGTAGGCGTACATGCAGGTGTAGGGGTTCACGGCGTGTTCAACGACGACGTGCTTGGTGCCAGTCTCGGCCGCGATGTCGATGTCCTCCTTGATGCAGCGGGCGAACGGTACTATCTGCGCCCTCAGGCCCATCTTCACAAGGCGCTTCATGGCCCTTGCGATGTCCTCGGACACGGCTGGAAGCCCTACTTCTATGCGCTTTACGCCGAGATCGTCCAGGGCGACCGCTATGTCGACCCTCTCGTCCTCGGTCCAGTTGAGGCCGCAGGTCTGCTCTCCGTCCCTGAGTGTGACGTCGTGGATGTATATGCTCTTGGAAGTAGTCCCGGGCATCACCTCGGGGGCGAAATTCATCGGGGACACCCATTTCTTCCCGGCTTCGAACCAGGGCGTTCCCGCCATCTTCATCTCTTTCATCTCTTTCATGCTGTCCCGGCCAAATCAGGCCGCCACCTCCTCTTGTATTACTGGACGCTTTGTGTAGTAGTGTCTACGGGCAGCGTTATCGCCGCCTCCGGCATATAGAGTACGTCGTCTCCGGGCGATACCATGCCCGGTATCTTCGATGCCGCCTCATCGGGCCTGATGAACTTCACGTGCATCTGGTCCAGGAGGGCCTCCTCCATCCCCGTGACCACGGTCACGTCCGTCACCGTGGCTATATAGTAGACGAGGAAGGCCATGTAGCCGGCTATCGTGAAATCAGCCAGAAGGGCCCTGTGGAACTCCTCGATCGTCGGGTATCGGAACCAGCTGAAGAACTCCTCGCCGCCCCCGCCGTCCCTGGCCTCCATGAACAGTACCAGCTTCGCGCCCGGCTTCGCCGCCATCCACGCGTTGTAGAAGGCCTTGCTCGCCTGGTAGACGGATATGTCGCGCGGGAAGCCCCCGCAGGATGCCAGCACGAAATCGGCCCTTCCCGCCATGTCGACGCAGTACATGTCGTCCACTTTCCCGCAGCCCTGCTCCCAGGCCTTCTGCCAATCCCCGGCGTAGAAGCCGGCGAAATCCCCCTCCGCGTCCGTCGCGGCGTTGACTATGAATGTGGGCCTGGCGAAGGAGGCCGCCTCGACCATGTCGTGGTGCAGCGGGTTGTCCTTCGTGAGCGCCGAGCCGACACCCGGTCTTATGCCGGGCTTTGCCGGATCCAGCACCCAGACGTGGTTGGCCTTCACCGTCTGCCTTGAGGATATGCCCGGAAGGACCATCTTCCTTCCGCCGCCGTATCCGGCCATGGCGTGGTGGACCACGCCTCCTAGCATCACGAGCCTGTCGCAGGCCATGGCCTCGGCGTTCAGCAGGACGGGCGTGCCGAGCGAAGTCGTACCCATGTATTCCATGGGCCCGTCCGGGTCGTTCTGGCTGAGCCTGTACTTCCCGTACGCCTCGCGGCCCAGCATGAGCTCGAGCTCCTCGGGCCTGTTCCTCCTGTGCGTGCCGCAGGCGTTTATTATCCTCACGTCCTCGTCTTCTATCCCGGCCTTCCTCAGCCTTTCAAGCACTGCGGGAAGGTAGTCCCATGTCCTGGACCATATCCTGGTCACATCCGGCACGAGCACCGCTACGCTCTCGCCGGGAAATACCGAATCCTCAAGCCTCCCGGACCCGACCGGGGAATCGAGGGCCTTTTCCAGATCGTCCTTCCAGTCTGCGATCTTCCCCGACGGCCTGGGAAGCATGCTCCTGACCGAGGCCCCCCTCGGAAGGCCCACGGCCATCTCCGTATCCGCATACTTGAACTTCAGCTCGATGGACATCAGCGCACCCCCAAAGAAGAAATCATCCGATGACGGGAAGCATGTCGGGCGCTTCGGCCATCACCGTGACCGAAGGGGCCCGGCCCTTACCCTTGAGCAGTCGTATCTCTTCGTCGACCGCCTCTTGCATCCTGCAGGCGGGGTAGTGGGCGAAGCCCATGGCCTCCACCTCGCCTCTCGTAAGGCCGTCGGTCACGACCGCGATCCTGGCCCTTCGCGCCACGAGCCTTACTGCGAGCGCCGCGGCCGCCCCGAGCCTGTCTTCGATCTCGTCCGCGTCCAGGCGCCTTATGATCTCGTCGTACTCGACCGAAAGAAGCCTCCCGAACTCGGGATGCTCGCCTATCCCCTCGTAAGCGGGGGTTGCGAGCAGTATCGTGCCGCCGTCTTCCACGGCCAGGTCAGCCGTGTAGAAAGCCTTGCCGGCCTGCCAGAAGTTCATGTCCGCGGGGTGCGAGCCGCATATGACGAGGTCGGCCCTGCGGGGTATCCTGGCGGCGACTATGCCCTCAGCCATCTCGACGCCCTTCCTGTGCGCCTTGACGGGGTCTCCCGCGACGGCGCCGACGGCCTTGCCCTCGGAATCGAGCACAACGTTCACGATGAAGCCGAGGTGAGCCTTCCTGGCCACCTCCTCCATCTCGTGACGCACGACGTTCTCTACGTTGCCGACCCTCACCCCGGGGTCCTTGGTTATCATAAGGTGGGTCGCGACGGTAGTCTTCTCGCCGCATACGCCCGGCTGTATTATCTTGGCGCCGCCGGACCAGCCGCAGTAGCGGTGGGGCACTATGCTGCCTATCCCGACCGCGAAATCGGCCTCGGCGACGGTCCTGTTCATCAGCACGGGCACGCCGCTGGGCGTGCTGCCGAGGTCCACCAGGTCGTCCGCCTTGTAGTCGTGGTTGTCTATCCTGTAGCCGGCCGCCGTCTCCAAGCCGAGCTTGGCCTCGATCTCCTCTTTCGTCATCTTCCTGTGCGAGCCGTTCGCCATCACGATGCTTATGCCTTCCTCAGGCACGCCGGCCGCTCTTAGCTCGGCCAGCACATGAGGGATGATCGAGGAGACCGGCGTGGGCCTCGTGGCGTCGTCCGATATGACGGCGACCCGGCGGCTTCCGCGCGCGATCTCGGAGAGTGCCGACGAGCCGGTCGGCGAGTAGAGGGCCCTTAGGACCATCCCTTCGGTGTCCTCGGCCTTCAAGGCGGCGGCAAGGCCGTAACGGCCCACGAACCGCACGCCGGACAGTTCGAACGAGGCTTCCCCGTCCCCGAAGGGGATGGATGCCTCGTATGTTTCCCTTGCGGGCATGATATCTTCCATTATCTTCCTCCGGCAACCCAAGTGTTCATAGATGGCCGGACCGGCGCTTACGCTCCCGTCCGGCCACACTGGTCAGTCCCGGCTCACAAGAAGCTATACGGTGCGGCCGCGGAAGTAGGTCTCCTTGACCCTCTGGTCGCGCGACAGCTCCGCGACGGTCCCGCTCATGGCCACCTGGCCTTGGGCGAGGATGTAGGCCCGGTCGCTGACCGCAAATGAAAGCGCGGTGTTCTGCTCCACTAGGAGCACCGTTATCCCCAGCTTGGGGATCTCGTTCTTTATGAAGCGGAATATGCGCTGCACCACGACGGGCGCAAGGCCCATCGAGGGCTCGTCGATCATGAGGAGCTTCGGCTTGGAGGCCAGTGCCCTGCACATGGCGAGCATCTGCTGCTCTCCGCCCGAAAGCGTGCCGCCGTTCTGCTTCTCGCGGCCCTTCAGCTCCGGGAAGAGCTCGAACATCCTGAGGACGTCCTTCTTCGCCTCGGCCCTGTCCGTGCGCCTCGCGGTCCCTATCTCTATGTTCTCCAGCACGGTAAGCTCGGGGAAGATCTGCCTTCCCTCGGGGACCTGGGCGATTCCTATCGGCACTATGCTCGCCGCGGGAAGGCCCACGATCTCCTTGCCCATGAACTCTATCGAGCTTCCCGGCTGGGGGTGGACCAGCCCGGATATCGCCCTTAGAAGGGTCGTCTTGCCCGCGCCGTTGGGGCCCAGGACCGATACGGTCTCGCCCTCCCTGACTTCGAGCGATACTCCCTTGAGGGCCGGGATGCCGTTGTACGATACGTTAAGGTCTTTTATCCTAAGCATCTTACAGCTCCTCCTTGCCGAGGTATGCCTCGATGACCTGCGGGTCCTTCTCTATCTGGGCGAAGGTGCCCTCGGCCAGCTTCTGTCCGAAGTTGAGGACGACGACGTGGTCCACGACGGCTTCCACGAACTCCATCGTGTGCTCGACGAGCAGCACGCTGATGCCCATGGACCTGAGGCGCCTCACGAGGTCCATGACTTCCATGAACTCGTCGCGGTTCATGCCCGCCGCCGGCTCGTCGAGCAGAAGCAGCTTCGGCTCGGTCGCAAGCGCCCTCGCTATCTCGAGGAACCTCCTGTAGCCGTAGGGCAGGTTCTTGGGCAGCTCGTCCGCCTTGTCGGCGAGGCCCACCAGCTCTAGAAGCTCCATGGCCTTCTTCTCGTTGGCCCTGTCCTCGGCCGAAAGCCTCTTCGAGCCCATGAGGACGTCGGCTAGGCCGGACTTGTACATCATGTTCCTTGCCACGTACACATTCTCGAGGACCGTCATCTTCTCGAACAGCCTTATCTGCTGGTAGGTCCTGGATATGCCCATGCGGGCGACCATGTGCGGGGCGTATCCGGTTATCTTCCTGCCCCTGTACTCGACGCTTCCCGACGATGCCGGCAGGACGCCGGATATCAGGTTGATGGTAGTGCTCTTGCCCGAGCCGTTGGGGCCGATGAGCCCGGTTATCTTGCCCTCGGGTATCTCGAACGACAGGTTGTTCACGGCCACAAGGCCTCCGAACCTCCTGGTAAGGTTATCGGTCTTCAGTATGGCCATGTCACTTCACCTGCCTTCCGCCGCTCTTGCGGTTTATGCCGGCAAGGCGGTCGACGAATCTCTCGAAAGCGGGGGCTAGCCCGTTCGGGAGCATGATGACGAGGACCAGTATCGCAAGGCTCGATCCCATGAGGTAGTAGATCTCCCAGCCCTTGACCCTTAGCATCTCCGGTATCATGGTCACCACGAGGCCGCCTATGGGCCCTCCCAGCATGTGCCTTATGCCGCCCACGACCGACATGGCCACGAAGTTTGCGGACTCCGCCTGCACGAAGCTCTCGGGGCTAAGGAACGTGGACAGGTGCGCGTAGAGCGCACCGGCTATGCCGGCGTAGATCGCCGAAAGGGAGAATACCAGGAGCTTAAGCCTCTTGGTGTCGATTCCGGCCGTCTCGGCTGCCATCTCGTCGTCCCTTACGGCCCTAAGGCCCCTTCCTATGTAGCTTCTCGCTATCCTGGTGGTGACGAAATAGATGAGCGCCAGTATGGCGGCTGAAAGGTAGAAGAACTCGGTCCTGGTCAGGGCCCTGCCGGCTATCCTTATGGGTTGTATGCCCAGGAGGCCCAAAGAGCCGCCCGTCAGCGCGTGCCAGTTGACTATCACCGTCCAGACTATGTTGCCGAACGAGATCGTAACGAGCGACAGGTAGAAGCCCGACAGCTTGAACGACGGTATGCTAAGTAGCATGCCTATAACGAGGCAGAGAACCGCGGCCGAGACGATCCCGACTATGACGGGTACTCCGAAGGTCTTAGTGACTATCGCGGACGC
The DNA here is from genome assembly GCA_002070415.1 of Firmicutes bacterium ADurb.Bin153. GTDB lineage: Bacteria > Bacillota > DTU025 > DTU025 > MWDF01 > MWDF01. The sequence continues at coordinate 35,875 of MWDF01000008.1, forward strand.
GTAGGCCCCTATGCCGTAGAAGGCGGCGTGCCCCAGCGACATCTGGCCGGCGAGTCCGGTAAGCGCCACGAGGCCGCTGGCTATCATTGCGTTTAGCAGCGCCCTGTCGAGCATGTATATGTGGTACTGGTTGCCGTCCACAAGAGGTATGGCCAGGAAGGCCGCCAGGATCACGAGCATTATGACTGATTTGCGGTTGGTCTTCTTCATACGTGCCACACCCCTTTCTTATGCTTCGGCCTTCTTGCGTATTACCAGGAAGAGTATGAGGAACGCGAACGTTATGACGTCCCTGTAGGCGGACGATGCGTACAGCACGACGAAGTTCTCCGCCAGGCCGATCATCACGCCTCCCAGGAGGGCGATGTAGGGCTTGTTCATCCTGCCTACGACCGCGGCTGCGAACCCCTTGATGCCGATTATGCCCCCGCCCAGGTCCAAGGAGACGAAGTACGCGGGAGCGAGCAGGATTCCCGCCAGCGCGGTGATGCCTGTGCTAAGCATGAACGAGATCGTCAGCATCTTCTCGACGTCGATGCCCATCAGGCGCGCCGCGCCCTGGTTCTGCGCTACGGCCCTCAGGGATTTGCCGGTCATTGTCTTGGTGAAGAAGGATTGTAGGGCTATTACGAACACCGTCACATATGCCAGGACCCAGAGCGAGTGCGTCTGTATGGCGACGGAGCCGATGATCAGGGGCTTCGCCGGATCGCCGAATACGTTCGGGAATGGCTTGGGGACACCGCCCCAGAGGACGATGACTGCATTCAAAAGGAACACCGAGAGCATCAGCGTAGCGATGATGAACTCGAGCCGGCCGCCCTCGCGCTTGGCAAGGGGTTCGTAGACGAACCTCTTGAGCAGGAGGCCGTAGCACGCCACCAGCAGGATGGCAAGGAGCATCGCGATCACGAAGGGCAGATGGAGCGTCACGTTGAACATGTAGCACAGATACGCTCCCAGCATCGCCGAGGATATGTGAGCGAAGTTCAGAAGGTTCGTGGTCTGGAAGAATAGCACGACTCCCAGGCCGATGAGGCCGTACAGGAGCCCTATCGCGACTCCGCTGACTGCATTTTGTATCCAAATGCTAAGCATGCGGCATAATCACCTCTTATTGCCTCAGCATGGGCCGCTGTTCAAGGCTGGCCGAGCGGCGGGCTGCCCGCCGCTCGGTCGCATGGAACTTAGTACCAGCTAAGCCGTGTAGTACATTCCTTAGAAGATAGCCGTTATGATGTCCCATACTCCGCCCTTGAACTTGGATATGAGCGAGAAGTTGGTGAAGTTGTGCTTCGCGTCGCAAGTCAGGGGACCCTGCACTCCGGGGAAGTCCTTGACCTGGGACAGGCCCTTCATGATGTCGGTCTTGTTGAAGCCGACCTTCTCGACTACGCTCTTGAGAAGGTATACGCCGTCATAGTATGCCTGCGCGGGGTCTGAGGGCATCGAGCCCCACTTCGCCTTGTACTTGGCCACGAATTCCTGGACCTTGGCGTCCTTGTACTCGGGGGTGAAGCCCTGGACGGCTATGATTCCGTCGGCGGCCGTGCCGGCGAGGTCTGTGAACGCGGGTACGCCCCATGCCGAGAAGCCGAGGACGGTCACGTTGCCGAAGCCGAACGAGCGGAACTGCTTCATGATGACGGCGGCTTCGGGCTCATGGGTCAGGCCGATGAGCATGTCGGGGTTGGACTGCTTTATCTTGAGCAGCTGTCCGGCGGCGTCCTTGTCGCCTTCCTTGATCTGCTCTACTGCGGCGGTGCTGATCCCGTACTTCTTGAAGGTGTCGACGGCCACGTTCTTGGCCACTACGCAGTAGTCGGTGGAGCCGTGGATGATCGCGGGCTTCTTGAGCTTGAGGATCTCCACTGCGTACTTCACGAGGTTGACTACTTTGACTTCGTCGTCCGCGCGCAGACGGAAGAGGTAGTCGTTGCCGATCTTGTCATAGCCGAACGACGGGGAGGTGGCGCCGACGAGCATCGGGACCTTGTTGTCCTTGGCTATCTGGTTGACGGCGAGGACGCAGCTGGACATGTTGGGTCCGAACATTACGTCCACCTGGTCGTTCAGGATGGCCTTGTTCACTACGTTAAGTGCGGTCGCCGGTGATGCCGCGTCGTCGTATATCACGTACTCGATCTTGCGGCCCTTTACTCCGCCGGCTGCGTTGATCTCGTCAACAGCCAGGACCAGAGCGTTCTTGATGTACTCGCCGAGGATGGAGCCCGAACCGGTGAAGGGCGCTACCAGCGCGATCTTGAAAGTTGCCGCGGCGCTTGCTACGAATGTCACAGACAAGAGTGCAACCGCCAGGATGCCGATGATAAGCCTTCTTCTGATCATCACTTTGACCTCCTCTTGATTTGACTGTCCTGTTGTCGAGGTACAGTTGCGAACTAGTGGTTTATGTCTTTCGCTCTGTTTGCTATATCGAACCGTCCGCCGACCTGCCGGCCAGATAGTCTACAGCCAACTGCGCATGGAGCCTCACTCCTATTTCCAGGGCGCGCTCGTCGAAATCGAACTTCGGATGATGGAGCGGGTACTTGCTTATCGAATCGTCGCCCACGCCTAGAAGGTAGATGGCCCCGGGCGCCTCCTTGGCGAAATAGGCGAAGTCCTCGCCCACCAAGGAAGGCCTTTCGGCGTATCCGCTGGAGTCTTTGCCGAGGATCCTGCCCGCCGTCATATGGACGAACTCCGCCATCTCTGTGCTGTTCACCACGGGCGGATAGCCGAAGTGGTAATTGTACGAATACTCGGTGCCGGTGGCTTCCGCAACCCCCTTCAGCTTCAGCTCGATCTTCTCTTTCAGTATCTGCCTCAATGACGGATTCACGGCCCTCACCGTTCCGGTCATCGCGACCTCGTGGGCTATGGCGTTGTACGCCGTACCGCCGTTTATGGTGCCCACGCTTACGACCACGGGCTCGGTCGGGTCTATCTCCCTGCTTACGATGGTCTGCAGCTGCACGAGGAACTGCCCGGCCGCCGTTATGGCATCAAGGCTCTTGTGGGGAGTGGCGACGTGGCCTCCTCTTCCGTAGAGCTTGGCGTCGAAGGCGTCTAGGGACGCCATCGCCGGTCCGTGGTGCACATTTACGCTCCCCAGCCTCACGTCGGGCCAGATATGCGTAGCGAACACAGCGTCCACGTGCGGCTCTTCCATGATGCCCGCTTCGATCATGGGCTCGGCGCCGCCGTCCTTCTCCTCGGAGGGCTGGAATATGAACTTCACGTTGCCCTTTATCTTGTCCTTCATCATCGAGAGCACCCAGGCCGCGCCCATGAGCATCGCGGTGTGTCCGTCGTGGCCGCACGCGTGCATGCGCCCCGTCACCTTGGAACACCAAGGCCTGCCTGTGTCCTCGAATACCGGAAGCGAATCCATGTCGGCCCTTAGCGCGACCGTAGGTCCGTCCGAATGTCCCCTGAGAAGTCCGACCACTCCAGTGCCCGCTATGCCGGTCTTCACCTCGAAGCCCAGCCCCTTCATGAGGTCGGCTGCCATCTTCGCGGTCATGTGTTCTTCGAAAGGCGCCTCGGGCTTTTCGTGTATGGCCCGCCTCCAGCCGACCACGCGGTCGAATACTTCGGAAGCAAGGCCTCTGATCTGATCGTCGTGCATCTGAATACCCCGATAGTCTGCCAAGAAGGCGAATTGTATAAAGAAACCGATTGTCTCTAGTATACTGCATAATTCTAACCGGCCGCCCCGTTTCCTTTGTATGTATCATATCATTCGGTCATGGCCATTATGTGTTATATGTACATATTATACGGTTCTAGCTGGTTTTGCCCTATTCGCCCGCGTATCGTTATAAATATCACTATTGTCACTTTGATAAATAGTTTCCAATGTTTGGTTGTGACTTGTGCACAGGCAAGCTCCCTCGTCGCAGAATAAAAAAGATGGCGCAAGCTCTGCCCAAGCCGCGCCATCCGTAATTTCGCTAATCCTTAGAGCAGTGGTCTCAGTGCCTCGGCGCTTCTTCTTATGGCCGCCTCCTGGTCCGGATAGTTGAACACCTCAGCCGACAGATAGCCCTTGTAGCCCGATTTCTTCAGTGCGTCTATGACGCCCTTGAAATCCATGTGGCCGTATCCCGGCGGCTTCCTGTTGGTGTCGCAAAGGTGCACGTGCACCACCGCGTCCTCCCCGACCGCCTGATGGATGCTCTGTTCTATGCTCGTCCTGTCGTCGATGTTCATGTGGTATACGTCCAGCATCATCTTGAAGTTCGGCCTTCCCACCCTCGCTATCCATTCTAGGCCGTCCTGCGTGCTATTTATGAAATTGAGGACGTGGAAGGCTATCGGCTCAAGCGCGATCGCCACATTATATCCCTGTGCGTAGTCGGCCAGCTCCCTGAAAGCGTCTACAGCCCACTTTTCCGTGTCCTGCTTCGGGGTCCCGTCACAGTAGTGCCAGCGGGACCTGCCTATGTTCACGTTGGCGCCCCAGATGGCTGCGAAATCCACTATCTGCTTGATCCTCTCGATGGCAAGGGCCCTCTTCTTCGCGTCGGGGGCGGCGAGTCCTATACCAGATTGGCCGAAGACCTCGCCGGTGCAGACAAGGGGCACGTCCAGGCCGGCGGCGCTTATCGCCTTCTCTATGGGCGCCCAGTCGAACGAGCGCGCCTCGGCGGTGGTGAGCTCTATACCGTCGTATCCCAGCTCCTTGAGGAGCGAGGTGCTCTTCTCTATGCTGCCGTGGTATCCCAGCGAATTAGGTGACAGAATGTCCGGCGTGTTGACCATGTAAGCTAGCTTCAGGCGCGGATTGCCCATCTTCTCCTCCTGTTCGGAACGCTCTTGCCTAGCTGACGTGAAGAAAGGGCCCGCCGGGCTCAGTTCCGGATGTGATTTTGCCGAGCACAAGACGCCCGGACACTACAGTCTACATACTATCATCAACATGCGGTCCGTCGGAAATCTCGCAGCTTAACACCCCTGTCCTAAGGAGCGTAGGCTGTGATTTGGCTTATTCCGCAGGATCCGGACTTCGCGGCTGTGCGACCCGAAGGCACGTCAGACTAGCCGAGCTTCTCCACGATCAGCAGGAATTTCGTCTTCGACGATGCGCCCATCGCAAAGAAAGCGGGGACGACTATGGGCACGATCGAGAATACCTCACCCGTAAGGCCGTTCAGGAAGCGCTCCAGCTCCTGTGCGGAATCATCCAGCTTTACCTCCAGCTTGTGCACAATGTACCTCATCCACGGTCCCCCCTTTAACAGCGTCCGCAGGAATATTATATCGCCTCGGTTATAACCACGCTTTCGCCGGATGGCTCAAATTAAAATCCTCCGCTCCGATCGGAAGGGGAGGATTTCATATGGCAACTCCATCTGTTTTCCTATGCCTTGACTCTGCCTGTCGAGCTTCTTATGACAAGATGGCATTTTATTACATCATGCCGCGGGGATTCGTTCCCTCCCGGCCTTATGGCCCCGAACAGCAGCTGGGCGGTGGCGTATCCGAAACGGAATATGGGAACCGATATCGTAGTCAGCGGGGGATCCGCGTGCGCGGCGAAGTTGATGTCGTCAAAACCGACGACCGAGATGTCCTCCGGCACTTTCAAGCCCCTCGCCTGGATCGCCTTCATAGCGCCTATGGCCAGCATATCGTTATAGGTCACTATGCCGGTCACTTCGGGCTTCACGTCCAGTATCCAGTTCATCGCCTCATATCCGCCTTCGATGCTCACCGGGAAGCCCGCGGCCACTATCGGTTTTTCCAGGCCGTGCCTTGCCAGAACCTCGCGGCATCCTTCCTCGCGCATCCAGGCGGCCCTGCCCCTGACCGGCCCGCCGATATAGCCGAAATGCCTGTGTCCCAGCTCGATCAGGTGCTCGGTGGCAAGATGAAGCGCTTCATCCTCGATGCAGACCGAGCGCACCTTCTCGTCGGGATGTATCCTGTTGCAGATGACCACGTCGGAATAGTTGGCTATGTTCGATATCTGCTCGTCCTGCAGCCTCGAGCTGGACATGATGAGCCCGTCCACCTTATGGCCCAGGAGCAGGTCCACGCACCTCAGCTCCGTGTCGGGGTTTTCGCCCGTATCGCACAAAAGCAGGCTGTAGCCCTCCTCCTCCGTAGCAACTTGCACTCCTTTAACCATCTCGGAGAAGAAGTAGTTGCCTATGTCGGATATGAGCAGGCCTATCGTCTTGCTTTTGCCGGTGACCAACGTCCTTGCGGGAGTGTTCGGCCTGTAGCCGAGAGTGCCTGCCACGTCCATTACCTTACTGCGAGTTGTCTCTTTCACCGCAGGGTCGTTGTTCATCACACGGGAGACGGTCTTTATGGAGACTCTCGCTTCTTCGGCTATATGCTTCATAGTGGGCACCTTAGAGCGCCCGTTACCATCATTTACCTTATTTCCGATTGTAGTTGCGATCTTCTGCGCCACGATCCTACCCCTTCACTGTAACAAGTCCATATACCAGACAGATTGCATTGGCCAGTTCTTCAATCGGCATCTCTTCCCTGCAGGAGTGGACTTGCCTGAAACCCATACCCAGGCATACGCTCTCTATGCCATTGGCATTGAACATGTTCGCGTCGCTGCCTCCCATGCTGAAGTCAATAGATACCGGCAGCCCTAATCCAGATAGTGCTAAAACTGCGTGTGCGACAACTGGAGCTTCATCCGGTATCTTGTAGCACATATAATGTGTGTGAAGGATGACTTCCGCGGTTGCGCCCCTTTCTTCGGCTGCGTTCTTGAATACTTCCGAAAATTCGCCGGCGAGGTCCATAGCCCTTCCATGTGCCAGGCTCCTTACTTCCCCAAGAACGGTTGCGCGCTCGCAAACTATGTTCGTGTCGATTCCGCCTTCGATGACGCCCATGTTTGCTGTCGTTTCCTCGTCTATCTTGCCGAAGGGCAGACGTGTGATCGCCTCTGCTGCCACTTGGATAGCGCTGATGCCATCTTCAGGATTATTCGCCGCATGGGCTGAGCGGCCCTTCATGTCAGCCTTTATCCTGATATGCGTCGGACTGGCTGTAATTATTGTACCAACAGGCTTTGCGCCGTCAAATACGTACGCCAGCTTAGACTTAACGAGCGAATAGTCCATATGCTTAGCACCGAGAAGGCCGTTCTCTTCGCTTGCTGTGAAGACCACCTCCAAGGGCCTACGCTTGATGCCTAGGTCCAAAGCCAGCCTTATGCCGGATAATATTGATACGATACCTGCTACATCATCGGCCCCCAGCACCGTGTCCCCTGAAGAGCTGATGCTTTTATCTGAGACTATAGGCGTTACACCGCGACCAGGCGCCACCCTGTCCATGTGTGCGCAGAGGATGATAGGGGGCAGTCCTTCTTCTCCTTCGAGCCTGCCTACTATATTACCTGTTTGCCCGTCGAACTGCCGGCCTGCACCGTCCCTTTTTACTTTAAAGTCCAGCTCTTCAAGCTTCGAGCAGAGCATGTCAGACATGTTGCGCTCTTCACCCGAGTGGGAGTCAATCCTTACGAGCTGGCAGAACTCATCTATGACGCTTTTCATTGGGATGCGGCTTTTCAAATCCTTCAAATTCATGGGATCCTATTAGCCCTCCTCGTCCGCTAGGCTCTGCATATTGTGATGTCCTCGGTGTACTTGTTGAGCTTGACCTCATCGACCTTATAGTCCGTATTGGCATCCAGCATACCCTTTATGTGAGCTATGTCCGGCGTGACAAGATCCTCAACGAGGAAGCGGTCACTCGTCTCGATATCTGCTGCGTACTTGAAGTTCGGCAACGTGGATATTGCGATCTTGAACCTTTGGCCGATACCGGTCTCTATCATGCCACCGGCCCAGTTTCCTATGCCGTTCGCCGCACAGATGTCGTGTATGCGTACTGAGTTGAGCAGCCCGCCCACCCTGCCGTACTTAATGTTGATTATCTTGCAGCTCCCAAGCTCGATGGCCTTGCGCGCATCGTCCGAGGTATGTATGCTCTCGTCGAGGCATATCGGTGTCGCTATGGATGACTGTAGTTTCCCGTGGTCGATTATGTCGTCCTCGGCGAGGGGCTGCTCCATCATAAGCAAATGATACTTGTCCAGTTTGGCAAGCATTTCGAAATCCCCGATACGGTACGATGAGTTGGCATCCACCATCAATGAAATCTCGGGGAAGACTTTCCTTACCTGGCTCACTGTGTCGATGTCCCTGCCCGGTTCTATTTTTATCTTTATCCTCCTGTATCCTTCGGAAAGATATGCCTCTATCTTATTCAACAGTACTTCGATAGAAGGCTGGATTCCGATGCTGACTCCGACTTCCACAGCAGGGTCGGTGCCACCGACTAGCTTCCACAGGGGCACGCCCTTCATCTTCGATACCAAGTCCCAGATAGCTGTCTCGACCGCCGCCTTTGCGTGGTTGTTACCCTTGATGAAATCCACGGCCCTATGATAATCCTCTATACCGTCCAGGTCCTTACCCAATACTGCAGGCGCTATGAAATCGCGTGTTACGGCCTTTATCGTCTCTATGCATTCATAGCTGTAGACGGGTGCATAGAACGGGCACGCCTCCCCGAATGCAGTGAGGCCTTCCCCGTATACTTTAACTACTATAGAATGTTGCTCGTTTATCGCCCCGAAGCTGGTCCTGAACGTCTGGTTCAACGGTATACAAGTATGTATTACATCAATCCGATCGATCCTCATATAGTCAGCTCTCCTTTGCTAGATTGCTAGATCAGTCCCAAGATGCGCGGCACCAGTAACGCAAGGTTGCCCGAGAATGCTATCACCATGAGGGTTACTATCTGGCTTAACAAGAAGGGCCACATCTCGCGCATCACATTCTCTATGCTCTCCCTCGCCACTGTGCATGCCATAAACAAGGCAGCTCCCACAGGAGGCGTTATCAGCCCGATGTTAAGTGCAAGGACCATGACTATGCCGAAGTGCAACGGGCTAATCCCGAGGCGCATCGCTATCGGGGCGAGTATAGGAGACAGGATGATAATAGATGCCGAAAGGTCCATGAAGCATCCGATTATCAGGAACAGGATGCAGCAGTACAGCATGAACATATGCTTATTCGCCGATATCCCAAGGACGAAGTTAGCCATTGCGGCCGGTACCTGCTCAGAGGCGAGGACCCAGCTTAGGATGCCTCCCATGGCGACCAGCAAAAGGGAGACTCCCGTCGTGTAGACGGTCCTTTTCAACGCGGAGACCAGTACTTTGAAGTTAAGCGTCTTGAACGCCAATCCTCCGACGAGGAGGGCATATCCGACTGCGACGGCGGCCGCCTCTGTCGGTGTGAAGATACCTCCGAGGATCCCTCCCATGATTATCACGGGCATTCCCAACGCAAGCAGGCCTTCTTTGATGGCGCTACCGAATCTGGACCATGAGAACTTCCCGCTGTGTGCCTGGTATCCTCTCTTTGAGGAGATTATATGGTTGGTTACCATCATCAGCAACGCCATCAAGAGGCCGGGGATCAATCCCGCAGCGAAGAGCGCCGCGACCGAGACTCCTACAGTCGAGCCGTAGATCACCATGGGTATGCTCGGAGGGATGGTCGGACCGATTACGGATGTCGCCGCGGTAAGGGCGGTAGCATAAGGCTTGGAGTACCCCGAATCGGTCATCGCGGGGATGATCATCGTACCAAGGCCAGCGACGTCTGCGACCGCGGAACCGGAGATGCCCGCGAAGAACACGCTGTCAAGGCAGTTGACATGCCCGAGGCCGCCTTTCAAGTGCCCGACGAGTGCGTTGGCCAGCTTTATGATGCGCTCGCTGATTCCAAGCGCGTTCATGAGCTCCCCGGCCAGGCAGTAGAAAGGTATCGCCATTAGTACGAAAGAATCCATACCCGAGAATATCTGTTGCGGTACGAGCAACAACAGGCTCCTTCCGCTAGTCATTATCAAAGCAAGCAGGCCGACTATCCCGAGGATGAAGGCGATAGGCGTGCCTATTATCAACATGACCGCAAAAGCAATCAATACTGTCGTTAACACTTGTCTGACCCTCCCAGCTCGGAAATTATCTTCGTCAACGACACGGCGAACAGCAGTATGCCGCCTAAGGGTATGCAGCTCATCGGTATCCACATCTTGATGGGAAGTATCTGGGCCGTCGCCATACCTGAATTAAGTGTCCACTTGAAGCCCTCATAGGCTATGACCGAAGCAAGTGTACCTATGAGGACGTAGCTCACGACATTGGCGACTCTCTTTAGTTTTTCCGGCATCTTGTTGACTATGGTGTTGAAACCCACGTGCTCGTCCCTCAGCAGGGCAAGCGACGTGCCGAACATGCCAACGAATATCATGAGGTACCTTGTAAGCTCCTCTGTCCAAGACAGGGCGTTACCCAAGATATACCTGTAAAAAATGGCGACCAGGCAGACCATGACCATCAAGGCCAGAGCCACTGCGCAGATGTTCACCAACACCTTGTCTACTGCATCCATGATCCGCACCAACGCCGGGCGGTGTCCTTTTGGCACGCAAATCGACCTCCTCTTGGCTCTAATGGATGTTCGGGGCCTTAAGGTGCCCCGAACATCTCTTTACGCTACTTGCGGACTAGTTAGTTGGCCTTCTTCTCGATAGCGTCGACCGTGGTTATGAAACGATCGACTATGGAGGGGTCCATCTTGGTCTTGGCCCACTCTATGACCGCAGTACGTCCCAGCTTCCTGAATTCCTGGTAGGCTTCTTCGCTTATCGGGGTCACCTGCATGCCGAGCGACTTCAGCTGTGCGTAGCCGGTAGCCTGTACGACCTGGGTAAGTCCCGAGGAAGCGAGCTTGGCATAATAGAATGCCTCGTTGACTATCTTCTTGACGTCAGCGGGGAGCTTGTTGTACCAGGCGGCGTTGACGACGGTCCAGTGCCCGCCGAGGATCGTGCGGCTTATGCTCATGTACTTCTGTACTTCGTTGATCTTGTTGTTTAGTATGATCGAAACGGGGTTCACTTGTCCCTGGACGACGCCGGTTTGAAGTCCGGTGTACGTCTCACTCCATGCCATTGGCACAGCGTTGGCGCCGAGGGCCTTGAACATGGCGACCTGGCTGTCATCCATAGCGCGGAACTTGATGCCCTTCATGTCTGCAACGGTCCTTATGGGCCTTACATTGTTCGTAAAGCAAGAGAGGCCGCCAAGCTCGAACACATTAATCGACTTAAGGCCGGTCTTCTTCTCCATGTCAGCGAACATCCACTGTACGAAGTCGCTATCGAGCACTTCGGCGACTACTTTGTCGTTCTTGTAGGTGAAAGGCGTGTTCAATAGGATAGCCGGCTGATATATGGCGCTGAGGCCACCGATAGAGGCGAGGTTGATCTGGATGCCGTTTGCCTGGGTCAACTCGAGCCTTTCCCTCTCCTTGCCCAGTACGCTGGCTGGATGTATCTCTACTGTATATTCGCCTTCAGTAGCGTTCTCGACATAGCTCTTAAACACCAATGCATATGCATGAACAGGGTCGTAGGTATCAGAAGTCTGGTCATGGGCGAGTTTGATCACGTTTTTCGGAGCTGCTACAGACACCGGCGACATCAGCAGGCATACTGTTAGTACGACCAATAGACTTACAAATAACTGCCTTCTAAACATTATTCTGTTACCCTCCGCTCTTTTTAATATGTTTTATCCGTTCATAAGATCGATTTAGGTACCGTTATTTGCCTGACCACCATCCTTCCCTAGATTGTCCATATTGTCTTATGCATGTCTGTGCGCTAATATTTATTTGTGTTATGCTAGCTTTTCATTAATGTCATCGTTGTCATTATAGTACCACTGATTATATTGTCTGTCATCCGGGAACGACTCCTCCTCTTCACTCTTCGTTGATTATCAGTCTCTTCTTTTGTTGTACGCCTAGCATCCAAACGCCCTGCTGCGGATCGTCTTTCGGCTTTTGCCCACATCCATCTGATACTAAGCGCTACCTGCTCTCAACGTTATAAGTCATCTCTACTTAGGTTGGTTGATTCAGTTGCTGATAATCACCAGGGCCTATCAATGGCACTATCGACCATTCAACCTATTGTTTTTATTTTCATACAACTTCATTAGTGAAGGATTTCACTATAAAAGGTAGAATATTGTCCATCGAAATGATAGTGATGAAATTCACAATTTGTTAATCACGGAAGCCTATAGGGGGTATCGGATATAGCAACTGCTAGTAATTGCACATATAAATTGAAATTTCCCTGTCTAGCTGCACAGTTAAGAACTGCTGAATATACAAGCTCTTTGCCAGGTTGTTTGTCGGGTGGTCGGGCCGAGGGGCCTGCTGAAAGTGCCTATTGAAAATTTTCAATAGTAGGCACCACCTGTTAAGAACGGCGGATATCGAGCCCGCCTACGCTCATTTGGTGGACAGAAGGAAGTGAGAGGGTATGTTCCATCATGAAGGCATCGGTCTTGATGCCAGGTGCGTAAAGGAGCTGCGCGGCTTGCTGGCAGGGTTCGAGAACAAGCGGGAGGCACTTATACCTTGCCTCAATACGGCGCAAAGGTGGCAGCATTGCGTTTCCCGGGAAGCTGCCGCTTTCTTGGCCAAGGAGACCAATACGAGCCTTGCAGAAGTCTATGGCGTAGCCACGTTCTATCACATGTTGTCGGAAAAACCCTTGGGCAGGAACGTGATCCGGGTGTGCGATTGCCTTACTTGCCATGTAAAAGGCGGCCCTGCGATACTGGACGCCCTTAAAGAGGAGCTGGGCATCGAAGTCGGAGGGACGACCAAGGACGGCAAGGTGAGCCTGCTTGAAAGCCCGTGCATGGGCCTGTGCGACATCGCGCCGGCCATCATGGTCAACGACCAGGCGTTCGGAGACCTTACGCCAAGGCGCGTAAGGGATATCGCAAGGGCGGTCAGGATAGGCTTTACGCGAAGGCCGAGCGGCAGCAAGAGGCCAAGGAAGGGCGGCGCAAGATCGAAGGTGAGCGCATGAGGATATTGACGCAGAACTTCGACAAGCCGAACTCGCAGTCGATCTCGGTCTACGGGGAATACGTCGCTCTGAGGAAGGCCCTGATGATGAAGCCTACGGGAATCATCGCGGAGGTAAAGGCGTCCAAGATGCTAGGCAGGGGCGGCGCCGCCTTCCCCACCGGCCAGAAGTGGGAATTCGCCAGGAGGTCCACCGATTTCCCAAAGTACATCGTAGCGAACGCGGACGAGGGTGAACCGGGCACCTTCAAGGACAAGGCGATACTCGAGAAGGACCCGCACCGTCTGCTGGAGGGCATCATCATCGCAGGGTATGCGGTGGGCGCCTCCGAGGGTTTCATCTACACCAGGGCCGAATACCCCAAGGCCAAGAAGATCCTCGCCTGGGCGATCTCCGAGGCCGAAGCTCACGGATACCTCGGCGACAACGTGATCGTTCCCGGCTTCTCGTTCAGGATCCATTCCTGCACGGGAGCCGGCGCCTACGTATGCGGGGACGAGACGGCGCTCCTGGATTCGATGGAGGGCTTCAGGGGATGCCCCCGCCTTAAGCCACCGTATCCCACCGATTCTGGCCTCAGGGGCAGGCCCACGGTAATAAACAACATAGAGACGCTCGCCAACGTACCCACGATCATCAAGAAGGGCGGGGAATGGTACAGCAAGATCGGAAGCCCCCATTCGCCGGGCACCAAGCTGATGAGCGTAAGCGGCTTCGTCAAGAAGCCGGGGCTCTACGAGGTGGACACGGGCACCACCCTTGGAGAGCTCATCAGGGACTATTGCGGGGGCGTGGTCGGCAAGTTCAAGGCCGCCCTGCCGGGCGGGGTCTCCACTAGGTTCATCACCCAGCTCGACGTCCCGATCGACGTGCCTTCGCTGGTGGACGTCGGCAGCCTTCCCGGCACCGGGGCGGTCGTCGTACTCAACGACACCGTTAGCATGGTGGACGCCGCCAAGAACTGTGTGAGGTTCTTCGCCGACGAGTCGTGCGGAAAATGCACGCCGTGCCGCGAGGGCACCCACAGGGCGTACGAGATACTGGACCGCTTCTCGCGAAACGAGGGCAGCCTCGAGGACCTGGGACTGTTGAGGGAGCTGCACGCCGTGATGTACGATACCGCGAACTGCGGACTCGGCCAATCGGCGCTGAATCCCGTCATAAGCGCAATCGACGGATTCGAAGACGAGTTCAGGCGCTGTGCCGGGTAGATGGGAGGAGCCATGATACACATTACGATAGATAACAAGGAGACGACCGTTGAGGAAGGCATGACGATACTCGAGGCCGCACAGCGCATACCCGTCATAATCCCCACGCTTTGCCATTTCGAGGGCCTTTCGGAGTACGGGGGATGCCGGGTCTGCATGGTGGAGGTCGAAAAGGAGCCCCGCCTCACGCCCGCGTGCTCCAGGCTCGCGGTCGACGGCATGGTCGTCAGGACGAACACCGACAGGGTGAGAAGGGCCAGGAAGCTGAACCTGGAGCTGATGCTTGCGAACCATCCCTACGATTGCCTGTCGTGCGTACGCAACCAGAAATGCGACCTTCAGAGGCTTGCCTACGAGTTCGGGGTGGAAAAGGTCAGGTTCCACGGATCGAAGCCCGATTTTACCGTGGACGGGACCTCGCCTTCCATCGTAAGGGATCCCAACCTCTGCATCCTGTGCGGGCGCTGCGTGAGGACGTGCGCCGAAGTGCAGAGCATCAAGGCCGTTGACTTCTCCCACAGGTCCCATGGTTCGAAGGTGAGCACCGCATTCGAGGAGGACATCGCCAAGGTCGAGTGCGTGAACTGCGGGCAGTGCATACTGGGGTGCCCGGTCGGCGCGATAAAGGAGCGCAGCAGCATAGAGGAAGTCTGGGCCGCCCTGAACGACCCGGCCAAGCACGTCGTCGTCCAGGAGGCTCCCGCGGTGAGGGTGGCCCTCGGGGAGGAGTTCGGGATGGAACCCGGGGCCCTGGTCGAGGGCAAGATGTATTCCGCGCTTAGGGAGCTGGGCTTCGACAAGGTGTTCGACACCAACTTCACGGCGGACCTTACCATCATCGAGGAGGGGAGCGAGCTCATCGAGCGGATGACGAAGGGCGGGGTGCTGCCTTTGATAACGTCGTGCTCGCCGGGGTGGATAAAGTACGCCGAGCACTTCTACCCCGACCTGCTGGACCACCTCTCAACATGCAAGTCGCCCCAGCAGATGTTCGGGACGCTCGCCAAGACCTATTACGCCGAAAACGCCGGAATAGACCCGGCCAACATAGTGTCCGTATCGGTGATGCCCTGCACGGCCAAGAAATTCGAGTGCAGAAGGCCAGAGATGAGATCCAGCGGCTACCAGGACGTGGATTACGTGCTCACGACCAGGGAGCTCGCGTCCATGATCCGCCAGGCCGGCATCGACTTCGCCCACGAAAAGGATTCGAAGGCTGACTCGCTCATAGGAACGTACACTGGCGCGGGTACGATCTTCGGCGCGACCGGAGGGGTGATGGAAGCGGCGCTTCGCACGGCGTACGAGCTGATCACGAAGAGCACCCTGCCGAAGCTGGACTTCAAGGCGGTGCGCGGCATGGACGGGATCAAGGAGGCGACCGTGAGGATCGGCGAGATGAAGGTCAAGGTGGCCGTGGCGCACGGGCTGGCCAACGCCAAGAAGCTGATGGACAAGGTGCGCTCGAAAGAGGCGGACTACCACTTCATAGAGATCATGACATGCCCCGGAGGATGCGTAGGAGGAGGCGGGCAGCCCATAGGGGTGACGCTTCAGAAGAGGATGGCCCGCGCGAAGGCTCTGTACAACGAGGACAAGGGCATGGCCCTCAGGAAGTCGCACGAGAATCCGGAGGTCATCAGGCTGTACAAGGAATACCTGGGCGAGCCCTTGGGGCACAGGTCGCACGAGCTTCTGCATACGACTTATACGTCAAGGGGCGTATAGGACAGGTTACCCGGCGGCACCCGAAGGATCGGGCGCAAGAACCGGTCAACTAGACCGTGCATGGGGACGGGGAAGGCCTTGTAGGGCTCTTCCCCGTCCTCGCCCATCGGAGCCCACGCAGGCGGGCCTGCGGCCCCTCCTGACGGTATGCTCATCCGAGTATGGCTTTCAGGTCATCCTCCGCTGTCGTTATCGGCATTATGTTGAACTTGGCGTTGAGGGCGCCGACGACTGCCGGCGTCAGGAACGCGGGAAGCGTGGGCCCCAGCCTTATGTTGCGCACCCCTAGATGCAGCAGGGAGAGAAGTATGCAGACGGCCTTCTGCTCATACCACGACAGCACCATGGACAAAGGCAGGCCGTTTATGTCGGTGCCGAATGCCTTTGCCAGTTCCGTGGCTATGACGACGGCCGAGTAGGCGTCGTTGCACTGGCCTACGTCCAACAGCCTCGGTATGCCCTCTATATCCCCGAAATGCAGCTTGTTGAACCTGTACTTGCCGCACGCCAAGGTCAGGATGACACAGTCGTCGGGTACGCTTTGGGCAAGCTCGGTGTAATAGTTGCGCCCGCTCTTCGCCCCGTCGCAGCCGCCTATAAGGAAGAACCTGCGTATCTTCCCGCTCTTCACCGCCTCGATCACCTTGCCGGAGACGCCCATCACCGCATCGTGCCCGAATCCCACCGTGATGTAGCTCGCCGCATCATCGGCCGCAAATCCGGGGGCCGCCAGCGCCGCTTCCACGGCGGGGGTGAAATCCCCGTCGGGTATGTGGACGACGCCCGGCCATGCGACCAGGCCGCTTGTGAATATGCGCCCCTTGTAGCCGTCCTGGGGCTTTTGTATGCAGTTAGTCGTCATGACTATTGCGCCGGGGAAGGCGTCGAACTCCTTGCGCTGGTCCTGCCATGCGCCGCCGTAATTGCCGACGAGATGGGCGAACCTCTTGAGCTTAGGGTACCCGTGGGCCGGAAGCATCTCGCCGTGCGTATATACGTTTATGCCCTTACCTTCGGTCTGCTTGAGTATCGCCTCCAGGTCCTTAAGGTCGTGCCCCGACACCAGGAGCGCCTTTCCCCTGACCGGCGTCACCCTCACCTTAGTGGGAACCGGGTTGCCGTACGCCGAGGTGTTGGCCTTATCCAGCATGGACATGACCTTTATGTTCATCTCGCCTACCTTCATCGCCATCGACAGGGCCCCGTCAAGGGATACGTCCTTTTTAGCGAGGAACGACATCGCCTCATGGAAGAACCCGAATACGGAACCGTCCTCCACTCCGAGGATGAGCGCATGGTCGGCATAGGCGGCCATGCCCTTCAGCCCGAAAAGCACAAGGTCCATCACCCCTGCCGTATCGGGGCCAATCGAGCCGGATCGCCCGGCCAGGTCCCGGGATACCTGTCTTCCCTGGTCTATGAGGCCCTCAAGGTCCTTCGCCGGCTGCCATGCGGCGGGTACTCCCAGCTCCTCCGGTTTTTTGGCCACGGTGCCGCGTCTTTTGCATGCCGTCTCATAGCTTTCTCTCAGCCCGTCCCTTACGCCGCTTGCGTTTCGGATCATCATCGCCAGCTTTTCGCCGTCGAAATTCACGTTGGTGACCGTCGTGAAAAGAGCCTCGACCACGAAACGGTCGGCTGAGGGCGTAGGCGACCCCATTTCCCTGCATGCCTTCGCATAAAGCGAGACACCTTCGGCCGCAAGGATCAGCAGGTCCTGTAGCGAAGCTACGTTTGGGTCCTTTCCGCATACACCCGTCATGGTGCAACCGCTGCCGCCGGGGCCGCCGCGTTGTTCGCATTGGTAGCAGAACATCTGATTACCTCCTCGTAATAACATGCCTGATGCGCAGGATATCGGCATTCCTCACGGCCTGTTTCGATTGTCACTCATAGTCCGAAAGCCTCTTCGAATCAAGGAAGGCCCTGAATTCGGACGTAAGCCTTTGTGGCAGGTCGCTCAGGATGCACCTTTCGAACGGGCACACACCTTGTTTCGACCCGTTCATGCACAACTGCGTCTCGATGGGACCTTCGATGTTCTCATAGATCTGCAGCAGGCTTATCTCCCCTGCCGGCCTCGCTAGGCGGAAACCTCCCTTGGGCCCTCTCGACGATTCAAGGAATCCCGCCTTTACGAGGCGCTGCAACACCTTGGAAAGATGCGCCTGCGAGAACTGCCCGATCTGGGAGATCTCCCTTACGGTCACCTGGTCGTGCCCTGAACCGGCTATGTACACCATGCTGTGCAGCGCAAGGGATGCGGCTTCCGAAACCTGGATGGCTGTAGGCATTGCTCAATCCTCCCGAAATAGGTGCTATCGGCCGTTACGGATCCTTGGGACGGCCGATTTCGACATTATGGTACCATATTGTCTATTAGTGGGGAAGATATTCCGGCATCATTCAGATAGAAAATATGAAGAGCCGGCTTTCTCTCCATCGGCTGGGCGGTAGGTCCAGGACCGAACCTGATTCTCAAGACTGAAAGGACTGTCCCGAACAGACGGGGCAGCCCTTTCTCTTTCAACCTGAAACACTCGGTATGAATAAAGCCTTACGGCCGGACCCGGCCGCGGCGGGTCGGATGATGCTGTTTATCCCGATTCCTTCTCGGGCCTAGTAGCCCTTGATAAACCGCCTCATCATATCGAACGCCCTGCTGGAGGCGATATAGCCGACGTATTCGTCGTCACGGCTCGAAGGGTAGTTGTAAGTCTCGACTTTCTCGTTCATGTCGTCCACGACCGCGAAATAGACCGTCCCGTACCCTTTTATTATGCTCAAACCCATGTCGGCGCCCGTAAGTCCCGCAATGCCGTGCGCGAAATAGGCGGCCACGCGGCCTAAGGAATCGTCAGAGCAGACCGTGCCCATCTGCTTTTCGAACAGGCTCGACATCTCCCAGAAGTTGCGGCAGGACATCCCCAGCCTGAACACCTTATCCCCGCCTGCTGTCCCGTACAGGCGCTTTGCCGCCTGGCCGCCCGTTCCGACCTCGGCCAGCGAGACGCTTTCTCCCTTTTCGGCGAGCTGCTCGACTACGATCTGTTCTATGGAAGCTACGTCCACCCCGTACACGTAATTGCCCAGCCGACGCCTGATCTCGTCTATCACCGGATCCATAAGGGCGTGCGCCTCTGCCTCGTCGTGGGCCTTGGCTGTCACGCGAAGGGTGCACTCCCCCGACTTTGCGTACGGCGCGACGGTGGGGTTGGTCATGGATTCCATGATGTCCAGCACCTTCTCCTCCATGGCGGATTCCCCGAGCCCGATTACTTTCACCACCCTCGAGAATAGCATGCTGTCCGAGAATCTCCTCAGGTAGGGGCCCACGAGGTTGTCGAACATGGGCCGCATCTCCCTTGGAGGGCCAGGCATCATCACGGCGATCTTCCCGTCGTCGCCCTCGATGATGCACCCTGGCGCCGTGCCCTGGGGGTTTTCCAGCACTATCGCACCTTCCGGCATCATTGCCTGTTTCTTGTTGTTCGCGGTCATGTTCCTGTGGTTATTCGCGAAGAAACAGGTGATGTCATCGAGGCACTTCTCGTTCAGGACCAGCTTGCGGCCGAAGCTCTTCGCCACAGTCTCCTTGGTAAGATCGTCATACGTAGGGCCCAGGCCTCCGGTCGTGATTATCACGTCGGCGCGGCCCTTCGCTATCTCGAGCGCCTTTCCGAACCTCTCTGGATTGTCACCGACGACGGTCTCGTAGAACACGTCTATCCCCAGCCTTGCAAGCCCTTCCGATATGTACTGGGCGTTGGTGTTCACAATGTCGCCCAGCAGGATCTCGGTCCCTACGCAGATGATCTCGCACGTCGTCTTCTTCAAGGTAACCACTCCTCGTATCAAAGGGCCGGCGGCCCGATGTCGCGGTCGTGCCGAAGCCCGTATTGTCGATAATGGAATTCTATCACCATCGCCGGGCCAGGACTAATGTTATGCCGATGAACTATCGTGATCCTGCCGTAGCGTCCGCCCGTGCCGCCGCTTGCCGGCTCGCCGCAATGCCGGACGCCCGGCAGCGAAGATCCCAAAAAGGTCCTTAATTGAATTGATATAGTCACGAGCTCGCATTATCATGAAAGTACAGCGTATTGCGAACATCTCAAGCTTTCAGCGAGAATAGCCCATACACGCTTCCTTGTCGCGGCTCAAGCGCCGCGCGATAACCCTGCATTGCCGTACGGTCCGGCCGTCTTGGGACCCGAAGTGCGGCCGGCGGGCTTTTCCAGTACGGCATGCTCCTATGCCGCCCTTAGGAGGTAACGATGACGGAAAGCAGAACTGGCAGACCCTTAAGATCCCTTGGCGTCGCCGCGGTGGCAGTATCGCTGTTCATCGTCCAGTCGCTGTCGGGGAAACTGGAGAATCTGGTCGCGGGCTCGTTCTCGTACTGCACGATCGATCCCGACAACGCGTTCGCCTGGCAATCGGTACATCACTTAGTCATGCTGGCGGTGGCGCTGGCCATCATCGCCGTCCTCGGCAGCCTGCTCAAGGTCGACTTCGGCCTCGGGGCGGGCGTCAGGAAGGCGGGCGTCAGATACCTTGCGATATTCACGTCCGCCTTTGCGGGTTTCGCCCTTGTGACCCACATCATCATGCTGCTGGGAGGCCGGCTGCCCGCTTACGATTTCCCCTTAAACACCCGGAACATACTCGGGACGCTGGGATTCCAGCTGTTCCTGAGCGGGCCGGCGGAGGAGCTGCTCTACCGCGCCCTGCCGATATCGCTGCTCCTGTACGCGTCGGGAAGCAAGGCAAAGCCCGGAAGTACGGTCACGCCGGAGATCATCATTGCGTCGATCCTGTTCGCCCTGGCCCACATAAAATGGTCTCTTTCTCCTTTCACCGTGAGCTTAGACTACATGCAGCTCCTCTACGCCATGGGCATGGGCGTCATACAAGGCGTGGCGTACCAGAAGAGCCGCAGCGTCCTATACCCGATACTGATACACAGCCTTAGCAATCTGATCATGGTGGGCATGGGATACCTGTTCATCCTGTTGGCCTAGGACGGCAAGAGGTGGCGGGCACCTCGATCCGCCCAGGTCTACATGGGCCGGCTCGTAGGCCGGCACCCGCAGAATTCCATCGACAAATCGGAGGGAAGCGGCAAATGATAAGGATGCTGGGGAAAGACGACATACCCAAGGCGTTGGACCTTGCGTGGCAGGTCTTCATGGAGTTCGAAGCCCCCGATTACTCGAAGGAGGGCATCAGGGCCTTCCGCTCGTTCCTCGACTGCGAAGCCGCGATCAAGGCCCTCACCTTCTACGGCTGCTACGTGGATGATGAGCTTGCGGGCATGCTGGCCATGCGGGGCGACAGCCACATCTGCATGCTCTTCGTGACCGGCAGCTTCCACAAGCGCGGGATAGGCAGGGCGCTTTTCGACCATGCGCTGGAAAACAGCTCCGCTGCCGAGATAACGGTGCACTCGTCGCCCTACGCTGAAGGGTTCTACGGCAGGCTAGGATTCGCTAAGACCGATGTCGAGCAGGTGCGTGACGGGATAAGGTTCATACCGATGAGCCTCAGGCGGTAGGCGACGCCCCTGTCCGGGCCGGGCGCGCCCCAATCCCTCAGGACGCAAATAAATGGACGGGGAGCAGATCACACAGATCAGATCCCCGTCCCTTATCGTCCCAATCCCGGCCGTTACCTCGCTATATACGGGATGGTCTGCGGGCCTTCGGGCAGGACGCATATCCTCGCGTCCTTCCCGTATTTCGACATCAACTCCGCCACCTTCGCCTCGATGTCCCTGCACGGTTCCACCATGGCAGACCTTATCTCCTCGTCCGACAAGCACTCCGAATAGAGATACACATCCGCCTTCACCTGCACGTTGGCCTGCAGCTGGACCTGCCATTGGTCCTGCATCGAAAAGCCGGGGCTGGATATTATCTCAAGTGCGCGCCCGGGCCCTTTCGCCATCTGGAGCAGCTTGTGGTAATGGCTGTCAGCGGGTATCCCGTCCGTGCACTGCGACGCCGAGATTATCGCACCGCCCCGCTTCACTATCCCGGCCGCCGCGCTCATGCCCTTGACGGCCTGGTAGAGGTTCCTGTCCAGCGGATAGCCGCTGTTGGTCGTTATCACTATGTCGAACGGCTCGTCCACTTCCCTCATCGCCGTCCGTTTCACGAACTCGGTCCCCTTGGCGTGGGCCTCGCGAAGGGAACCCGCGAATACGTTCGTTACCTGTTTGTTCTTGTTCAGGGTGACGTTTACGATGAAATCCGGCTTAGTAAGCATGGCCCCTTCGGTGAGAAGCTCCCAGACCGGGTTACCCTTGGTTATGCCCCATGTGGAGTTCTTGTGGGCGAGTATTTCGTAGCTGTGGGCGACCTTGATGTTCTCAAGGCTTGCGACTCCGGGATATACCAGCTTGCCCCCTCCGCTGAAGCCCGCGAAGAAGTGCGGTTCGATGAAACCGGTGAGTATCTTCACGTCGGCAGAGAGGTAGTCCTTGTTCACCCACAGATGCTGCCCGTCGGAAAGCGCGCCCGCGTCGGACATCGTCGCTCTGTCCTGGCAGTCGGGCTGCGCTATCCTGTACCTGTTAGCGATCTCCTCCCCCAGCAGCTCGACGAGCTCCTCCTTGGGGGCCGGCCGGTGCGTGCCCAGGGAATTGACGAGCACTATGCCCTCGTCTTCGATCCCCGCCCTTTTGAGCTCCTCAAGTATTATCGGAAGGATCCTCTTGTTGGGCACCGGTCTCGTCGCGTCACAGAAGTTGATCGCGGCGGTCCTCTTGCCCTTCGCTATCTCGTAGAGCGGAGGCGAGCCTACAGGCTCCTCGATCGCCTTCCTTATGGCCTGCTTCTCGTCCGCGACCCCTTCCAGGTATATGGGTTCTATGACCGTGACGTTGTCGTCCGGCAGCTTTACGGACTTGCTGCCTTTCCCGTATAACAGTTCTACACGCAACTAGAATCGCTCCTCGCTGGAAATAATCTACATACCGAGGTAGGCCTTCTTGACCGTGTCGCTCTCGATCAGCTCCGAGCCCGTGCCCTCCATCACGATCCTGCCGTTCTGGATCACATATCCCCTGTCGCAAAGCTCCAGGGCTTCGAGCACCCTCTGCTCTATGAGCATCACGGTTATGCCTTCCTCGTTGATCTTCTTGATGGCCGCGAACAGCTCGTCGCACAGCACCGGCATCAGGCCCAGCGAAGGCTCGTCCAGGACGAGCAGCTTCGGGTTGGACATGAGGCCGCGACCTAAGGCGAGCATCTGCTGCTGGCCGCCGCTCATGCTCCACGACTTCTGGTACATCCTCTCCTTGAGTATTGGGAAGAGCCTGTAGACCAGGTCGAGCCTTCTTCTGATCTCGGCCTCGTCGTTTTCAGTATAGGCACCCAGAAGGAGGTTCTCCTTTACGTTGAGCTTGCCGAACACGTGCCTTCCCTCAGGGACGTGCACGAGGCCGAGCTTCACTATCTCGTGGGCGGGCAGCTTCTCTATCCTCCTGCCGCAGAACTCCATGGTCCCGGAAGTGGCCCTGATGAGGCCCGAGACCAGCCTTGCTATGGTGGATTTGCCCGTGCCGTTGGACCCTATCAGGGTCACTATCTCCCCTTCCTTGATGTTGAAGGAGACGTCCACGAGGGCCGGCACGCCGTCGTATGCCGCACTACACTTTACAACGTTTAACATATTTATCTCCCAGATATGCCGAGATGACGCGCTCGTCCTTCGCGATTTCCCCAGGCGTCCCCTCCGCGATCTTAGCTCCCGAATCAAGCACCATTATCCTGTCCGAAATGGGCATTATGGCTTCCATGACGTGCTCGACGACGATGAGCGCAAGGCCGTCCTTCCTCAACTGCCTGAGCATGCCGGTCGCCTCCTGGATCTCCGTTGGCGTAAGCCCCGCCATCGATTCGTCCAGCATTAGCACCTTGGGATCGGTCGCAAGGCACATAGCCACCTCGAGGCGCTTCTTCTCGGGCAAGGTCAGGTTCACGGCCTTGACCGAGGCCCTTTTGGACATGCCCACCTTGTCGAGCACCTTGATCGCCTTGTCCCTGGCGGCCGCGGCGCCCGGATGCCTCAGGAACGCTCCGACCTGGACGTTCTCAAGGACCGTCATGCCCTGTAGTATCTGCACGACCTGGAACGTCCTCGCTATGCCGATGGAGCATATGTTGTTAGGGCTCCATCCCGCTATGTCGCGGCCCTCGAACTCGACGCTGCCGCCGTCGGGCCTGTGAAATCCGGTAAGGCAGCTGAAAAGCGTGGTCTTGCCGGCGCCGTTCGGGCCTATCAGGCCCAGTATCTCGCCGCCTCTTACCGTGAATGACACGTCGTTGACCGCCGTCAGCCCTCCGAAGCGCTTCGTTACGTTCTTTACAACCAGTTCGGACATCAGGCAGCCACCTCCTTCTCGCGCCTGGCCTCAAGCCTGCGCCCCGCCTTGCAGGCGATGCCCATCAGCCCGTCCGGCTCGAAGACGCACATGAGCACTATGAATATGCCGTAGATCATAAGGTCTATGCCGCTTCCGCTCGAGCCCATCCAAGCCCTGGTAAGCTCGGATATCGGCATGAGGATCGCCGAGCCGAGTATCGGCCCTATTATGTTGCCCGAGCCGCCGAAGACGGCGATCAGCGCTATCGTGACCGAGATCGTGTGGTCGAACATGTAGGCCGGTTCGACGTACAGCTGGTACTGCGCGAGTATCGTGCCGCACATGCCGGTTATGCCGGCGCTTATGGCGATCGCCAGAAGCTTGTACTTCGTCTTGTTGACGCCCAGCCCGGTGGCCACGTCCTCGTTCTCCCTGATCGCCTTGAAGTAGAAGCCCATCTTGGACCTCTCCATGATGTAGATGTACGCGACCACGAGGACGAGCATGCCAAGGGCGATGTAGTAGTAGCCCGTCTTGGACGCGTGGAACTGGAAGTTCCAGAAGCTGCCCTTTTTCATGTCGATTATCATACCGGTCGCGCCGCCCACCCACGGCCAGTTCTCGAAGACGACCTTTATCATCTGGCCCAGGGCGATCGTTCCTATGGCGAAGTACCTGCCCCTGAGCCTCGAGAACGGAAGGCCTACGACAGTCGCGAACACCGCCGTTATGAGGCCGGAGGCGATGAAGCCCAGCCAGGGGTTAACCTGCAGCTTGACGAAGAGGATCGTCGATACGTACGCGCCGATGCCGAAGAACGCGGCCTGTCCGATCGAGACCATTCCGGCGTATCCCGCCATTATGTTCCAGGCCTCGCCCAGGACCGCGTAGAGCACGACCAGCACCAGGATGTGCTGCTGGAAACGCGCCTTCAGGACCAGCGGGAGCACTATCGCGATGCCTAGTATGGCGAGGAGCGTGTAGATAAGACGTTTGTTGTTTGCCATCAGTCTGCCCCCCATCCCATAAGGCCCTTGGGCCGCACGATTACGATCAGCACGTACGAGAGGAATATAAGCGCGTACTTGTACTCGGGGCCGATGTAGAAGCCCCCGAGGGTCTCGATTATGCCGATGAGTATCGCGCCGATAAGAGCGCCCTCCGTGCTGCCGAAGCCGCCAAGCGCCACCGCTACGAGGGCCACGAGCCCGAACATGGTTCCCACGTCGGGGAATATGTAATAGTAGCTTGCGAGCAGAGAGCCCGCCGCCCCGGCGCAGGCTATGCCGATGCCGAAGGCGATCGCGTTGAGCTTCTCCAGGTTTATGCCCATTAGCGATGCGGCCGACCTGTCTATCGATATGGCCTGTATGGCAAGGCCCGTCTTCGTCTTCCTGAGGAACCAGTAGATCAAAGCCGCCACTATAAGGCTACCGATGCTCGCCACGAGCTTGGGCAGTTCTATGAAAACCGACCCCAGCATGAAGGTCCCTTTGGAGATGGCTCCCTGGATGTTGCGGTAGTCGGGGCTCCAGAGGAACTGGGCCATGTTTATGAAGAAGATCGAAAGCCCGAACGTCACAAGCATCCTCGCGAGGAAGGGCCCCTTCAAGACCCTGCTTATGACCAGCTTGTAAAGCATCATGCCGAAACCGAACATTATCAAGGCTATTAGCGGAGTGCCTAGTACCGGGTCCAGGCCGACGTACGTATTGAGCCAGTAGCTGACGTACATGGCCAACATGACCAGGGCCCCGTGCGCGAAGTTCACTATCCCCATCACGCCGTATATCAGGCTCAGTCCCATGGACACGAGGCCGTATACGCAGCCCAGCAGCACCCCTCCTGTCAGGAGCTGGAGTATCAAATCAAACCACCCCTTGCGTTTTACGCAATCCTAATCTTTTGAGGGCGGGCCGTAACGCAAAAGGAACGGCCCGCCGTACAGTCGTCTATCGGCCTACTTGCTCCATGCGAAAGGATAGGAGTAAGGGACCGCCGCGAGGTTGAACGGCCACACGACCCTGAGTTTGCCGCCCTGGATCTGCAGGTAGAGGGACTTGGCCAGCGTGTTGTCATGCGTCACGGGGTCGAACTTCACGCCGTCATAGGCTGTGATCAGCGCGCTTGCGGGCATGTTGGTCTCGAGGAGGGCCTTCCTGATGTCCTCGGGCTTCGTCGACTTCGCGCGGTTGATCGCGTCTGCTATTACGAACGGGGCGGTGAAGCTGCGAGCCGCGTTGGGGCTCATGTCGCGCCCGTACTTCTTCTTGTAGAGCTCGTTGATCTTCGCCACGTAGGGCTTGCTGACCGAAAGGTCAAGGCCGTAGACTCCGCGCACGAATATCTTCTCGGCGTCGGCGCCGACGGTGCCCACATAGTTGGGGTCGAGGTAGCCGGCCATGCCGATGAATACCTTCGGGGCGACCTTCATGGCCTTCATGGTCTGGGTGAACAGGATGGCGTCGGAAACGTACGCGGCGTGGACTATGATGTCGGGGCTGGCTGCTTTTATCTTCAGCACTTCAGCCGAGACGTCGGTTGCCTTGTATACGTAGGAGATGTCGGCGACCAGCTTGTATCCGTAGTGCGCCGCCCACTTCCTGAGCTCTACGGCCACGCTCGCGCCCCACTCGGTGTTCTCCCAGAGGATGGCGAGCTTCTTAAGGTCGACCTTCTCCTTCTTCTCTATGTCGTTTACCATCTCGAGGGCGTTCTTGGCCTGGATGCCGTCGTGCGGGATGACCCTGAAGAACCACTGGAAACCGCGCTCGGTCAGGGTCGGCGACGTCGCGTCCGACAGCACGTACGGTATCTGGAGCCTCTCTGCGGCCATGCTCGTCGTCTTGACGACTCCGCTCTGATAGCCTCCGAAGAACGCGCAGACCTTGGACTCGGTGATTATGCGCTCGGTCTCGGCCATGCCCACGGTGGCGTCTCCTCTGGAGTCTCCGACCACCAGTTCGAGCTTGGCTCCGCCAAGGCTGGGTATGCCGGCCGTCTTGGCGAACGGGAAGTCGATGTCGTATGAGTTGTTGATGATATCAAGGGCCATCTCGACGCCGCTCATGCAGTCGGCGCCCGTGGTCGCGTTCGCTCCCGTCAGCGGATAGATTGTCCCAATCTTGATTGTCGCTGGAGCTGCGCTGCCCATCATGGGAACGAACAGTACGGCCACCATCATGAACGCAAGGACGATCCTAACGACTAGACTGTTCTTCTTCACAATGACTCCTCCTCAGCGTAATATTCCGGAACTAACTTACCCGGGCTACTGAAGCAAAACTCCTGCTTGCCACCACCTCTTCCGCTATCTGTTCATAAGGTATCTCTTTGCGGCTTTCTCTACGTCCTTTATGTGCTTGAGCATGTGTTTCTCCGCCAGGGCCGCATCGCGCGAGCGTATGGCGGCCGTTATCAGCCCGTGGAAGTCAAGGGCCCTTTGCGCCGCGCCGGGCAGGCTTTGGATCTCCTGCACCTGCTCGTACAGCGCGTCCCTTATCGTATCCAAAGTAGCCACGATCACCGAGTTCTTCGATCCTTCCGCTATCGCCAGGTGGAATTCGAGGTCGTAATCGTTGAAAAGCCTGAGATTCCCCAGGCTTTGCTCCATCTTGTCTATTATCGCGTTCATCTTCCCGATGTCCTCTTCGGTGGCGCGCTGCGCGCAAAGGTGCGCAGCCTTAGGCTCGATGATCCTCCTCGCCTCGATGAGTTCCATCGTATCCACGCGTCCCATCGCGAGCATCGGGGTGAGCGGCTTCATGAACGAGCCGGGCATCAGCTCGGCCACGAAAGTGCCCCCGCCCTGCCTTACTGTGAGTAGGTCCATGAGGCTTAGCGTCCTTACGGCCTCCCTGAGGGCGGTGCGGCTTACGCCCAGGCTGATGGAAAGCTCCCTCTCCGCGGGAAGCTTGTCCCCCGGCTTCAGCTCTCCTCTTCTGATCATCGACGTTATATGCTCTACGATACTGTCCGAGACTTTGACTTTTTGGACGCCATTGCTTCTGACGGTCATGACGGCCTCCCGGTAAGTTGGGTTAAAAGTGGTATGAGCATCACACCACTTCTATGTTAGCTCAGATCCCGCGCGGAAGGATAGTGAAAAACATATTTAGTACAAAGCAAACGCCCCTTCCGGCACGTGGGAAATCGATTGCGGCGCAGCTTGGAAAGATGATATGTAGGCTATCTACGAATACGTGCGGCGTTCCTTTGTAACAACGGGTGAGGCGGATGTTAAAGAAGATACGGATGATGCGGCATGCCCATGGCTACCGAGTCCGCAAGTGCCGGGGCCGCTTTTGGTTGCGGTCCCGCATCGAAAATTCCGTTGACAAATCACCGGGCGGAATATAAACTCAGAAATAATTGCATATAAATAACCGATGAGCAAGAAGAGTATGTCAGCGGACGGATCCCAGCGAGTGGCCGACAGTGAGAGCGCCATATTAAGAAGCTGATTGAATTCCCTTGTGAGGGTGACCCGAAATCGGCGAGCGGCCGACACGTAGGCGTCGACGGGAGTCCGGCCCGTTACCCAGCGGACACGTATCATGGCGTACGTGAAAGAGAGGGCTTCTACGAAGCCAAGTTGGGTGGTACCGCAGGACGGCAGTCTTGTCCCATATGGGATGAGGCTGTTTTTTTATTCATCGCGGGGCGCAAAACGGGCACGTCCGTTCCAGTCGAGGCAGAAACAGGGCTTAAGAGCATTCGCGGTTCAGATCATCCGTTTTGGAGGGAAAGACAATGAGAAGGAACGTAATCGCAGTATTGATGGTCTTGTTGGCCGTATTGTCAGTATCCGGCTGCAAGAAGAAGGTGGCCGTGATAGGCATCTCGCAGTACGGGGAACATGACGCGCTCGACAAGGCGAGGGAAGGCTTCATCCGGGGCCTTGAGGACGCCGGCCTTACGGAGGGCAAGGATTTCACAATAGATTACCAGAACGCCAGCTTCGACGATGCCATAGCGACCCAGATCGCGCAGAACTTCTCCAGCAACGACGTGGCTCTCATGCTGGCCATCGCCACGCCTTCGGCGACGGCCTGCTATGCCGCCGCCGAGGACAAGGACATCCCCGTGGTCTTCTCCGCCATCTCGGATCCCGCAAGGGCCAAGCTGGTGGGCGGCAACGTGACCGGCACCAGCGACAAGCTACCCGTGGACGCCCAGCTGGACCTTATACGCAGGCTGCAACCCGAGGCGGACACCATAGGCATAATCTACACGACGAGCGAGCTGAACTCGGTGTCCACAATCGCGGAGTACGAGCAGAAGGCGCCCGCCTACGGCTTCACCGTCGTAACGGCAGGGATCATGCAACAGTCCGAAGTGACGCTCGCAGCCGACACTCTCATCGCAAAGGGAGTCGACTGCCTGTCGAACCTCACGGACAACAACGTTGTGGGCGTAACCTCGTCGATACTGGAAAAGACGAGGGAGGCCGGCATACCCGTATACGGCAGCGAAGTCGGGCAGGTGAAGCTGGGTTGTGTTGCGGCGGCGGGCATCGATTACTTCGTGCTCGGCAAACAGACCGGCTCGATGGCCGCAAAGATACTGAAAAAGGAGGCCGAAGCCTCCGAGATGCCCTATGAGACCATAAGCGAATACGGCATCTACGTAAACTCGCCGGCGCTTGCCGAGATGGGGCTGGTCCTGCCCTCCGACATCGCATCGAGGGCCATCGAAGTAGACGACTAGTCGGACCTCTTGGGGTGCTGCGGCTTAAACCCGCGCATCCCTTTTTCCGTCCATGGCCGAGCGCAAGCCCGGCCGCTTTCCGGCATCCCAGGCTCCTTCTTGTCCTGTGGATGCCGGTTCTGCCCACTCGCCGCGCATGCGCGTCGTATGCCGCAATGCCTCGGCGATAGCAGCCATAGGGTCCTCCAAAGGCGCCCTTCCTCCCATGATTCACCTGTTCATGAGGATCGACGTGCGGGACCGTGCCGCGCTTCTTCCTTGTGGCCGTCATGAGCGATTTATAAGGCGCGGCATCTCTTCTACGGCAGTCCCGGATGGCATTGCGGCCTGGCTGCCGCGCGAAAGGGCCACCGACTTGTAACGGCCGTTACATCATGCTATCATGGCGCTGACGGATGGGCGTACGAGGTGGTTATTGTGGATAGGGTCAAGTTCCTGGTATTCGGATATAACCTGCCGGCAGAGCCGACGAGGGTGAGGGTCTCGATATGGCGCAGGCTGAAGAAGCTGGGGGCAGTGAACGTGAAACAGTCGTTGTGGTTCCTCCCTTATTCGGAAGAGAACCTGTCCCACCTCAAGGAGGGCTCGCAATACATCAAGGAGAACGGTGGAGTCTGCCTGCTTCTGGAGAGCGTCGCCGTCGACCGCCAGGAGCAGGATATGATCGTCTCCCTGTTCAATATGACCAGGCAGGCCGAGTATGCGGAACTTACGGTTGAGTGCGGGAAGTTCTTGCAGGAGATCGAAAGGCAGATTGCTAATAATGAATTCATATATGCCGAGCTTGAGGAGGACGAGGCCGAACTCGACAAGCTCATGTCATGGTATGAGGCGATATCCGCAAGGGACATCTTCTCCTCTTCGGCAAAAGGCGATGCAGGCGCGATGATGGACAAGGCCAGGCAGGCATATGACAGGTACACCGAGCTCGTGTTCGCGAATGAGACCAAGTACCGGGGAGAATGATGCGGCTTGATTATCGATCGCGTTTTATGCGGCGCGGAGATGCGAGTATCTATCAAGTATCTATAAGGTGGCTAAGTGATGCGAAATGAAAGCGGCAATCGGTTCCGTAATAACGTACCTGGCTAAACTGATATTCCCCGTATATACGAGGATTTTCGGGCGGCTGAGGAAGGGCAGGGTCGACATAGCCGGCGTAAAGCCTCCGTTCTTCCTCGTGGCCAATCACCAAACAGAGATGGACCCCCTTTACATAGGAACGGCGATACCCGGAAGGATAAGCTTCGTCGCCACCGATTCCCTGTTCAGGAACCCGACCGTCAACTACCTAATGTCGGCACTGGGTTCCATCCCCAAGAGCAAGTTCAGCGTGGATCCCTCTTCCATAAGGATGATGATCGACAGCATAAGGCGCGGCTGGTCGGTGGGGCTCTTCCCCGAGGGGCAGCGCAGCATGGCGGGATACACCGATATGATAGCCCCGACGGTAGGGCGCCTGGCAAAGATGCTCGACGTGCCGCTCGTTGTGGCCAAGCTTCAAGGAGGGTTCCTCTCCCACCCTTGCTGGGCGTATTGGCCGAGGAAGGGCCGCTGCATTCTGAACATGAGCCTGCTCTTCTCACAAGAACAATTACGGCGGCTGGACCCCGACGAAATCCAGGAAGCCATCACGGACAGCCTCTACAATAGCGACTATGACTGGATCCGCACGCAACCGAGGCTGCGCTACAAAGGCAAGAAGAGGGCGCAGGGGCTGCATAACATAATGTTCGCATGCCCGGAGTGCGGATCTTGCGACTGCTTCTTGACCGACGGCGACCTAAGCACCTGCAAGGTGTGCGGGTACAGCGTGAGGTGGGGAGACCGCGGCGAGTTCATCCTCGCCAAGGGCGACAGGCTGCATCACGCCAACCTCGAAGAGCAGGATAGGTGGCAGAAGGAAATGATAGAAACGGCGGTACAACGGACCGGGTCGGATCCTTCGTCGGATGCCATATACGGTCCTTGCCGTGTGACCATAAGGCGGAAATGCAAATCCGGCCCCCTGGAGATCATAGGCGACGGCGACGTGGTGCTGTACGAGGATGCCATCAGGGTAAGCCGGCTGGACGGCTGCCCTCCCGTCTTCCGCATCGACAACATAAGCGGCTTCTCGGTGGAGGCGATAAGGGGAAGGCGCAACCGCATAGTGGAGTTCCTGCATGACGGCACCGTATACAGCTTCGTGTTCCATGACGAGCTCGAAAGCACCTATAAATGGCATCTCATGGTACGGCGGCTCAAGGCCGGCCGCGGCGGGAAGCACGTAGGCGGCGAAGCGGCCGACGACGGCGCAGGCATTGGCGGTAGTTATGCCGAGAACAGGGCCAGCGAAGGTTGAGCCGGATACCGACTGACGGCGAAGCATGCGAGCGAGGCGTCCGCCCGATCGTATTCCCCGGCTCGGCGGCGGGTCGGATGAAAACCTCCTGACCGATCAGTGAAACAGACGAAGCGATTGCGGTGATTTGAGTCGACCTTGAGCTTTTATTGAGTATCCCTTGAGGAACGGGATATATCATCTTCATGAAGCGCGCAGAAGGGCCGTGTCGGCCGAAGCCGTACCGGCGTCCGATGGGCGCGAATGAGGAGGCCCCGACCAGAGGAACCGGGCATCGGCCCGCTTGTCGCTTCTCATACGCTTATGGGGGTATATGCATGTTGACTAAGAAGAAGATCAACCTAAGGCTTATTTCGCAGATCCTGTTCTTCATCATCATCGCAGCGATAACCGTAAATCACAGCTTGGCCGAACAGGGCTCGGCCGTTGAGGCGGTCCCCTCTGCTTCGATACATGCCGTCTGTCCGTTCGGCGGGGTCGTCAGCATCTACAGGTTCGTGACCCAAGGGTCGTTCGTCCAGAAGGTACACGAGGCCTCGTTCTCGTTGATGGTGATCGTGTTTTTCTCGGCCGTGCTCTTCGGGCCCGTGTTCTGCGGCTGGGTCTGCCCTTTCGGCAGTTTTCAGGAATGGGTCGGCAAGCTGGGACGCAGGTTCTTCGGTCGCAGGTACAATTCGCTCGTTCCGAGAAAGGCGGACAGGCTCCTCGGCTACTTGAGGTACCTTGTCCTAGTATGGGTGGTCTATGCCACTGCGGTAAGCGCAAAGCTGGTGTTTTCCACCTACGACCCTTACAGTGCCCTGTTCACGTTCTGGACCTCGGAAGTACAGCTAACGGCTGTGGCGATCCTGATCCTGGTGATCCTTGCGTCACTGTTCGTGGAAAGGCCATGGTGTAAGTACGCGTGCCCTTACGGCGCGCTCCTCGGGCTAACGAACCTGGTGAGGCCGTTTTCCATAAGGCGCGAGCCCAGCACCTGCATATCGTGCGGCAAGTGCGACAGGACTTGCCCTATGAACATCAAAGTGTCGGAATCGACGAACGTAAGGGACACCAGGTGCATAAGCTGCATGGAATGCACGTCGAAATCAGCATGCCCCGTGAAGGAGACCGTGGAGCTTACCGCTCCTTCTCCCAGGAGGTCGGCAAATGAAGCTGAGTAAGACCAATGTATTCGTAGCGGTGCTGATCATAATGCTGGGCGGCGTTGTGCTGGCGTATTCCGTAGGGCTTTTCAGTGTCGAGAGCAAGAAGGAAGCTGCATTGATAAAGACCGGTGAATTCGCAGGGCAGGCGGATCCGAACGACATCAGGGGGTCCTACTCTTTCGCAGACATAGAGAAGAACTTCGGGATCTCCCCTGCGTTACTGGCGAAAGCCTTCGGTATAGATGCCGCGGCCGTGGATATCCTAGCCTATCAGTGCAAGGAGCTGGAGGATAAGTACGCCGCGGCTCCCGAGGAAATCGGCACGTCCTCTGTCAGGTTGTTCGTGGCATTCATGATCGGAAGGCCCGTGGAACTTGGGCCGTTCCTTCCCGAGACCGCCGTCCGGGTACTCATGGAGAATGCGGACGGACTCACCGCAGACAGGAAGCAATACCTTCTTGAACACACGGTGGTTATCGGACAGTCGGCAGAAGGGGCCGGGGTGAAGGCGTCACAGGCGGAGGCTCCGCCGCCTGTCGAAGAACCGGACGGCGCCATACCTAAGAATACGGAGGTATCTCCAGCAAATGTATCCGAGGCTGCGACAGTAGAAGAACCGTCGGTCGGACAGGGTGGGGCGTCTTCGCCCACCGTAGAGCACACACAGGAGAAAGCGGTCGGAGAAGTCAAGGGCAATACTACGATCTTCGACCTGATGAGCTGGGGTGTCAGGAGGGAGGACATAGGTCCCGCCATAGGGGTGGAACTTCCCTCCGACAACGGCGCCAAGCTAAGGGACCTCGTTATCGCCGCCGGGAAATCCTTCGAAGATGCCAAGGTGATCTTGCAGAATTTGGTCGACAAGGCGAAGTAGAGCTTGTTTACTCAACGACATATGGCTTGGTAAATGGATGTAATGGGCTAAATCGGGCGGGGATCGTGGTGTCCCCGCCCGCTATCGTTTGGATCGGCCTTTCCACACCGAACCGCCGGGGATATAAATCCAAGGCCCGCATAGCAGAGGATTTGTGAGAACATGGAAACCGCCCGATGTTAAGCGTTACGTTTCTTGAGATCATGGGGCTGCATGTTCGGGCGATTCGTACGGTTTTGGCTCTGGTGTGAGAAATGCATGACATCCGATGCGGGTGAATCCCAGGGAGGCGGCTCCCCAGCCATTATGCCGGCACTTAAGATAGTGATAAGATCTACTGGGAAAAAGAGGTATTATATCTTGTAGATTGATGGCCTGCGAAACAGGGACCCGA
This sequence comes from Firmicutes bacterium ADurb.Bin153, assembly GCA_002070415.1. GTDB lineage: Bacteria > Bacillota > DTU025 > DTU025 > MWDF01 > MWDF01. The sequence continues at coordinate 70,617 of MWDF01000008.1, forward strand.
ACGGATTGTGAACCGGAAGAGCGACCAAAGTCCTGATGGTTTGCGAGGGGGAGCTAGCATGGGGAAAAAGGTTGGAGCAAACGTTACTTACGCAGTGATTGTAGTTCTGCTTTCTATCGTATTGGTCCTGGGACCGACGGTCGCAGACGCCACAGGTTCCGCGGTCAAGCTGACGGTTGCTGAAATGGCAAATCTTAGGTTCATCCGCGAGGAGGAGAAGCTGGCCAGGGACATCTATAACGTCCTCGGCGAGATGTGGGGCCTCAAGATCTTTATAAAGATCGCAGAAAGCGAACAGAGGCACACCGATGCGGTGAGGTTGGTCATCGAGAAGTATGGGGTGTCAGATCCCGCTAAGGCTACGCCGCCTGCGGTTTTCGTTGACAAGCGGTTGCAGGAACTGTATTTGGTGCTCCTTTCGGAAGGCAAGGCCTCGTCGCTAGAGGCGCTGAAGGTGGGCGCGCTGACTGAAGAAAAGGACATATCCGACATCAACCGTGCTGTCGGGCAGACGAACAGACCCGACCTTCTCGAGCTATACGCTTACCTCAAGGACGGATCGTCCGTCCACTTAAGGGGATTCATGGCACAGATAAGGGCGGCCGGGGGCGATTATTCGCCTCAGTTTATTTCTCAAGAAGAGTTCGATGTCGCGATGAGAGGTAGTAAATAGAATTCTGTGTATGAGAGGAAGGTGCGGACAATTCTCGCCGTCGTTGACACCTCAGTACGCTTCGTTACTAGCGCTCTCTTAGATTGATGTAGTGTAGTCCGTAAACATAAAGGCTGAAGGCAGAACTTTCTATGATAAAGGCCGTCTTGCGGTTTTTATCGCCCCTATGTAGATACGCCTCGGTTGAGCCAAACTAAAAAGCCCGCCAGACATCGTAATGTGACGAGCTTTGTTGTTGGCACTAATTTTTAGGCCTAATGCGAGATATTCAGTGATTTTGGGGCCTATTCGTAAATTCTCTTACTTATATCGATCAGAGCACCATCCTGCGCAAAGCTATAGAGCGCAGCCTTGTCCTTCTCGCCAGCGGTAATGACGGCGAACGTGCGGGTAGAGTTAGGATCGTCAGTATTATGGTCTATCCAGGTTCCGCTGTTGATATAGCAGGTTGTGTCGCTGATATTAAGCAGCGCAGGCACATGTGTGTGACCGAAGACGACGAAGTCCACAGCTTCGTTCGGATTATCGATGTACTGTGCCTTGGCTTGTTCATAGAAATATCTCCAATCAAGCGTTCCGGATACCGCCTTTATAAAGGTATTTGGGACCTTGACGTTGTTAAGTTTCTGCCGTTTTTCCCATGAGCGTTGGATGTTCCTGAAAAGCACGGGTGCCGAGATCGTTCCGTCTGCTTGCTCTGCCGGTAAGAAATCTAGATAGGTGTAAGCGTCGTTAAAACCGGCGATGCGTATGTCGAAAATCTTGTCGTCAAGGCCTTCATTGGGCGTCATCCGCTCAGAAATACTCTTGAGCAGCGAGTAATAGACATAGGCGCCGTACTGGTCCGTATTAGTTTTCTCCGGCACATTTTTGACCACAGGCAGCTCCTTTGGCACTTTCGGACGACCTTCCAGTACCCATGTGGCTGCATAACGAGCATAGAAATACCCGGCCGGGAATATCGTATCGTCATTGCCGCAAAGTTCAGCGTTGGAAACTGTATCCGGCGCCGAGAATACGTCATAACGATGCCCGTGCTCGATTGCGATTTCCTTTCTGTCGCCCGTGTAATACGTGCCCAGTCCTTTGGTATCTATCGCCTGCTCCACTTCCGGTATGGCTTGTTGCAGGATCTCCGCCTCCAGGGTCATATCGTGGTTGCCGATGACGTATACAAGCTTGATGCCGCTCTCAATGATTCTGTTCATCTCGTCTATTACGCCCTGATTATTGGCGATGACTTTTTTATAGAACTGTTCCTGATCGGTATAGGCCGGATAATAGACGGGTAAGAACCACTCGTCCAGAAAATCGCCAGCAATCACCAGTTCGCGAACGTCTTTCGTGTTTTGTAACCGCTTTAAGAAGTCGATTAGCAGCGGACGGTTATTTAATGTTTCCGTATATCTATCATCGATTCCTAAATGGATGTCACTTATTACTACTATCTTGTTTCTTTCATCGCCAGCTTCCCACAAGGGTTTTGCCGCCTCTGGCGTGCCTGTTTGCGACGTGCATCCGATTGCTAGTAATGCGATAGAGGCTACTATGCTGCACGCCAGAAAGAAATAACGAAGCCTACTCTTCATATATGCACTCTCCATATTAAAATGTTATTGCTTCGTTTTAGATTATTCGTACACATCAACATACTAAGCGCAGGGCTTATTAAAACGAAAATCAGCGTTCACCTTTAAATAAGTCTGTTTCTACTCGCCAACTAGCGACGTGAGGGCAGAAAGCTCTCAATCCACCATCCGCCTCGTTCACAGCCCCCCTTATTCAGTGCGTTCATTTTTTAACATGAGAAGGTAGCGAGTGCCCCTTATGTGGGCAATAGCCGCTTGCATAGGCATACAGGATACATCCGCGGGACGTTCTATCGTGCCCATAAGCCAAGGAACTATTAGCTGCTTCTTCTCATATTGCTCCTTTGTGTCCATAAAACGCACATCCGATTGAGTTTCATTTGCTCGGTTCCTGGTAGAAGCACAGCAGCTCTACTTTATCCCGAGCAGTTCTGTCGATCGTTTCTTTGAAATGATCAGCTAGCTAATGCACTTCACTAAAGTATGCTTCATTATAAGCCTTGTAACCAGCCATTAAGCATTAACCTCAATGAAAGCATCTCATAAGACTTGCTGAAGCCCTTTTAGAACAGCTTAAGCCTTTTCAAGAAGCTTCTCCGCATTCTCTTTATCCATCAGGGTCAGGTTAATGTTCTTATGCTTATCCTCCTTAATCTTTTGATAAGGAACCATTATTGGTCTATGTACTTGGTATTTCCAGCTTATCTGCCTTATTAATGCCCTTTGAATGTAGTGGCTCATCCATTGGTATAACTCCTAATAGTCTTATAAGAGGCAGAACTTAGTGTTCTACCGACTAAACGGAAGGCCTTTACCGTATAAGCCGACCAATAAAGGATCCGAAAGTGTTTCAAGGCTGCATTCGTCGATAAGGACTCTGGGCTCCATGTATTTAGGCATCCTTGTATATCCTTACATTTTAGTGCTAGAACCCCTTATTACAGTAGTCTCGTAGTTGAGTGGGTATAGGCAAATCAGCACTGCGTTAGATATGTTTGTTCACACATATGAAAATTTTGATATTGCAGCTGCAAAACGGATTGGCGCCCTAGTTTTCGGAGATGGTCAGAATTGATTTGCCTTCTTAGCTGATATCTAGCAAATTTCGTAGCATTTCTATAGTAAAAACAAGTGAGTGGAGACTCTAACATCTCCACTCACTATCATCTAGCTGCTATTAAACTTGGTACGCCACCGGGGACTCGAACCCCGGACCCACTGATTAAGAGTCAGTTACCAAGTTATCTCTGCTTCTTCTGCATTACTCTTGATGACCTGCTCATGGGCTATTATCTAGATTTCTCGCAATTACCATTCGACTTAGTTTTTCGCTGGTTTTCGCTAGTTTTCGGTAGATTTCGTAGCAGATTTGTAGCACTAACCTCAATCATAACCAGATGATATTCTACTTCCCAATGCCCTAGTTTCCTAACAAATCCACACAAAATCTCTCTCTGGTTCTGTCTCGCATTAATTTTGGGGTTCAACCATTATACTGCCGCATAGCCATGCCGCTTATGCTGCCGCAAGCTGCATTTGACATGCGGCAGCTTCTGACGGCAAGGACCTCATAGCGTCCTCACGAGGCGGAAGCCAATATAGCTGTTCGAGTACGAAGGCGAGCTGGGGCCACGCAAGGCAGACCGGCAGAGCTGCGGGCTGAAGTACCAGCCGCCGCCACGCCTAACACGGAGGGAACCGCTCGAAGGGCCCTTAGGATCTGTCTGGTTTGTGCTTGAATATGGGCCATACCAGTCGCTGCACCACTCCCACACGTTGCCATGCATGTCATACAGGCCCCACGCGTTCGGCTTCTTCTGCCC
>MWDF01000009.1 GCA_002070415.1 Firmicutes bacterium ADurb.Bin153
GCGGGTGCTTCCCCGCCATTCCGCCCGTAGGCCCAGAAGACGGAGCTTGCGATCACCACCAACGCGAGAAGCGCCGAGCCTGCGATTGCCATCCTGCTCCTTCTAGTCATTCCGATCCGCCTCCATTATCCTGCTTACCGTAGAATTGAGCTTCAGCCAGCTCTCCTTGAACTCGGAAAGGCCGGCCCTGCCTTCGTCCGTGAGGGCGTAGTACTTCCTGTCGGGGCCCAAGGGCGAAGGCCTCCTTTCGACCTTGAGCAACCCCCTGTTCTGGAGCCTCAGCAGTATGGGGTATACAGTGGCTTCGTTGACGTCGAAACCGTAACCTCTTAGGACCTCGACCGCCCTGTACCCGTACATCTGCCCATCCTCCATGACCTTGAGCATGCACCCTTCGAGTATGCCCTTCATCAGCTGGGTGTCGGTGACCATAAGACCAACTCCTATGTATAACAGAGTACCGGTTTCATGATAGCATACTACTATGTATTGTCAAGTAGCGTGAAAAAGATTCTGCAGAAAGGCCCGCGCGTTGCAGGAAAACGATGATTCGTATTCAACATATTCTCAGGAAGGAGGAAACCCGGATGAAGTTCGAAGTAAAGACGGTAGAATCGAAGGCGCAACCTGTGGCATACATCAGGAGAAGGTGCGACGTGGCCGAGATGCCCAGGATAATAGGCGAGTGCTACTCTAGGATAATGGGCTTCCTGGTGGAGGAGGGCGAGCAGCCCGCGGGCATGCCCTATACCGCATACTACAACATGGACATGAAAGATCTGGATGTGGAGCTGGGCTTTCCGACCGTGCGGCTTTTGGACACCAAAGGTGACGTGATGTGCAGGACAGTACCCGAGGGCCTGCAGGCCGAGCTCATGTACAAGGGCCCGTATTCGGGCCTTTCGGCGGGCTACATGGAACTGGACTCGTGGATGCTGGACAACGGGTACGAAAGGTGCGGCCCCGTGTTCGAATTCTACTTCAACTCCCCCCAGGAGGTGGAAGAAGCGGAGCTCCTGACGAAGATAGCCATCCCGATCAGAAGGAAGTGATGGGACTTGCTGGAGATACCCGAAGCCGCCGTGCTGGCGGGGCAGGTGCAGGGAAGGCTCGCCGGAATGGAAGTCAGGGATGTCGTGGCCGGGGCCTCGCCGCACAAGTTCGCCTGGTTCACCAAGGACCCTGAAAGCTACCGTAGCCTTCTCGTCGGAAGGCGGCTCAAATCGTCCAAAGAACTCGGCGGGATGGTGGAGCTCGACTTCGACGGCATGAAGCTGGCTTTTTGTGACGGGGTATCGCTGAGGCTATATGAGAAGGGAGAGAAGCTGCCGGCCAAGCACCAGCTTCTCGTGACGTTCGACGACGGCTCGTCCCTTGCCGCCTCGGTGCAGATGTACGGAGGAATCTCCCTATTCACGGAAGGTTCCTACGACAACGTCTATTACCTCAACGCGAGGCTTAAACCGTCGCCCCTTTCGCCCGCCTTCGACTACGAGCACTTCCTCGGCCTTTTCAAGCCGGGGACCGACACGCTGAGCCTCAAGGCGTTCCTCGCCACGGAGCAGAGGGTGCCGGGGCTTGGAAACGGGGTGCTGCAGGACATCCTTCACGAAGCTAGGCTTAATCCCAGGAAGAAGGTGTCGACGCTGGACGAGGGCATGAAAAGGGCCCTGTTCAGGGCGGTCAAGGACGTTCTGGCCAGGATGAGGGACGAAGGCGGCAGGGACGTCGAGACGGACCTCTACGGAAACCACGGCGGCTACAGGACCAGGATGGGAAGGAACACGCTCGGGTCAGCCTGCGCGGCGTGCAAGGGCGGGACCGTCGTGAAGGAGACCTATCTTGGCGGAAGCGTCTACTACTGTGACAAATGCCAGAGGAAATGAGAACTATACGGCACGGTTGCAGGACTTTCCGTAAACGGCATTGAATTAAGAATGGACTCAGGCGCAGCCGGGTACAATATGAACATCTCTAGGGAGGTAAAAAGGATGAGGAAGCACAACATGGCAGCGCTCGTTGCTGTCATCGTCCTGCTGGCGGCATCGGCGGTATCAGCGGGCTTCAGGATCAACGCGGAGCTGCCATTGAAGTATGCCGACGCCAAGGCCGGCGTCGAAGCCGCGGTCAAAGTCGAGTTCGCAGAGGGCGCGGCCTACGGCGCGTGGAAGAGCGTAGAGGGGAAGACGAGCTACGATAAGGGACAGATACTCGTGAGGCTCGCATATGACGGAGACAAGCTCGCCTGCGTGCAGACGGAATACGCCGTAAGCATGAACGATTTCATGACATATGACTGGTACGCGTACGGGGATTTCCACGGCAAGCTGTTCAAGGCGGCGACCGGCCTGGATGACGTGAAGTTCGCGGAGTCCTTGAACAAGCTGATGGACGAGATCTACGGGAAGATCATGGGACAGTACCGCGGCGAGATCTACTACCAGATGCCTAACGGGATCCTGGCCGGCGTAAGGCTGAAGACCGGACAGGGCGGCGTGCTCAACATCTTCTACTACCTGAACGAGCCCATGCTCAACGACGACGGCGGCCCCAGGACTGACATGAGGTTCTTCGAGCTGAAATGACCGGGACGCGAGCCGTTTGCCGGGCGCTTCCTGAAAAAGGAGGCGCCTTTTCAGTTTTTAGGCTATAATCCTGTCTGGAAGCATGCCACGTTCGGAAGGGGTGGTCTTGATGAAAGAGATGAAAGCGGCCGGGGTGTCGCAGACATAATCGGATAGCCGCGGGCAGGCGCTTCGACCGCCGCCCGGTACAGAGGATACCTTGTGGTAACGTGGGGACGTGAAGTCCCTTTCGTCGTTGTCCGCAGAGGCTCGCCTCTGCGGACTTTTGTATGGTGCCGGCGGCTAGGGCGGCGGATCAGGACACCGAAAGGACGGGATAGGAATTGGACTTGGGCGAATACGGATATTCGCAAAGGATAGAGGAGATGTACGCCGGGGCCAAAGCGGCGGAAGGCTTTGTCTGCGCCAGGGTGCTGGCCGACTACGGGCTGGGGTTCGTGATCGTGGCAGAGGCGGGCGAGATGGACGCGGTCATGTCCGGTGGCATGCTCGCCGATGTTAGCGGGATTAGGCCGGTGGCCGGCGACTGGGTAGTCGCAAGGCCGGCCCCCGAAGGCGGCCACGCCCAGATAACGGGCGTGCTTCCCCGTTTCAGCTGCCTTGAGAGGGCCGATACGATGGTCGGCTGGAAGAAGACCGTCGTGGCCGCGAACTTCGACTACCTCATAATCATGATCTCCATGAACGCTAACTACGGCCTCAACAGGATCGAGAGGATGCTCTCGGCCGCAAGGGCGAGCGGAGGCGTGCCGGTTCTTGCCCTGAGCAAGGCGGACTTGTGCGCCGATTCGGCAAAGCTCGCAGGAAGGGCCGAAGCGGTCGCGGCCGGTGTCGACGTGATCACGTTCAGCTCCGTCACTGGGGAGGGCATGGCGAAGATCATGTCCTACTTCAGGAAAGGGGTTACGTGCGCCGTGGTCGGTTCCTCCGGCGTAGGCAAGTCCACCCTGCTGAACCGGCTGATGGGCTACGAGGCGGCCAAGACGGCCACCGTAAGGCAGGAAGATTCGAAGGGGCGCCACACCACCACATACAGGGCATTGCACCTCCTACCCGAAGGAGGGCTCTTCCTGGACACGCCCGGCATAAGGGCGTTCGGTCTCACGGCCGAAGGCGACGAGCTGGACTCCACGTTCACCGACATAAAGGAGCTGGCGTCTAGCTGCCGCTTCGGCGACTGCTCCCACACGAAGGAGCCCGGATGCGCGGTGCTCAAGGCGATAGAGGAAGGGGAGCTGGAAGAGCGGCGGTACCTGAGCTACATGAGGATGGCAAAGGAGCTGGACTACGTGCGCGCGAGCTACGACAGGGCCGTATGGCAGGAAAGGAAGAAGAAGGGCAAGGCCATCGCGAAGTTCAGCAAGGAACTCAACAAGACCAAGGGTAAATGACGAAAGAAGGCGCGCCCGTCCTATGCGGAAACGGGCGCGCCGCTATCATCCAGAGCCGGTGTCACCAGACGATCTTCTCCGGCGCATACCTTGGATTAGTATCCCCAGTACACAGCTGGCCCTTATGGTTGCTGCCCCACGCGTAGAGGTCCCCGGAGGCGTCGACTGCCATGCAGGAGTTGAACTTGGCGACCATCCAGTCCATGCCTGAGAGGTTCTCCGCCAAGGCGGGGGCGAGCCTGTGCTGGGTGGACCCGTCGCCCAGCTGGCCCGAGCCGTTGCCGCCCCAGGCATACACCCCGGAAGGCACGAAGACGAAGGAGCTGGCAGAACCCGCCGATATGCCGGTGGGCGTACCGGTTATGCCGATCTTGCTAGGGACGAGCACGTTGGCCGTCGTCTTGCCGTCGGCCTGGCCGTAGGCGTTAGAGCCCCATCCCCAGACATCCCCGTTCGAGCTGAGGGCGAGACAGTGCAGCGTGCCGGCCGCAATGGCCACCACGTCGGCCGGTATGTCGACTTGCACGGGCACGGGGCTGTCCGTCGAGCCGCCGTTACCGAGCATGCCTGAGCTGTTAGCGCCCCATGCCCACACCTTCCCGTCGCCGGAAAGCGCTATCGTAAAGTCCGACGCCGCGCAGATGTCGATTATGCCCGACAGGGCGGATACCTGCACGGGACCGGACCTGGGGGCCGTGTCGCCGGCACCCAGCTGGCCTACGTCATTGGAGCCCCATGCCCATACCTTCCCGTCGCTTCCCAAGGCCGCGGTGTGGTAATGCCCGGCCGATATCTTTGTAATGCCGGCAAGGCCGGGGACCAATGTCGGTACACACACAGAAAGCGTAGGGGAGCTGAAGCCGAGCCTGCCGCTGCCCGCAAAACCCCAGCCCCATACCGTGCCGTCGGACCTCAGGGCGTGTACGTGGCCGTATCCTGCGGTGACGTCGACTGCGTCGTCCAGGCCGGCGGATCTCACCCAGTACATTTTGTCGACGACGGTACCGTCGCCGAGGGTGCCGTACTTATTCTCGCCGCACGTCCAGACGCGCCCTTGGGTGTCGAGGACAGCCGAGAAGGAAAGCCCGATGTCTATGTCTAGTATGCCTACGCCCTTGGGACCGGGGACCATGGTGAAATTCACGGAACCGGACGGTCCGCTGACCGATAACTGGGGAGGATCGAAAAGATAGCCGTCCTTGCCGGGGACGACGACGGTCTTCGCCTTGGCCAGGCCCTCTATCGAGTACTTCCCGTCGGAGCCTGTCACGGCGCTTTTCGTGTCGGCCGTTATATCCACTCCGCCGACAGGGTTGCCGGACAGGTCGAGCACGGTCCCGGATATGTCGAACGGTTTGACGGTGCATCCCGGAAGCGAGAGTGAAAGGGTTGCGGCCAGGATCGCGATGAGTGCTCCTCTAAGCAATGCGGTGCCCTTGCGGGGCATGTCGACCACCTCCTGATGTTCGTCGCTGTTTTCGCCATTACCATGTAATTCAAGCGGCGAGCAGACATCCCTTCAAATATAATGGGCATAAGCAGGATGTTCTTAGAAAAGTGCAGTCAGGGGCGACATCTTGCACCCACTTCCGTGGATAAAAGGGATCGGAGGCCCGAGGCCTCCGATCCGATAAGTTTGCGGTATCACGCGCCTTAGATCGTGCCTATCCTTATAGAGCCGCTGACGGTCTCTATGTCCAGAGACGACCCGCCGTCGCCGGCGGTCCCCACGAGCCTCTTCGAGGTGGAGGATTCGATCCTCACGGGCACGTCGCACGTCACCCCTCCGGAAACCGAGCTTGCGGATACCCTGAAGCCCCTGTCCTGCCCGACGGCCACCTTCACGCTTCCTGACACGGTCCCCAGCTTCATGTAGGCTTCGGACCAGATCTCTTCGAATTCGATGGCCCCTGACACGGTCTTCGCGGACAGGCTGTCCGCCGCAGTGACCCTTCCTGCATCTATGCTGCCGGATATCAGGTTGACTGACAGCGAGCCCGAAAGGTCCATGTCCCCGAGCTCGAGCCTGCCGGACACATCGTCGATGTCGACGGAACCGCCGGTGAAATCTCCGAGTACTATGCCGCCCGAGACGCTTTCCACCTTCAAGTCGGACGAATAGGAATAGGGCAGTACGACATCGAGCTTCAAGTTGCTAAATCCCATCCTGAAGCCGAGTATGTTCCTGGGTTCGACCTCTATCTTCGCGGTCCTTCCGATGACTTCGACGCTAAGGGCGGGAACGGGGAAGCCCGAAACCAAAGACGCCTCGCCCCAGAAATGTGCCGTGATCTCCTCCACGTCCCCGTAGTTCACCGTCACCTGGGCGGTTATGCTCGATACGTCGATCAGGTCCACTCCGGTCACCGCCAGGCTCTTCCGCTCGTCGAAGGTCCTCCTGCCGCCAAAGGACAGTCCGAACCCCGAGGAGGCGTCATTGCCGTCGCCCCTGGAGTAGTAATAAAGGAATGCGCTCGTAGCTGCAAGCACGAGCACCATCACCAGGATAGCCAGCTTCCTCGTCATGTAAGCACTTCCCTTCGTTGTGCGCGGCGCCCGCCGCGCCTTGTTGTAGCAATCCTTTGAAGGATATAGGGCCGCCGTATTGAATCAATAACAAGAAACGCCATGTCGGATGAAGTGTGGCGTTCCTTAGGACCTCTTTTTCGTTCAATATATCACAAAGGGACGGAAGGCGGAAGCGTCTAGGGCAAGAGGGGCAAGACTAAGGTGTTGGCAGCAGAGGAGGGATATGGATGCAGTTCAGGAGCGTTACTTCAAAGGACAGGGACGCGCTGGCGAAGTTCATAACCGACAGATGGGGCTGTGACTACCTGGTATCCAAGATGAAGATCTATCACGCACAAGACCTCGACGCGTTCATCTGCGAAGAGGATGGCAAGATCATAGCGTGCGTCACCTATTACATCGAGGGCGCCGAGTGCGAGATAGTTTCGCTCGATTCTATAAGGCCCGGCGAGGGGCTCGGCAGGCAGCTGATGTCTATGGCCGAGGACGCGGCAAGGTCGGCCGGCTGCACGAAGGTATGGCTTATGACCACGAACGACAATACGTATGCCCTGAGGCTCTTCCAAAGGCTGGGATACGCCCTTTGCGAAGTCCACCTCGATGAGGTGAAGAGGTACAGGGACATCAAGCCGTGCATCCCGCTTAAAGGCAACGACGGCATCCCCATCAGGGACCTGTTCGAGCTGGAGAAGCAGATCAGATAATACGGAGGGCTTTTCGCCCGTCCGGGAGGGGCACAGGGGTCACCGAAGATGCAGGAGGGTCGGATGAAGGAAGTCCAGGTAGTTACGGACAGTTGCGCGCTGCTCGACGAGGAGGAGAAGAGGGAGCTCGACGTGGTGGTCACGCCTGTGCTGCTGAACCTCGACGGAACGAGCTACCGGGACAACGTCGAGATCACCCACGACGAGTTCTACAGGCTCTTGAAATCAGGCGCCAGGGCCACGACTTCGCAGCCCTACTTCGGTGACGTCGTGGAGGTATTCAAGTCATCCCTTGACAGGGCCAGGAAGGTCCTCCACATCTCTATCTCGGAGGGCCTGTCGGGGACGTGCCAGAACGCCATGATGGCCGCCAAGATGGTGGACGAGGAGAGGATAACGGTCTTCAATTCGAAGACCATATGCGGGGCCCAGAAGTACCTGGTTGAGAAGGCAGCAAGGCTCGCCAAGCTCGGCAAGGGAGTGGACGAGATACTGTCGTCCCTGAGGGATTCGCTGTCCGACATGCAATCCTTCCTGATAGCGGTGGATTTCAGCTACATCAGGAGGAGCGGGAGGCTCTCCAGGACGGCGGCGCTTCTCGGTTCGATACTGAAGATAAAGCCGGTGCTCAGACTGAACGACGAGGGCACCAGGATCGAGAAGTACGGCCTGGCGAGGACCATGACCCAGGCGATGGACATGATAATCGACAGCTTGCAGAAGAGGGGCGCGGACGCGGTGCACCGCTTCTACGTATGCCACGGGGATGACATAGTCGCCGCCAGGGCGGCCGCAGGCAGGATAAGGGAGCGGATCCAAGGCGCCATCGTGGAGGTTCTGCTGCTTTCTCCCACCATGGCCTCGCACGGCGGCCCCGGCTGCATAACGGTGCACTGTATAAAAGCGTAGGGGACTCAGCCAAGACAGTTGGCCGGGAGCTGGTTTCGCCGGGCCCGGCCATTTGTTATGTTTAGATCACGAAGAGGTACGTCGATGGCATCTCGCACGGACAGGAAGAGGATAGTGCGCCTTTGCGCGGCCGTGATGATCGCGGCCGCGGCCCTCGTCCTGCTCCCGGCTCAAAGGACCGGGCTCAGGCTGGAGAGGGTGGCCGTGGATTCCGACGTGCTGCTGGAGCTGGCCGTCGGCGGCCGCAAGGTGTCGAAGGAGGACATGGTAAGGCTTTCCGGCATCGTCGCCAAAGGGGCGCTCCTGCACGGACATAACTGGGTGAGCGAGACGGTGGACGAGGCCGGGACGGAATCATCCGCGCCATGGTCCGCGCTCGACATAAGCATAGGACCGCCCGAGAAGGTGGCGGACGAGGACAACCCCGTGCTGATGAAAAGGCTCGAGGGGATACTGGGCATAGTCGCAGAAGCTTCGGGCAACGACCCTTCCGATTTTGCCGTACATATCGCGAGCGGAAGGGGAGTGAGCGCGTACTCGCTGGTGGACGGGTCGATCTACCTGTCCTACATGCTTGCGGCAGGATGCACCGACGACCAGGTGGCGTTCGTGCTCGCCCACGAGGTAAGGCACCTGAGGGCATGCCACTACTACGTGCCTGGTACCGGCACGTGGGCCGTGGAAGAGCCGCACGCTTCGGCCTTCGACAGGCTCTACGACGAAGGGTTCGTGCTGCTTGCTGAGCCTTCCGGGAACCACTACGACCAGGAGACGGAGTGCGACGAATACGCGGCGTTCATAGCCGCCTACTGCGGCTACGACCCGAGGGCGGGCATTTCCCTCATGGACATGCTGCCCGAAGGCGACGGCATACTGTTTCCCGCGAAGGTCGAAAGGAAGCGCAACCTCGAGAACTTCATCGGCAAGGTGACGGAGAAATCCTTCGTATCGGAGTACCTCCCGGCCGTCAGGCTCGCCGACGAGCTCAAGACGATGCTCGGCTCGGGAGATTACGCCGGGGAATGGGCGGGGCCCCTGTACGGTCCTGCTGTGGCCGCGCTGAGGAGGGAGGCTGCGGCCCTGGACGCCCTGATGGCGCAGAAGCCAGACGCGGGGGCGGAACGGGGCGACTTCGGCGGGATCTTCGAGACCGTGCTGGAGACCAGGCTGGAAGCGAGGGCGGCCTCGGCGGTCACCCTGGATGTGATACTCGTCATCTCCTCCAGGGGCATAAGCGGGATGACGCCGGCGTTCATCGTGCTGAAGGCGCTGATGCTGTATGCGGAGGACGGCTGGACCCTGGTCGCAGTCTTCGACACGCCGGGGCGTTCGGCCCCGTGGCTGGGATGGATGGCGGCGGAAGACAGGCTTCCTTACGCGAGTTTCAAGTCGGAGGGCGCTACAAGGTACGCCCTGGACGCCCTGTCCGCCTGGAAGGCGAGCTTCGTAACGGACCCGCAGGTCCACATGATGTGCTATTCACAATCGGGCGCCGTGCCCTACGTGGAGAACGAGAACGCGAAGGACATGGCCCTGGACCTTGCGTCGCTGTCCGGGCTGTTCTCCTCCCTCAAGCTCGGGTCGGACATGAGGGCCTTCGACATAACGTCCAGGAAGGCGGGGAAGGGCTTCGTGTCGATCTGCTTCGGCTATGTCATCACCGCGGGCGGCTTCCCCGTGATGGCAGGACACTGCAGGCTCGGCATGGTACCGGAGCGCGGCGGGTGGGCCGTGGCCGGAGTCAGCCTGTACTGACTGCGCCTCTGCAAAACGCAATAACGCGCAAAAAAGGCCTTCCGGGTTTATCGTCCCGGAAGGCCTTTCCGATGCCGACGGTGATGACCGTCGACGCCTAGAGCCCTATCTCCACGAGGATGTACACGGTATCGGACGACACGCTCGTTATGCGGGGGATGGAGGCCTCGACCGGACCGAGCGTCTTCAGGTGGTTCACGAAGAAGGACAGCACGTCTGGCGAGATCCCGTACAGCGCGTAGGGGTCCGACCTGTTCGCGCTGTTGAGCACCTCCCCGCCTATGGAGACGACCTTCTCGTCGAGTCCCATGGCGAGATCTTCGCTGTACTTCGCAAACAACCTGACCTCGGCCGTCGCCGAGTTGTCCGGGACCAGCTGGTTGAGCCCCCTTTGGGTCATGGCCTCCATGCCTGCGGCCTTGTCCTCGATGTATGAGACCACCGTCTCCGGCAGAGGTTTCGGGAATATCATGTCGAACCAGACGAGCCCGGCTATCAGGAGCAGGACCGATGCGGCGGTGGCGCCTATAAGTACCTTGAAGAAGGGGTTCTTCAGGAAGCCCCACACGTTGTAGCCTGTGGGCAGCTGCTTCTTCGCTTCCTTCGCGACCATCTTCTTCAGGGCGTCCCTGAATTCCTGGGGCACCTTGACGGGTTCTGATATTGCGGAGACCATCTCCTTGAAGTCCGCGAACTCCTCGCCGCATTCGCGGCACCTCGCGACGTGCTCTTCGAGCGCCTTGCGCCTGTGGGCCTCCAGCGTGCCCGCAAAGTACTCCGTCATCTGTTCGCGGAAGTCCTTACATTCCAACACCCTTCATCTCCGATCGTCTGTATGCTTCCCTTAGTCCCGCCACCGCCCTGTTTATCCTCGACTTCACGGTACCCATCTCGATGCCCAGCTCGTCGGATATCTCCTGGTAGCTCATGCCGATTATGAACCTCAGCTCCAGTATCTCCCTTTGCATGTCCGGAAGGTCCTGCACAAGCTGCATCATGTATACCCTGAAATCCTCGTTCTCCGCCACCGCCTCGGGTCCGGGGGCGGCATCCGCGTACTGGCGCCCCATGGGCTCGCCTTCCTTGCCCGCCACTTCCCTGTCGATGCTCTCCTGCGGCTTGCGCCTTCTGATGTGGTCGACGCAAGCGTTGGAGGTCACTGCGAATATCCAGGTGGACAGCTTGGAGTTCCCCCTGAACTGCTGCAAGTACGTGCAGAGCTTGAGGAACACGCTCGACGTCAAATCCTGTGCGTCGTGATGGTCCCGCAGCTTCGAATAGGCGAGCCTGTAGACCTTGTCGACGTAGCGCTCATAGATCTCCGTCATCGCGTTAGTGTCCCCGGAAAGGTACCTTCCGGCAAGCTGCTCATCGCTGAGCGCCTTGTAATGCAAGATATCACTCCTCGGGCCGGGGCACCCTTACATCTTCAGACGCAAGGAGGACCGGCTTTGTTCACCCGCTAAAGCGGAAACCGGGCGATTGCCCAGCTCACGCGCGGCCAAACCTTGGTTAAGCCTTCGCGGGAAGGTGAAGCACACCAATAATATTAACGAATAGAGGGCAGGATGTCATTCCTACACCCTGAGGAGGCTCTTTATCTCGTCCATGTCGGTGGCGTAGGCAAGCGCGTCGTCCAGGGTGATCTTGTTCTCCATGTAGAGGTTGGAAAGGGATTTGTTCATAGTTATCATGCCGGCCTTGGCGCTCGACTGCATGATGCTGGGTATCTGGAAGGTCTTGCTCTCCCTTATGAGGTTCCTTATCGCAGGGTTGGATATCATTATCTCCACGGCAGGGACGACATGCCCGTCGTTGTCGCCGTGCACCGGCAGCAGAAGCTGCGATATGACGGCCTGAAGGGTCGTAGACAGCTGCAGCCTCACCTGACGCTGCTGGGTCTCCGGGAAGACGTCGATCATCCTGTCGATCGAGGACACCGCGTCGTTGGTATGCAGCGTCGCGAAGACGAGATGGCCCGTCTCGGCCGCCGTGATGGCTATCGACACAGTCTCGAGGTCCCTCATCTCGCCGATGAGTATTACGTCGGGGTCCTGCCTCAGCACGTGCCTGAGGGCGTCGTTGAAGCTGAGCGTATCGTTGCCGACCTCCCTTTGGTTTATTATCGACAGCGCGTTCCTGTGGGCGTATTCGACGGGGTCCTCGATGGTCATAATATTGTACCGGAAGTTCTGGTTGATGTAGTTGAGCATCGCGGCCAGGGTCGTCGTCTTGCCGCATCCGGTCGGCCCCGTGACGAGGATGAGCCCCCCTGGGAAGGCCCGCGATCTGCTTTAGCACCGGCACAGGCAGCCCCAGCGCCTCCAGCTTCGGGACCACGGTCGGTATGTACCGGCAGGCACAGCCGACTTTGCCCATCTGTCTGTAAACGTTCACCCTGAAGCGTCCCGCGCCGTCGGACTCGAAGGCGAAGTCCAGCTCCAGGTCCATGATGAACTGCTCCTTCTGTACTTCGTTCATCATGGAGAAGACGATGCCCTCCACTTCGAATGCCGAAAGCTTCCTGTCGCTCAACGGCCTGAGCTTCTGTCCGACCCTGAGGTACGGTGGCATGTTCGCCACCAGGTGGATGTCCGATGCGCCCAGCTGCACCGCCTTTTGCATCATCTCGTGGATGTCCATGGCCCACCTCCTAGAATATGTATGCGGATCATGGCCGCCTAGGCGGCCTTCCTATAGCCGACGGGATGGAATATGCGGATGTAGGCGGTGGCCATTATGATGTGGAAGAAGATCAGGAATATGTAGAATAGCCCCGCCATGAACGCGTTGGAGAAGCCGTACATGATGTCCAGGGGGTCGGTCCTGAGCTTCCTCGTCATCTCGTCGACCACGAGTATCGTAGAGAATATGCCCGGTAGCATCGACAGCGCGGCCGAGAAGACCCATGCCGCCAGGTAATAGATCGCATAGATGCTTGCGATGCCGAACCAGTTCCTGCTCACGGCCCTCCTGCTCGTCTCCAGGGCCATCCAGAAGTCCATGCGCCCGTCCACCGCAAGGTAGGGGGCGAACGAGTAGGCCACCGCAAGGTATATCGCTATGGGTACTGCCCACCAGCGTATCGTGACTCCTATCTCCCCCATGAAGCCGCTGTACACCATCGGGACCCACGTCATCGCAGAAATGAGCAGTATGCCAGGCAGGCGCCACAGGGCCTCGAGGTAGTCCTTCCTGGGGTCCTCGCTCTTGGAAAGGGCACCTAGGGCCACGAACGAGGGCATCACCGCCGCCGTCATCATCAGCACCGACCTGAGGTACGAGCCGTACAGTAACACGGACGTAGTGGTCGCGCGCCCCTGTTGCCGATAGAAGAGGAATATCATTATGAAAGCGGCCAGCGCGCTGGGCAGCGAAG
This sequence comes from Firmicutes bacterium ADurb.Bin153, assembly GCA_002070415.1. Classification (GTDB taxonomy): domain Bacteria; phylum Bacillota; class DTU025; order DTU025; family MWDF01; genus MWDF01. Next base: position 13,253 of record MWDF01000009.1, read on the forward strand.
CGAGGACTATGGCCTTTCTGCGTGACCTGAAGACCATCCACGCCTCACCGAACCAGCCCAGCACATCCGTGGAATAGCCTCTCTCGATGACGTGTTCGAACCTGGTCTTGGGAGAAAGCCTCAAAAGCGCGAGAGGGTTCAGATGCGCCAGTCCGAGCTTCTTCTCCAGGTTCTTTAATGCAGGAGACATTTTCCCACCTCCAGTCGTAGCGGAGTGGCCTAACGTCCAACCTACCACGTAAAGTCAATTATTCTATAAAACTTCCGTATAACCTTCACGAAAGGAAGGCAAGCGCCAAACAAGGCGCCCGCGTGCATCGGAGCGCTTTCGGAGTTCCGGGGTGCGCCTTTGCGTACGCGTCGCTCCTGTTGACAGGTGCCGAGGCGGTGATTATAGTAGAGACTGTGATAAATCGAAAATTCTCGATATGAGGGAACGACATGGGAATGCGCTATGACGGACATGCGAAGGTGTTCAAGGCCTTCTGCGACGAGAAAAGGCTCCGTATCCTAGAATTGCTGCAGGACGGCGAAAAATGCGCGTGCGTGCTGACCGAAATCCTCGGCATGCCCCAGTCATCCCTGGCCTACCATATGAAGGTGCTGTGCGATTCGGGGATAGTGGACTGCAGGCAGGAAGGCAGATGGACGCACTATCGGATAAGCGGTGAGGGCGTCATGCGTGCCGAGCGGATACTGAGGGAGATTACGGCACGAGTGGAAGTACGGACACCTGCGGGCGCACGCGGCTGCTCAACCCAGCGGGGATCCTGATTGAAGAGTCCATCGATCGATATCAACGAAGACAATCGGAAGCGAGGTACTTATAGATGCAGGTGATTAGTGCGGTCTGGGCGTTCGTGCAGGATCAGCTCCTGGGGATGGGTTGGTTGTACCGGCTGACCGGAAAGCTGCTGTCCTTGGCGGGGCTCGATCCCGACAGCATGGTCGGCGGCAGCGTCCGGTTCTTCATATTCGATACGATCAAGATCCTGACGCTGCTTTCTTTGCTGATCTTCGTCGTAAGCTTCATACAGAGCTATTTCCCGCCCGAGCGGACGAGGAAGGTGCTGGGGCGCTTCCGGGGCCTTACCGCCAATGTGCTGGCGGCGCTGCTGGGGACCGTTACCCCCTTCTGTTCCTGCTCGTCCATCCCCCTGTTCATAGGGTTCACGAGCGCCGGCCTGCCAGTCGGCGTGACGTTCTCCTTCCTGATATCCTCGCCCTTGGTGGACCTCGGCTCGCTGGTGCTTCTCATGAGCGTCTTCGGAGCGAAAGTGGCGGTAGCCTACGTGCTTATCGGCCTTGTCCTTGCCGTCATAGGAGGGTCGATGATAGAAAGGCTGGGCATGGATAGATACGTCGAGAGCTTCGTCAAGGCGGCGGGGACGGTCGACATAGAATCACCGGACCTTTCGCGGGCTGAACGCGCGGAATACGCATGGGACCAGGTGAAGTCGATATTCAGGAAGGTATTCCTGTACGTGCTGGTAGGCGTGGGCATAGGGGCGGTGATTCATAACTGGATACCGGAGGATGTCATACAGGCGGTCCTTGGGAACAGGAACCCGTTCTCCGTTATCATAGCCACGATAATAGGCGCGCCTATGTACGCCGATATCTTCGGTACCATCCCGATAGCCGAGGCCCTCTTCGCAAAAGGAGTCGGCCTGGGTACGGTCCTTTCCTTCATGATGGCGGTGACGGCACTGTCCGCCCCGTCGATAATCATGCTGCGCAGGGCTGTGAAACCGCGATTGCTGGTCGTGTTCGTAGGCATAGTGACGGTGGGTATCGCCATCATAGGATACCTGTTCAACGCTTTCCAGTTCCTTCTCGTATAGAGGGGTGTCGATAAATGGCAGATACATGGTATCCGGTGATCGACTACGGTAGATGCACGGAATGCGGCTTGTGCGTAAGCCGGTGCCCGCATTGTGTATTCGACCGAGGGAAGGCTCCCGTGCCGGTAGTAAGGCTGCCGGGGCGATGCATAGACCATTGCCACGGTTGCGGGAACCGCTGCCCGGCGGGGGCTATTACGTACGTGGGGGACGATACCGGCTGGACCCCTCCAGGAAGGAAGGGGAGCGCCGTCGAAGCTCCCGCCCCGTGCGGCTGCTCCGTGCAAAACGGGAAGGAAGCGCTGGTGGAGTTCCTCTACCTGGATCTGGAGACCTGCGACCGTTGCGTCGCGACCGCTAGCATCCTGGACGAGGTCATGGCGGTCCTTTCCCCGGCGCTCGTAACGGCAGGATACGACGTCGAGTACATGAAGACGAAGATAGAATCACCCGAGCAGGCCGAGCGATACCGGTTCCTTTCCTCGCCCACCATACGCGTAAACGGGCGGGACATCTGCTCAAGCCTTAAGGAGGACGTCTGCTACAGCTGCGGGTGCATAAGCGGGGAGGCGGTTCTCTGCCGCCGCTTTACCCACGAGCTCGGAGACTTCGAAGTGCCTCCGAAGGAAGTACTTGCCGAAGCCGTGATGAAAGCCATCCTCGGCCCTGCTAGGGACGGCTGTTCGTGTGAGGGCGGATACAGGCTTCCGGAGAACCTGAAGGCGTTCTTCGAAGGCGTAGAACGGAAGAAGGCCGGCACGAGCAAGGGGGAGGGCTAAAGATGAAAAGGAAGAATCTGGCGAGGACGCTGGCCGTCATCGCGCTGGCGCTGGCCATCGCCGGAATCTGGCTTATCAAGAACCGAGGGGACGGCGAACGGGACGATCCCGCGGCGGTAGGAGATGACGCGTTCTTGCTCGAGGCGGCTGAGATAGACCTGGAAGCCCTTATCTCGTACGGCATCCCCATAGTCATCGACTTCGGATCCGACGCCTGCATCCCGTGCGTGCAGATGGCACCGGTGCTTGAAGCCGTCAACAAGGAGATGTACGGCAAGGCATTCGTAAAGTTCGTGGATGTGAGGAAGTACGGCGGCATCGCGGCGGATTTCAGAATCCAGGTGATCCCCACACAGGTGTTCATCAACGCGGACGGGACTCCCTATTTACCGGGGACGGACATAGGGGTCGAGTTCACAAAAAGGCGGATCGATAAGAGGACCCTATCCGTACACCAAGGAGGGCTGACAGAAGAGCAGCTGAGGATGATCCTTGCCGACATGGGGGTGGGCAGGTGAGCGGATACCTCGAGGAATTGTCGCGCCTTGTAGGCGCAGGCGGGTGGCTCGCGCCGTTCATCGCGTTCTTGGCGGGTATACTATCTTCATTCATGCCGTGTTCCTTGGCGGGCGTATCCTTGGTGATAGGCTACGTAGGAAACGTGGAAGGCCGGAACCTGGGCAGCTCCTTCAGGCTTTCCGTCACCTTCGCCGCGGGCGCTGCCGTCACGTTCACAGCGCTGGGGATAGTCTCCTCGCTCGCCGGGAGGCTGTTGGGCGTAGCGTCCCGATCGTGGTTCGTCGTCATGGGGGCGCTTATGGTGATGATGTCGCTGCAGACCTGGGGCCTATTCGAATTCATCCCCGCCTCCCGCCTTGCTTTGAGGAACACGAGGAGGGGCTACGCCGGCGCTTTCATAGCCGGCGCCCTTGGAGGGTTGTTCTCCTCACCGTGCTCGACGCCGGTCCTGGTCGCGCTCTTGGCGGCAGTCTCAAGCAAGGCGAGCATGCTCGGCGGAATGTTCATGCTGCTGATGTACTCGGCAGGGCACGGCATACTCGCCGTAGCCGCGGGAACGTCGACGGGTCTCGTACGGAGGATGTCCTCCAGCAAAGGTTACGCAAGGGCAAGCGCCGTCCTGAAGGCAGTAATGGGCGCGATAATCATGATGATCGGATTTTACATGTTCTATCTGGGCTTTTAATTCACGTTGACAAGGAGGGAAAGGAAATTGGCGCTATTTGGAAGGGACAGGGCCAAGGGCAGGACCATCGGAGGATGCTCGTGCGGCTGTTGCGCGGACGACATGGGCAAGGAAGTTGCCGTACGCACGGAAGAGGCGGGGGTGAAGGTGCTGGGCAGCGGATGTGCGAAGTGCAATGCGCTTGAGGCGGCGGCGAAGGAAGCATTGCTGCAGTTGGGCATGGAAGGGGATATCGATCATATAACCGATCCGTCCCGTATCGCCGCATACGGCGTCATGAGCACGCCAGCTCTTGTAATCGACGGGAAAGTGGTATCTTACGGGAAGGTCCTCAGGGCCGATGAGATCGTGAAGATCCTGCAGAAAGTGCGCTAGAACACGAACAAGGAATGAGGCGATTGAGGATGGGCAAGACAAGGGCCGAAGGAATAAGCTTCTTCGAGAAATACCTTACCATGTGGGTCCTCCTGTGCATGGCGGCGGGCGTACTTATTGGGAAGTACCTGCCCCAGATCCCCGAAATCCTGGGAAGGTTCGAATACGCCAGCGTCTCGATACCGATTGCGATCCTCATCTGGCTGATGATATACCCGATGATGCTGAAGGTGGACTTCCAGAGCATCAAGAACGTCGGCAAGAACCCGAAGGGGCTTTACGTAACGTGGATCACCAACTGGCTCATCAAGCCGTTCACGATGTTCGCTATCGCATGGCTGTTCCTTAACGTCGTCTTCAAGTCGCTGATACCCGCCGATCTCGCAAAGTCCTACCTTGCCGGCGCTATACTCCTGGGTGCGGCCCCGTGCACGGCGATGGTGTTCGTATGGAGCTACCTGACCAAAGGGGACGCGGCCTACACCGTGGTACAGGTCGCGACGAACGACCTGATAATACTGGTGGCGTTCACCCCCATAGTGGCGTTCCTGCTCGGCATAGGCGGCGTCAGGATCCCATGGGACACCTTGATCCTGTCAGTCGTCCTGTTCGTGGTCATCCCTCTCATCGGCGGGGCGCTCACCCGCAGCTATGTAACCAGGAAGCACGGGCGCGAATATTTCGAGAACGCGTTCATACCCAAGTTCGGAAACGTTACCATAATCGGGCTGCTCCTGACACTTGTGATCATATTCTCGTTCCAGGGGGAAGTAATCCTTACGAACCCCTTGCACATACTGCTTATCGCAGTACCGCTCGTCATACAGACTTTCCTGATCTTCTTCATCGCGTACATCGCAAGCAAGCTTTTAAGACTGCCCCACGAAATCGCCGCCCCGGCGGGCATGATTGGCGCATCCAACTTCTTCGAGCTTTCCGTCGCGGTGGCGATTTCGCTGTTCGGCACCCAGAGCCCCGCGGCTCTTGCCACGATCGTTGGCGTACTCACTGAAGTGCCTGTCATGTTGATTCTCGTGAGGATATCCAACGGCACCAGGGGATGGTTCCGATGAGCGAACGCTACCCGCATCGGGGCCGGCGGGATGAGCCGGCCTAAACGGCGGCAATGACCAGGCGGCGGGACTGCGAGCTTGTCGAGGCGCGCGGTCTTGCCGCTATGTACTTCCGATCGCGGATGCATGCCCTTCCGACCTCCCTTTTCCGTCATCCGAAACTCCCCGGGGAAGTACACAATCCCGGGCGTATCTCCATACGGTCGACGCGGCCGATCCGGCGAGGGGCTGACCGTGAACGGCCCCGGACGCAGCCGCGAAACCGCCGTCCTTCCAGCCATACAACGCATGCTCAGGGACCTGAGCAAGATGCATATAGACATATTTTTTCAAGCCCTTCGGGAGTATACTGAAAATGACCTACTTCCCAGAAAAAGTAGCTTTGCTCCCGATAATCCCAGGACCGCGGAAGAAGGTCGTTGCACAGGGCATTCTTTGACGATGGGAGGAGAGAAGGCAAGAGATACGGGTGAGCACGCTAAGACCATTGACTACTTGAAGGAGCGTGAAAGTGACAATGTTGTTCAAAAAGAGAGTCCTGCTTCTTTCAGTCGTGATAGCGCTCGTCTTGGCGCTTAGTACCGCAAGCTATGCGTGCACTATTGTCGCCGTAGGCAACAAGGCCTCCGTGGATGGTTCGACGATGGTTACACACAACGACGACTCCACGGTAGCCGACTTCAGGCTCTGGATCATCAAGGGCGGCGAGCACAAGGAAGGCGAGACAAGGCCCCTGGTGATCGACGGCCACGACTACATCGACTATTCGAACTGGCCGAACGTCGACTACACGAAGAGCATGAACGGCCAGGCGATGGTAGCCGGAGAGATCCCGCAGGTTGCCAAGACCTACACGTATCTGCATTCCCGCTATTCGTTCATCAACGAGGTGGGCGTCTCCATGGGAGAGTCCACATTCAGCTACGACCGCACCAATGACCGCGAGAAGGCCATCTACAAGGCGATGGTGTCCGACAGCCCCGGCATCATAGACTGCTGGCTGGCGCAGGACATAGCCCTCGAGCGCGCCAAGACGGCGCGTGAGGCGGTGCTCATCATGGGCGCCTTGGTCGAGAAGTACGGCTGGCTCGGCCCCGGCGAGACCATGGACATAGCCGACGGCAACGAAGTGTGGATCGCCGAGTTCTACGGCCGCGACATCTGGGCCGCGGTGCGCATCCCCGCCGACCATTTCTTCGTGGCTGCCAACAGGGCCAGGATCGGCGAGATAGACCTCAAGGACACCGCCAACTACCTGGCCTCCCCGAACATCGTCTCATACGCGACCGAGAAGGGCTGGTATGACCCGAAGTCGGGCAAGCCGTTCCTCTGCTACGAGAACTACGCCCCGTACAACGGAGTGTACTCGACCAGGAGAGAATGGCGCGCGTTCGACCTCGTGGCGCCTTCCCTGAAGCTGGTATCGACCGACAAGAGGTTCCCGTTCTCCGTGAAGCCGGAGAAGAAGATGTCCCTGCAGGATGTCTGGAACATCAAGGCGGACTATTACCAGGGCACCGAGTATGACACCAGCAAGGGCGCGGCGGCCGGCCCGTGGGGCAACCCCCTCAGATACCCCAACTCCGACCCGCGCGGAGGCGGCTGGGAGCGCACGATCAACATGCACAGGACCTGCTACCTCATGATCGGCCAGACTAAGGCATGGCTGCCGGATCCGATCAAGGGCGTCGTATGGTACGGCTACGGCGCGCCAGACACCACCTACCTGACCCCGCTCTGGGCCGCCATGGGAAGCCTGCCGGCGTTCTACCAGACCGGCAGCCGCTATCAGCCGTTCAGGCGCGATTCCGGCTGGTGGGCCAACACCTATGTACAGGAGCTGGCCACGCTGAAGTACCAGTCGGCCGTGAAGGACATCCGTGATTTCAGGCAGCCTCGTATGGACATGCTCTATACGATGGTGCCGCTCATCCAGGACAAGGCCGCAGAGCTCTACAAGACCGATCCCAAGGCCGCCATCAGCCTCATAAGCGAGTTCGCCTATGCGAACGCGGTGGCGTGGCATGAGGATTGGCTGCTCTTGGGAGACAAGCTCCTGGGCAAGTACGTGTTCGGTTCGACCTACCTGAAGACGACGGCGTTCCCGCAGTGGTGGAATGACCTCATCGGCTTCACGTCGATGCCGGGCAAATGATGCCCAGGCTCTAGCATGACGCCGGCCCCGGACCGTTGAGGCCCGGGGCCTTCTCTATTGGATCGCTAATAGGGGAACATCATCCGCATGCCGGAGGTGCCCCGGGTCAGGACAAGGGGAATCAAAAGCCCGGACCTTCCGGCCCGGGCCCCCATCATGGGTCGCCTATGTGCTATTTGCCGAGGTATTTCACTATCTCGGTGTTGACGGCAGGATTTGTCCAGTCCTTCCACCATGTCGGGAACGAGGTCTGCCTCCAGTACTTGGCCATCAGCTCGTCTCCCAGCTTTAACCAGTCGTTGAACCAGCCCACCGACGTGTTGTAGCAATACTCGCTGAGCATCGACACCGCGCCCTTAGGATCGGCGGCGTACATCTTGGCCGCTATGTCCTGCAACTCGGCCATCTGCTTGTAGACGTTCGCCATCTTGGGCTCCCTCAGGGCGTTGACGTACTTCATGGCATCGGCGTAGTTGAGGCCGATTATCGCCTGCACGCCGGTGTTGATCCACCAGCCGGAATCGCGCCTGTAGATCTCGTACCTGGAACCGACGCCGTACAGGTCGGGCAGCTTCTCCATAGCGGGGAACAGGGGTGTCAGGAAGCTGTGGCCGACCGAGCCGTAGCCGTACCACACGATGCCCCTGAACGGGGTCGGCAGCCACGACTTGATCTGGCTGACCTGCAAGTAGCAGGTCGCGGGGATTCCTATCGGCCTGGGCCTGCTGCCGAGTCCGTAGTTGTTGAGCGGGTCTCCGTACGGGCCTGCGAGAGGGCCTTTGGTCAGGTCGTACTGCGTCCCTTCGTAATGGTCGCCGGATATCTTCCATATGTCGTTAACCGAGAGCTTGAAGTCGGGCTTCACGCAGTACGGGTATTCGGGCGCGTTGTCGGGCAGCTTCAGGGAAGGCGCCACTAGGTCGAATACCCGCCATTCGCGCTTGTTATGGGCATTTACTCGGTTGGCGTAGATCTCCGACGCCCTGAAGGGCTTGCCGGAGTTGGGATCGTACCAACCGTTCTCGACTGCGTAGGAGATGAAGTTGGGCGAGGTTATTACCTCGTATGTGACCCCGTTCTCCACGGGGTTCCTGGGGTCGATGTTGAAGCGGTGGGTATTGGCGCCCACCCAGATCATGTCGTCCGGCACGCGGGTGGCGACCCAGATCTTCGCCCCGAAGAACTCCATCGCCCACGTTTCCGTACCGTCGGTGATGTCCATGATCTCACCGCCCCCACCGGTCACGTTCCAGCCGTACTCGTTTATGAGATCCCCCATTATCATGACGGCCTCGCGTGAGGTCGTCGCGCGCTCAAGGGCTATGTCCTGCAGGTTCCAGCAGTCGATCATGCCTTCGTCGGTGTCGTACAGTTTCTTCCTCACTGCCTTGCCGTAGTCGTTGCTCTGGACGACTGAGGTGGTGGATTCGCCCATGGCCACACCGTTCTCGTTGATGAATGAGTACCTGGAGTGGAAATAGGTGTAGGTCTTCTTAGGCTGCGGGATATCCACGAGTACCATGGCGCGTCCGTTCCTGTTCTTCGTGTAGTCCACGACCGGCCACTTGGAGAAGTCGATGTAGTCGTGCGAGTCGATCACTATCGGCCGGGTCTCGCCCTCCTTGTGCTCGGCGCCTTTCAGTATCCAGAGCCTGAAGTCGGCTACTCCGGAGTCGTCGTTGTGCGTGATGATCGCCGACCCGTCCACTGTGGCCTTGTTGCCTACCGCTATGATCGTGCATGCGTAGCTGGCCGTGGTAAGTGCCAGCAGCATGACGGCGACGGAGACGAGAACGATAAGGTTTCTGCGGATCCTCATTTCTTACACCTCTCAAATAAGAATGGGTTCGCTATACGGAAAGAGAGGGCCCCCGTCCGGAAGGCCCTCTCTGATCCCCTAGTTTTCGAATACGCGCGAAGGGTCGGCTGACGCGGGATCGTGCAGGTAGCTGCCAAGGCCGTTGGTCTTGACGTCAGTGAAACGCGGGTACCAGAACTCGACCGCTTTGTCGGGGTAGAACTGGTCGTACATTTTGATGAGCTCCAACGAGGCGGTCAGCAGCCTGGCCACCCGGTGGTCGATCGTGGGCGCGTCGCTTATGTCGTAGCTGGTGTAGAGTAGGCCCTTCTCGGAGGCCCTTTCGAGGAACTCGTCCTTGCCGTCTATCATCAGCTGCTCGGTGACCCTTCCGACTACCCTGTCGATGAAGGGCTCGGCCGTCTCGATAAGAACACAGAGGGCGTCGCTGTAATCGCCAATCTCCCTGTGGGTGAGGCCCCTTAGGCCCTTGGGGGAGACTTCGCATTTCATCGGCATCTCTATCTGGCACATCATCGCGGCCATCATGGCTACGTCCTCCGCCCTTTGGTGCGTGACGTAGGTGTCGACCACGGGGTACATCAAGGACGCCTCGTGGAAGTCTATGACCAGGTCGATCTTCTCGTTCCTTATGAGCTCCATGAAGGCGTACGACATGCGCTCCGTGAGGGTGCCGTCAGGCCTTCCCGGGAACGTGCGGTTGAAGTTCCTGAGGTCCTGGTAGGCGAGGTTCTGCTTGGACGGGTAGTGCACGTAGGTGAACGGGTCGGGCCACTGGTCTATCAGCGCCGTCTCCCTGTCTCCTATCCTGTACTTCTGCTGGCCCCAGGAGGTGGGTATGTGCAGGTACTGAGGGTAGGCGTTACCCAGTATGCCCTCCGTGGAGGCGCTCATGTCGGCCCTCGGGACCAGTATGAACCTGCCGTTCGTAAGCTGCAGGTTTTCCATTATCACATAGACCGCTATCGTCCCCGCTGGCTCGTACGGGTGGGCCCCTCCGTAGATGAGGACCGTCGCGCCGGGCTTGCCCGAATCGTAGAAGTACACGGGCGTGTCGCCCCAGGTCCCTTTGAGGCTTGTCAGCCACTCGGACAGCATCCTCTTCTCCGTGAAGGCGTCCGAGACGACCACCTTCTCCTTGAAGTACCTCAGGTCCTTGAACTCGGCGGACGCGAAGCCGGCGAGCACCAGGAAAAGGACGAGGAATGCCAGTTTCCTAATGTTAGAAGTACTCATTCCCAAGCCTCCTTCACCTGATACGCAGGGCGCGCAGCAGGAATGGTATTACGGCGTACGCGTATACGATGTCATAGACGAGATTCGTGCGCGTCGTCCTCTTGAACAGGGCCCTGACCAGCAGAAGCCCGAAGAAGCCCGACATGGCCAGGTATATGTAGTGGATGATCTCTTGCAGGATTACCATAAGACTCCCTCCTTCGCTTCTTATTTGGTCAGGGGCACGAACGTCTTGGTGAATATGAGCATGGACAGCGCCACTGCCGCCAAAAACAGCCAGGGCACCAGCACCGCCTTGAGGAACTGCATGTAGGAGCCCTTGTAGCCGACCTTCTCTATCGACAGCCTTCCGACGATCCTCGACGGGGGCAGGCAGTCGCCCAGAGGGAACATCAAGCTCAGGGCCGCGGCTACGACCGTGACGTTCACACCGACCGAATTGAAGCGGAATATTATCGGCACACCCAGGATGACGGCGCTGCCGTACGACAGCGAACCCTGGGCCAGAGGGCAGAACAGGAGCGCTGTGACATATATCCAGACTATAGGCAATGTCACGAAGTTGATCGCAATGAGCCCCCTTACTCCGGTAAGCGCCATGATATTGACCAGCACGCCTACGCTTGTCAGGGTCGCAACCAGCGGGAACACGGTCTCGATGGTGTTCGTGGTCACCACCCACCAGCGCTTAAGGCTCCTGCGCTCGGGGTCGAGCAGTATGACCAACAACGCGCAGAGCAAGAACGTCAGCGGCAGGCCGATGACCGGCATGACGAAGGGCTGGTATTGCGCCATGAATATCAAGAGGAGCAGGAGCGCGAAAGGAAGAGAGAGCCTCAGCCAGTTCATGCCCTTCGCCGCGGCCGGCAGGTTGGCGAGAACTTCGGACTTCGGGCGGGCCTTGGTCCCCCTGCCGAAGAAGAACACGGCGAATATCGTCGTCAACACGACCGGGATGAAGAGTATCTTGTTGAATCCAACGTACGGCATGTTGGCGCCGGCTGCCATCAGCATCGCCCATAGGTTGATGGGAGGCGCCGCGGCCGACAGTATCGCCGTTATGAACACGAACGCGGCCCTCCTCTCCGGAGGGAAGCCCATGAACTCCAACACCGTGGCTACCAGGCCTCCGACCACCAGGATGGAGACGCTGCCCGCGCCGGTGAAAGCCCCGGGGACCAGCATCACGAACGCGAGCAGGAAGAGCATGAGCCACTTCTTGTCGTAGAAGGTCTTGACCATGCCCCTTATGAGCGCGTTGGTGGCGCCGATCTCCGAGTAGAAGTTCATGAACAACGACGCGGTGATGAACAATAGTGCCAGGTCTAGATAGGTGAGCGTGCCCTCTATCAGAAGGCGCACGGGGAAGCCGAAGCCCGCGACCAGGGCACCTACGACGGCCGTTATCACCATGGAGATCTCAGGTGACTTGAGCTTCCAGCTGCAGAGCACGAAGACTGCGACCATTGCGATAAGGGTATACGTAGTCTGTAGAGTCATGCGAAATACCCCCAAAAAAGTACGCCCCGGCAGGGGCGTACTCGATTACTTGGAAAACATGGCTGCGAAAAGTCCTGGGAGGTCTAGGATGCCGGTTTCGAAGTAGGTTAGCGGGACCTTGTTCTTGTCGGCGATCTTCTTGAACTTGCCGTCCGTATCGCCGTCCTTCCTTACGATGAAATAGTCGGCGAACGGCGCTATCGCATCGATGCTCTGCTCGTTTGCGCTGCCGGCAAGGCCTCTGTTGTCCTTTCCGTTCATGAGCAAGGCCACTATCTTGATCTTCAGCTTCTTGGCTTCCGCTACTACCTTGTTGAGGCGCGCGACCTCCTCGTCGATGGTTATGCCTGAAGCCCCGAGCCCCTTGGCGCTCGAGCTTATGGCGAAGATTATGGTCTTGTACTTCGCGATTTCGGAAGGCAGGGGCTCTGCGCTGTACCAGTAATTTGTCTCATAGATCATCACGGCCTTGGATGCGGCCTGGAAGTTGATCATTGCGCGCGCGTTCTTGCCGTCGGGCCCCTGGCCCGCGTTGCTCAGAAGGCACGGGAACTCGAATTTGGGCGGTGTGGAACCTGTTACCGCAGCCGTCGCCACATTGGTGCCCAGCAGCAGCATCAGGCTTAGCAGAACGATTAGAACCGGGATCTTCTTCATGGATTTTCTCCTTTCGTTTAGACTACAATCTATGACGCCGGAGACGGCGTATTGTTTTCCTGAAAATGGTCTTTCCAAGTAAAATTATAGTTGTTACTTACCAAAGGACAACATAAATATCGGCTGTATATACGAACCTCACCTCCGCTTGCCTATGCATCCTCTGCCCACTGAAAAGCCACTCTGAAGACTTCTGTAAAGTCGACCGGGCCCATGCGCCGGGGTTATGCATGTACTAATAAAATACAATAGTGACTTCCGGCACGCTTGGTTTCTTCAAGGGGGCCCCTACATCCTGCCTCACGTCGGTAAGTAACGAAATAGTGTATTATTGATTCTCGGAGGGTCACCATGAACGACGTTACGATCATCGCAGCGTTCGTCCTCCTGCTTGCTGCGGGCCTTGCGGAGGCCGCCATGCACAGGAGGCGGATTGCGCATTTCAGCATAAGGGTGAACGTGAACGGCACGAGGGGCAAGTCGACCGTGACGAGGCTCATAGCCGCCGGGCTCTCTTCGGCCGGCATAAGGACCGTGGGGAAGACCACGGGCACCACGCCTAGGATCATACTCCCCGACGGGGCCGAAGAACCAATAAGAAGGCGCGGGAGGGCGAGGATATCCGAGCACGTCTGGGTGGCGAAGAAGGCCTTCGAAGCCGGTGCCGAAGCCCTGGTGGTTGAGTGCATGGCGCTCGAGGAGGAGAACCAGAGGGTGTACGAGCACATGCTGGTGAAATCCACCATCGGGGTGATAACGAACATAAGGAGGGACCATCTCGACGTGATGGGCCCCGGCCTCGATGACGTGGCGAGGACGCTTGCGATCACGATCCCGAAGAACGGACACCTCGTCACAGTGGACGGCCCGTTCACGAAGATGCTCATGGAAAAGTGCGAGGCGATGGGCACCGAGCTGAGGATAGCCTCAGGGGATTCAGTGAGCCCAGAGGAGCTCGCAATGTTCGGATATACGTCGTTCGCGGAGAATGTGGCCGTGGCACTCGCTGTCTGCGAGATCGCAGGTGTGGACAGGCGGACCGCCCTTAGGGGCATGGTGGGCGCAAGGCCCGACCCGGGGGTGAGCCCGGTCGCGGATATAATGCTGTCGGGCAGGAAGCTGCACATAGTGGACGCCTTCGCGGCCAACGACGTCGAATCCACCCTGAAGATGTGGGAGGACTTCGCGCTGCCGCTCAAGCAGTCATACGACAAGTCGTTCGTAGTGGTGAACAACCGCGAGGACAGGCCCCAGAGGGTGGAGGAGATGTCGAAGCTGGCGGCAGCCCTTATGGCCGACCGCGTGTTCTACATAGGGAAACTGCAGCACCTGGCCATGAGGATGACTCCGAGCGGGTATGAGGGGGCGGGCGCGGTACACGAGAAGACGCCCGGCGCCATACTCGAAAGGGTTTTGTGCGAGCTTCCCGAGGGGGCGACGGCCCTGGTGTTCCTTGCAGGCAACACCAAAGGGGCGGGCAGCCTCCTTACGGAGCACATAAGGGAATTGACTGCGGAAAGTGGGGGTAGCCGGGCATGATAGGTACTTCTGTGACGATCGGGGTGATCCTCAGCTTCCTTTACGGCGAGGCTACGGGATTGCTCGCCGGAGGGCTCGTCGGACCGGGTTACCTGGCGCTGTATATGGACCAGCCGTTAAGGATAGCGATCACGCTGGCGATAGCGGCGCTAACCTATCTATTCGTGAACGCGCTGTCCAACCGCGTCATCCTTTTCGGCAGGAGGCGTTTCATGGCCATGGTCCTTACGGGCATGTTCATGGGCTGGCTCGTCGGAAGGGTCGTCTCGTGGATGCCGGGCCTCGGCCAGGACATAAGGGCCATAGGCTATATCATCCCGGGGCTGATCGCCAATGATTCAAGCAAGCAGGGCCTGCCGAAGACGTTGGTTTCGACGCTGCTCGTGGCGGGAGCGGTAAGGCTTCTGCTCCTCCTCATATATTAAAGGCAAGGAGTGTCCGATGGCGAAAAGGACGTTCAACCCCATATGGATGGCGGCCGCATCCGCGGTAGTCGCAATATCCCTGTGGCTTACATTCTCTACCAGCTTCATGGCGAAGCACGAAAGCTACGACGACATGCTCGCGGCGGCGAGGAAGATGTCCGAGGCGACCGCGGAGATAAAGAGGATGAGGGCGGAGCTCGGGATACCCATAGACCCGGCGGACGATCCCAACGCCACGGGGCTCATAGGCCAGGAACTCACAGACATAACGACGACTGTCGGAAACCTCCAGTCTAAGAGGACCTCCACGAATCCGGACTTCGCGGCCCTCATGGTCGACTACTTCGACAGGCTCGGCATTAAAGGAGGGGACCTCGTCGCGGTGGGGGCGAGCGGATCGTTCCCCGGCATAATACTCTCGGTTCTCTCGGCCTGCTACGTAACCGGTGTCGAACCGGTGCTCATACCTTCCATAGGCGCGTCTGAATACGGGGCGAACATACCGGGGCTCACCTCTGTCGAGATGATAGACAGGCTAAACGGCGCCGGCATATTCGATTACATACCGGTGGCCATATCGCTTGGTGGCGCCGGGGACGTCGGGGAAGGCGGCATAATCGCCGACTCGAAGCCCGTGCTCCAAAGGATCGCGGAAGAATCCGGCCACAGGATAATCGTGCCCGAGGACACGTCGGACAGCATAAGGCAGAGGAAGGCGGCATTCGAGGCGGCAGGGGACATAAAGGCCTTCATAAACATAGGAGGCGCGGAGCCCAACTTCGGCTCCACTTCAGCGTCCCTTGAGGTCTCGAACGGCATAATGACCAAACCGCCCAGGAAAGTGGATTCTCCGGACATGGGGCTTATATACGAGTACTTGAACGAGGGGGTCCCAGTCATCCATTTCCTCGACATAAAAGGCCTTGCGACTAAGAGCGGGATACCCGTCGACCCCGTGCCGCTGCCAGCTTTAGGGACAAGCATGGTATATTTCCAGAAGAAGTACGAAAAAGCCTACGCGGCGGCGGGGCTCGCTCTGGCGGTACTGCTGATCGCGGTTCCGTCCGTTATGGGGAAGGGGAAAGGAATTGGCAAGAGGTAAGGACGAGCTGAACGGCACGAGGAGGACGGTGCTTCTGGCGCTGCTGCTATCCCTCGGCGTAGGGCTGCACGCGCTGGAGGCCCAGATCCCGGTGCCCGTGGCGCTTCCGGGGGCGAAGCTCGGCCTTGCCAACGTAGTCACCCTGATCGCGCTGTATGCCATCGGACCGGCCGAGGCGATAACCCTGGCCATACTCAGGGTCCTCCTGGGAAGCCTCGTCACGGGGACGTTCGGCTCGATGGCGTTCATGATGGCTTTTGCGGGAGCGACTGGCAGCAGCCTCGTGATGTCCGGCTTTAAAGCGGTCACATCCGGCAGGGGCAGGTTCGCCGCCCCGTGCTCGATAGCCGGCGCGATCGCCCATAACCTTTTCCAGTTGGGCGTCTTCACCCTCGTCTCCGGGACGGCGAAAGTCTTCGTGATGCTCCCGTACCTGCTCGCGGTTGCGCTGCCTACCGGGTACTTCACCGGCTTGGGCGCCTTGTACGGCCTTTCCGCCCTGAGGAACGTCCCCGGCTTCAAACGCAGGCTCGAGGGGATAGACACGGTATCGGGCAGGAGATCCCTGTCGGGGACGGCGGCAGTGATGGCGGCGCTGCTGGTTGTGGCCTTCGGGGCCGTCAAGCTGTCCGAGAGGATCGCGCTCGCCAGGATAACGCAGGAAGACGGCAAAGTGATCCAGATAAAGGCGTTCGTCACGGATGCGAGGAGAGGTAGTATAGCCAGGACATTCCCCTGGCCGCCTGACGGGAACGCCGAAGAGGGTGAATTCGAGGTACAAGGCCGTATCGGCACCTCGGTGCTGCAGTACGACGACGATCTGGGCGTACGGTTCCTTTCGTCTCCCTGCCCGGACAAGCTCTGCATAAAGCAGGGTTGGGTCAACGACGAGACGGACCTTGCGGCGTGCCTGCCAAACGGCCTCATAGTTACCGTCGAAGAAGGCAAGTGATCCGCAAGGGCGGAAGCTTTCGACCGGCTTAACGATGCCGTTGTCAGGTTCTCGCAGAAGACGTATGCATATCCCCGTCAAAGAATTTAACGATAATGTACAGGGCCGTCCGTGGAGGACGGTCTGATTTTATGAACATCGTGTGAACTTCCCATTTCCGAGGAACACCGCGGCCGAATATTTCGTAGTAATAGATGAAGGGGTAAAAAGGGTGCCAATCAGGCATATCGGGGCTGTTCCGGCGCAAATGCATCATGGTGGGATCATGCCAGCAGGAACCGGAGGAAGGATGTGGTCCATGGCTGTGACTTCTTCTGATCAGGATAGCAGTTCAAGAACGAACCGCGCCGGAAAGCCCCGTTTACATAGACGGTATCGGAGTCAACATCTGTAACAGCCTAGTATCTTGGACCGGAAGAACATCCCAGAAAGACAGTTTGCCTTCTAAACCACAGGACAAGGGCCGCAATCCATTGGAGGATGCGGCCCTTGTTCTTGCCTGTTTATTCTGCCCTGCGATAGTATTTCAGCTCGATTTCTTGAACATCAGCCTTATCACCGAAAGCACGAAGAAGGCGGCGCCGGTGATCGCGATGTAGCCGATCATTGTGGGTATCGAAAGGGCGCTGCCGTCGAGGCGCAGGGTGATGCCGTAGATCCTGGAGAATTCCGACGCCAGCTCGACTGGCCCGCCCTGGAAGGCCGAGGCCAGCGAGGCATCCATGTACAGCTGCCTCATTATCGAAGCCCCGTGGGTGGCGGGCACCAGGAGCACAAGCTTCTGTATGACGTCAGGCAGTACGCCGATTGGGACGTAGACTCCCGTGACGAAGCCTATCAGTGTACCCACTAGCGTGCTGAACGTCGAGAAAGCCGCGTTGGTCTTGAAGAACGACACTACGAGGAAGTTGAAGGCCGAGAAGGCCAGCACGTTCACGAGTACGAGTCCCAGCACCTTCGCGGCGTTGGCCGCGCTGATGAGCTCCCCTCCGCGCATCACTATATAGGCCTGTGAGACGGCGAATACCATGAATCCGGTAATCACACCCACGATCCAGGTGGAGAGGATGTAGCCGAGCACGAGCTGCCATCTTTTGAGCGGTGACACCAGGAAATCCTTGCCGATGCCGCGGTACTCGTCGGTCACAAGCACCTCCAGCGCTCCCAGGGTGGACGTGATCGAATTGGCCACCAGCACTCCGGCCATTATCCAGGTGTCGGCGAAGAATCTGGCCTTTTCGGGATCCGATATCTCGTTCGCCAGGGACCTGATCACGGTATCGCCCAAGAACAGCACATAAAGCCCTATGATTATCAGCACCGACAGGAAAGAGAAGAAGACGGACGTCCTGTCGCGGAAGAATATCTTTACGTTCCTGCCTGCTATCTTCAAAACCACGTTCATCTAGGACACCTCCGATTCGCGGATCTTCCTGCCGGTGATGGCAAGGAACACGTCGTCCATGTCGCCCTTGATTACCTCGAAGCCCCCGATCCTGTCCTCGAGCTCCTTCAGCAGGCAGAGCGCCGTCATGCTGTCCTTTACCTTGAGTTCTAGGACGTCCGCCTTGGCCTCGAACTGGAGCCCCTTCGACTTGAGGACGTCCTTCACGGCCTTGATGTCCTTGGGGATGATCCTAAGCTTGTCCTGCGTATAACGGGACCTCAGATCGTCCGGCGTCCCGCGAGCGACGATCTTGCCGTGGTCGATGATCGCAACGTCGTCGGCCACCGCGGCCTCCTCCATGTAGTGCGTGGTGAGGAAAACGGTCGTACCCTTCTTCTTCATCTCACCGATGGTATCCCAAATCCGGGCCCTGGTCTGCGGATCGAGCCCGGTCGTTGGCTCGTCCAGGAACAGCACCTTCGGTGTGTTCATGAGCGCCCTTGCGATGTCCGACCTTCTTTTCTGCCCGCCGGACAGCTTGCCGAACGGCCTGTCGAGGTAATCCTTTATCCCCGTGACCGCGGCCACGTCGTTTATGCGCGCCTTCACGTCCTCGGTGCTCCAGCCGTAGAACGAACCCCTTGTCATAAGGTTCTCCCTGACGGTGAGCAGGTCGTCCAGCACGCTGCCCTGGAACACTACTCCGATGTCGGCCCTTACGGCCGCATCCTCCGAGCCCACGCGATGTCCGAACACCCTTACGTCGCCAGCGGTGGCGGAGAGTATCGTGCAGATGACGTTGATCGTCGTGGATTTCCCGGCTCCGTTCGGGCCAAGGAAGGCGAATAGCAGGCCTTCGTCTACCTTGAAGCTGATGTCGTCGACTGCAATCAGTTTGCCGTACTTCTTGACCAGCCCGTCGACCTCGATGGCGTATGCCAAATCCCTTACCTCCCTACGCTGCTTCTTAGTTCCGTACACTACTTTAACCAATGGTGAGCCAATTCACAATCAATATTTGCCCATGCCCGGGTCCGGTCGTTACGGTATGGTAGATTATAGGTATCAAATCTACGGAGGCATTCGCATGGAAAAGCGGCATATCGGCGGGAGAGCGTGGGTCGTCTTCGCCCTCGGGGCGGCTTCGCATTATGCGGTGATGTTCAACAGGGTGGCGGCGGGCCAGATGTTCCCCCAGCTTATGGCCGAGTTCAATACCACGGGGGTAGGGGTTGCGGCCCTTTCGAGCATCTATTACTACACCTACTCCGTCATGCAAGTACCCTCCGGCGCCCTGGCCGACACTCTCGGACCCAGGAGGCTGCTCTCATCGGGCCTTATGATCGGCGGGCTGGCCTGGCTGCTGTTCGCGTCCGCCAGGACGCTCGCGCTCGCCTCGCTCGCGAGGCTGATCGCCGGCTTCGGCCTGGCCGGCATATTCCTCGGCCTTCTTAAGTCGATCGAGCTGTGGTTCCCCGCCAGGAAGTACGGGACGCTGACGGGCCTTAGCACCTTCTTCGGAAACCTCGGGGTCGCGACGGCGATGTTCCCCTTCGTCATCCTCGTCAATTCGATAGGGTGGAGGGCGTCCTCTTATGTGGTGGGAGGCTTCACGATACTGCTGGCGGCGCTTGCCTGGCTTCTCGTGCGAGACGAGGGGCCCAACTACACAGAACTGAAGAAGCCCGGGCTCGTACAGATACTGAAGACGTCCTTCGGCGGGCTTGTCGAGGTGCTCAGGAAGAAGGGCTCGCTTCCTCCTTTCTTCGGCTTCATGCTCGTATTCGGCGGTCTTATGACCTTCACCGGGCTGTGGGGCGTGCCGTTCATGATGCAAGTCCACGGCATAACGCAATCGGCCGCCGGGTCGCTGATGATGCTAACGACGGCTGGCGGCGCGCTAGCCGCAGTCCTCGTAGGCTGGCTCACCGACAGGAGCGGGAAGCCGAGGATCATGTTCTGCCTGCTGGCGGGGATGCAGGCAATGGCATGGCTCATAATACTCTGGACGATCGGAAGGCCCGGGGATAAGGCCGCGATCGCCGCCTTGTGCTTTGCCATGGTGGCGATGGGCGTCAGCAATTCATCTTTCCTGCCGGCGTTCGTCGTCATGAGGAAGGCCAACCGCCCTGAGGTGTCGAGCCTTGCCCAGGGCCTCAATAACGCCTCCGGGTTCATCGGGGCGATCGTGATGCAAGCTGCCGTCAGCGCCGTCATGGACTACGGCTGGGGCGGCGCATACTTCACGGAGGGCGTGCGCTTCTACTCCGCGGCGGTTTACAAGAACGGCTTCATGCTCTGCCTTGCGGCGATGGCGCTTGCGGTGGCATGCGGCCTTCTCATGCCAAAGGACATAAGAGGATGAGCGTCAATCTGTCACTCGGCAGGGCCTCGGCCAGGCGGGCGTCTGCTTCCGACCTTGACTTCGTGCTGGAAGTATACGGTCTGAACTTCAAGGATGTCATAGAGGAGGCAAGGGGCTGGGACGAAGAGGCGGAGAAGGAGTACCTCGCGGGCGAGATGTCGGCCGCGCCGTTTTACATCCTGACGTACGACGGGTCTTGCGCGGGCTTCCTCTCATATGTCGAGGCCGAGGATGCCGTGCACATAAGGCACATGGAGGTGCATCCGGATTTCAGCGGCAGGGGCATCGGGACTGCTGTCATAAGAAGCTTCATAAGATCGCTTGGAGGAAGGTCCCTTAGGGTGGCCGTCTCTGACGGGAACCACAGGGGGATGGAGTTCTACACAAACCTCGGCTTCAAGGCCGCTGGCAGGATCATCGTGCCGATGAAAGGGGCCAGGGACTTGCAGCTTCTGGGCAAGACGCTTATGCAACATTGCGGATGACGCCCTTACGGACTTAAGGAAAGAGCGAGGCCCCGGCTCATGTTCTGCCGGGGCCTTTTGCCGCGCAATCAGGGCTTCCTTCTAGAACCACTTGTCGTCGTACTTGACGATAAGATCCTCCGCCAGCTTCCAGTACATGTCTACCGCCATGACGCAACGTGAATTGGTGTAGCTCGTCAGGAAACCGATCGCAAGCTTCGGGTCCACCTTCATAAGGTCGGACGCGACCTTCTCGATGGTGGGCTGCATGGCAAACTGCTGCGCCTCGAAGGGGTCCCTGACCGCCTTCACGTCGTTGATGCAATCCTGGTACCTCTGGTTGACCAGCTGGTCGACGAAATCGAAGGCCCACCAGGCGGACACCCTGTTGGTCATGCTGAACTTGGTCCTGTCGTTGACGGCGAAGTTCTGCGGCAGGTAGCTCACGCCGGCATAGACGGGCACGTGCACCGAAGTATCGGGGTTGTTTAGCCCGAACCAGCAAAGCGTTCCGATCTTGGGGTCCAGCCAGCTTCTCGACTGGAGGACGGTGAAGTAGGAGCAGCCGGGTATCGCTATGTTACGCTCGGAGGCGGCGTCCACCAGCTTGAGGAAATCGCTGCTCATGTGCGGCGTGGCGAACGGGCTCTTCACGTAGACGCCCTTGCTGTCCGGAACGAACCAGTCGCTTACGTTGGCTTTGTCATAGGCGGTCCCTACGTACGTATCCCTGTAGATGGTGAAGTAGTCCTGGACCGTTATCTTCTTCTCGGCTTTCACCGTGAAGGGGAAGCGCGACGCGTTCGGGTCGAGATTAAGCGAAGGGGCGAAAGTCGAAAGCACCCTCCATTCGCGCCTCCTGCTTCCCATAGAGGTCTTGTCCGCATAGGCCTCATAGAACAGGAACGGCTTGCCGCTAGCCGGGTCCCACCAGCCGTTCTGGATCGCCAGGTCGAAGACGTTCGAGGAGAACATGTAGTCGGGGTTGTTCTTCTTGAGTTCGCCTATCCTCGACCTGTTCGCCGAGACGCCGACATGGCCCTCGGGGATTCGCACGGCCGCCCATATGGCCCCCTTGTTGAGCGGACCGGACGGGAGTATCTCGAAGAACCACATCTCGTACTGGTCGCCGACGGTCAGGCACTCGCCTCCGTCACGATAGCCGTACTCCTCTGCCAGGGAACCCATCACCTGTATGGCCTCCCTTGCGGTCTTGGCCCTTTGCAGCGCCAGTATCTGCAGTGTCTCGATGTAGAAAATGCCCTCTGTCGTCCTCAGCTCGTTGCGCTGTCCGATGGTGGTCTCGCCCATTATCACCCCGTGCTCGTTCATGTAGGGGTAACCCGCGTAGAAGTATGTGTATGTCTCGGCGACTTCGGGTATCTCGCCGAGGATCTTTGGTTCGGCCCTGTCCGAATGCAGCAGCCCTGAGTAGATCGTCACCTTATCCGTCGCGGCGTGTTTCGCCCCCGGCACGACCCAGGTACGCGCGTCATACCAGCCGTCGCACGTATGGGCTGTCATTATCGACCCGTCGGCCGTGGCAGCCTTGTCCACACAGATGGATGTGCAAGCCATGAAGGGACTTGCCGCGATCAACACGACGACCAAAGCTGCTAATACCGTCATTGTCAGCTTGAGGCCCTTTCTCACTTTAGACACCTCCATATGTTTCTGGGGACCATGAAGGTTTTCTCCATAATGTATTGAACACCTTCATGCTACGGATAAATATTCATGTGGACCGTAGGATCACGATTATGGGCAGCACCAGGGCATATCGCCGTTGAATAGAAATAAGTTCTCCCGCCGCCGTGACGTGTTATAAAATGGATATGCAGGGCAGGTGCCCCATTCATCGGCAGCTTCTGGAGCACATAGCACCTTACTGTGATGACAAGGAAGGGGGATTTGAGTCAATGAAATCGAACCTCGGCAAGAAACTGACCCTAGTTGCGGCCATCATGGCCGTCTTGCTAGCAGCGGTCGTGCCCGCCATTGCGTGCACATCGGTCGTGGTCGGCAAGCTGGCGTCCGCTGACGGATCGGTCATGACGACGCATACCTGCGACGGACGGTACGAGTTCAGGATAGGGGTAATCCCTGCCAAGGACTGGGCGGCAGGAGCGCTTAGACCCGTATACAAGGGCGGTGGCACCGGCGAGGACATAGCGGACAGGACGAAGGTCGCTGACATCCCTCAGGTGGCACATACCTTCAAGTACTTCGACATCGCATATCCTTTCGGCAATGAGAACCAGGTGATGATGGGTGAGACCACCATCGGCGGCAGGAGGGAGCTGCAGAACAAGAACGGCATATTCGAGATATGGGAGCTGCAGAGAGTGGGCCTCGAGCGCGCCAAGACCGCCAAGGAAGCGATACAGATAATGGGCGAGATGGCAGAGAAGTACGGCTACGGCGACGGCGGTGAGTGCCTTACCGTCATCGACGGGAACGAGGCCTGGTTCTTCGAGATCTACGGGGCGGGCCCCCTTGAGGTGGGCGCCATCTGGGCGGCCCAGAGGGTGCCGGACGATGAGGTGGGCGTCTCTGCGAACAGGTCGAGGATCGGCGTTATCAAGGAGAACGACCCCAACTTCATGTACTCCTCGAACGTATTCAGCTATGCCAAGGATATGGGCTGGTGGGATCCCGCGAAGGGCCCGCTCAACTACGCCAACGTTTACGGTTTCAAGGATTCTGTATACAATACCCGCCGCGAGTGGAGGGCGCTGTCCCTGATAGCCCCGTCGCTCAACCTGGACCCCTGGGCGGTCGAGTATCCTTTCTCGGTCAAGCCTGACAAGAAGGTCACGGTTGAAGACCTCATGAGGATCAAGCGCGACCACTACGAAGGTACGGCTTTCGACCTCACCAAGGGGATGGCGGCAGGTCCGTTCGGCAACCCCAACAGGTACCCAACGCCGGCTACCCTGGGCGAGTGGGAGAGGGCCATCTCCATATTCCGCTGCTCGTACAGCGTGATAATGCAAGCCCGCGCGTGGCTGCCTGCGGCCATAGGCGGAGTGATCTGGTTCGGCGAGGACGCGCCCCACAGCACCTGCTATGTACCGATCTACGCAGGGGCGACTTCGGTGCCTGCGTCGTTCACCATCGGAAGGCGTGACGTGCTGGACAGGAACTGCGCATGGTGGGCGTTCAACCTCGTCTCCAACTTCGCTGACCTGAAGTACTCCTACATGATCAAGGACATCGAGGAGACCTTCACGAAGTTCGAGAAGGACGCAAGGGCGATACAGCCGACGGTGGAAAAGACTGCCTCTGAGCTGTATAAGCTGGACCCGAAGCTGGCGGTCAGCTTCCTTACCGACTATTCCAACTCCAACGCCCAGAAGGTTGTGGACGCCTGGTGGAAGCTGTTCGACAAGCTCGCGGTCAAGTACCAGGACGGCTATGTCAACTTGAAGACCGTAGGATACCCCGATGACTGGCTAAAGGCAGTAGGATTCAGCAAGATCGTAAGGCCTGCTAAATAGCGTAGAAGACCTGTGGAAGGCCTGGGGGCGGGTTCAATGACCCGCCCCTTCTCTATTCATCAGGCCGGCATGATTGGATAGGCGGCGAGCCTTCAGACTGGAAATGGAAGGGGAACCGGCGCTGTCGGCGCGGCCAAGGAGATCTTGACGTACGTTCTCTTTTTGACAGCATGTTTTACGCGGTTTTCGGCTATCTTTGCAGTCACGACGCACAAGACAAGGGATATGCCGGCTTATCGGATATTAAAAGGCACGTGTGCGCGGCAGGGGGGACATGAACGAGCGTGCCGGGGGCGGTGCGATCCGCCCCCGGCACGCTTTCAACGGGCTTTATTTACTATATCGGCCTATTTCCCGCCGAGGGGCTGGGTGACGCCATCGACGCCCGCCACCGCGCAGATGGTCATGAATCCTACCTGCAGGGCCTTCCAGGCTCCTGCGGGATTCCATGTCTCGCTGGGCGAATGGTTGCCGGTGCTGCTACCGCCCGCACCGACGCATATCGAAGGATAACCCTTGTAGACGGACCAGTTGATGTTGGTGCTCGAAGCTGCGCTTAGCGACGGCGTATAGCCGAACATGACGTTGCTCTGCCAGTGCGCCTGGATGAGCTTAATGTTCTCATCCTGCGAGCCTGCCGGCCTGTCCCCGACCATCGTGGTCTTGACCGTGATCGTCCCGGGCTTGTTCCAGCGCGCGTTCTCCTCGTCCGCGCCCAGCTGCCAGATGGACATTATCGTCTTCTCCAAGCTGAGCAGGTTGTCCATGAGGTTCGACCTCATGTCGAGCTGGAGCCTGCAATCGGCGGCTATGGAGTTCACCGAGGTGCCGCCTTCGATCATTCCCACAGTAAAGGTCGTCTTGGGACCGCCGGGCACCTGGACGTCAGCCACCTTGGCTATGGCCCTGCCGGCTGCGTGTATTGCGCTGGGGGTGCCGAAGGCGCCGAAGCTGTGGCCGCCGGGTCCGATGAAGTCGATGAAATACCTGTGGCTGCCGGTGCAAAGGTATGTGATCCTCTCGGGGCCTCCGCCTTCGAAGTCGATCACCGCGATTACGTTCTTGCCGATGGGATGGTTCTCGTTCAAGAAGGCCTTCATCCCCTTGAGGTCACCGAGGCCCTCCTCGCCGACCGTCCCGACGAAGACTATGTCGTAGACGGGTTTTACGCCGTTCTTGACGAATGCCCTTATCACCGAGAGCATGCCGCCGAGGGCGGAAGTGTCGTCGCCGATGCCGGGGGCGTAGATCGTGCCCTTCTCGTCGACCGTGAAGCCTTTAACGGTCCCGAAATCGAACACCGTGTCAAGGTGTGCGTCCACGAAGACGACGGGACCCTTCTTGGTGCCGGGGAGTACGCCCCAGCAGTTCCATGATTTCTCGTCGATCGTCACATCGCTGAGGCCGGCTTCTTTGAGCAGCGCGGCGTAGGCCCTGGACCTCTTCTCCTCCTTGTGGGAAGGCGCTTCGATGACCACGAGGTCCTTCACGTACTGGACCCTCTGTTCATGGTCGCTCTCGAGGAACTTGACAGCCGAA
The DNA here is from genome assembly GCA_002070415.1 of Firmicutes bacterium ADurb.Bin153. Taxonomy (GTDB): domain Bacteria; phylum Bacillota; class DTU025; order DTU025; family MWDF01; genus MWDF01. The sequence goes on from MWDF01000009.1 coordinate 39,168, forward strand.
GTGACCTTGGGGTCTTTCGCGAGCTTGTCGTAGACCTCCAGGACTTCCTGGGATACCGTAGGAGCCTCTGCGGCGAACACCGCGGGCACGAACGTCAAGGCCAGCACCAGCAGCGCGGTCAGAAGATAAGATACCCTCCTCATTGCTTCCTTTCCTCCCTTTCGTAGGATTCCCGGCCCGATGCGGCCGCTACCGAAATGTTATAAATTTGATAGTCGAAATCCTGCTATTGGCATAATAAGGAAGGAAATGTTCAAAATAGGCAAAATGCTGGAACTACGCTATGTGGGGAATGGATTGCTCCTGAAAAGGAACAATCCGAGCGACAGATTCATGAAGATGCTCCAAAACATGCGCCCGTGCGTTGGATCAAATGTCCATGGCCCTCTGCGAGCGGAGGGACTTTGCCGCTGCGAGGATGGCTGTCGCCACGATGCCGGTGGAGAAGCCGTTGTTATAGAGCAGTATCCCTCCGTGCAAGGCGCCGCTCCTGCAGACGACGAACAGGTGCAGGAACCCGGCCAGCATCCCGTAGCCGTAGCCCAGCCCTTCCGAGACTGGACTCAAAGCCGTGGAGAAGAGCGCGGCCATGGCGATGGAATTGCTGACGGGATATGAGGTGACAAGGGAGGCCAGGACGTAGCCAGCCATGACCGAGACCATGGCAAATGGCCTCATCCCGAAGAAGGCCCATCCGTTCACGGCTATGATCGTACCAAGCAGCGGCCCCGTGAGCTTGACGCCCAGTACCGGACCGCAGACTATGATGCAGATAAGCCCCGACGCCGCGAAGTTGAGGAGCGCACCTCCCGGGCCCGCCGCCTCAAGCAGGTCGGGGTTGCCTCCGCCGTGCATACAGATGTCAACGAAGCCCTTCCATGAGCCCCGGATGAAAACCAGCGAAAGGAGCGCCGCGGAAACGTAGAGAGCGGAAAGCGCAAGGAAGCCCCAGTCGGGGTATGCTGCCAGCTGGCTTGCGGGGGATTCAAGCGTAACCCCCAGGCCGCGTATGACGCTTGCCGCCGCCACTGCCACGAAAGCGGACGCAAAACCCACGTTATATAGGTTCAAGCCCTTGTACAGTCGCTTGGTCATAACGGATAGGTCCTGTAGGACGAAGCCGGCGACAAGGCCGGCCGCGATCGCTGCCGGCCAGCCCACAGGCGTACTGTAAGATATGAAGCTGACGAGAGGCGAAAGGCACGTACCGAAGAGCCCGGTCACGACGTCCGCAAGGGGCTTCCTGCCGGCCGTGACGCTCCTTAAGCAACTGCCGATGATTATGACGGCGCCCGATATGGGGGTCTTGCCGAAGAAGGCGAACCCGACGCACATGAACACCGCGCTTACGGCTATCCCGCGCCTGTCGCCGCTAGCGATAGCAAGAAGTGCCGCCATGGCGCCCATCATCCCCGCGTTCATGAAAGCGGCGCCGATGTCGCCCACGAAGGAGAAATCGGTGCAGAGAAGCCCGGGCGACCGCCAAATGGCGGCCAACGATTCAAACGGGGAGGCGGACGCGATGAAGCCGAATATCATCACCGATATTGAAAACAGCAAAGAGAGATACAAGGCAACGGGTTCGGTCCTCGTCTTCGAAGGTACGGGCGTTTCCATCTTGCCCCTCCTTATAATAAGGTCCGGCGTTGACGCCGGACCCGTTCATATCGCGTTAAGGCCACTTATGACTGCTTCTTTGCGCGGCCCTCGAAGAACTTGACCGCCTGGTCGGGATACAGGGCATAGGACAGGGCGTCCTCGATGCTCCCGTTGTAGGGCTTCACTGCTTCTACGCAGTTCTGCATCTCGTCGGGAAGCTTCGGCCTCGCGTCCAGCACGGGCTCGTCGCCGATCGCCATCTTCTGCACCTGGGGGTCTATGCTTCCGGCAGGCTTTCCGTACTCGCCTTTTATGTAGGCCTTCACTTCCTTACTGATCATCTTGTAGCGCTGGCCCGTCATGACGTTCATGCTGGCCTGCACGCCCACTATCTGGCTCATCGGCGTGACGAGCGGCGGATAGCCGAGGTCCTGCCTCACGACCGGTACTTCGGCCAGTATCGACTCCAGCTTGTTGAGGTTGTTGCTCTGGGTGAGCTGAGCCCTCAGGTTGGATATCATACCGCCGGGTATCTGGTAGTTGAGGACGTCGGTGTCGACGGTCCTCGCGGCGACGACTCCGGGGTTTGCGGCCGCGATCTCATCTTGTATTCCCTTGAGCAGCTGCGCCGCAGGCCTGATCCTCCTTACGTCGATGCCCGTGTCATACTCGGTGTCCCTGAACGCGACGATCATCGTCTCGTCGGGCGACTGAGACGATCCCATCGCAACCGTGGAGACCGCGCAGTCTATGACCGACGCGCCCGCTTCCACGCCCTTGAGGTAGGTCATCGATGACATGCCCGACGTATAATGCGAATGGATCTGTACGGGCAGGCCTATCTCGGACTTCAAGGCGGCGACAAGCTCGTAGCAAGGATACGGCGACATGATGCCGGCCATGTCCTTGATGCAGATGCTGTCGGCGCCGAGGTCTGCGAACCTCTTTGCGTACTCGACGAACCCCTTGATGGTATGGACGGGGGATATCGTATAGGAAAGGGCGCCTTGCAGGTGGGCCCCGGCCTTCTTGACAGCCTTGGCGGACCTTTCGACGTTCCTGATGTCGTTGAGGGCGTCGAATATCCTGACTATGTCGATGCCGTTCTCAACGGACTTCTGAACGAACGTGTCGACCACGTCGTCTGCGTACGGCCTGTACCCGACGAGGTTCTGCCCCCTTAGCAGCATCTGCATGGGAGTGTTCTTTATGACCGACCTGAGGAGCCTGAGCCTTTCCCAGGGATCCTCGTTCAGGTACCTGAGCGCGGTATCGAAAGTGGCCCCGCCCCATACCTCCATGGAGAAGAAACCGACCTTGTCGAGGTAGGCCGCTATCTTCATCATCTGTGGGGTCGTCATCCTTGTCGCGAAAAGCGACTGATGGGCGTCCCTCAATGTGGTGTCCATTATGCCTACTTTGCGTCCTTCGGCAAGCTTTGCTGGTCTTATCATTGAATCACCCGCTTTTTTGTATTGTATATGGATATTATACAGCATAAAGGGCGCCGGTTGGTGTCGTTTCCCGATATGTACGGGCCTAGGGACAATGAAGCGCCCTCCCCCGGACAGGCGGGAAGGCGCTTCGCCTCTTAATAAGATCCCTATGCTAGATTATCCCGAGTTCCCTGCCGCGCCTGCCGAGTATCTCGAGCGCTATGTCTATGTCCTCGTCGGTGTGCGCGGCCGTAACGTTTGCCCTTAGCCTCGACTTCTTCGGAGGTACCGCCGGGGGCACTATAGGGGAGACGAACATGCCGTCTATGTGGCAGAGCCGGGTCAGCTCCAGCGTGGGCTCGTCCTCGCCCACTATTATCGGGATCACGCAGCTTTGCGTGTTCAGCGTATCATAGCCCAGCTCGTTGAGCCCGCCTACGAACCTCTTGATGTTGCCGCGGACCTTGTCGAGCCTCCACTTCTCCGTCTCCATGACCTCCACGGAGCCGATGATGGCGCCCAGCGCCGCAGGGGGCACCGCAGCGGAGAAGACGAAGCCCCTGGCGTTGTTCCTAAGGAAAGTTATGACGTCCTTGGATCCTGCCACGTAGCCTCCGATCGAGGGGATGGTCTTGGCTAGCGAGCCGGTCAGAAGGTCCACGGAGGATATCGGCATGTCGAAGTACTCGAGGATGCCCTTCCCGTTCTTGCCGAGTACGCCTAGCGAGTGCGCCTCGTCCACAACGAGCCACGCGCCGTAGTGCCTGCATATCCCCGACAGCTCGGGAAGCGGGCATACGTCGCCGTCCATGCTGTAGACCGCGTCCACTATGACCATGATGCCACAGTTCGCCGACTGTTCGCGCCTCGCCTTTAGCAGCCTCTCCAGGTCCTCGGTGTCGTTGTGCCTGAAACGCTGGAAGTCGGCCTCAGATATCCTGCAGCCGTCGATTATGCTAGCGTGCGCCAGCTGGTCGGATACTATCAGGTCGCGCCTTCCCATGAGGGCGTCGAAAGTAGTTAGGTTGGCCATGAAACCGGAGGAGTACACTATCGCGTCCTCGGTCCCCATATAGCTTGCGAGCTTAGCCTCGCATTCGTTATGCAGCTTAGTCGTTCCCGAAAGTACCCTGACGCCGTGGGTGCCGGTGCCCCATTCCTCGAGGGCCTGCCTCGACTTCTCCAGGATGTGGGGATGGTGCAGCAGCCCCAGGTAGTTGTAGGAGGAGTATACTATCATCTCACGGCCGGCGATCTTGACTCTTGTGTCGCCGACTTCGTCCACCTGCTGAAGGTAATAGTAGTGCCCGTTCGCCTTGAGGCCCTCGAGCCTCTGCTTGAATGCGCTTACCCTGTCTTCGATGGCGCCCATTTGCTGTCCCCCAATCGAGTGTTCACATATTTGTGCACAAGCTAAGGAGTATGATACATGCACTAAGGGCGCCCGTCAATAAAAACGGGCGCCCTTAGTAAGAAATTCGTCGCCGATCAGGCGAGGATGTACGCCAGCATGAGCCCCAGCGCCCCGAAGACGATGGCCCCTTTCCACCAGGCGGGACCCCCGTACATGTCATCGGCCGGCGTGCCCAGCGCCCATGCTATGGCGAAGCCGCCGGCGAGGCCGCCTATGTGGGCCCACGCGTCGATCCCGGGAATCGTGAAGCTGATCACAAGGTTGATCGCGATCGCAGTAATAAACCTCGAGCCGATTATGTACTTGAAAAGTTCAGGCCGCCTGACTCCGAGGTAGAGGATGGAACCGGCTATGCCGAAGATCGCGCCGGAAGCGCCGACGCCTACGACGTACGGCTGGCCGAACATCGTGCTCAGCAGGTTGCCCGCCAGGCCCGAGGTTATGTACATCACCACGAACCGCCAGCCGCCGTATATCCTCTCGGCGAAAGTGCCGAGATTGTAGAGCGAATAGGAGTTCAGGGCTATGTGCAACAGCCCGTAATGCAGGAACATGGCCGTGAAGAGCCTCCACCACTGCCCGTGCTGCACGAGTATGTTGACCTTGGCCCCCGCCACCACGAGCGTGTTCAGGTCCTCTGAACCTCCGAAGATCTCGAGCATGATGAAAGCGAGCACGTTGAGGACGAGTATCGAAATCGTCGGGCTCTTTAGGTAGTTTAGAGGGGAGTTGCTCCTCGGGAACCTTATGAGCTTGTAGCGGTCCTTGCCGCCGTTCTCGCCGTCGTTGAATGACATGATATCCACCCTTCTTAATATATTAACGGATGGAAGGCCGGGTCCATTTGCATTATAATCATATTATACAGACCGGAAGCGCAATATGGCACACCCCGCCAGCATGGCGACCGGCAAACAACCGAATGACACACCCGACAACCCCCACGCATTGCGATAACCAAATACTGTAAGGACGAGGCCGTAAGGGCATCGACCAAGGAGGTTGACTCGATTGAGGCTCATGCACATAGCCGACCTTCATTTAGGCGCCCCCCTGGGCAGTCTAGGCGACGCCGCAAGGCAAAGGCGCAAGGAAAGGGATTCCATCTTCCCGAGGATAATCGACGAGGCGGTCGAAAAGGCCGACATGCTCGTGATATCTGGCGACCTGTTCGACAGGCACGACCCGGGGGAGGCCCTTGCGAGCATGGTCAGGTCCGAGCTCGGAAGGCTCAGGGACAGGGGGATCCCGGCCCTGGTCGTGCCCGGCAACCACGACGAGATAACATACACCGGGTCAACCTACAAGGACGCGTCCTGGGAGCGGTGCTGCAAGCTCGTGAAAGCGCCCACGCCGTGGCCGGTCCTTGCCGACAAGGTGGCCGGGCTCGATGTGTACGTGTGCTCCTGCGCCTACACGGGCGGCGTCACGCGAAAGGAGGACCTCAAGGACCTGCCGGCGGTCCCGGAAGGTACGGTAGGCATCCTGGCGATGCACTGCTCGCTCGACATCGACATGCCCACGGCGGACGGGGACCGGGCCATGAGGGTCTCCTCAGAGGACATAGAAGCCGCAGGCTACTCCTACGCGGCCCTAGGCCACATACACAAGCCCATGGTGAAGACGTCGGGCAGGCTCACCATGGTATACCCGGGGCTCCTGGACGGCATGGGCTTCAACGACGTCGCGACGGGCAGGTACCCCCTTGTGGAACTGGACGGTTCAGGCATCCTGGTCAGCTGGCAGACGATGCCGGACCTTGCGGGATACGCGGCGTTGGACATCGACATTACGGGCATGTCTTCCGAGGACGCCGCGGAGACGATCCGCAAGGAGGCCGAAGGCGCCGCCTACCTCCAAGTCAGGCTGACGGGAACCATGCCGGCCTCCTTCTCCCCGGTCGGGCTGAAATCGGCGCTCGACCCCTACTTCGCATATGTGCGGGTGGAATCCGACGCCCTGCGCCTCGACCCTTTTGAGCTTTCGAACATCGCCAAGGAGAACAGCCTCAGGGGCGCGTTCACAAGGAGGATGCTTGAGCGCCTGGAAAGTTGCGGCAGTGAGGAGGAGGGCCTTGTCGAAGCCGCCCTCAGGAAGGGCCTCGAGGCCTTGAGGCAGGAGGTGGGCGGAAGATGAAGTACGTGAGCCTTGCGCTGGAAGGATTCGGCTGTTTCAAGGAAAGGACCGTCTTCGAGTTCGCGGGCGGGGTAGACACTCTGTACCGGCTGAACGAGTCCGGCAAGAGCACCATGGTCAACGGCCTCGTGCACACCGTCTACGGGCTTAGGAAGCAGGGGAAGGACAGGTTCCGCTCGTGGCGGGGGGCACCTTCTTTCAAAGGTGGGCTCACTTTCACGTCGAAGGGCATGACATACAGGATAGACATGGACTTCGCGGCGGACAGGGTGGCTGTCGGCAGGTTCGACCCGGATACCGGGAGATTCGTGAGCCTTATAAGGGAGCAGTCCCATGTCCCGGCCGGCAAGCGGAGCCAGAAGTACGAGGATTTCGTCCAGGAGCACTTCGGGACGATAGATGTGGACGCGTTCAGGTCGGCGTTCGTGCTCGAACAGCCCAACGAGAACGTTGCCGGGCTCGGAGAGGGCTGGCGGCTGCTGGCCGAGAAGACCGGGGGAGATTACCGGGGGGCGCGGGACAGGCTGTTATCGCGCCTGGGCAGGGACATGTCCGACGGCATCACGATGAGGCTCAGGCAGTACGGGGAAAGCAGGGACCTATTGGAGAAAAGACAGCTGGAGCAGCTGGAAGATGCCATCGACGAGGATGCGGCGAAGCTCAGGAGGGCCAGGGAGGACCTGGACAGGATAGCCCCTTTGAACGAGAGGCTGCAGGAGAAGCTGCAAGATGCCGAGGACGCCAGGCTTAACAAAGGGATGTGGACCGAGCGCAAGATGAGCGTGACCGCCTGGATGGACGTGAGGGAAAGGTGGGTCGCAAAGAACGAGGAGTACGCGAGGAAGAAGGCGGACCTGGAACAGATCGTCAGGAAAGAGAAGGAGAGGGATGAGCGCATATCGGAGCTGGCCGGCCTGAGGTCGGGGCATGAGGGGCCGGGCATGCCGCCTTCCCGCCTCGATGCTATAAAGGAGACGTTCTATGAGGTCAAGGAGGCGGTGGAGAAGGCCGAGGCCATAAAAGCGGGGCACAAGCGGCAGGAGGGGCTGTCGGCTGAGCTGCTGGACGCGGACCTGACCATAGAGGGGGCCGAACAGAGGCTGAGGGACATATACGGCAGGGCCTGCGAAGCAGGCAGGGCACTGGATGAGGCCGTCCGCGCCGACGAGGTATGGAAGGGCCGGTTCAAAGAAGTGATGGACCTCACCGAAGAGGACAGGAAGAAGATGGGAGAAGAAGCCACAAGGACGGCCGCAGGGTCAGCGAAGGACGGCGAAGGGCTCTTTATCAAGCTTTCACCGCTTTTCGGAATCCTTGCCGGTTTCGCCATATCCTTCCTTGCGCTCAGGAGGCCCTCCGACAGGACTGCCATGGTCCTGACAGTGGTCCTGTGTTCCGTGCTCGGCTTCGTCCTCAAGGCATACCTTGGCAGAAGGCGTGCTGCGAAACGGGTTGGAGGCGCGCTTGAAGCCGACGGCCTTGCGGGAAGGATAAGGCTTTACGATGAGATGAAGGCGGCAGGAAGGCCGCTTCTGCCAGACGATGCGGCCGCTGCCCGTAAGCGGTTGTCCGACGTCATGAGAGACGCTGATTCCCTGTCGCGCCTTGCCCTGATAGCGGCGAGGGCGATCGGGCGCGTAACGGAAAAGGACGCCGCCGAAGTCGGCGCCATCGCGGGCTACGACGTCGAGCTGGGCGTAAGGGGCCTTCTGGTGAAGGACGGCTCTTTCTGGTCAGAGGTGGCCAGGAAGAACAACATGAGGAACGAGCGCCAGAAGCTGATCGACGCAAAGGCCGCGGAAGTCGACACGGACGGGAAGGTAATAGAGGGACTGATCAAGGCGGGAGGGTCTGACACAGGGGCACTCGCGGCCGACGCCGAGGCTACCAGGCAGCAGGCAGCGGCAATAATGTCCGAATGGGAGCTGAAGTTCTCGCGGTGCACGTACCTTAAGGTCTCGATAGACAAGGAGGCCTTCCTCGACGCGGAGCGGCAGATGAGGCGCGCCGAGGACTACGAGAGGGAATACGACAGCGTCATCAATAGTCGCACACAGGAGGCCGAAAGGCTTTCCGGCGAGCTAAGGGAGGCGAGGTCGCGCGATATCGACAACATACCGGAGCTGGAAGAGAAGCTGTCGTACGAGGAGGGGCGCAAGAAGGCGTTGAAGCGCGAGGAGCGGGCGATTGCCCTGGCCGTGCAGGAGCTCGACGCCGCGAACGCAAAGTTCAGCTCGTCCGCGCTGGGCGCCATGAAGATGAGCGTCACGAACCTGCTCGGTACGATAACCGGGGACCGAGGAAGGGTGGTTGAAGTCGGGGAGGACCTCAAGCTGCTGATATCGTCCGACGGGACGGCCGTGTCGTACGAGCAGCTTTCACAGGGCACGAAAGACCAGCTGAACGTCTGCGTGAGGGTCGCTGCCGCGGAACTGCTGGGCGAAAGCAGGCGCATACCGATGTTCTTCGACGATTCATTCGGTACGACAGACGAGGCCAGGTTGGGCAGGATAAGAGAGCTTCTGGTGGAGATGTCGAAGACGAGGCAGTTCATCGTGCTTTCCCATTCCAGGGAGATAGAAGGGTGGGGCAAGAGCGTAATCATTAAATAAATACCAAATATGATGTATGATTATGTTATCTTTGCTTACCGGGGGGACTGCGATTGTTCAAATCCGAAAAAGCCGGGATATCGCCGGCGCTAATACTGGCTTCCTTGATGATCTGCTCCCTCGGTTACTACATGGTCAGCTTCCACAGGATGGCCCCGGCCGTCATGGCCTCCGAGCTGAAGGCGGAATTCTCCACTTCGTCGACTGTGCTGGGCCTCCTTTCGTCCATCTATTTCATAGTCTACGGGCTGGTGCAGATTCCCGTCGGCTACCTCGTAGACCGGTTCAACCCGGGCAAGGTGATGGGCATATTCACAGCCTTCGCGGCCGTGGGGTCCGTGCTGTTCGGAATGTCCACGAGCTTCGGCGCTGCCCTTTTCGCAAGGGGCCTGACGAGCCTCGGGCTTGCTGCGATATACGTGCCAGCGACTAAGCTGTTCGGCCAGATACTGGACAAGAAGGGCTTCATGCTCGCCACCGGCATCATACTCGGGATAGGCAACATCGGATCGCTCACGGCCACCGGCCCGCTCGCCGCGATCGTAGAAGGCATTGGCTGGAGGGCCGCTTTCTATATCATGGGCGGCGTCACCGCCGTAATCTCGGCCCTCATGCTCACTGTGATGGGCAGGGCGAAGGCAATGGACACCCGTACGGAGCAGAAGGGCAGGGAAGCGTCCGCAAGGAAGGCGTCCGGCTATGACATTGCGTTCGCTTCGGTTTTAGGACTGGGCATCTTCCTGAAGAACGGCCCTCTTTTCAGCTTCCAGGGGCTATGGGGCGTACCGTACGTGATGGACGTACACGGGCTTTCGCGCATGGGGGCGAGCTCGGTGATGATGCTCATGGCCCTTTCCGCGTCCTTGGCGGGGCTCCTTACCGGAGTCATCAACAAGGTGTCCGGGATCGGCGAAAGAAGGATGATGGGCATAACGTCCGTACTGTACGCGATGTCATGGATACCTATAGCCTTCCCCCTTGGCACATACGCTATCCCCGCCCTCAAGGCGACGTCGCTGGTGTTCGGCTCGGCGAGCACTATAATGGGGATAGCCATGCAGGCTGTGATAATCGGTGGGGTGGACGAGGGCGTAAGGGGCTCCGTCGTCGGCTTCGTGAACGGCATGTCGGTAGCCGGAGGCGCGATCTTCCAACCTTTGATGGGCTATATCCTTGACGGCGCCCAGGCATCCGGGAAGGGTCTGGCGTCGGGATACTCCTCTGCCCTGGTCCTCGGCCTTCTGTCGGTCAGCGTATCCTCGGCCCTGTTCATAACGGCGGCCGTGCTGGCGAAAAAGGCAGCCGGCAAGACCGGCCTGCCGGGACCCGGACTGGAGGCGGCGCAATGAGGGGCGGGGCGGCCTCAGGGACGGAGGAGGGCTCCGGCGGTAGGAACGGCGGCTTCGGCGTGTTGGTCGTCTGCTCGCTGTGCTTCTTCCTAGCGAACGTGCACAGGATCTCCCCTGGCGTATTCGCCGCCGAGCTCATGCGCGAGTTCGACGCCTCGGCCTCGGTTATGGGGCTTCTTTCGTCGAGCTACTTCTACACGTATGCGATCCTGCAGGTGCCGGTCGGGATATTGTGCGACAGGTTCAGGCCGGGACTTGTGATGGGGATATTCATGACCATAGGGGCGGCAGGCTCGGTCATATTCGCCATGAGCGGGTCGCTGGCGATGGCGATAGTAGGCAGGGTCATACTGACCGCTGGCATCTCGGCGGTGTTCATAGGGGCGATGAGGCTGTTCGGCTACGCTTACGGGAGCAGCGGAGCGTCGTTCGCCACGGGCATCATGGTCGCAGTGGGAAACGTGGGCGGCATGTCCGCGTCGGGGCCGTTGGCGTACGCCGTCGTGAACTACGGTTGGAGGGCGTCGATGATAGCCATAGGGGTGCTTACGCTTGCGGCGGGGACGGCCTCCATGGCCGTGACGAAAAGCTACGGACGGAAGTCGCGGCCGGACTGCATTCAAGAGGAGGACGGCCTCTCCCTCAAGCAGGGGCGCAAGGACTACCTTGGCATGCTCGCTGTGCTCTCCCTTGCCGTGTTGGCGCAGTACGGCAGCCAGATGGGCTTCCAGGGCCTATGGGGCGTGCCCTTCATGACCGATGTGTACGGCATTACCAAGACCGCCGCGGGCAACATCATGATGCTGGCGAGCCTCGGGGCCGCTATAGGGGCCCCTTTGATCGGATGGCTGGTCGGAAGGAAAGGCGTAAGCGCCCATATGCTAGCCCTAGTGTCGGCATCCATATTCTTCCTGTCATGGTTCGCGATAGTCAAGAAGTGGGACGCGTCCGACCTCACCCTGCTCGGGATAGGGTCATTCTTCCTTGCCGGAGGAAGCTCATTCACATCCGTGCTCAATCCATATTTCTGCCAGCGTTACGTCGCGTCCGGCTCCAGGGGGCTGTTCTTCGGCATGCTCAATACCGCGCCGATGATCGGAGGGGCGCTGTACCAGCCCCTCATGGGATACATGATCGATCGCTACGTTTCGGCGGGGAAAGGGTTGGAGAACGGCTACTTCGCGGCTTTCAGGCTAGGACTTGCCAGCGCTGCGGCCGTGCTGGCGCTAAGGATTTTATACCATGCGAAATACTCGAAGATGAAAGGCCTTCCGGCCACGGGCGCAGGCGAGATGCCCCAGTGAGGCTCCGCTCACAGCCGGCCGGCAAGGCCGAGACGCCTCATGTTCCTATGGAACACGTCCTCGAGGTAAGACATGCCGTTTTCCTCCAGCACCCGGCTCACGCCAGCCTTGATCCTCCCGTCGGGATCTCCCTTCCCGTGCAGCACCCATGATGCCTGGTCCTCGTCCAACCCCGCTTCAAGCCTTACGACCTTCAGCATGCCCTCGTTCATGGGGCAGATTTCCTGGCACCTCATGCACCCGACCAGGCAGCGGTCGAAGCCCGCTTCGTACCATCCGGGCAGCTCGTTTGAGCTCTCGTTCGCAAGCGTGATGCATCTTCCCGCGTCGAGCATGAAACCCTTGTTCCCGATGGCTCCGGTGGGGCAGGCAGCCTCGCATGTGCCGCAGCCTTCGCATCCCTCAGCCAGGAAATCCGCGCCCATATCCTTTTCGAGAAGGCGTTCCATCCCTGCGGAGGCCGATCCTGCCCGCTTCGAGGCGATGTAGCACCTGAGCCTCACGTAGCTGCCCATGCCGGGCACGTAGGCGACGTTGTTCCTTCCGTACTTCGCAAGGCCCAGGACCACCGCCAGGGTCTTAAACGGCGCCCTTATCGGGGTCGCCTTGCCGAAGGCCTCTCCTACGGCCCCGTCCGCTTTTCGGATCAGATCCTCGTCGTCTATGTAAGTCGGCGGCACAAGCGCATAGGAGGTCCTTCCTCCCATTTCGACCGGCATCTCGTACAACGGCGCACTCATTGCGGCCATCACTACGGTGGCACCTTCCAGTCCCAGCTCGGACAGCTTCTTCTGCCCCGCAAGATAGGTATCGAACACCGCGCCGTCGATCTCATTCCTGAAGGACCGGATCCTTTCGATGCATATGTCCGCCAGAGCGGCCGGCCCCCAGGCGAACCTCACATTGTCGACTTTCGCAAGCTCCTCAGCTCCGTACAATCGCAAGCCACCTCCCGTTCATGCATCTTCAACGCCGGCAGCGCCATAACCTTCCGCGCAAGGATTAATCCGGGTTGCGCCGAAAGGCCTTACCTACGGGCGATGCGAGCTTTGCGCCGAGGGGTATACAATAGTGCCGGGGATCCCTAGGACAGGATCCCCGGCGGTTAAAAGGAGGAAGGGAAGATTGGTTCTGGCTCCATACTAACCTCATATAGAACAATATGCAATACAGTATAAAGTATTTTTTGGAGTGCATGATGCAAGCCCGTATCCAAACCGCAGCAAGGAGGCTGGAAGCATGGGTCATATCGCCTTCAAATGTGCATATAACGACAACAGGGGTGAGGGCATGCCTGTGGTCGGGTACATGGGGGCATGCACGGGGCCCACGGCGGCATACAACGTGAAGAAAGGCTCGCCGTGGTGCTCGCTCCCGGAGTGCCCCTGCAGCTCCTACGTGCTCAGAGGAGAGCCGAGGCCAGAGGAGCCCTGCCAGGACAGCAGGATGCTTATCGAATGGAAAGCATATGCGGGATTCGACCACAACGGGCCCTGGAGTTGGACGCCCAGGAAGATCAACAACGCTGACGTGGGCGACATCGCGTTCCTGACGACCAGGTATCCGGGGGATGGGGAGGCCGGGCGTTTTATATTCGCGGCCTTCAGGATCGCCGAGGTGGTGCCGTACGACCCGGAAAAATCAGGCTGGGTGAAGGCGGATGATTCGCTCAAACTGGCGCTTTCTCCAGATGAGCTGGTGTTCTTCTGGGACCATTACGAAAACCGCAGCAACCCGTCCTACATCGGCTGGGGCAGCGGAAGGTTCAGATACCTCGACGGCAGGCAGGCGAAGGGCGCCATGGAGGCAATCGCGGCTTTGGTCAAGGACGAGCGAAGGAAGGGGATCGCCCTCGCTTTGGCGAGCCTGTCACAGCATGGCGAGTGAGCCGGAATAAGGCGAATGACCGTGAACCGCCTATTCACAGATGGTATAATCTTCTTCAGGCAGGAGATTTTCGATTTGGGGTGGTTTGATGGGCAGCCTCGACCTCAGTGGACATCTTAGCATAGAGGACGTCATCGACGTAGCGAGGAGGAACCGGCACGTAACGCTGTCGGCCCAGGCGCTAGAAAGGGTCACCAAGGCGAGGGAGCTGATAGAGAAGTGCGTGGACGCCCGCAAGGTCGTCTACGGTGTCACCACCGGCTTCGGCAAGTTCGCCAATGTCGTCATATCCAGCGAAGACACCAGGCTTTTGCAGAGGAACCTGATTATCTCGCACGCCACCGGCGTGGGGGATCCTCTTCCCTTGGACCAGGCCAGGGCCGTGCTCCTCCTGAGGGCGAATGCCCTCGCCAAGGGGCATTCCGGCGCAAGGCCGGAGCTCATAGAGATGCTAATCAGGATGCTGAACAAGGACGTCGTGCCCGTCATACCCTCGAAAGGCTCGCTGGGCGCGAGCGGGGACCTGGCTCCTCTGGCACACATGGCCCTCACCGTGATCGGCGAAGGGGAGGCCTACTACAAGGGCAGGAGGATGCCTTCCTCCGAGGCCCTTGAGAAGGCCGGGCTCAAACCCATGGACCTCATTGAGAAGGAGGGCCTCGCCCTTATAAACGGCACTCCGGTCATGACCGCAATAGCATGCCTTGCCATGTACGATACGCAGATGCTGCTGAAGGCCGCAGATATCGCGGCCTCCATGACGCTCGAGGCCATGAACGGCCTGGGGAGCGCGTTCGACCTGCGGGTGAGTGCGGTGAGGCAGCACCCGGGGCACGCGGTGGTCGCCGAGAACGTGCAGAAGATCACGAAAGGCAGCAGGATGCTTTCGGCCGGGGGCGGGGACAAGGTCCAGGACCCCTACTCCCTCAGGTGCGTACCCCAGGTGCACGGCGCGTCAAGGGACGCCTTCGCCCACATCTGGAGGGCCGTGTCCACAGAGATGAACTCCGTGACGGACAATCCGCTGGTGTTCCCCGACGACGGGGAAGTGATATCGGCGGGCAACTTCCACGGCCAGCCGGTGGCCCTCGTGATGGACTACCTCAAGATCGCGGTTGCCGAACTTGCCGACATCTCCGAAAGGCGCGTCGAGCAGATGGTCAACCCGAGCCTGTCCAGGCTCCCGGCTTTTCTGACCGAACACGGCGGCCTGAACTCGGGCATGATGATAACTCAGTACGTGGCCGCCTCACTGGTGTCCGAGAACAAGGTCCTCAGCCATCCCGCCAGCGTCGATTCGATACCGACGTCGGCTAACCAGGAGGACCATGTCAGCATGGGCACCATAGCCGCAAGGCAGGCCATGGAGATAGTGGGGAACGTAAGGAGCGTTTTAGCGATAGAGCTGATGTGCGCGGCGCAGGCCCTCGACATGAGAGGGTGCGCCGGGATGATGGGCAGGGGCACCGACGCGGCGTACAAGGTCGTAAGGAGCGCCGTGGCAAGGCTCGCCGAGGACAGGGTCATGTACAAGGACCTCGCGAAGGTGACGGCCCTGGTCGAGGACGGAACGCTCGTGGACGTCGTGGAGAGCGTGGTCGGTGAACTCTAGGGCAAGCAAAAGACCCTTCATAAGGAGGCTTAAGGTCGATGTATGACGGTATAGGAAAGTTCGGCTTGGACCTTGAAGGCGGCCTGCCGGGACCGTGCGTCTTCGAGCAGGGGATAAGGAGGGCGCCCGACCGCGGCTACAGGCTCACCAGGGCACAGACGGAAACGGCCCTCATGAACGCGCTGAGGTACGTGCCGTCTCAATATCACGACGAGCTGGCCCCCGAATTCCTAGAGGAGCTCGTGACACGCGGTAGGATCTACGCCTACAGGTTCAGGCCCCGGGGGAGGATATACGGCAGGCCCGTGGACGAGTACGAGGGAAAGTGCCTCGCCGGCAGGGCCTTCCAGGTCATGATAGACAACAACCTGGACTTCGAGGTGGCGCTCTACCCTTACGAGCTCGTCACGTACGGCGAGACCGGCTCGGTCTGCCAGAACTGGCTGCAGTACCGCCTCATCAAGAAGTACCTTGAAGAACTCACCGAGGATACCACCCTCGTCGTGGAATCCGGGCATCCGCTGGGCCTGTTCCCGTCGAAGCCGGAAGCCCCGAGGGTCATCATAACGAACTCGCTAATGGTCGGCATGTTCGACAACATGCGCGACTGGGAGGTCGCAGAACAGATGGGAGTCGCCAACTACGGCCAGATGACGGCCGGAGGCTGGATGTACATAGGCCCGCAGGGCATCGTGCACGGCACGTTCAACACTATCCTGAACGCGGGCAGGTCGAAGCTTGGAATCGACGGGAGCAAGGACCTCGCAGGCCGGCTCTTCGTGTCTTCAGGACTCGGCGGGATGAGCGGGGCCCAGCCCAAGGCGGCCGAGATAGCAGGCGCCGTGGCGATCATTGCCGAAGTCGACGGGTCCAGGATCAGCACCAGGCACTCACAGGGCTGGGTGAGGACCGTAGCGGAAAGCCCTAAGGAGGCCTTCGGCCTCGCGGCGAAGCACATCTCCGCCAAGGAGCCGATGTCCGTAGCCTATCACGGCAACATAGTCGACCTGCTGGAGTACGCCGTGAAGGAGGGCCTTAAGATAGACCTCCTTTCCGACCAGACCTCCTGCCATAACGCCTACGAGGGCGGGTACTGCCCCGCGGGGGTGGGCTTCGAGGAGAGGACAAGGCTTCTCAGCGAGGACAGGGAGCTGTTCGCAAAACTTGTGGACAAGAGCCTGAGGAGGCACTTCGAGGCCATAAGGGACCTTGTGGCCCGGGGTACGTACTTCTTCGACTATGGGAATTCCTTCCTGAAGGCGGTGTTCGACGCCGGAGTCACCGAGGTATCCAGGAACGGCATCGATGAGAAGGACGGCTTCATATTCCCCTCCTACGTAGAGGACATCATGGGCCCGATGCTGTTCGACTACGGTTACGGCCCGTTCAGGTGGGTCTGCCTGTCGGGCAGGGAAGAGGACCTCAGGAAGACGGACGAGGCTGCGATGGGCTGCATTGACCCCGACCGCAGGGGCCAGGACAGGGACAATTACATATGGATAAGGGACGCCGAGAAGAACAAGCTGGTGGTCGGCACCAAGGCGAGGATCCTCTACCAGGACGCTGAGGGCAGGACGAGGATCGCGCTCAAGTTCAACGACATGGTGAGAAGGGGCGTGACCGGCCCCATCATGCTCGGCCGCGACCACCACGATACCGGCGGTACGGATTCCCCTTTCAGGGAGACTTCCAACATCAAAGACGGCAGCAACGTCATGGCCGACATGGCGACCCAGTGCTTCGCCGGGAACGCGGCCAGGGGGATGAGCCTGGTGGCACTGCACAATGGGGGCGGGGTCGGCATCGGGAAGGCCGTGAACGGGGGCTTCGGGCTCGTGCTGGACGGCAGCCGGAGGGTGGACGCGATCATCGAATCGGCCATGATGTGGGACGTCATGGGAGGAGTTGCGAGGAGGGCCTGGGCGAGGAATCCCGCCTCAATAGAGACCTCGGCCGAGTACAACAGGAAGTACGAGGGGAAAGGGCATATAACCATACCCTATGTGGCCGACGCCGAGAAGGTGGGGGCGCTGGTCGAAGAAAGGCTGGAGGACAGATGACTGGACCGGGCGGAAGAAGGACGGCGCACGCGCACGGGCCGGGGTGTTCCTGCGGGCACGGGCACGATGACGGGGAATTCAAGGTGGCCGGGGATGCCAAGGGCCGTAGGAGCAAGGAATTCGACCTGTTGGTCGTGAACATCGGCACGCTTGCGACACCGAGGGGCAAAGCAGCCAAAGCCGGTGAGGCCCAGGCTGAGATAGGCGTGAGCAAGGATGCCTGGGTCGGGGTGAAGGACGGCATCATCACCGAAGTGGGCAGCATGGCGGACGGCAGGGGAAACGCGGCGGACCTTGCCGAGGACGTGCTCGACGCCGGAGGGCTGCTGGTTACGCCCGGCCTCGTCGATTCCCACACGCACATGGTCTTCGGAGGATGGAGGCACAAGGAGCTGGCCCTTAAGCTCAAGGGCGTCCCCTACCTAGACATTTTGAAAGGCGGGGGCGGCATACTAAGCACAGTCAGGTCCACAAGGGCATCGTCCCTGGACGCCTTGGTCGAGAAGGGCCTTTGGGTCCTGGACCAGATGCTCGACCACGGGACGACCACGGTGGAGGCCAAGAGCGGCTACGGCCTTACGACGGAAGACGAGATGAAACAGCTGGAGGCCCTAGCGATCATGGCAAGGGAGCATCCAGTCGACATAGTGCCCACGTTCATGGGGGCGCACGCGGTGCCCGAGGAGTACGTCGACGACAAGGACGGATATATAAGGCTTATCTGCGAAAGGATGATACCAGAGGCCGCGGCCAGGGGCCTTGCGGCATTTAGCGACGTCTTCTGCGAGAAGGGCGTCTTCAGCCCGGCCGAGACACAGCGCATATGTGAGGTGGCGAAGGCGTACGGCCTGGGCGTGAAAGTCCACGCCGACGAGATAAACGATACCGGAGGAGCCGGCCTTGCGGCCGGACTGGGCGCAGTCACCGCAGAACATCTCATTCACGCCGGGGATGACGGGCTCAAGGCCATGGCCGCGGCCAAGACGATAGCCGTGCTCCTTCCCTGCACTTCCTTCTACCTGGACGAGGACTACGCCAGGGCGAGGAGGATGATCGAGCTCGGCGTGCCGGTCGCGCTGGCCACCGACTTCAATCCCGGATCGACGACGAACCTGAACCTTCAGATGGCGATGACGATAGCGCTTCTGAAGTACAGGATGCGGCCTGAGGAAGTGCTTACCGGCGTAACGCTAAACGGCGCGGCCGCCGTAGGCCTTTCAGCAAGCCACGGGAGCATAGAGCCCGGAAAGGTCGCCGACATGGTAGTATGGGAGGCGCCGGACCTTGACTATCTCCTTTACCGCTACGGGACCAACATGGCAAGGACCGTCCTTAAGGCCGGCAACGTGCACGGCGTCGAGTTTGAACATGCCCATTGACGATTTGGAGGTATCCGAGTGAAGAAACTGGTTGAGTTGAGCGTAGAGGATTTCCTGGAAGCGCTGTCTTCCGATTGCCCCACACCGGGCGGGGGGAGCGTGGCGGCCTTGGAGGGTGCGTTCGCCTCGGCCCTGGTAGAGATGGTGGCAAGGCTTACCATCGGAAAAGAGAAGTACAAGGAGCACGAAGAGCTGATGAAATCGGCCCTCGAGGAGGCATACAGGCTCAGGGCGCAGCTTACTGAACTGATAGACATGGATACTGAAGCCTACGACAACGTCACGTCGGCCTACAAGCTCCCCAAGGGCACCCCCGAGGAGAAGGCGGACAGGGCCTCGGCCATACAGCACGCCCTCAAGATGGCCACGAACATCCCCCTGGAGACCATGCAGAAGGCCTCTTCGTGCCTTGAGCTCATCGGGAGGATGAAGGGCAAGGTGAACGTGAACTGCGCGAGCGACCTCGAGGTCGCAGAGCTCAGCGCGAACGCGTCGATGAAGGGCGCCTGGCAGAACGTGCTGATAAACCTGGAAGGCATCAAGGACGAGGAGTTCGTGGAGAAGACGAGGCGTCAGTGCGCAATCAGATAGACCGCTGACCTGCCGGAATCTTCTCGATGATGATGAATATCCATGGATAGGACGGTATGCGCTGCATATGCGCATACCGTCTTTTCTTGTGCACGTCAGGACTTGATCGGATTCATCGTTTGACACAGACTGCTGACAAGGATATATTGTAGGTGATATATCATTGATACACCACCGGTATATCCCATTCGGTCGGATCGGAAAGCGAGGGGCGGCATGGAATACAACTCGCTCAGCGAAAAGGCGTACTGCCTAATCAAGGACAAGATACTAACCTTCGAGAAGGGCCAGTACATAAGCATGAGGGAGATGTCCTCCCAGCTAGGCATAAGCTACACGCCCGTGCGCGAGGCGTTCCAGAAGCTCAAGGGCGAAGGCCTGCTGGACCTTGAGCCGAATGTGGGCTACTTCGTGCCCAAACTGGATATTAAGGACCTGATGCAGATATACGAGGCGAGGGAGTGCATCGAGAGGTTCGTCTTCGAGAAAGCGTTCGACTTCCTCACCAGGGAGGACATCGACGCCCTCAAGGACAGCGTGAGGAAACAGGCCCTGCACCTTTCGGACCGGGACATCAAGGAGTACTTGAAGGAAGACGAGCGCTACCACATGGTCTTCTTTAAGGCGGCCAACAATCCTTACCTTACCGAGCTGGTAAGGTCGATCCGCGCCAAGTACCTGGTCTGCTCGAAGAGGATCAGGCACGGAAGCGACGTGGCGCTCGAAGAGCACATCAAGATCATAGATCTCATCGAAAAGGGCGAGAAACTGGAAGCGGCAGAACTCATGCAAAGACACGTCACCCAGGCGAAGCTGCGCATGATGGAAGGGTACATCGCCTATAACGGATGACCGGCCCTGCACCAACCAAGGGCGTACGAAACGGCCGGTCGGGCACTGCATACAACATAAGAACGGTCTAGCGCTCGGATACGTCCGGGACGAGGCTACCGGCGTGGACAGACGATGCGGGACATAACGGAATCACTGCTGCCAGCCCTTGTTTGGTTTGCTGCTCATGTTTTATTGGAGTGAAGCGACGAAAGGGGACCAAAGTACATGATTCATGTCCGTACGAGGATCGAAAGGCCACAAGATGAAGTCATCTCATCCTTCCGAAGCATCCCTTCAGCCACAATACACGAAGCGGGAGGCCGTATAGGATTCATAGACCCTGCCATAAAACCGATAGCGAAAGGAATGAGGATATGCGGTCCCGCCTTCACGGTGCAGTGCGCGCCGGGAGACAACCTCATGCTGCACAAGGCGCTAGAGAGGGCGCTTCCCGGTGATGTCATAGTCGCCTCGGTGGGCGGAGGGTACGGCTACGGCTATTTCGGCGGCCTGATGGCGGTCTCGGCGATGGCAAGGAAGGTAGGAGGCCTTGCCATAGACGGCTGCGTAAGGGATAGCGAGGAGATGGTCCGCATGGGTTTCAGCGTCTTCAGCAGGGGCACGGCGATAAGGGGCACCGTCAAAGGCACGCTGGGGCTGGTCAATTACCCCGTCGTTTTCGGAGGCCTCATGGTGAACCCGGGCGATCTGATCGTCGGTGACGACGACGGCCTGGTGGCCGTCCCTCTCGCGGATGTGGGGGATGTGCTGGAACGGTCTGTGAAGCGCACGGAAAACGAGGTCCAGAAGGCGAAGGCGCTGGCTACTGGCGTCTCCAGCGTATCCTACAACAAGCTGGACGCCGTCTTCGAGGCCCTGGGCCTGGTGGAGGAATAGCGATGAAGATAGATCCCATCAAGCTGGGCAAGGCGGCCGCGGCGATCCTGGTCGGCCTAGGAGAGGACCCCGAGGATTCCCTTAGGGCGGCCGAATGCCTCGTATACGCGGACATGACCGGCATATCCACACACGGCACCTACCTCATGAAGACCGTATACGAAAGGGCGAAGGCCGGGATGCTCAACCTGCCGACGGGAGCGAGGCTGGTCTCCGATTCTGCGGCTACGGCGATCGTGGACGGAAACAACGGCCTGGGGCCCGTCGCCGGCACACTTGCCATGGATACGGCCGTCAAGAAGGCCAGGGACTTCGGAGTGGGCGTGGTCCTCGTGAGGAACACGAACAACGTGGGATGCCTGGGATACTATACGAAACTGGCCGCGAAAGCGGGCATGGTGGGCCTTATGGCGTGCAACGCCAACGCCTCGATGGCACCCTGGGGAGGGGCACAGGCCTACTTCGGCACCAATCCGATCTCGCTTTCGGTGCCGGTAGAGAAGGGCCATCCGGTGGTGCTCGACATGGCTTCCAGCATCGTGGCAAGGGGCAAGATAAGGAAGGCGTCGCGCGAGAAGGCGAGGATCCCCGAGGGTTGGGCCCTTAACAGGGAAGGAAGGCCCACCACGGATCCTGACGAGGCGCTGGGAGGGACGTTGCTCCCGATCGGAGGGCCCAAGGGCTCGGGCCTTGCGATGGTAGTGGACCTGGTCGCCGGGATGCTCTCGGGGGCAAGCTACGGCCCGTCTGTGAGGAGCTTCCACAGCCTGGACGGTCCCACCGGCGTAGGCACAGCGTTCCTTGCGATGGACCCGGCAAGGTTCATGGACCCCAGTGAGTACAAGGGCCTTGTGGACGCATATATAGAGGATATGAAGGGGACGAGGAGGGCCGCGGGGTTTTCCTCGATCTTCTCGCCGGGCGAGATAGAGGCGGAGAGATGGGAAAGCTCGCGGGTTTCAGGCGTGGAGCTTGACGATCCGGCAGTCTCGACCCTTAACGGGCTCCTCGCCCAAGTCGGCTCAAACATCCTCCTTGGAGGTCTTGATTAATGGACTGGATCATCAGGGTCGATACGAGAACGGGGAACGTAAGGAAGGAAAGGGCCACCTCCGAGGAGCTGGGCTGGGGAGGGCGCCTCCTTGTAGCCAAGGTGCTGCTAAGAGAGGTGCCGCCTACGTGCGAACCACTCGGAAGGCACAACAAGCTGCTGTTCGCCTGCGGCCTTCTCGCGGACGCCCCGATAACGACGACCGGCCAGCTGTCCGTAGGCGGCAAGAGCCCCCTCACCGGAGGCGTAAAGGAGAGCAACGTAGGGGGCTTCGCGGGAAAAAGGCTAGCCAGGCTGGGCGTAAGGGCCCTCATCCTGGAAGATTCACCCAAGCTGCCCTCATGCAGGACGCTATACGTCTCCACCGGCAAGGTGGAACTAGTCGACGCGCCAGAGCTGAGGCGACTCTGGGTTGGGGACACTTTCAAGGCGCTAAGGACCAGGTACGGCAAGGCGGCGGGTTTGATAGCGATCGGCCCCGCAGGCGAGATGCTGATGTACGGCGCTGGTGTTGCGGTCTCCGACGACGAGGACGTGCAGGTCAGGTACGCGGCAAGAGGCGGCCTGGGCGCGCTGATGGGCTCGAAGGGCATAAAGGCCGTCGTGATAGACGACAGCGGGGCCGAACCGCCCGCGTTCGCGGACAGGGAACTGTTGATGAGAGGCGCCCGGGCCCTTGTGGACGGCCTGATGTCGGACCCGAAGACGGAGAACAGGCACATGTACGGCACCCCGGCGATCCTTGATCTGGCAAACCGGTCGGGGCTTCTGCCGACGAGGAACTTCAGCTCCGGCTCCTTCGAGCATGCCGATTCGATAAACGGCGAGTACGTAAGGAAGAGCATAGCCAAGAGGGGCGGCGAGGGCAGGTCGGGCACTGGGTGCGTGGCAGGATGCGCCATAAGGTGCAGCAACGTCTGGCCCGACAGGACGGGCAGGAAGATAGTCGCCTCGGTCCAGTACGAGAACATCGCCCTTCTAGGTTCCAACTGCGGAATCGGCGATATGGACCGCATAGCCGAGATGAACGACCTGTGCAACCAGGTCGGAGTCGACGCGATAGAGACCGGGGCGGCAATAGCGGTCGCCATGGAAGCCGGCGTCATCGGCTTCGGTGACTCGGAAGGGGCGAAGGGCCTCATCAGGCAGATAGGCGAGGGCACATACCTCGGGCGCATCCTCGGCAACGGGGTGGTCGTGACCGGAAGGCTCCTGGGAGTCCGCCGCGTGCCGGCGGTGAAGGGCCAGGCCATACCCGGATACGATCCCAGGGCCCTGAAGGGCAACGGCGTGACATACGTCACCTCCCCGATGGGCGCGGACCACACGGCCGGCAACGCGTTCGAGACGCTTAACACCATAAAGCCGACAGGCAGGGAGAAGCAGGTGGAGTCCTCGCGCATGCTGCAAGTAAGGGCGGCGATGCTGGATTCGCTGGGCCTTTGCCTGTTCACGAGGCCGCCGATCAGGAAGAACCCCAAGATGCTTCTGGACATGCTGAAGGGCAGGTACGGAAGGGGTTATACGATAGGCGACGCAAGGAGGATCGGAGAGGACTGCCTCGACACCGAAAGGGAGTTCAACAAGAGGGCCGGCGTGGACGAGAGGCTGCGTCCAATGCCGGAGTTCATGCAGGAGGAGGCGCTTCCTCCCACAGGCGCCGTGTTCGACATACCCATGGAGGAAATGACCGGGGTATGGGATGTGAAGCTCAGCGAGGACGACATATAGGCGCTTTCCAACTATCCGGGAAGGGCGGTGGATCGATGGAGCTGAAGGACAAGGTGGTAATAGTGACCGGTTCTGCGAAAGGGTTGGGAAAGGCGATAGCCGAGAAGTGCTTCGCCGAGGGCGCGAAGCTCGCCCTGTGGGACATCGCCATCGACGGGGTGCGCGAAGTGGCCGTCAAGCTCGACAAGGACGGCAAAAGGGCTAAAGCCTACGAAGTGGAGATCACGGACGAGGAGTCGGTCGGAAAAGCTATGCGAGATACCGTCGACGATTTTGGCAGGGTGGACGTGCTAGTGAACAACGCGGGGATATCTCAGCACAAGACGATCGACCAGATGACGCTCGAGATCTTCGAACGTGTCATGAAAGTCAACGTAACGGGCACGTTCCTGTGCTCAAAGGCGGCCGCCGAGGTCATGAAAGGCCAGAAGTACGGCAAGATCGTGAACATATCCTCTCTCGGGGCGAGGACGGGAAGGCCCGGGGTAGGCGTCAACTACGCCGCGTCCAAGGCCGCGGTAATCGGCATGACCCAGACCCTTGCCCGTGAACTTGGACCCAGCGGCATCTACGTCAACTGCATATGCCCGGGCCCTATACTCACCGAGCAGACGAGACAGTACCCGCCCGAGGTGTTCGCGACCTGGAATGCGGGCAGGGCGATAATAAAGGACGGCCTCCCGGAGGACGTGGCGGATGCCGTGGTGTTCCTGGCGTCTGAGAGGTCGGCATGGGTTACGGGAATAACCCTCGACGTAAACGGAGGGATCCTGATACGAGGATAGGCGCTTTGATAAAAAGCATATAGGAGGCAAAGGATGAGCGGCCTGAAAGTAGTCGACATTAAGGACGTGGAGGGGATACTTAGGGATCCTCCTAGGAAATCCTGGATCCTGGTTTCGGAGAAGACCGTAGGGGCGAAGAACCTGGCTATGGGCGTGAACGAGACGTATCCGGGGGGCATGGTCCCCGACCACAAGCATGACCTGGAGGAGGAGGTCATGTACTTCATCTCCGGCAAGGGCAAGTTCATAACGAAAGACAGGGAGATAGACCTCCATGAGGGCATCTGCGTCTACAATCCCCCGGGAGAGGTGCACAGGATAGTCAATACCGGCGACGAGGTACTCAAGTTCGTTTGGATATACTCGCCGCAGCTGGAAAGCCACAGGAAGTAATGTGTCTGTGAGGTGAAACATATGAGCGATTGGAAGCTTCCCAGGACGGAAGGCCACATGGACAGGCCCTCCAAGATCTATTTCCAGACGATGACCAAGCACGACGTGGAGGAAAGGCTTAAGGTGAACGACCTTCTGATAGTACCTGTCGGCTCCACGGAGAACCACGGAAAGGCGGGACCGTACGGCGAGGATACGTTCCTGGTAACGAGGATGGCCGAGATGGTGGCCGAGAAGACGGGCTGCACGGTGGCCGAACCGCTGTGGTACGGTTCCCATCCGTTCAAACACATAGGCCAGCCCGGCACGGTGGCCATACCGGACGATGTGTTCACCGCATACATAAGGTCGATGATATCGGGATTCTGGAATACTGGATTTCGTAAACAGATCTTCATCAGCCTGCACGGCCAGGAGTACGCGATTCCGTCGGCCCTCCAGGAATGGGGGAAGAAATACCAGGTGCCCGCGGTGCTGGTATTCCTGGACCTGCCGAGGATCATGGGGCAGGCTCTGATGGACAAGGCGCACGGCGGGCCGTTCGAGACCCCGTTCCAGCATGCCGACGAGGCTGAGACCTCCTTGTCCCTTGCGCTGTTCCCCGAGCTTTGCGATATGGCGCACGCTGAGGACACCATAGTGCAGGGCTTCCTGCCGCCGGGGCATGTGGACAGGGGAGGGGACATATACGGCAATCCGATACCCGGGCACTGCCAGGTGGGCCTCAGCGGCATAGAGTGCGTCGAGTATCCCGAAGGCGTTCTGGGCAAGGCAACAAAGGCGGATGCCAAGAAGGCCTACCAGGCCGTCGAGAAGGCCTGCGATTACATGGTCAAGCTGCATGACGACATAATGGCAAAATTCCCGGTGGGCGTCCTGCCTCCCATAGACATGGTGACCCAGAGGGACAGGAAGACCATCGAAGAGATAATCACAGGGCCCGAAAAAGGAGGCAAGCACCTCTACATCCTCGGCTGGCCGTCCTGAGAAGGGACTTAAGGCGATATGAAGGCGAACCATTGAAAAGGAGGGGCAATCCATGAACAGGAGACTAGTGCTGAAAGTTATGGCAGTGGGCATAATCCTGGCAGTGTTCGCGCTATCAAGCGCAGGTATGGCGGCTCCGAAGCTGATATTGAAGCTCGCGCACGCTGACGCAGTGGAAATAACCACATCCAGGAAACACGCTCAGTGCGTAACGTTCGCGAACCTCGTCAACGCGCAAAGCGGCGGCAGGCTGGAAGTCCAGGTATTCGGCGCCGGCCAGCTCGGTGCCGAGCGCGAGTACGTCGAGGCGGTACAAGCGGGAACCGTCCAGGCCGGCATCGCTTCCGGCGTCATAGGCAGCTTCTTCCCGCCCGCGATGATGACAGACATCCCGTACTTGTTCCCTTCGGCTACAGTGGCATGGAAGGTGCTCGACGGGCCGTTCGGACAGAAACTGTCCGACATGTTCCTGGCCCGCACCGGCATGAGGAACCTCGCTTTCGCAGAAGTGGGCTTCAGGCACTTCACAAACTCGAAAAGGCCCATCAAATCCCCCGCCGACATAAAGGGCCTCAAGATCAGGGTACAGGAGACCCAAGTATACCTCAGGCTCATCAACTCCATGGGCGGCAGCCCGACACCCGTCGCATGGACTGAGACCTACACCGCCCTGCAGACGAAAGTCGTCGACGGCCAGGAGAACCCGATATCCTCGATAGTCTTCGCGAAACTTTACGAAGTCCAGAAGTATTTGACGCTGGACGGGCACGTCTACGGGGTCGACTGGTTCGTGATCAACGAGAAGTTCTTCCAGAGCCTGGACAAGGACCTGCAGGAAATAGTGAAAGAAGCCGCAAAGATCTCGGCGATGGTCGGCCGCGGCATGCAGCAGCTGCTTTCCTCGACCGGACTCGAGACATGCCAGAAGGCGGGCATGGAGATCTACCAGCCGACGACGGCCGAAAT
This sequence comes from Firmicutes bacterium ADurb.Bin153, assembly GCA_002070415.1. Classification (GTDB taxonomy): domain Bacteria; phylum Bacillota; class DTU025; order DTU025; family MWDF01; genus MWDF01. The sequence continues at coordinate 66,191 of MWDF01000009.1, forward strand.
GGCACAGTTCAAGGCGACGACACAGCAGCCCGTGATCGACTGGCTGAAGACGCAGGTCGATCCCAATCTCATCAACGAGTTGCTCAAGACGGTCGACGAGGCATCCAAGTAGGGTCCAGATCGGCCAGGCATGCCGGGAAGGGGCGACCCTTCCCGGCCACTGAGGCATGACGCACCGCCCTTGGAAGCCTTGTATGGTCAATATGCAAGGTAAGTGAGGTATTGGCAATGCGGATACTGAAGTGGCTGTATGACAATATCAACAGGCTCGTCGATCTTCTAATAGTCGTAGTGCTCATATTGATGATAGTCGACGTCTCGGTGGGGGTCTTCTACCGCTACGTCCTCAATCACGCGATCGCTTGGGTGGAGGAAGTATCCAGGTATCTGATGATATGGACCGCATACCTTTCGATGGGGATGGTATTGAGGGACGAACAGCACGTAGGGATAGAGTTCGTCGTGAACTGGTTCCCTCCTGGCGGAAGGAGGATCATAAAGGTACTGTCGGACATAGTGATAGAGATATTCCTTCTGGTGGTGATCATTCAGACCATAAAGTACTCCGAGGTCTTGAGCATACAGAGGTCACCCGCGACCGGAGTTCCGATGGTATATCCATATCTGGCGGTCACAGCCGGAGCCTTCCTAATGTTTATGGAGAACCTGAAACTCATTTACGAATATTGGACGGGT
>MWDF01000010.1 GCA_002070415.1 Firmicutes bacterium ADurb.Bin153
AGCCAAGTGCGGATCGGATAAGCGCTGAAAGCATCTAAGCGCGAAACCGGCCCCAAGATGAGACCTCCCACCGGGCCAACCGGGTAAGACCCCTTGCAGAACACAAGGTCGATAGGCCGGCAATGCAAGCGCCGCAATGCGCTAAGTTCACCGGTACTAATAGGTCGAGGGCTTGACCTTTCAACCGGCGGACCCGTCATCGGGGTACCCGCCAAAGTCAGGCCTTACCATGCCAGGACACCCTGATTTCGCTTCGCCCATGCCCCCGTGCGGTTACCTGAGGGCATTTTCCGAATGGCCCGATCTTTTCGATCGGGCCATTCGCTTTATTAAGACAAAGATCGCGGGGGATGTTGCGGATGAAGAAGACTGCACAGCTTACGTTGTCGGCGATGTTCGTCGCATTGGCGATAGTGACGCCGATGCTGTTACACGGTATACCGAATGCAGGCACCCTGTTCCTTCCCATGAATTTCGTGGTCCTGCTCGGAGCGTTCTTCCTAGAACCCGCATTCGCGCTCATGGTCGGCGCGTTGAGCCCGGTCGTTAACATGCTGATAACGGGGATGCCCCCGGCGTTTCCCGTGCTTCCGTTCATGGTGGCGGAACTTGCGGTGTACGGATTGTCGGCAAGCGTGCTGTACAGGAAGCTCAAACTAGACAGGACGATATCGTTGGTGCTTGCGATGGTTCTGGGAAGGCTCGCCGCCGCTTCGGCCGTATGGGCGCTGGTGAACTGGTTCGGCGCCAAGCTTCCGGCCCCTTGGGCGTTCTTCGCGGCCACCTTCACGGGAAGCCTTCCCGGCATAGCGATACAACTCGCCGCCATACCGAGCATAGTGGCCGTCATACAGAGAAGGCGCTAGGGCGGGGTAGATAGAGGCAATCAGATCTTAGGGGCCCCCTTAAAGGGCCCCTTTTTCACGGCCTCTTGAGCTTGAGGGCGTCTATCTGCTCTTTCGTAAAGGAAGGCGGCTCGAAGAGCCTTTCGGGATTTTCCATGTAGCCCTTGAACGTCTTTAGAGTATTACCGTAGTACGTCCCGTCGGCGAGCCTGTCGTCCAGCGTCATGTATATATCCAGAACGTATGCTATCCTTGCAAGGCCGGACCTGTTGTCGTTGACGGGAGCCTTCTTGATCTTGCCTATCGCCATGATCATTCCGCTGTTGCCCCAGTTGAAGAGGTGATGGAAAACGCCGTCTATCCCTATGCTCCCCAGGTTCGTGATCAGGCCGGTGCTGTATGAGGGGTCGTTGCCGATGAGAAAGCCCGGAAGCAGGTTGCTTGCGTCGAGAAGCTTGTACAGCCACATGAAAGCCGACACCAGCGGCTGTGGCATGGACATCAGGAACTCAACCTCACGCTCGGAGCTGCTGCCCTTGTCGCTCTTGCCCTCCTCTATCGCGCATCTCATCCTTCCGGCCACCCGGTGTACGGTGTCATAGGGTTGGAAACAGACCTTTACAAGGCCTTCGGTGCCCTCGTCGGTCAACTCCTTCTTGGCTACGAAGCTGAAGGAGATCTCGTTCCTCTGGTAGAAGGAGTGGCCCGACACGAAAGTGTTCACGAGGGGCCTTTCGACGACGGTCCTGATGTAGGACGCGACTAGAAGGTGCATGATGTTTATCCTGTCCTCGGCCGACTTGCCCCGGTTCTCCTTTAAAAGCATGGCGATGGCTGCGTCCATGACTATAGTATCCTTGTAGTACAACGACGCTTCGTCCCTGGTAGGGCATGTATAGGTCAGGACTTTCTTGAAACTCGGGACCTTGATATAGGTGCCGTCCGGACGGTTCTTGAAAAGCATGGCATGTCCCCCTGAAAAATCATGGCCGGTCCTATGGCCGTCGATGCCCTTCATAAGCATGCGGCTCCTTTAAAAAGCCCGCAGCGCAAGGGCTCGGCCTTCCTGCGGGCGTCAGGGTCTTGACGAAGGTTCGCGCTCTACTCCGGGACGCAACCCAAGTCGAGCTCGTCAAGATGCTCCTTCGTGTAGCCCGCCGGCTCCAGGAGCGGCTCGGGATGTTCGACATATTTCTTGAAAGTGGAAAGGGAGTTGTAGTAGTAGACCCCGTCGGCCACACGGTCGTCGAGCGTCATCTTCATGTCCAGCACGTGGCCTATCTTCATGTTGCCGTGCCTGTTGTCGAAGATGGGCCCCTTCTTGACCTTCCCTACTGATATGAAGACTGAGCACGTCCCCCAATTGTAAAGATGGTGGCTTATGGAGTCCATCCCGATGCTTCCCAGGTTCGTGAAGAAGGCGGTGGAGTAGAGCGGGTCCGTCTTTATCATGAAGCCGGGCAAAATGTTGTTGTAATCGAGGAACCTGTAGAGCCACATGAAGGCCTTGATCCCGAAGCGCGGCAGCGCCATGACGAGGTCGATCTCCTTCTCGGTGGTGTTGCCGGTGGCGCTCCTGCTCAGGCTTACGGCCTCCCTTACCCTTCTTGCCACGTCGTGGAGGGTATCTTCAGGATTAAAGACGATCTTTAGAATCGTCTCCTCGCCCTCGTCCGATATGTCCTTCTTCACCACGAAGCTGAAGGAGAGCTCGTTGCGCCTGAAGTACCTCTGTCCGGCGACGAACGTGTTCAGGATGGGCCTTTCTACGACCGTGCGCAAATACGCGGCAAGGATTATATGGAACAGGTTGATCCTGTACTCGGGGTCCTTGCCCTTGTTGATCTCAAGGAGCATCGCGATCGCCTTGTCTATGTCGAAGCGCTCCTCGGCGAACAGCACAGATTCATCCCTGGTCGGAAACATGTACGGGTTAAGCTTCTTGAAATTCGGTACTTTAAGCGCTTTGCCGTCAGGCCTGTCCTTAAGGATCATCTCTATACCTCCGGGCTTTCACATGAAACGTCAATTAATTATACATCACATGTATCATTAGGTGCGACTTGACGGGCAAATAGGCCTCCGATGTGCGCTTCGGGCAGTAAAGGCAGCCTCAAGGCGGTGCGAACGGGACGGCCCTGTAAAACCTGGAAGGACGGCCGGAAGCTTTCATACATGACTGTACGAGAAAAGAGGGCTGCAAGCCGGCCTTTTGACGCCTGGGGGCGTTTACCCCTATAATAGCCGGGCTGTCGCTGATAAAATAGATTAAGACTACTTGCCTTGCGCGGGCTGTGTCTTACGGCCCGCGCAATTTCTTTCAGGGAGGATTCTATGGGATACAGGATGCTTGTCACGGACCTGGATTATACGTGCCTCAATGACGACCACGTCATACCTGAGGACAACATAAAGGCGGCCAAGAGGGCGATGGAAGAAGGCCTCATATTCTCGGTGGCGACCGGGCGGAGCAAGGCCGCCGCAGAAAGGCACGTACTGCAACTTTCACCCAACGCCCCCGTAATACTGCAAAACGGCATGAGCATATACGATTTCAACGAAGAAAGGGCGATAATCGAGCACATGCTGGATACCGCGACGTCCATGCGCGCTATCGAGTGGGGGATCTCCAAGGGCATAGTCACAGCCGTGGCCATCGGGGACAGGCATTACGTCTCAAAGAGGGGCGGGGAGATGATAGACGCCCTTGAGACACTGGAGGGTGTCCCCTGCGTGGAGACCGGGAACCTGAAGGCGTTCATCGAAAGGGAGAAGAATACCGTAAGGATCGCGAACGTTCTCTACGTAGTGAACCCTGAGGACAGGGATTCGCTGGCCAAGGAGGCCGCGGCGGACTTCCCCGAGGTAAGCGTTATAGTATCGGGCCCTCCCTTCATCGAGTTCCTGAACAAGGAAGCGTCGAAAGGCCATGCGCTGGAGGAGTTATGCGGTATCATCGGAGTGGACCTGTCCGAAGTCGTAGTCGTCGGAGATGCGCCCAATGACGCGGAGATGATGATAAGGGCCGGAATGTCATACGCCGTCGCGAATGCCGAGGACAAGGTGAAGGGCATAGCGCAGAGGATGACGAAGAGAGGACACAACGACGCCGTCCTGCCGGAGGTCCTTCTGGACGCTTTCGGCATAAGTATTTGAACGGGTCCCCCTAAGGGGATAAAATTGGTCTGCAGGTGATGTGTATGATGATTGGCAAAAAAGTGATAATGATCATAATGGACGGCTGGGGGATACCCCGGAAGCTGGATGACAGCGCCATAACCCCGATAAATGCGCCGAATGTCACAAGGTTGTCGGACCTGAACCCCTACTGTACGCTTCCCGCGCACGGAAGGGCGGTGGGCCTTCCCGACGGCCAGATGGGAGGCTCCGAGGTGGGGCATCTCTGCCTTGGCGCCGGGCGCGTCGTGCCGCAGGCCCTCGCCTATATCGACGGGCTAATAGAGGACGGCCGGTTCTTCGGGAACAAGGCCATAAAGGACGCCTTCGACTCGGCCAATGCGTCGGGCGGCGCGGTGCACCTCATGGGACTGCTGTCCCCTGGCGGCATACATACGCACACGAGGCACATAGAAGCTCTGATACGTTTTGCGAAGCTCTCCGGTGTCAGGGAGCTATACTTGCATGCCTTCCTTGACGGAAGGGACGTTCCCCCGAAGAGCGCAAGGGAATACATAGCCGATGCCGAGGCCATGATGAAAGCCGAGGGGATCGGCAGGATAGCCACTGTATCTGGCAGGTACTACCCCATGGACAGGGACAACAGGTGGGACAGGGTCAAGCGTGGCTGGGACGCCATAGTGCTCGGAAGGGGCAAGATAGCGGCCAACGCCGAGGAGGCGGTGGACCAGTCCTACCAGGCAGGGGTCACCGACGAGTTCGTGGAGCCGACCGTGGTGTTCCATGACGGCAAGCCCATCGGCAAGGTCGAAGACGGTGATTCCGTAATATTCTTCAACTTCAGGGGCGACAGGGCCAGGGAACTGACCAGGGCCTTCAACGAACCCGACTTCAAGGAGTTCGAAAGGGAGACCGTGCCAAAGGTCCACTATGTCTGCTTCATGGATTACCTGAAGGAGCCAGGGTACAACATCGCGTTCTCCCAGCCTGATACGGTGGGGGGACTTTCCGAGACCCTTTCCAGGCACGGCCTGAAGCAGCTCCATACGGCCGAGACGGAGAAGTTCGCCCACGTGACGTTCTTCTTCAACGGAGGCAGGGAGGAACCGTTCGAAGGGGAGGACAGGGTGCTCGTACCTTCGTCGAAAGTGGCCACCTACGACCTCAAGCCCGACATGAGCGCGCACGAGGTCACCGATACGGTGATAAAAGCGCTCGATTCCGAGAAGTACGACTTCATAGTGGCGAATTATGCCAACTGTGATATGGTGGCCCATACGGGGTCCTACGAAGCTACGGTGAAGGCGGTCCAGACTGTCGACTTCTGCGTCGGAAGAGCGGTAGAGAAGGCGAGGGCCATGGGCTGGACCGTGATAGTGACGGCGGACCACGGCAACGCCGACGAGATGAGAGACCCTTCCGATGGGGGGATATCCACAGCCCACTCCCTGAATCAAGTACCTTTCATACTCATAGGGGAAGGCAACCTCAAGCTTAGGAAGGACGGCAACTTCGGCGACGTAGCGCCGACGATCCTTGAGATCTTCGGGATAGAAAAACCGGCCGAGATGACGGGAACAAGCCTTATAGTGGCAGGCTCACGCCATCCCGAGGCTAAGGCTGCTGAGGGTGTCTATGGTTCCGGTCTTGAAAGTGGCCGACTTGAAGGCGTGCTTGAGGGCCATGATGCTGATGAACTGCCCGAATAATCCGGTTTCCACCGGTTTGGGCAGAGTGAGCGACATCGCGAGGGAAGGGTCCGGCAGGAGTATGTCGACCTCCCTTGCACCGGCATTGTACGCCTCCTCAAGGGCGATGCGCACTGCCGCAAGCCTTGCCGACCTCATATTGTTGACCGGAAGGGATACGTTCTTGACTATCTCGGATACGGGGCGTCCGTCGGGGCCCAGGATCAGCGCCCAGACGTTCGCTCCCGAGTCGTGCCTGATGAAGGCGTCGACGTATGCGGTCAGTCTGCCTTGTAGTCTTGACACGGTAGTCACCTCGCAATCCATCCAATTCAATTATACCGAACATATGTTCTATGTCAATGATCCAGGGGGTGTTCCATACAAAAGATGGACCTAGACAAGATAAACGCACCATTGTTCCAAGCCCTTAGAAAGCACGCCGACATGGAGCCCTACCAGTTCCATGTACCCGGCCATAAGGCCGGCAAGGCATATCCGATGGAGATATACGAATGGCTCAGGGACTACGCCATGAGAATAGACCTGACGGAACAGCCCGACATAGACTGTCTTCTTGCTCCGTCCGGTCCGATAAAGGAAGCCCAGGAGAACACCGCCAGGGTGTTCGACTGCGACAGGACGTTCTTCCTGACCAACGGCAGCACGTCCGGCTGCCAGGCCATGATACTCACGAACACGAAACCGGGGCAGAAGATAATAATGCCCAGAGACGCCCACATGTCGGCCTTCGGCGGGATGATAATGTCCGGCGCGGAGCCGGTCTTCGTGTACCCGGACGTGGACCCGAAATGGGGCGTCACGAAAGGCGTACCGTACGCAGAGTACGAGAGGGTCCTGTCAACGCACTCCGACATAGCCGCTTGTTTCATCACCAGGCCTAACTATTACGGCATGTGCCCGAACATAAAGCAGGTAGTGAAGCTGTGCCACGAAAAGAACATACCCGTGCTGGTGGACGAAGCCCACGGCGCACACATGGCGTTCCATTCGGCGATGCCAGATTCGGCCCTGGAATCGGGGGCCGATTATGTCGTACAGAGCGCTCACAAGACGTTGCAGGCCTTCACGGGCGGCTCGTGGATGCACCTCAAGGGGCCGCTCTCCGACCCTGACAAGGCCTCCAGGATGGTATCGCTGCTGCAGTCCACAAGCCCGTCATACATAATAATGGCGACTTTGGACCTTACCTCCTATCTCATGGGAGGGTTCGGCAAGGAGATAATGAACAGGCAACACAAGCTCAACAAGAACTTCAGGAAGGAAGCCTACAAGCTAAAGGGCGTTCGTATAATCGACGATTCCATAATCGACCCGCTTAGGATCACAGTATCCGCGTCCGACCTGGGCCTTTCCGGCATAGAGCTGGACTTGGTCCTTAGGAACGAGTACAGGGTCTGCGCCGAGATGGCCGACCTTGAAAACGTCGTAATCATACAGACCGTGGCGGACGACGAGGACACGATGGCCGCCCTTCTGGCTGCGCTGACCGACATAAGCCACAGGTTCAAGGCCGACCCGAAGAAACGCTCGAGGCTCGGAAGGCAGGTGGCGGCCACCTGGCTTGCGATGCAGTCGAGCCCCGTCAGGATGTCGATGAGGGAAGCGGCGTTCTGCGACAGCGAGACCGTACCGCTCACCCAGGCGGTGGGCTACGTCGCGACGGAGACCGTCTCCGTCTATCCTCCCGGCATACCGGCGATCATACCCGGAGAGGAGATAACGGCAGAGAAGGCTGTGCTGATAATAGACCTAGCCCGCTCCGGCTATTTCATCAAAGGACTCAGAGGTTCGGAGGATTTCGGCATCAGAGTGGTGAAGACCGGCATATAGCACTATTTTGGAGGCAGATATGTTCATAACGTTCGAAGGCCCTGACGGTTGCGGGAAATCAACCCAGTCCAGGCTGATGGCCGAGAAGCTGGAGGCGGTCGGCTACAGGGTGGTATACACCAGGGAACCCGGCGGAACCGACATCGGCAGGAAGATAAGGCAGATAGTCCTGTCGAACACGAACGAGGGAATGAGCCCCGTGGCCGAGGCCCTTCTCTATGCGGCCGACAGGGCCCAGCACGTGTTCGAGACGATAGGACCCGCGCTTAAGGCAGGTTACATAGTCGTGTCCGACAGGTTCGTCGATTCCAGCTTCGCCTACCAGGCGGTAGCGCTAAACGTCGGGATGGACGAAGTTAAATCGGCCAACGACATTGCCACGGGAGGATTGAAGCCCGACCTCACCATACTCCTGGACGTGGACCCGGAGACAGGGATCTTCCGCGTCAAGAGGTCGAAATCCAAGGGCTCTTCCGAAGCGCAGGTGGATCGGATAGAGGCCAGGGACCTGGAATACCACGGGAGGGTCAGGAAGGCATACCTGGACATGGCCGCCAAAGAGCCCGGCAGGATCAAGGTGGTCGACGCCAAATCCGGCGACGTCGCCACTGTCCATTCGAAAGTCAGCGACATAGTCATGGGATTCCTTTCCTCAAGGGGCGTTACGAAGTGAAGTCGGAAGGATACCTCTTTGAAGGAAAGGCGCCGGGCCTTCTTGAAGGCGACATAGCTCGCGGGGAAATCTCCCACTCATACCTCATCTGGGGTCCAAGGGGCATCGGGAAATCCGAGCTGGCCGAGAGGTTCGCCACCGCGGTCAACTGCACAGGGGAGCGAAAGGGCCCCCTGGGCTATTGCGGCACGTGCCCCAGCTGCTCAAAGATGATCGACAACGTCCTCGTGGACTATAACGTAAAAAGGCCCACGCGCGCAGTCAGGCGCGAAAGGGGTACCGAGATAAGATCCTCCAAGGCATCCATCAAGATAGAGGATGTCAGGGAGATGATTGAGGACATATACCTGAAACCCAACGAGGCCAAGAGGAAGTTCTGGGTACTCGAGGACGTGCACACGATGGAGGAGAGGATGCTCAACTCCCTGCTGAAAGTACTGGAGGAGCCGCCGGGAGATTCGGTGGTGGTACTGACGGCAGATTCCCCGGACGACCTCCTGCCGACGGTGGTCTCGCGCTGCAGGCAAGTTAAGATGCTAAGGCCCGACCAGGACGAGCTTACCGGTTGGCTTTCCTCCGAAAGGGGCATCGACGGGGAGAAGGCCGCCATGATAGGCAGGGCCGCCGATTTCCTGCCCGGCCGGGCCCTTGCGATCGCGGATGATCCTTGCTATTGGCCGCTTAGGGAGGGAATGCTCGGCATATTGGTGGATACGGCCCTTGAAGGTGGCCTGTTCGCCGCGCAAAGGGGCGCCGACACGCTGCAGCTTCTCGGGGCGGCGGCCATGGAAGAGGGCCTGGAAGGATCGGAGCCGGCCGACCCTGACGGAGAGGCGGGGCGCCTGGCCTCCGGAGGGGGTATAATTGAATTCATAGCGGCATTCCTGAAGGACCTCGCGTACTTGAAGGCCGGGATGCCGATCGATGCGATAATGAACGTGGACCGTGTGGCCGACCTTTCAGCGGCTTCCGGCAGGATGGAAGCCGCTGAATGGCTCAGGAGGGCGACGAGGGCCTTCGACCTCTCAACCGCCGTAGCGGCGAACGCGAATTTCAGGCTCGCGCTCGACGAGGCCATGTTCTTGGCGTCGGGCGATTCTATTTGAAAGGGTGCCATGATTTGGTAAGGATAACCGGGATTAGGTTTAAAAGGGCTGGCAAAGTCTATTACTTCGATCCGGGGGAGCTTGAGCTGCGACTGGGTCAGAAGGCGATAGTCGAGACCGTGCGCGGCATAGAGATGGGAGACGTCGTCATAGCCTCGAAGATGGTCGCAGACGACGCCGTCGTACAGCCACTAAAGAAAGTGATCAGGGCGGCGTCTGCGGATGACATCAGACATTCTGAGGACAACGCCGCGAGGGAGCCGAAGGCGCTCGAGATATGCCATGAGAAGATCAGGGCCCACGAGCTGCCTATGAAGCTCGTCGGCGCGGAGTACACCTTCGACAACAGCAAGGTCATATTCTATTTCACCGCAGAGGGAAGGGTCGACTTCAGGGAACTCGTAAAGGACCTTGCCTCGGTCTTCAAGATGAGGATAGAACTCAGGCAGATAGGCGTAAGGGATGAGGCAAAGCTGGTCGGCGGCCTCGGCCCGTGCGGACTGCCGATGTGCTGCACGACATGGCTGGGGGATTTCGACCCGGTCTCGATAAAGATGGCGAAGGAACAGAACCTTTCGTTGAATCCCGCGAAGATATCGGGGATATGCGGAAGGCTCATGTGCTGCCTGAAATTCGAATCCGGCATGTACGAGGGGGCGCCTGCCGCGGGAGAGGGCTCCGAGCAGGAAGTATCCTACCTCATGAGGGAGGCTGCCGCCGAAGGGAAGCCCGAGAAATGCATGAAATGCGGAGCGTTCCTTCACGACATGACCGAAGAGGATGTAGAAGCTGCTGAGCCCGAAAGCGCAAAGGGACCCGTACAGGAGGAAAAGGTTCCTGACGAAGCGATGAAGGGCTTTGCGAGGCCTGAAGCAGAAGCTGGACCGGCTCTGGCGGGACATGCGCCGTCTGCCGAACCTTCCGGGGAAGAGGCTTTCTCGTCCGTGAAAGTAAAGGACGCGGAGGAAAGGCATGCTTTCCCCGGCAAGGAGAAGGAGGGCTTCCCGCCCGTGCGCGCCGGCGCACACGACGAGAAGAAGCCGCCGGCCGAGCGCGGTCAAGACGCGAGCAGGCATCACGGAAGGCATGACAGGCGGAAAAAGGGACACGAGCCTTACGGAACGGCCGCGGAAACGGCAAGGGGCCACAACGAACCCGGCAGGGCGGCCGTCCAGAAGGAGCATCCCGAAGAGCAGCGCCGCGATGATGCGCGCCGGCCTTTCCGCAAGAAGAACCCGAATTGGCAGGAGTACGAGGCCAGAGAGAAGAAGGCGGCGCCGACGGGAACCGGCCAGGCCGGTCCGGGAGCCGCAGGGCAGTCCCAGCAGCATCCGCAGGCAACGCCCGGCCAGCACTCCGAACCGGCGGAAAACAAGACGGGCGCTCACAACAAGAACAGGAGAAGAAGGCGTGGACACAGGAAGCCCTCGGAAAACAGAGGAAACGACGGGCCTGCTCAGGGGGAGTGAACGTATAGACGACCTCCAAAGGTCCGGTCTGAGGATCATCCAGGATCCGAAGGGGAACAGGTTCTCCACGGACGCGGTGCTGCTATCCTCATATTGCAGGGCAAAGAGATCCGACAGGGTCGTGGACCTTGGGACCGGCACCGGGATACTCACGCTTCTTGTCTGGGCCAAGTGGCATCCGAGGTCCATCACGGGAATAGAGCTCGACCCGCCGACCGCCGACATGGCGTCGAGGAGCGTCAAGCTCAACGGCCTGGAAGGACATATCAGGATCCTGGGCGGGGACCTTAAGGACGCCGCCGCGCTTCTGGGCAAAGCATCCTTCACCCTGGCGATCTCCAATCCGCCGTATATAAAGCACGGAGGGGGTCTTGAAGGGGACAGCGGCGCGAGGGCGCTGGCAAGGCATGAGATCGGCTGCACGTTCGACGACGTGGCAAAAGCCGCTTCGGAGCTGCTCGTACCCGCAGGAAGGTTTGCCCTGGTGCACAGGCCCGACAGGCTGGCCGACATAATTTGCTCCTTGAGGTCGTGGGGGCTTGAGCCTAAGAACATGCGTATGGTCCACACCAGGGCATCGGAACCTCCGGTGCTCGTCCTGGTGACGTCGGTCAAGGGAGCTTCTGCCGGCCTCAAGATAGGCCCGTCCCTTTTGATCTACGGGGAGGACGGCAAGTACTCCGAGGAGACCAACGATATCTATTTCGGAGAGTAAGAACCTCCCCCGTAAAAAAGGGGGAGGTTCTAAAGTCTTCGCTGGACCGCCATCCTACTTCGCCGACTTTATCGAGCTGAGGCAATCCGTGCAGATGTTCTTACCCATGATGTTTCGCATATTGTCGGCATTGCCGCAGAATATGCAAGCGGGTTCGTACTTCTTCAGGATAATCCGCTCTCCGTCCACGAAGATCTCCAGCGCATCCTTCTCGTGGATGTTCATCGTCCGCCTTAGTTCGATCGGAATCACTACACGGCCTAATTCATCCACTTTCCTAACGATGCCAGTAGATTTCACAGTAAACACCTCCGTCACTTAGTTGCCAAGTCAAGCTGATTTATACGGATATACTCTTCCAGCTACTGTCCAGTTGCATTGATGCGATGAGCTTATCGACTAGTTCCCGTGCATGCGTAAGGCTGGATTCTTGCGCATACGCAATTATGATTATCGCCCGTTCGTAGTCGGTGAGCAGCGTGAACAATTTCACCGACTTGGAACCTGATGTAGCAGTGGCCTTTCCCGTCAGCTTGAAATTCAGCCCCACGAGGCCGGCCACCCGGACTTGGGCTACATCCTCAGCGGATGAAGGGTCTTCCTTGAAGAATAGCGCCGATATCCCGTCTATGGGCCCGAAAGTCAACGAATCGAGCACCGATGCCGATATCTCGACCAGGGGACCCTGGCTTGAAGAAATATATAGCTTCCTGAGCCCGTTGGAATCCTTTGCCTCATAGACCGTCAGGTCATATTCGTTGGGCAGGCCTAAAGTAAAACCCGAGTTATTGATCAGCTCCACCTTGTCGCCAGTCTTCGTCAACTTGGCCAGTGTCAGCGGCGACGTCGCCTTTACGGTGGCCGTGGCTACCGGCGACAGCGAAGAGACCAACAAGATGCAGAGCAAAGCCACACCAACGGCCGCCTTACTCTTGGACATGCTGTCACCTCCGATTGTATGATAAGAAACATCTAAAAATAGAAATTGTTAATCAATATATTAATACACAATTGGTTAAAGACAATCAAATATTTGGAAAATACCCTAGTGAAAATCGTGAATATTTTCAAATTCCCTTGCAGCAGCCACCGACACGCTCTACTTTAACCAATTTGACAATGCATAATTGCGACAACTAACATATAGATACTATCATACATCATATATACTAGAACAAGTATTATAGCCCAATGGCCGTGCGCCAAGCATCTGGAGGTAAAAAATGGAGAACAAGGCTTTCTACATAACGACACCCATATACTATGTGAACGACCTGCCGCACATCGGCCATTCCTATACGACGATCGCCTGCGACGTAATGGCGAGGTACAAGAGATTGGCAGGTTTCGATGTATATTTTCTCACCGGCACCGACGAGCACGGGCAGAAGATAGAGCGGATGGCAGAGTCGAAGGGCGTGGCGCCGAAAGCGTACTGCGACGAGATAGCCGGGGCCTTCAGAAGGCTCTGGGAACGGCTCGACATAAGCAACGACGGGTTCGTGAGGACCACGGACGACTACCATGTCCGCAGGGTGCAGAAGATATTCAAGCGCATCTACGACAACGGAGACATATACAAGGACAAGTATGAGGGCTGGTACTGCACGCCCTGCGAGTCATTCTGGCCCGAGGGGCAGCTCGTGGACGGCAACTGCCCGGACTGCGGAAGGAAGGTCGAGTGGACCGAGGAGGAGGCCTATTTCTTCAAGCTGTCCAAGTACGCCGACAGGCTCCTGAAGCTCTACGAGGACAAGCCGAACTTCATCCAGCCGGCGAGCCGCAAGAACGAGATGGTGGCGTTCATCAAGTCGGGGCTTGAGGACCTCTGCGTGTCGCGCACGACGTTCAAATGGGGCGTGCCTGTAGACTTCGACGGGAAGCATGTCGTCTACGTATGGATAGACGCCCTTTCCAACTACATAACCAAGCTCGGCTTCCCCGAGGAGGACGACGAGCTGTACAGGAGGTACTGGCCGGCCGACTTTCACGTGGTCGGCAAGGAGATAGTGAGGTTCCACTCGGTCATATGGCCCGCGCTTCTGATGTCGTTGGGCATAGACCTTCCGGGATCCGTGTTCGGACACGGATGGTGGACTGCCGAAGGGGAGAAGATATCCAAGTCAAAGGGCAACATGATTGACCCGGGCAAGTACATCGACGAATTCGGGTCCGACCAGATTAGGTATTTTGTCCTGAGGGAGATATCCTTCGGCCAGGACGGCGATTTCTCCAGGCTCAACTTCCTTCACAGGACCAACGCAGAGCTGGCGAACGACCTCGGAAACCTGCTGAGCAGGGCTACGGCCATGATCGGCAAGTTCTGCGAGGGCCTCGTGCCCCTGCCGGGATCTTTCGACGACATGGACCGCGAGTTCGAGCCGCTGGCCACGGAAGTGCTAGCCAACTACGTGAAGGCTATGGACAGGCTGGACTTCCAGAGCGCTTTCGGTGAAGTCCTCAGGCTGGTAGGAAGGGCGAACAAGTACATCGACGAGGCCGCCCCCTGGAGCCTCGCCAAGGACGACGCCGGGAAGGAAAGGCTGGGCACCGTGCTCTACAACGTGGCCGAGACCTGCAGGGTGGCCGCGATACTGCTTTCGCCGGTTCTTACGAAAGGAGCGCCCGAGATATGGCGCCAGCTGGGCCTCGAAGGAACGCCCGCAGAGGCCGGCCTTGCGGCCGCCAAGTGGGGCGGCCTGGTCCCAGGTACTGAAGTAAGGCGCGCGGAGCCCGTATATCCGAGGATAGACGTAAAGGCGGTACTGGAGCGCGACGCGGTCGAGAAGGCCGACAAGGAAGCGTCAAAGTCGAAGGAGGCCGCGGCGAAGGCCAAGGAGTCGAAGAAGGAGCCCGCCAAGGCTCCTGCCGTAGACGAACCTATGCCCCTCATCACGATAGACGATTTCGCCAAGATAGAGCTGAGGACAGCCGAGGTGCTGGAGGCCGAGCGCATAGAAGGGGCCGACAAGCTACTCAAGCTGACCGTAAGCGTCGGCGGCAAGCAGAGGCAGATAGTGGCGGGCATTGCCAAGTTCTACGAGCCGGCGGAGCTCGTCGGCAAGCACATAGTGATAGTCGCCAACCTGCAGCCCGCGAAGCTGAGGGGAAATATCTCGGAGGGCATGCTGCTTGCGGCATCGACGCCCGGCCATGAGCAACTGGCTGTGCTGACCGTAGACAAGCCTCTTCCCAGCGGCTCCAGGGCGAAATGATATGAGGATCTTCGACTCGCATTGCCATCTTGACGACGAGGCATACGAACCGGACAGGGCCGAGTGCCTTCTGCGCGCGGGGCAATGGGGCGTGGACAGGATACTGAATCCCGGGTACGACATCGGATCCAGCTGGAGGGCGGCGCGGCTTGCCGGCCTTTACGATGGGGTATGGGCCGCGGTGGGTATACATCCGCAGAAAGGTACGGAGCACAACACCGCGAGCCTGGAAGGCCTGAAGGAACTCGTCCGGTTGCCCAAGGTAGCGGCGATAGGCGAGATAGGCCTCGACTACTACTGGATGGAATCTCCAAAACAGGCCCAGCACGACGCTTTCGTCTGGCAGCTGGAGCTGGCCGGCGGGCTCGGGCTTCCCGTGATAGTGCACAGCAGGGACGCCGCAAGCGAGACGTATCAGATAGTCAAGGCAAACAGGGACAAGGTGCCCGGCATAGTGATGCACTGCTATTCCGGGAGCGCGGAGATGGCGATGGATTACGTAAAGCTCGGCTGCATGATATCTCTTGCCGGCCCGGTTACGTTCAACAACGCCAAGAAGGCGAGGGAAGTCGCGGAAAAGGTGCCGCTGTCCGGCCTGATGGTGGAGACGGACGGCCCGTACCTCGCTCCGATGCCATACAGGGGCAAGAGGAACGAGCCGGCGTATACGAAGTACATCGTCGAGAAGATCGCCGAGATAAAAGGAATTACCGCGGAGGAGGTCGCCTCCAGGACATACGACAATGCCGTGAGGCTCTTCGGCATCGAACCAGCTTGAAAACAATACAGGCTTTCATGTACAAGCACTAGAGCACAAAAGAAGGGCGCGGCTTTCTCGATGCCGCGCCCTTCGGAATATCTTCAGTCGCCTACGGCCTAGACCCTGAGCTCCTGTCCCGAGCTTCCCCTAATGGTCTTCCTGCTGAGGTCGTGGGTCGTGATTATCCTCCTGATGGTTCCTGTGCGGTATCTCATCGCGATAGATTCGGTCACGCACTTGTCGCCCTCGAACCTTACTCCCCTTAGCATCTCCCCGTCAGTCACACCGGTCGCGGAGAATACGATGCCGTCTCCCTTGGCGAGGTCGTCCGCGCAGAAAGTTTCGTCAAGGTCCTTGAATCCCGCGTTCGCCGCCCTTTCCTGTTGGTCCTTGTCCGGCGCGTAGAGCTTGGTTAGGATCTCCCCTCCGAGGCATTTCATCGCCGCCGCCGTTATCACGGCCTCCGGTGCGCCCCCGATGCCCATGAGCATGTCGACCCCCGTGTCAGGCAGCGCCGTGGCGATCGCCGCCGCGACATCCCCGTCTTGTATGAGCTTTATCCTCGCGCCGCATTCGCGGATCTCCCTTATGAGGGCCTCGTGCCTCGGCCTGTTGAGGACCACCACGGTAAGGTCTCGCACCTTCTTGCCTAGATTGGCGGCCACCACGTGGAGGTTCACCCTTACCGGCTCATCCAGGCTGACGCCCTCCTTCGCCTCCGGCCCGACCGCGATCTTGTGTGCGTAGAATGTGGGAAACGGCATCAGCGTGCCCTTGTCGGCCGCAACCATCACCGATATCGCCCCCGGCATCCCGTTCGCGACGAGGCTCGTGCCCTCGATCGGGTCCACGGCGATGTCCACCTCCACGGCGTCCCCGCCCAAGCCCACCTTCTCGCCGTTGTAGAGCATGGGTGCCTTGTCCTTTTCGCCCTCTCCGATTATTATCGTCCCGTTGATCCTGACGAGGTCCAGCATGCCCCTCATACCGTCCACGCCGGCCGCGTCCACCGCGTTCTTGTCCCCGGTGCCCATGAAACGTGCTGCCTTAAGAGCCGCGGTCTCGGTAACCCTGACCAGTTCGAGAAGGATCTCCCTCTCCCTGTCGTGACCCATCGAAACCAGCCTCCCAACACTAGGGCATAAACCCTTGATAATCTAATATTACCATCTTGCGCGGCGCTATTGGCCTTGATTAAGGCCGTACTCGCCTCCACGTGAAAGAAACCGCAAATTTGACATCGAAGATGAAGTTGGCATAATCTATTCGTATAAAAAGCCGCCTAAGGAGGCAATCATGCATATAAGCAGGGCGAACAGGACGTTTGCCGTCATGTTGGCCATGACATTGGGGATAGTCTCATTCGTGGTCATGGGTAGCGGCGGGGCCGATTACCCTTCGGAGAAGCCGACTTTGCTGGCCACGGACCTCGGTGTCTCGATGGACGTCGAGTGGCTCTATTCGAACAGGATGGGCTACCTATACACGGGCTCGACCGGCAAGTACATGCCCGGGTTCACAATAAAGCGGTATCACGAAGGCGCCGCCCTCAGGGCGGACTTCATGACCTACAAC
The DNA here is from genome assembly GCA_002070415.1 of Firmicutes bacterium ADurb.Bin153. Lineage (GTDB taxonomy): Bacteria > Bacillota > DTU025 > DTU025 > MWDF01 > MWDF01. The sequence goes on from MWDF01000010.1 coordinate 17,039, forward strand.
GTCAAGACGAACTATACGGTCAAGAAGGTCGCCGACTACACGATGGAGAAAGGCAAGAGCAAGGTGGTCGTGGCGGGCCGCAGGGGCCTGATAACGAAGACGGTCGTTGAGACGCGGATAGGGACCAAGCTGGTATCCCAGTACAAGGTGGCCGAAAGGGTCATAAGGGAGCCCATCACCGAGGTGGTGCACTATGGCACGCTTCCTCCGCTGAAGAAACTTGTCACGAAGTCCGGTACGTACTACTATAGGAAGTCGTTTATAGTCACGGCGACGGCGTACGAGCCCAGCGAGGTATCCTGCGGCAAGTACGCGGACGGCTTCACCGCCATCGGCCTTAAGGCGGGGCCAGGGATCATTGCGGTCGACCCGAGGGTGATTCCGATGAGGACCAAGGTCTACGTCGAAGGCTACGGCTACGCCATAGCGGGAGATGTCGGCAGCGCGATCAAAGGCAATCGGATAGACGTGTGTTTCAACACGGTGAGGGAGGCCCTGAACTTCGGGCGCAGGAGGGTGCGCATATACATCTTGGAGAACCCGAAGCAGTAGCCGGTCAGGAAGGTGTCCCATGTACAAGAACCATCGCACGGCCTGGAGCCACGGAACGAGGCTGGGCCAGAATTTCCTGAAGGATATGGGGGTGGCCAATGCCGTAGTCAACGCGGCCACGGCATTGGCCCCTAAGATAGCGGTCGAGATTGGCCCCGGTAAAGGGGCCATAACCTTCATGCTGGCCCGCCGGGTCGAGCGCCTCACCGCGATAGAGATGGACGAGGCCCTAGCGAGGGGGATAAGGAAGGCCACCGAGCCTATGGGCAACGTCGACGTGATGGAAGACGACGCGTTGCGCGCCGACTTCAGGGGCATCGTCGGCGGTTCGGGCGAAGGCGCCGTGCTAGTGGCGAATCTCCCCTATTACATGTCGACGCCGATGCTTAGGAAAGCGTTCCAGGAGGCGGCCTTCAAGAGGATGGTCTTCATGCTGCAGCTGGAAGTCGCCTTCAAGGTGTGCGCGGCGCCCGGGACAGACGGATACGGCCCCCTTGCCGTGGCGAGATGGGCAAGCCACGATGCCGAGATACTCTTCGAGGTGCCGCCGTCGGCCTTCGAGCCGGTGCCGAGCGTCAGATCGGCGGTCGTCATCATACGAAGGACCGAGCCGAAGGCCACGATACCCTACGACAAGCTGATGAAGTTCACCGACGCCGCGTTCATGGCACGGAGGAAAAACATCAAGAACGCCCTTCTGAGCAGCCCCCTGGGCCTAGGGCAGGAAGAGATTGCCAAGGCGTTGTCGATCGCAGGACTAGCGGGCACCGAAAGGGCCGAGGAGATCGAGGAGAGCAAGATCTGCGGTCTGGCGTCGATACTCATGGGCTGATGAGCCAAGTCCGGGGCATGTAGAATGTCTTCTGAGGACGCTCTCGGACGGACATCTAGGAGACGGCGGGACGATACACGTTCCCGCCGTCTTGCGGATTCCGCCCCCGTCCGGCCGTCGAGGAGGGTATATACAAACAATATTCACGAATCTGAAGATATTTTGTAAATATAGTTGACGAAGGCGACCTCCGTATGTATAATCAAACTACTTTTACTGAATATTATTGAATCGGAGGCGCAACCAATGAAGAAGGCTCTCGTCCTTGCAATCATCATCATGACTTTCGCTCTCATATCAGGAGGTGCGATGGGCGCCAAGGTACTCAAGGTCGGCACGGACCCCGCGTTCCCACCGTTCGAATCCACCAACGATAAAGGCGAGATCATAGGCTTCGACATGGACATCATCAAGGCCGTCGCGGCCGCCGTCGGATACGACGTCCAGTTCACCGCAGTGGCATGGGACGGGATCATCCCCGGGCTCATCGCCGGCAACTATGACGTGATCGCTTCCGGTATGACCATCACTGACGAGCGCAAGCAGTCGGTGAACTTCTCCGACTCCTATTTCGAGGCCAGCCAGGTGATCATAACAATGAAGAAGGCCAAGGTCCTCAACAAGCTGTCCGACCTCGAGGGCAAGAAGGTCTCCGTGCAGATAGGCACCACGGGCGACATAGTGGTCAGCGAGGAAGTGAAGAACGTGACGGTCAAGAGGTTCGACCTTGTGCCGCTGGCTCTGCAGGAGCTCTTCAACGGCAACGTCGACGCCATGGTGATCGATGAGGCAGTCGCGCAGGCCTATGCAAAACAATTCACGAACATACAGTTCGGCGCGCCTTGCACCAACGAGGACTACGGTTTCGCCGTGACCAAGAAGAACGCCCAGCTGTTGGCCGATTTGAACTCGGGGCTGAAGAAGATCAAGGCCGACGGGACCTACGACAAGATCTTCGCGAAGTGGTTCGTTAAATAGCAGGGACGATAGCAGCCGTCGGACCGCCGGTCCCCGGGTCGGGGCCGGCGGTTCATTATGTGCAGTGCATTAATAGCCACCATGTATTATTATTAGAGTCAATCACATCCGCTCTCTGCGGTGGAGGGTAAAATGCTGGATTTTTCATTCATTCCGAGGATAATGCCGAGCCTGCTGGAAGGGGCCGGCGTGACGCTCTGGCTTACGGCTGCGGCCGTCGGCATAGGCTTCATAATCGGCTCCTTCATGGGCATCATGGCCTCCGGGGTCAACAAGCTGCTCGCGGCGATCGCCAAGATCTACATCAACGTGATAAGGGGGACACCGCTGCTGGTTCAGATATTCCTGATATACTTCGGCATCCCGGCGTTGCTGGGGGCCGCGGTGCCGTCAACGCTTGCGGCGATCATGGCGCTTAGCATCAATTCCGGCGCGTACGTGGGCGAGATCGTCAGGGGCGGCATCAACTCCGTGGACAGGGGACAGCACGAGGCCTCGTTCTCCCTCGGGATGAACAGGAAGCTGACCATGCTGCACATAATCTTCCCGCAGGCATTCAGGCGCATCATCCCCATGCTCGGAAACGAGTTCATCGCGATGCTGAAGGATTCTTCCCTCGTGGCCGTGATATCAATGGAGGAGCTGCTGAGGAAGGGCCAACTGGCGGTGACCAGGACCTTCAAGCCGTTCGAGATCTACATCGTCATCACGCTTATGTACCTGGTGATGACGTACTGCATATCGCTCTTCGTCAAGTGGAGCGAAAGGAGGTTCGCGACCGATGAAAGATAACATTATCGAAGTCAGGGGCCTCCATAAGACGTTCAAGAGGACGGAAGCGCTCAAAGGGGTGGACATAGACATAAAGAAGGGCCAGGTCATGGTACTCATCGGCCCGTCCGGCTCAGGCAAGAGCACGCTGCTTAGATGCATGAACCTCCTCGAGGTGCCGACCGAGGGGGATGTCATGTTCGAGGGCAGGAAGATCAACGACAAGAGCGTGAACATCAACGAAGTCCGCAAAGAGATGGGCATGGTGTTCCAGAGCTTCAACCTGTTCCCCCACATAAAAGTCATCGACAACATTACCCTGGCACCGATGAAGGTGCGCGGGCTGAGCAGGGACGAGGCCACCCAGACGGCCATGGAGCTGCTCAAGAAGGTCGGCATCCCCGAGAAGGCCAACGACTATCCGGCTCAGCTTTCCGGAGGCCAACAGCAAAGGGTCGCCATTGCCAGGGCCCTGGCAATGAAACCGAAGGTGCTGCTCTTCGACGAGCCGACTTCGGCCCTGGACCCGGAGATGATAGGCGAGGTGCTCGACGTAATGAAGGCGGTGGCCTTCGAGGGCATGACGATGGTCGTCGTGACGCACGAGATGGGCTTCGCAAGGGAGGTCGGTGACATGGTCTCGTTCATGGACGAGGGCCTCATCGTCGAGCGGGGTGAGCCGGAGAGGCTATTCACGGCGCCGGAGAACGCAAGGACGAAGCTCTTCCTTAGCAAGGTGCTCCACAGCAACTGAACGAATAGGGAATACCGGGATGACGGCATGGCACGGGATAACCCCTGCCATGCCTTTTATATGCATCGATACAATATTCACAAGCAGGAATATGTATAATGCCGAAGAATATCTGAGCAATCCCGGATCCATAGGATTCCTTACACCCACCGGGCTGACGAAAGGGGATACGGTCATGTCGAAACGGCTATCACGCGCATACGTAATGGCGGTTCTTCTTTGCGTTGCGATATCGGCGCTGTCGTCCGGCTGTTCGAACAGCGCATATTCCATCTCCGGCAAGATCACAGGCGAGGGGATCGACGGTGTCAGTGTATCGGCTCTGGGGACGGCGAAGTCCACGCTCTCGGATACTTCGGGAGCCTACTCCCTGACCGGCCTGACGGGCACGAAGAAGATAGTGGCCTCCAAGGAGGGCTATACCTACGCCCCGCCCGAAAGGACAGTGACCGGCCCGTCTTCGGCCGTCGACTTCATAGGGACGATTAACGCATCGGTCGCCTCGATAGTGTCTATGTGCGGGGGTGAGCAGCATACCCTCGCGATAAAGGACGACGGACATGTCCTTGCGGCCGGCGAGAACGGGAGCGGGCAGCTTGGCATCAACTCCTTCGAGGACAGCTGGACACCGGTGGAAGTGCAGGATATCTCGGGTGTCACCGACATCGCATGCGGTGATGCCCACTCGGCCGCCATCGGCGGCGGGGACTTGTATACGTGGGGGTGCGACGACAGCGGACAGCTCGGTGACGGCGGCGAGCCTGCCGATGTCCCGGTACCCGCGAAGGTTACGGCCGTACCCGATGTGGAATGGGCGGACGTTGCCTGCGGCGGGGACCACACCATAGCCCTGACGGATAATCATGTGGTATATACCTGGGGATACAACGGATACGGGCAGCTGGGCCGGACCGTAAGCGAGGAGCACCCGGCCAACCTCCCCGGGGCAGTGAACCTTGACGCGTTCCTGCCGGCCATACCCGTGGCGGTATTCGCAGGGGACTCCCATTCATTGGTGCTCATGAGCGGAGGGGGCATGGTGGCCTGGGGGACCAACTACTACGGCGAGCTCGGCGCCGGGTACACCGCGACGTACACGTCAACGCCGGTGAGCGTGCTCATCGCGGACGTGGAGAAAGTCTCCGCTGGTGATTTCCACACGCTGGTCCAGAAAGTCTCCGGCGAGCTGTATACATGGGGCTACAACTGGCAGGGGCAGCTGGGCGACGGCAGCACGACGGAATGCGCGACACCCAAGCACGTCACCGGCTTCGATAACGCGGTCGATTTCGTCGCCAAGGGCGACTCGACTTTCGTGGTCAAAACAGACGGCACAGTATGGGCATGGGGGGACAACAACAACGGCTATCTGGGTACCGGCAGCACGAGCGGCAAGGTGCTGGACCCGGAACAGGTCGTAGGCCTTGCTGGCATCGTTAACGTATACGGCGGATACGATTTCACGTTCGCCTTCGAAAGCGACGGGAGCATGTGGGGATGGGGGGAGAACGGCGACGGCCAGCTGGGTAACGGAACGTACGACCCCGAGGATGAGCCCGTCCCGCTTAGCTGGTGAAAGGACAATTGGATATCCTATAGGCGGTCGTGCGGCCGGCAGCATAGGATGCCGGCCGCACCGTCATCATCATTGTCTTTCTAGCCTCAGCGCTTTGAACAACGCGGTGGAAACGAAGGTGGGCCATGCGCCGAGGAGGAAATAAAAGGGAAGGCACAGGGCCGGGTATGCCTCCGAGCCCAGATCGGCAAGGTATCTGAGGCCGAGGAATCCGGCAAAGCCTATCACGAGTTTTGCCAGCTGGCACAAAATCGGGCCCTTGGCCGACGACTTCACGAATTTCGCGTGTAGGTAATACCCGAGCGACATGCCCCCCGCTATTCCGACCAGGCCGACATAGTCGTCCGCGCCCGTGGAGGACAGGGCCGGCACGAAGGTATAAAGAAGCGCCACTGCCGCAGCAATGATGAGCGCAAGGCCTTCCAGGCCTCCCTTCACCCTCCTTTGCCAAAGGCCCGTCACCGTCGCTACGATAACGGCCGTAACGATACCTCCCGCCCAGCCCCACAGGACCTGGGCCGGGAAATGCACACCGGCGTACACTCTCGTAAAGCCGATCAGGAGGATCAGGACTGCGGACAGACGACAAAACCACGCCTTTTTCAGCCTCATTGACGCCGCCGTCCAGAAGGCCATGGAATTGAAGGCGTGCCCCGAGGGCATGCCCGAGCCGGTCGCAGTCTTGAGGAAATGCAGGCTCGGCTTTACGCCCTGGTCCACTTCGAAGGGCCTCGGCGCGTTTATTACAGCCTTCGCAAGGTCTGTGCAGATGCCCCCGGACAGCACGGTCAGCCCCACGACATAGCCGGACCTTCTGTCCATGCACCAGTAGACTATCGGGACCGCCACGAGGTAGAACATCGTGGAGCCCAGCTCGGTCACGTAGCCAAGCAGCCCGTCAAGGGCCGCCGAGGAGAACGACCTCAGCCACAGCACAATTTCCATGCTTTCCTCCTGTTCTGATTGCTCAACAATACAATAAATGGTATTATGTATACACAAAACAATTATACGCTTGATTGTTTGGATTTAAGCCAAGTCGTTACGGGGGCTGGATATGATTATATCAGTGGGCGACATAATGCTCGACATCTACATGGATGAGCCCGGCTCGCTGAACGAGGACACCGATACAGTCGGCAGGACCAACCTGGCCTGGGGCGGATCGGCGGCCAACTTCGCCGTATGGGTGAGAAGGCTTGGCATGCCGTCCGCCATAGTCGGCAGGGTGGGCAGGGACTTCGTCGGCGACGCCGCCGTACAGGACTTCATCTCCGAGGGCGTGCTGCCCCTGGTCGCAAGGGATCCGTCCCATCCGACGGGCACCGTTGCGGTAAGGCGCCGCGGCGGGCTCGGCAGGGAGATGATATGCGACAGGAAGGCCAACGCACGCTTTTCGGTAAAGGACCTGCCTATGATGGAGATATCGTCCGCGTCGTGGATCCATGTATCGGGCTATACGGTGATAGAGGAAGGGCCGCGCAAGGCCGTCGTGGAATGCATAAAGGCCGCGAAAGAGCGCCGTATCCCCGTATCCGTCGACCCGGGCTCCTGCCATCTGATAAGCTCACTCGGGGTCTCGCATTTCATGGAGGCCGTAGAGGGCGCCGATGTGATCCTTCCCAACCTTGACGAGGCCAGGCTCCTGTCCTCTTGCGAGAATATCGAAGAGATATCCGACAGCCTGCTGGAAAGCTTCCCTACGGTTGTGGTCAAGCTCGGTCCCGAAGGGGCCCGGTTCGCCACCAGGTCGGGCGAAAGAGGGCTCGTGCGCCCCCCCAAGACCGAAGCGGTCGATCCCAACGGGGCCGGGGACGCATTCGGGGCCGCGTTCGTATGCAAGTACCTGGCGACGGGCGACATCGCGGCCGCCACAAAGGCGGGCTGCGACCTTGGGGCGCTCGTGGTCGCGGCAAGCGGGGCGAGGGCGAAGGTCGCCCTGGACCGTTTCCTTAAGGACAATTTCCAAAAAAGCGGGGGTGTTACCGTATGAACGCGGGCGCAAGGGCGAAGGCGGTTCTTGCCGTCATCCTTCTGGTGCTGTTAACGGCCCGCGGCCTGACCGGCGCCGCTGAACAAGGTCCGGGCTTCCCGCCCGGCGGCTGGTCGAGGGAGCAGCTCCTGTGCGAGTATTCAAGGCTCACGGGCTCGTTCAGCGCGGGCGTGAACGGGGCCCTTTTCGTTATCGCTTACTCGGACGGGGAATACGATTGGTTACGGATATCGACGAAGGCCTTCCTGCTTGGCAGGAACGGCCCCTCGGAGGCATGGTCGCGCGAGGTCTCGAGCGAAAGGACGCACAACATCACACCCCTGGTAATACCCTCGTCCTCGGGAGGCTTCCATCTGTTCTGGGTGGAAAGGCCGGACGAGGAGAGGTATTCGATAAGGTATTCCGGACTCGCCGGCGACGGAAGCGTACTGGTGTCCGATACGCTGCTGGAAAGCGCCGCGGGCCCGATAAGAGATCTTACGGCCGTCGAGGTCGCGGACGGATCCATCGTGTTGGCCTGGTCCGACTGGAGGGGCAGGACCCTGGACGTGATGGCTGGCAAGGTGCTCCTTGAAGGAGGAGGCGCAAGGATTTCCACAAAGGTGACGTACGAGGGCCTTTATGCGGAAAGAGCGATGTCTACCCCGAGGGTTGCCCATCTAGAGGATGCGGACGAGGTAGCCCTCGTCTGGGTTGAATCGGGTTTCGAACAGGCAAACCTTGTGGCATCCTGGATAGACCCCGCCGACCTTTCGGTCGGGGCCCATTCGGACCTCGGCTCTTTCACAACGGCATCCGGCGCATATCCCGCGATAGCGACGGGGGCGGGCGGAGGGCTGTACATAGCCTGGCCGCAGGACATAAACGAGCTCTCGTTTTCTGCCACGAAGACATCGGACATCATGATGGCGAGGTTTATGGGCCGCGATCTCAAATGGTCCGGAAAGCTCGTGGACTTGCCCGAGAACCAGACGGCGCCCTCGCTGGCGGCCGACGGGGACGACATGATACTTGCTTGGCACGACTTCAGCGAGAGAAGCCCGCACGTATGGATCGGAAAGCCCGGGCCCGAGGGCGGATTCTCATACGGGCCCGTAAAGGCGGACTACAGCCTCATGGCCTCGATGAAACCGTTCGTGGGCTCGGTCGACAAGAAGGCCGTGCTCGCATACGAGAGGTTCACAAGCGAAGGGCCGAGGCAGGCCTACTTGATGTCTGAGTTCAATCCGGCGAATCCCAGCATATTGTACAAGCTGGGAATCGAGGAGGCTGCGCCGGTGAAGCACATAGCCTTCACCCTTGCCATGGCGGTCCTTAGGAGCGCGCTGAACGTCATGCTGAACATCGGGGCCTTCGCGCTAACGATGGGATTCCTATGGCTGCTCGGGCGCCTGGGCTTCGGCGAGGGGCTTAAGAAGAGGCCCGAGCTGATGGCGGCCGCGACGATATCGTTCCTGCTGCTGCTGCAGGCGACGCCTCTGTTCGTGTCGTTGCCGGGCATATACGGCCCGGATTTCCACGCGATAGTATCAGTGGCCGCGGGGCTCATGGCATTTGCCCTCATGAGGACGGCGAAGTCGGACTGGTGGCTGGATTCTCTGATGCAGCTGGCGTTCATGCTGCTCTGGGTATTCCTGCAGCAGTTCGCGCTTCTGATACCGGGCCTGCTGAAAGCGGGGTTGATGTAGAAGATGCTAAGGAGTAGGAGCTTGAAGGTGACGGCGGTGTTCTTCGGATCGCTGGCCGGGCTTGCGGCGCTCGTGTTCGCGTATACCTACCTTTCGGGAGGAGGCGGGCTAGGAAAGCACTACATGGCGTTCTATTACCCCATCGCCGCCATCGTCCTTACGGTGGGAGCTTCGGCCGCAAGCAGAAGGAAGGGGTCCTAATAGATGGCATGGCTCAGGGCGCTCGCGAGGGCGAAGATCAACCTCACCCTCGACATAATGGCGAGAAGGCCCGACGGTTATCACGACATCGAGAGCGTGATGCATACGATAGGCCTCGCCGACGAAGTGGGTGTAAGGATCTCCGACGGCCCTTCCGTGAGCCTTAGGGTGATGGGGGCCAAGCTTCCGGAAGACCCCAGGAACCTGGCATGGAAGGCCGCGGACGCCGCCTTGAAGGCCATTAGGGGCAAAGGCGCTGGCGACGGCAGGGGCGTCGATATAGAGCTTTTCAAGAACATCCCCTTCGAGGCCGGCCTCGCCGGCGGAAGCTCTGACGCCGCGGCGGTGCTATACCTCGTGAACACGGCCTTCGGGGGGCTTCTTGGGGATCACGAGCTGTCGGAAGTGGCGTCTGGCATAGGCGCCGACGTGCCCTTCCTGCTGACCGGTGGAATCGCGCTCGCCACGGGAACCGGGGACGAGCTGACGGTCCTGGACCCTTGCATGGACGCGCCGGTAGTGCTGGCCAAGCCGGCGACGGGGCTTTCGACGGCGCTGATGTACAGGGCATGGGACGAAAAGCACGGTTTCATGGCCGATCGGGTCCAGGAAAGGGAGTCCAGCACGAGGGCCTTCCTGAGGGAGCTGGCGAAGAAGGGGCAGGACGGCGCCTTGATGTGCGTCCACAATGATTTCGAGGAGCTGGCTGTGATCGCGGTGCCCGAGATATCGGAAATCAAGGCCGTAATGCTTGAAGAGGGCGCCGCGGCGAGCGCGATGAGCGGTTCGGGCACGTCGGTGTTCGGTATCTTCAACGATGAACAGAGCGCAAGGAAGGCCCTCGGGGCCCTTAGAAGGGCGTGGGGGGATATCTTTACTGCATATACAAGGCTGGATCCTAGACGCCAAATTCCAATGCTAGAATGAGGTGAGCTAAGATGACTGACGGCAGGATTATCCTCAACATGGACAACTATAAGCCCCTTAGGGAGATAGTGTTCGAGGCCATGAGGGAGGCTATCGTCTCGGGGCGCCTGGCCCCGGGTGAGAGGCTGGTAGAAATCAAGCTGGCGGACGAGATGGGAGTCTCGCGCACACCCGTAAGGGAGGCAATAAGGAAGCTCGAGCTCGAAGGTTTTGTGATCATGATGCAGAGGAAGGGAGCATACGTGGCGGGCCTTTCCCCGAAGGAGATCAGGGACGTCTTCGAGATCAGGTCGACGCTGGAGAGCCTCGCGGCGAGGCTGGCAGCGGAGCGCATCACGCAAGTCCAGCTGGAACAGCTGAAGAGGCAGCTCGCCGACCTCGAGGAGAAGATCAGGTCGCACGAGATAGAAGCGGTGGTAAAAGCGGACATCGCATTCCACGACGTCCTGTTCAGCGCCTCGGGCAACGCAAGGCTGGTTTCGATGCTTTCCAACCTGAGAGAGCAGATACACCGTTACAGGTCGATGTCCCTGTCGTATCCGGGCCGCATGTCTGTGGCACTCGGAGAGCACAGGGCGATAGTCAAGGCGATCGTGGAACACAAGCCGCAGGAGGCTGCGGAAGCGGCGCTGGAGCACATGGACAGCGCGGAAGCGAGCCTGATAGAAGTGATGAAGAAGGTGCACATGTCCATTAACGAGGAAAGAGAAGAGTGATAGCATGGCGGACATGATAGAAGGGGTGCTTTTAGCGGGCGGTCTGAACAAGGGGAGGCTGTCCGAGTGCACGGCCGAGAAATGGGAGGCAATGATCGACATAAACGGGCATCCCATGGCGGCATACGTGGTCAAGGCCTTCCTGGAGAGCGGAAGGGTGTCCAGGGTGGTAGTCTCCGGACCGGGCGAGCTGGAGACCGCTCTGGCGGAATTCGGCGACAGGGTGAGATTGGTCAGGCCGGGCGAGAACCTGCTGGACAGCCTGATGAACGCCCTGGACGGGACATCGGGAAGGAAAGTGCTCATAGGTTCGGCGGACATACCCCTCATAAACGGCGAGGCGATAAAGGACGTCATAGAAAGGTGCGATGCCGACGAAGCAGAGGTGCACTACGCCCTCGTCATGAAGGACGATTACGAGAGATCCTACCCGGGCGGGAAGAGGACCTACATCAACCTAAAGGACGGCGTCCTGACCGGGGCCAACATATTCATGGCATCCAGGGAGGCCCTGCTATCGAAGAAAGAGATAATCAGACAGATGTACGACAGGAGGAAGAACCCGCTGGCCATGGCGATCGCCTTGGGGATAGGGCCTGTCATGATATTGAAGTTCCTCCTGGGGCTCGTTTCTGTCGCTGACATAGAGAAGGTCGCAAGGAAATCGTTCAAGCTGGAAGGCAGGGGCATAAAGACGCCGTACGCCTCCATAGCCATGGACGTGGACAAACCGTCGGACCTGGAGCTTGCCAGGAAGAATGCTGTTTGGTAGAAAATGACCGATTCAGAACGGAGGTAATGAAAAATGAAGAAGACCGCGGTATCGACTGACAGGGGCCCGAAAGCCATAGGCCCTTACAGTCAGGCGATCAAAGTACCTGGGCTGATGTTCGTTTCCGGACAGACGCCGCTGGATCCCAAGACGGGGCAGATGGTGGGCGAAAACGTCAGGGAGCAGACCATTAGGGTTTTGGACAACATCCAAGGTATACTAGAATCACAAGGATTGGGAATGGCGGACATAGTGAAGACCACGGTATTCCTGAAGCACATGAACGATTTCGCCACAATGAACGAGATCTACGCGGATCGTTTTCCCTCTCCCGCCCCCGCGAGGTCGACGATACAGGTCGCAAGGCTCCCCAAGGATGCCCTGGTGGAAATCGAAGCCATAGTTGTACTTGATTAGGGACAAGACGTGTACCTGCGAAAATACTTATAACAAATATATTCCAGGGGAAGGTTAAATCTGGAATTTGGTAGAAATATATAAGCACCGACTAAGCAATTCATCGGAGGTGCACTAATGGATATCACTGACGTAAGGGTCAGGAAAGTGGTAACCAATAGCAGGATGAAAGCGATAGCGACCATTACGTTCGACGATTGCTTCGTAGTCCGCGACATCAAGGTGATCGACGGCCAGGATGGGCTTTTCGTGGCGATGCCGTCGAGGAAGTCCCCGGACGGCCAGTTCAGGGACGTGGCCCATCCGATCAAGCAGGAGTTCAGGGATATCATCGAGAGCAGGATAATCGAGATCTACAACCAGATCGTGGACGAGGTCCCGGTAGAACAAACAGAAGCTTAGCATTAACCTTTATCAAGCCTTGCCGCTGTGGTAGAATCTCTATGCTCCGAAAAAGTTGGGGAGTCGCCAAGCGGTAAGGCACGGGACTTTGGATCCTGTACCGCAGGTTCGAATCCTGCCTCCCCAGCCAGAATTTGATATGCCGGCGTTTACGCCGGCATATCCTATTTAAGGGCGATTGCGAGCACGCGGCAAGGTCCCTGCCGTCACCTGGCAATCAGCTTGGCGATGGGCACTACAAGCGCGATTACGCTCATCAACCTTATAAGCTGGAGGATCGCCACCACGGGGGAATTTGCGCTCATTTCAGTGGCCACCATGGAAAGCTCGGTCATGCCGCCGGGAGTCGAGCTGAATATCGCCGTCATCATATCGAAACCGAAGAACCTGTTGAGGATGAGGGCCGTAAGGAAGCCGGCCACCATCAGGATGGTTATGATTATGCCCGCAGGTAGCAGGAGCGATTTCAGCTGGTCCAGGTCCATGTTCTTAAGGCCCAGCCCCAGGATGGCGCCCAGGATGACCTGTACGACGGCCTTGGAGTAGGGCGGCAACGGCCCCAGGTCCACCTTCAGCAACGAACCGGCTGCCACGGCGATCATAGAGCCGACCATCGCACCAGCCGGTATCTTCAACCGCCAGCCCACATAACCGCCTATGCCGGCCAAAGCCAATGTCTTAAGCAAGGGAAAGTACGACATTCCAGCACCCCCAGTAGGAATAAGGGTCGGGATCGAAAGTGAAGCCCCGCTTCAATTGTATATTATAAATACCTGCCAGCCCCAGGTATTTTTCGAGGACGCGCAAATACCGGTTCCGTGCGCATTCCGTTGAGCAAGGGACCGTACGGCCGTGGGCCGGGCAACTCCCGGACCCGTATATTCGTTATCTTATAATAAATCAGGCACATCCACGGGTGTTTATTGGAGGGGAAACAGATGCAGGAGGAGATCAAAACGGAAAAGGCGCCGGAAGCAGCCGGGGAGGCTGTGTCCTCCGCGGGGGCGGCACAGGCAAAGGAGCCCGAGGCGATCATCGGCAGGGCGAGGAAATACTTCAAGCTCTCCAATTTAATATACATCATGGGTATAATCCAGATGGCCGCGGGCGCGGTGTTCGGGATAGTGCTCTTCTTCGTGAACATGGCGGGGTTCAGGGGATACGGCTATAACTACTATTACAGCATGCCCAGGTTCTCGAGCTTCTTCAGCTCGGTCGTAATAGGACTCGCCGTCTTCCTCGCGTTCCTGGTAAGCGGGGTCATGACCATGGGATTCGGCAAGATCGTCCAGGCGGCCGAAGTGTACATACAGAGAAGGGCGAAAAAGTAGAAGCCCGCAAAGAGAGAGCCGCCATAGTGCGGCTCTCCTTTTTTACGTTCATACGCGCCCGGGCCTTTCGAAGGTCATGACATCATGCGCTTTTCGCCCTCCAGGCCCTTTATGCCCGAGATCTCCTGCGATACTTCCAGCGTGCCCAGGTAGCTACCGTCCTCGTCCCTCACCGCGAAATATCTTATGTAGACCGTCTTGCCACCCATGTTGATCCAGAAATCCTCATGGTCCTTCATTTTAGACCTGAAATCGTCAAGTATCTTCTGGACTATGGGCATGCTCTTCGGAGGATGGCAGTTCTGCACGGCCCTTCCCAGGACCGCCTTGCTGCGCACGAATATGCGCTCCTTGGAATTCGAGAAGTAGCGCACCGTGTCGTCGGCATCGATGAAGGTCACGTCCACTGGCATCGTATTCAGCATCAGCTCCAGCTGTTTGGCCGTCAGCGTCCCCGTTCCGAGGTTCATACCCTCCGTTTGTACATCCCCGGCCTTCGCGCTCGCTTCGGGGTACAGGACCGCCCTCGCCGGGATCCATCTTTGTTTAGGGGCCACTAGGCAGTAGCCCACGTCATCGGATTCCTTCTCCACCTTGGCCCAGTCGTCCTCGGTGAGCGCGTCCTTCAGCATCGGGTAGAGTATGTTGCGCTCCTTGAATATCATGTCCTTGACCTTCCTGCCCACGGTGTCCGCCATGTCCGCCGCTTCCGGCCCCTTGCTTGGAATGAGGGCCTTGGCCTTCTTTATGTCAACGCGGATCTCGTCGTGCACGCCCCACATCACCTTGGGAGGCGCGGTGATGCCTGCTTTCTCAAGGAACGGGAAGATGAGGTTCTCCTTCCTAAGGTAGTGTTTATCGACGTCCGTAAGGGTGTTGAGCACCTCCAGGAGCTTGTAGGCGTTCTCGTTAGACACACCGGACCTGTATGCCGACGCCGCCTCCTTAAGGGAAGCGTCGACCAGCTCCTCGAGGGCCCGGTTCTCCTCTTCCAGCTGGTTGAGCGGGTGCCCGGGCGCCTTCTCCGGGTGGTCCTTGCCGTGTACTTGAGCCACTGATGTGCCCATGACGGCTGCATGCACGTCGCACAACCTCTGTATCTCCTCGACAGGCATTCCCTCGGCCATGAGCTCAGCTTCCATCGCGGCTATCTCCTCGGAGCTGACGCTTGCGAAAAGGGCAGCGAACTCCCTCTTTACGTCCTCCGGATCGCGTCCTTGGTGAAGGTCCTTGATCAGCCTTCTCAGGTGGTGCTGCCTTGCCGGGTCCATACTGCCCGGTCTGTTATGTATCATCTCGCTCATATCCGTTCCCTCCCCATGGAATCTCATCATGATTAATCCTTACCAATATAGTAGGGAATAAGAGAGGGAAAAAGCGGTAACATATGTTACGAACCGCAAAGAAACGGGATTGCGGGCCGAAGTCCTGCGAACCGGCCCGTCGGGGTAATCTGTGCTAGCTAGAGGCCCACCGTGAGGCATCGACGGAAGCATTCATCCCGCCGCCGAAGGCGGCGAGTACTGGACCGATGTGGCATACGGCGCCGTAAGGATGCGGGCTCCCATAATCACGCATAAAAGTGGCGGCATATGGCACCATATGCAACGGTATGCAATAATATCCATATAGGCTCCCATATTGTTCCGCTGACGGGGTGATCTCATGGACAAGATAGGTTTCCTCGATTACCTGAAGAAGAAAGGCCTGGACGGCGAAGCGGCCAGAAGGCAGCTTGCCATAGCGGACCATCTCGACACGATGATGTCGGCAAGAAACGTCGCCAAGGGCTCCGGATGCGGCAGCCGCGCAGCCAGGAGCCTTATCGACGCCTTGGTACAGTCAGGCGAGGACTCCGTGGATAACATACTCGCCATATTGAGGTACGGCTATTTCGTGAGGAACGATGAAGTCTACGTGGAAGCGCTCACATACCTCGACGGGGTCGAAGCGATGGACAACCTGTACGCCAGGCTGGGCAGGATCGCCGGGGAAGGTGTCAGAGACCGCATATTCTCAAAGATAGGGCCCGTCACGCCCGGCACCGACTTGAAGGCGAGGTCCGCGGCCATGAGGACCGTGATCGGGGAGGTCCTGTCCGGGCTGGACAAGGACCGTCTCGACGAACTCTTCGCGTCCAGTTTCAGGGACCTTGACGATTCGCACTACTCATCGGAAGCGGGGCTTCTCGCAGGCTCGAACGGCGTGGACGGTTACATAGAGGCCAAGAAGTCGGAATTCATCGGGGACCTCAAAAGCTGCATGGACGAGGGCCGGCTGTTCTTCGGGCAGGAGATAACGCCGGCGGTGATGGAACTCGTGACATCGGACCCGGAGATGGCCTTCGGCAGGAGGGAAGGCGGCAGCGTCTACGTGACGAAGATACCTTTCAGGGCCGATATGTGGCTCAAGGAGAAGGACCCCCTGAAGAGGAGGTACCTGTACTGCCACTGCCCGTGGGCAAGGGAATCGATACTCTCCGAGGAGGGGACGGTGCCTTCAGAATTCTGCCGCTGCAGCGCGGGTTTCCACAAGAAGCCGTGGGAGGCGGCGCTCGGCCGCCTTGTGGGATGCGACGTACTCGAATCCGTCCTTGCGGGCGACGACAGGTGCAGATTCAGGATACACATCGACTGAAGGGGTCCAGAGGCCCCGTCGCAGTAACTGCATATTGTATACAGAATCCGCTTTTCGCTTAAATGCCTCTGATAGGCGCTTTAACGCATGTTTTTCTTACGGGCCGAATCGGGCGCCCGGCACATGACCGGGGCGATTTACATGCTATAATATTTATGCCCCGAAGACGAAAGCGGCCCCGATTCAAGGGCCGGAGGACGAAGGGGTGCCATTACGTGGGCGAAAGCCCGCTCCTGGAGGAATAGGGCATGCCATTTGCAGGGCTGATCCTTGCCGCGGGGATGTCTAGGCGGATGAAGACAGAGACCCCCAAGGTTCTCCACAAGGTCTGTGGCCTTCCGATCATCGACCACGTCATATCGAACCTGCAGAAGGCCGGCTGCGAGCGCATAGCCACCGTCGTCGGCCATATGGGGGAGCTCGTATCAGAGCACATCGACAACAGATCGGAGATATTCTGGCAGCATGAGAGGCTGGGCACCGCCCACGCCGTCATGCAGGCGAAGGGCCTTCTCGATACGTACGGGAGGACCGTCCTCGTCATACCCGGAGACGTGCCGGCGGTCCGGCCGGAGACCATCAGCCGCATGGTGGCGGAACACGAAGCCGGCGGCGCCGCCGCCACCGTCCTTACGATGGAGCTGGACGATCCGGCGGCCTACGGCAGGATCGTGCGCGACGCGTTCGGGGATTTCACTGCCATAGTCGAATTCAAGGACGCAAGCGAGGACATAAGGCAGATAAGGGAGGTCTCAACCGGCATAATCGCGTTCGACCCCGCGAAGCTGAAGGACGCCCTCCAGTACATAGGAAACAAGAACGCCCAGGGCGAATACTACCTCACCGACGCGCTGATGATACTCTACGAGGCCGGCCACGGCATACAGGCCGTGCTGCTGGAGGACTGCGACGAGGGGATAGGCATCAACAGCAGGCAGGACCTCGCCGTTGCCGAGGCTGTGCTGAAGGGTCGCAAGCTCGATGAGGTAATGTCATCCGGCGTGACCGTGATATCCCCCGAGACGACATTCATGGATTTCGACGTGGTGGTCGGCCAGGACACCGTTATACATCCCTACACCATACTGACGGGCCGGACGGTCGTCGGCAGGCGCTGCGAGCTGGGCCCCCATACCACGCTGCTTTCGGCCGTGGTTGACGACGATTCGGACGTATGCCATTCATACGCGCGCGAATGCCACATAGGCCCGCAGTGCAAGGTGGGCCCCTATGCCTACATCCGCCCCGGCACCGAGCTGAGGCAGGGTGCCAAGGCCGGCTCGTTCGTGGAGATAAAGAACTCCGTGATAGGCGAGGGCTCCAAGGTGCCACACCTTTCCTACATCGGGGACACGGACGTAGGCTCCGGCGTGAACATAGGGTGCGGGACGGTGGTCTGCAACTACGACGGGTTCAAGAAGTACAGGACGACGATAGAAGACGACGCTTTCGTAGGCTCGAACACGAACCTGGTGGCACCGGTCAAGGTGGGCAAGGGTTCCTACATCGCGACCGGCTCCACGATAACCGCGGACGTACCAGAAGGGGCCCTCGCGGTGGCGAGGGCGAGGCAGGAGAACAAGGAAGGTTGGGCAGAAAGGAAGAGAAGGCTTGCTAAGGCCGACAAAGACAACTAGGAGGGGCGCTCAGATGGTCGCATGCCACAGGAAGCTCAAGCTCATGACGGGGACATCCAATACTGAACTGGCGCAGGAGATATCCGACGTACTCGGTACCCCGCTGGTCAAGAGCGCTGTCACGCGCTTCTCGGACGGCGAGATCAGAGTACAGATATTCGAGACGGTAAGAGGGGCGGACGTCTTCGTGATCCAGTCGTTGGGAAGCCCTGTGCATGACAACATTATGGAGCTGCTCATCATGGCGGATGCATTAAGGCGCGCGTCCGCGCGGTCGGTCACGGCCGTCATCCCCTACTACGGCTACGCCAGGCAGGACAGGAAGTCCTCGTCGAGGGAGCCGATAACGGCGAAGCTTCTGGCCAACCTAATCGTGACGGCGGGCGTGAACCGGGTCCTGACGCTGGACCTGCACGCGCCACAGATACAGGGTTTCTTCGACATCCCGGTCGATCATATGCTGGGGGCTCCGCTTCTGGCCGACTACCTGAAGGACATAGGGCTTTCGGACTGCGTGGTCGTCTCGCCAGACGTCGGGGGCGTCTCGAGGGCTAGGGCCCTCGCCGAGAGGATAGGAGCGACGCTTGCCATCATAGACAAGAGGCGACCCAAGCCCAACGTGTCCGAGGTGATGCACATAATCGGCGACGTGCAGGGCAAGGTCTGCGTGCTCGTCGACGACATCATAGACACGGCAGGCACCTTGTGCCAGGCCGCGGACGCGCTGATGGCGCACGGCGCCAAGGAAGTGTACGCGGCATGCTCGCACGGCGTGCTCTCGGGCCCCGCCATAGAGAGGATAAACGGGTCCTGCCTGCAGCAGGTCGTGATAACCAACAGCGTGCCAAGGGACCTGAACTCGCCTTGCGACAAGGTCAAGGTGATCTCGGTGGGCCAGATGATGGCAGAGGCGATACGCAGGATCTACGAGGAGCTGTCGGTGTCCATACTCTTCAACTAGGAGGGCCTGATGGCAAGATGGCTTGTGGCCGGCTTGGGAAACCCCGGCAGCGCGTACGAGACCACCAGGCACAACATGGGCTTTTTGGCCGCGGACCTCATGGTCAGGCGGCTTAAGGGCCGTTTCGTGAGGTCCAGGTGGAAGGCGGTCGCCGCAAGGTGCGAGTTCGCAGGCGATGAGGTCGTGGTCATAAAGCCGCATTCCTTCATGAACCTCTCCGGAGGGCCGGTGAGTGCCGCCATGTGCGCCTTGGACGTGGACGCCTCGCACCTGATAGTGATGTTCGACGACATGGACCTTGAGCCCGGCAGGATCCGGGTGAGGCCTTCCGGCAGCGCAGGCGGCCACAAGGGCATGAAGTCGATAATCGCGTCGCTGGGGACGGACCGCTTCGCGAGGGTCAGGATCGGGATCGGCCATCCCCCCGCATACGCCCAGACCGTGGACTACGTCCTCGAAAGGCCCGACAGGCAGGAGGCGAAGCTGTTGTCCTTCGGTGTGGCGGCCGCCGCCGAGGCGGTAGAGGAGATAATATTGTCCGGCGTGGAGGCCGCGGCCTCGAAGTTCAACGGACCCACGCTGCCGCGCGAGGAAGCGTAAGGGGCCTTAAGGCGCCGTAAAAGGCGGTATAGGGCCCGAAGCCGGGATCAGGGCTAAGTGGTTTTGGTTTCAGTGATACTGTCCATCCGGCAGGGGGAGGGTAAGGGCCCCTGCCGGCGTTTGCGATTCGACGAGATGACGTCCTACGGCGCCTTAAGCATGCTATGCGAGTACGGACGGGGAGGGCATCATGCCGCACCTTACGAGGTTGTTGAGCAACACAAGGGAATTCGCCGACCTGCTGGCCGCGGCAGGGCCTTCCGGAAGGGCCGGGCACGCGAGGCTCACCGGCCTTTCGGGGACGCAGAAGGCCTACGCGCTCGCCGCTCTGGCGGAAGCCGAAGGCGGCCTGGTCCTTATGACGTTCAACCAGCAGGAGGCGGACAGGCTCGCGGCCGACATGTCCGCCATACTGGGAGGCTCGCTCAAGGTATATGAGTTCCCGTTCAAGGACCTGCTGCCCTATGAGGAGGCGTCCGCCCCGTCGGACCTGGTGGCGAAGAGGATCGAGGCCATGTCGGGCCTGGCGAGGAAGCAGCCGGGGGTGTACGTGCTGGCCGCGCGCTCCGCGGCCTACAGGCTGATGCCCCCGGACAGGTTCGAAGCCTCCCACATAGTGCTTAGTTCCGGCGGATCGACGGATCCCATAGCCGCGGTAAAGGCACTCGCAAGGCTCGGCTACGAGAGGACCGACAGGTGCGAGGGGGAAGGGCAGGTAAGCTTCAAGGGCGGCGTGCTCGACGTCATACCTCCAGGATACGACATGGGCATAAGGGCCGAGTTCTTCGGCGACGACATCGAATCCCTAAGGAGGTTCGACCCGGACACCCAGAGGTCCGTGGGGAGGATGGAAACCGCCGTCGTGCCCCCGGCCAGGGAGATGTGCCTTTCGGCCAAGGAGCTCGAAGAGGGCGCGGCCGGCATATCCAAGGCACTGGAGGAGGCCTCGGGGAAGGACTACCTCTCCGGCAGGGCCGGCGCCAAGGGGAGCCTGTACGAGCACCTCGCCGGGAGGGTGGGGCGCCACCTGGAGATGTTCGCAGGTTCGGGCATGTTCGACAACGACGAGCAGTACATCGGCTACTTCTTCAGGAGGCCCTATTCGATACTCGACTACGCGGAAGGCATGCTCCTGGTGGTGGACGAGCCGGACAGGGCCCATAACAGCCTCGTGGGCTTCGACCGCGACGCGTCTGAGGCATATGTGAGCTTCGCCGAGCAGGGCCTGGTCCTTCCGGGCAACATGGGCGCACACCTTGGCGCCGGCTACGTGGACCTCGTTAGCCAGAACATGCGGAGGGTCGAGATGTCGGCGGCGCCCTTCAGGGAAGACGACGGCCCTTCGGGCGTAGCCGAGGTAATGATGAGCATGAGGGAGCCCTCGTTCAAGTCGGCCGACCTGGGGAATCTCATAAAAGAGGTCGACAAGCTGAGAAGGAAGGGCTTCGCGGTTGTGGCGGCGGCTTCCACAGAGGACAGGGCGGCAAGGCTTCACGCGGCCTTCCTGGACGCGGGCACACCCGTGCAGAAGCAGCCCTGGGACGGCCTCGAGCCTGCCGCGGGCACCGTCAAGGTCTCGGTAGCCGGCATATCATCCGGCTTCATATCCAACTCCGCGAAGCTTGCGGTGCTCACGGACAACGAGTTCTTCGGCACGGCCAAGAAGAAGAAGAGCTACAAGCAGATCGCAGAGGGCGCCAAGATATCTAGCTACAGGGACCTGACCCCGGGGGATTACGTGGTGCACGTAAACCACGGAATAGGAAGGTACCTGGACATGAGGCCCATGGAGGCGCTTGGTGTGACGAGGGACTACCTGGTGGTCCAATACGCCGGCGACGGCATGATATACGTGCCGACCGACCAGGTGGCCATGCTGCAGAAATACATCGGCGGCGAGGACGCATCGCCGAAGCTCAACAAGCTGGGCGGGACGGAATGGATCAAGGCGAGGAGGCGCGCCGGCAAGGCGGTCAGGGAGATCGCCGAGGAGCTGGTCAGGCTGTACGCGGCAAGGCTTGCCGCCCGGGCGTACGCTTGCGGGCCGGACAGCCCCTGGCAGGCCGACTTCGAGGACAAGTTCCCGTACGATGAGACTTACGACCAGCTGGAGGCGGTCAATGCGGTGAAAGCGGACCTCGAGCGCGACCATCCCATGGAGAGGCTCGTCTGCGGCGACGTCGGCTTCGGTAAGACCGAAGTCGCTCTCAGGGCGGCCTTCAAGATGGCGGCCGAGGGCAAGCAGTCGGCTGTGCTGGCCCCGACCACGATACTCTCCTACCAGCACTACAACACCTTCAAGGAGCGCTTCGAGGGCTTCCCGATGAGAGTGGAGCTGCTGTCGAGGCTTACGAAGCCCGAGGACGAGAAGCTCATACTCAGGGACATCTCCAACGGCATGGTCGACGTCGTGGTCGGCACCCACAGGCTCCTTTCTAAGGACGTCAAGTTCAAGGACCTGGGGTTTCTCGTGATAGACGAGGAGCAGCGCTTCGGCGTCGAACAGAAGGAGAAGCTGAAGGCTATGAGGACCGACGTGCACGTGCTAACCCTCACCGCAACGCCCATCCCCAGGACGATGCACATGGCGATGGTCGGGGCGAGGGACATGAGCCTCATAGGCACGCCCCCGGAGAACCGGTTCCCGGTGAGGACATACGTCACCGAGCACGACGACAGGATGGTCAGGGAGGCGATACTAAGGGAGGTCGACCGCGGCGGCCAGGTCTTCTACGTGCACAACAGGGTCAGGAGCATCAACCGCGTTGCCGAGGAGCTTGCAGGGCTCGTGCCAGAGGCCAGGATCGGCGTCGCGCACGGGCAGATGAACGAGGACAGGCTCGAGGGGATAATAATGAGCTTCCTGAGGCATGACTTCGACGTGCTGGTGTGCACGACAATCATCGAAGCCGGAATGGACATGCCAAACGTCAACACCCTCATCGTCAACGACGCCGAGAGGTTCGGCCTGGCCCAGCTCTACCAGCTCAGGGGAAGGGTCGGAAGGTCGAGCAGGGTCGCGTACGCCTACTTGACCTACAAGAGGGACAACGTCCTTTCCGAAGCGGCCGACAAGAGGCTCGCGGCGATAAGGGAGTTCTCCACGCTCGGCTCCGGCTACAAGATAGCCATGAGGGACCTCGAGATAAGAGGGGCGGGCAACCTCCTGGGAAGGGAGCAGAGCGGCAACATAACCTCGGTGGGCTTCGAGATGTACTCGTCGATGCTCGAAGAGGCCGTAAGGGAGCTGAAGGGCGTAAAGCCGCCGGAAGAGAAGCTAGCCGTGAGCATCGACGTGCCGTTCGACGCCTACATACCCTCGTCGTACATAGCGGACCAGTCCGAGAAGATAGAAGCCTACAGGAAGATCAACGCCGCATCGTCCCCTGAGGAGGCCGCGGACCTCGCGGAGGAGTTCGCGGACAGGTTCGGGCGCATGCCCCCCGAAGTGTCCAACCTCATCGCCGTCGCCGAGCTCAAGGCCATGGCAAGGCAGGCCAACATATGCTCGCTGTCGCTGGAAAACGACGACTACTCGGGCATGCAGGTGATGGCGCTCAGATTCGCCCCGATGATGCAGCTTCCCCTGGACGAGAGCATAAGGGTGGCAAGGCTGTTCGGAAACCGTATACTCATACCCAGGACCGCCACCTCGCCCCTGATGGTCCGCTACAAGGACCTCGAGCCGGCGGCGCTGATAGGCATCCTGAGGTCCCTGCTGGTCCAGCTGAAGGACTCGTACCTTAGGCTCTCGGCCTTCATGGACGAGCTGGAGGCGGGCCACGGGCTGGGCGAGGCCATCAAGGCGGCGATGCCCAAGGAAGCTCAAGCAGGCGGCACGAAGGGCGTAAGGAAGGACGACGGGGGCGGGGCTGAAAAAGGCTCGGTTGCAAAGGCCGTAAAGGAAGCCAAGGGCGCGCAGGGCGCGACGAAGGCCCAAGAGCCGGTAAAGGCGCCCTACAACAAGAAGCTTAAGCTGGCACAGCTTGACAGGGGCCGGAAAAAGGACTGAGCGCCGGCCGGTACGGGCAAAGCGGTCCCGGGGCGGACGAAGAGTAAAGGCACGGGCCTTCGGGCCGGAGGACGGGGGATACAGATGGCTAATGGGAAAATAAGGATAATAGGCATGGGTCCGGGGTCGGAGAAGGCGATTCCCCTTGCGGCGATCGAGGAGGCGTCCTCGTGCGACATCATATTCATCAGGACGCTGGACCATCCCGGGGCCGGGCGCTTCACCTCCCTGGGACGCGCGTGGGAATCGTTCGACAGGATTTATGAAGAGGCCCCTGACTTCGAGCAGGCCTACGAGAGGATGGCCGAGACTGTCGTGGGAGCCGCCCTAAAGGGGCAGGAAGTAGCATTCGTCGTACCCGGAAGCCCCGCCGCGGGGGAAGCTGCGGTAAGGGCCGTGACCGGAAAGGCAGGCATGCTCGGCATAGGCGTGAGCGCAGTCCAGGGGGCGAGCTTCGTGGATGCGTGCGCCATAGCTGCGGGAAGCGACATCCTGCTGGACGGGCTTGCGGTGATAGGCGCTTTCAGGCTGGACGAGCAGTGGCCCCGGTCCGACAAGGGCAAAAGGTCCCCTTTTCCCGTGCCGCTTCTAATAGGCGAGGTATACGACCGCATGATGGCCGGCAATGTAAAGCTCGCCGTGGCGGACGCGTACGGTGACGGGCACACCGTCTTGGTGATAGACGCCGCGGGGGACCCCGAAAGGGCCTCGGTCAGGAGGATGAAGGCGTACGAGCTCGACAGGGCTGACATGTTCGGTTCGCTTACGTCAGTCTTCGTGCCAAGACCGTCCGACGCGGGGCTTACCAGGCCGTGCAGCTGGCCAGCCGACAGGATCGTCGGCATCATGGCAAGGCTAAGGGGCGAGGACGGCTGCCCGTGGGACAAGAAGCAGGACCTTAAGAGCCTTAGGCCATACGTGCTGGAAGAAGCTTACGAGGTTGCCGGGGCGATCGACGAGGATGACATGGACCATCTGTGCGAGGAGCTGGGCGATCTGCTGCTGCAGGTGGTGTTCCAGGCCCGGCTGGCAGAGGAGGAAGGCCACTTCGACTTCACCGACGTTGTCGATTCGATATCGGAGAAGCTCATAAGGCGCCACCCCCACATATTCGCGGACGTGAAGGCCGACACGGCTGAGAAGGTGCTAAGGAACTGGGAGTACATAAAGCAGCAGGAGAAGGCGGCTAAAAGCGCCGAGGACGGAGAATCCGGTCCGCCGTCGCTCCTTTCCGGGGTGGCCACGGCGCTTCCGGCGCTCTGGTATTCATCAAAGATGCAGGACAAGGCCGCGAGGGTGGGATTCGACTGGAAGACGGCCGAGCAGGCGATGGCAAAGGTCCATGAGGAGGTCGGGGAAGTCGAGGCCGTGCTCTCAGGTGACAGGGAAGACCTGGAGGAAGAGCTAGGCGATCTCATATTCGCCGTGGTGAACGTGGCCAGGCTCTCCAAGATAGATGCCGAGGCGGCCCTTAAGAAGACGGCCGAGAAGTTTAAGAGGCGCTTCATGTACATAGAAGCGCGCGCGCTTGAGATGGGCGAGAGGCTGGAGGACATGGGCCTTGAGAGGCTGGACGCGCTCTGGGACGAGGCCAAGGAGAACGGCGTCTAGTCAGCACTGGGTCTGTAAGGAAGGGATACAGATGGGGCTGTATCCCTTCCTGCTATATATTGGCTAGTTTACTATATAACTCCATTAGGTGCGCTACCCGTTGAGTTTCAGATCTGAAGGACTTCCCGTAAGCTTTATCTACAAGGCGATCCAATTTTACATGTGCCTTCTTTAAGTCTGGGGGCATACTTGTTGGGTCATATAGATCCGCTAAAGATGCGTTCGGATATTTTGAGCGGATCTCCAGAATTCTTCCTGCAGCATCTTCTATTTGCTTCTTTAGTGTGCTGGTAGGATTTGGCCATGGGAAATTATTATAGATCAAGTCTTTTGAGTAGCGATAATCACTTTTTAATCGGCCACCTACGGCTCTCACCCACGCCATATGCATTGCTGAAGTAAGAATGCCGAATATATAAGAAGATGCAGAAGGAATTGTTCTTATAGCATTACTAGCTAACGTGTTTGGTTCCAGCATTGATATCGGTATATAATACCTTGATTCAGAGGAGGTTTCTGGTATTGCTATATATCTGTCATGATGAAATGTTTCTACCTGGAATCTTGTTGGTGTATCAGCCAGTTTGAGTGTCGATATCCTCTTGCTGGCCCTCCTGAAATCAACAACTCTATTTACTCTTTCAAGAGCCGCTGGCATCCTTCTTAACTCATCTGGAGGACAATCGCCCAACCAAAGACAATACCTTCGGCAACCGTTAATCAACTCATCGGCTCCTACCCAGGATCGAAACCAACGCGCTGATAGGGGTTCCTTTTTGATGAATTCATCCATCTCTTCTTCGGTAAATAGATAATTACCATCATCAATCGGTTGGTTACCGGTTTCAATCTGAGGAACGTCACAAAGAGGTTTGGTTCTACTCATAATCAAAATACCCGGCGCATCAACTAGATAAGGATTGATTTCTTTTACAAAACTGCATATAGGCTCAGATTTCGGATCAGCATAATCGAATAAAAGAGCTCTCTTTGCAGGAATTAGCGAAAATCCAATTATCACACAGTATACAGCAGCTTTATTCTTTGCTTCGTTGCTCCATTTGAAAGTCCTATGCGCGAAATTTATGTGGAGTCCTTCTTCTAATAAGGGTTTCCATAACACACAGACCTGTTCTCCCTGAGTGATGGAATTCGTTGACACAAGCCCTACTTTGATTTTGGTCCCTTTAATATAATCCATTGATTTCCTGTACCAAGCAGCCACATAATCGAGATTCCCTACACCCTTTAAACCATGGAAAACAAGCAGCATATCGTCTTTCTGTTCAGATGACATGACCCTTGCGCCAGAGAAGGGCGGATTTCCTAGTATATATGACAGATCCAAGGGTGAAATCAGATCATACCAATCATACCTTAATGCGTTAGTGCACTTTATATTTGGCTGGGTGATGAGAGGCAGCCTCGCATAATATTGGCCTATCTGTGCGCTCCATAGCATGTTCATCTGATGGTCCATCAGCCATAATGCAACTTGGGCTATCTGGGCAGGGAATTCTTCTATCTCAATTCCGTAGAATTGGTTGACATCTACTATAGATTTGCCTTTGTTGGGAAATTCCATGAGTTGGAATCTCTTTGATATCTCTTTGTTTATCTCAATTTCAAGCTTTCTTATTTCCCTGTATGCAAGTACTAGGAAATTACCGCATCCACAGGCTGGGTCCAAAAACCTGAGCGATCCCAGTTTATTCCTTAGGTTTATTAAGTCTGATGGAGAATCCAGTACCTTCTCGAATTCCTCATAAAGGTCATCTAGGAAAAGCGGCCGTATGACCTTCATTATATTTTCCTCTGAAGTATAATGGGCCCCCAGCGCCCTCCTTTTATCAGTGTCCATAACGCTTTGGAACATCGCCCCGAAAATGGCTGGTGAAATCAGACCCCAGTCTAATGCGCAGCAATCGAGCAGCATTTGCCTCATCTGCGCATCGAATTTTGCCAAAGGTAGCCGTTCATCGAAGAGGTGCCCATTGATATATGGAAATGCATCAAGGGTCGCATCACCAATTGAAAAGCGCTCAGATACAGGTGTATTGAGAGTCTGGAAAAGTGCAGCTAACTGACCGGCAAGATCAGAGCCATCTGGTCTGGTGTAGATGTCGATATACTCATAAAACTGGCTTTTGCTGAAGATGCTCGCATCATCAGCAAAAAGGCAAAATAGCAGTCTTACCATGTATACTTCCAGGTTATGCCCAGAATATCCGATAGATTTCAATTTATCGTGGAGCCTACCCATCGCTTCGGCGGCTTTCACGTTGACTGGATTTTCTCCCTTTGAAAGATACTGCCTGTATCCGCTCATGAAACCGAAGGCGTCGATATTCTTTGAGAGATTCTCGAGTTCGAACTCTACAGACGACCCTCCTAAGAGATCATAAAGCTTGAACGTGTGAAAATCTGAGACCATTATGAACTTTGGTAACTCATCATCTTTTAAGCCTGGGATATAGTCCCGGACTTGTTCATAAGCACGGTCCAAAGGAAGCCCGAGTGATTTGTGTTCTATCAAAAGCACGCCTTTCCAAAAGACGTCTATGAAGCCATCTTTACCATCGATCTTCTTTATGTATTTCTCGTATTGTACATGCCTTCTCCGATCGATCCCGAATACTTCAAAGAACTCATTCCAGAATGTCTGGGCCTCTGCCCGCTCTCGACGTTCTCCTTGCCATTTCTTTATAAAATGTATTGCCCGTGATCGGATTTCGTTGATTCCTATCGGCATTTAGTTCACCTCAAATGAAAGTGCTAGATTAAATGATTGATGAAAGAGCTTCCTTTGGGGTTGGGCCAGATTGGCCTATATGATTAGGACGGCAGGTAAGCCCAAAAAACGCGCGTACATGCACTTTATTGTCAGATTCCAAACAGCTGTAATATCTATGATTCAATAGGTATAGCGGTATCCCTTCATTTTGGTGCATAAGAAATATAACCAGATAAACGCATTGTTAACTATGGTTCTTGAACAATAGGAAAAGACTTATGCAAGAGCCTAAGGCCCCTATACATATCCGGCACACCTCACCTACAGCACCATGTCGCGCCTGCTGAAGATCATAATACCTGCCGCGTACGCCGCCGATGCAATGGCGACCAGGGCTATGGCCCAGGCTGAGGTGGACGTGCCGTCCATTATCGCCTCCGCGTCGTAGAGGGAGAATATCGTGAAGTTCTTGAGCCAGGAGAGCTTCTCGCCGACGTTGGAGAGCATGTGTATCACGTAGAAACCCAGCGGTATGCCGGAGGCCAGCGCCGAGGACACCTTGGCCTCGCTGAAAGAGCACGTACATAGGAAGCATATGCCCGATATGGCGAAGAATAGGAACAGCGCGTTGTAATTGAGCTTCCAGTACTTGTCGGCCTCGAGGAGCCCCGGAAAGCGCGCTTCGCAGAAAACGTACCCTCCCGCCGACACGAGGCCGAAGAGCAGCACCAGGCTCAGCAGCATGAAGATGGCCTGCGTAGACGCTATGCGGGACCTTTTGACGGGACAAGACAGGAGGTACGCCATAGAACCTCTGTCCATGTACCTGGAGATGAGCCTGCCGGAGAGCACGATGCTGTAAATCATGGGGAACAGGAGGATTATGAAGCCGTAGTAGTAGCTCGCCATGAAGTCGGTCAGCGTGGAGCCCAGGTTGTCGAAGCCCATGGCCGATATCAGCTGCTTGGGCATGGCGGAAAGGAGGTTGTTCATCGCATCCATGCTGGCCGGGTCGTACATCATGGATATGACGGACATGTACATGAGCATCACCGCGAGCGTGATCGTGAAGAAGAACCAGTTCGATTTCAGGTCATGTTTGAAAAGTGCGCGGCTCACTCAAACCGCCTCCTTTCCGTAGTACTTCAGGAATGCCTGTTCCAGGTCCCTTCCGCCATGGTATAAGCCCTTTACGTCGCACCCTGAGAGCGCCTTGAAGAAGGTGTTGTAATCCCCTCCGACGAGCACCTCGACATCCCCGTTCGTCTGCCTGACTATCTCGATGCCGGCCTCCCTCAGCTTCCTTGCGTCTTCGGGGACGGCGAGCTTTACGATGTAGCTCATCCTCTGCTCGGCCTTCAGCTTCGCCATCTCCTCGACGGCCACCAGCCTGCCCTCCCTTAGGATGGCGGCCCTGTCGCAGGACCGGTCCACCTCCTCGAAGTTGTGCGACGACAGAAGGAATGTCTTGCCGGCCCTCTTCTCCTCGAGGACCAGCTCGATGAATACATTCTGCATGAGAGGGTCCAGGCCGCTCGTAGGCTCGTCCAAAAGGTACACCGAAGGGTCGTGGGCGAACGCTGCGACGATGGCGAGCTTCTGCCTGGTCCCCTTGGACATCCTCTTTATGCGGCCCGACGGGTCAAGGTTCAGGCGGTCGCACAGCCCGTTCGCCCTCTTCAGGCTCCTCAGCCCCCTCAGCTCCAGTAGGAGTTTGATGAACCCGGTGCCGGTGAGCTCGTCGAACAGGGCGAGCTCGCCCGGCAGGTACCCCAGCCCGCGCTTTATCGCGGCCGAGTCCTTCCAACAGTCCAGGCCACCTATGCCGCAAGAGCCCCTGTCCGGCCTCATGAAGCCCATCAGGAGCCTTATCGTGGTCGTCTTGCCCGACCCGTTGGGGCCGAGGTATCCGAACGCCTCGCCCTGTGCTATTGAGAAGTCGAGGTCGAACACCCCTTTTCCCCCGCTGTAGGCCATCGACAGCCCCTTCGCCTCTATCACGCAGCATCACCGCCATTCGTAGATCGCCTCACCAATATTATATCGGATGCATATCCTTTGAAAGATGCGTGCTTCTTGAGCCGGTGGCAAAACGTCCACACCCGACGAAGGAAAAGGGCACCCGCCGATGATCCGGCAAGTGCCCCTGGATGTAACCTCAGTCCCGCGATATGCTATTTATCCATGACGGGAGAAGTGTAAAGCGAGTTCATCTCGGCCGGCCCCACCGGCATGACCGGTTTTGCGCACGATGCGTTCACGTAGCGGATCTCGTTGATCCACCACTCCACCGAATCCGGCAGCCCGTCGGCGTCCTTGTCGATGGGGACGCCGCCAATCGCCCCGTCGTCCGGCTTGAAGGCGTTGAATATGGTACGGCCCTCGTTCGCGACGAACAGCGCGCCCATCGTCTCGGGAGCCGACTTGTCGAATACGGCCATGATCTCCCCGTCGCCGATCGCCGAACCGGGGTAGCAGTTGGTTCCGTATAAGTCGTCCGCCCCGGTGAAATCAAGGTCGGGTATGGCCAGCGGGCTGGTCCACAGCCTGTCGGGACCGGGGGTCTTGTAGACCGGCCTGGGCATGAATTCGGTCGGCCCCGAATGTTCGAACCCTAGGGAGCCCCAAAGCGCGTTTTCTGGATCCCAGTGGACCATCCACGAGCATATGGCAAGGCGGCCGCCCTTCGTGACGTAATCATTCAACAGCGTTTCAGCTAGTTTAGTGACATCCGCCTGGGTCGGGTTGTCGACTATGACGAGGTCCCACTCGGATGACTTGAAGGCGTTGTTGAACGCAACCCAATCGGTCGTCGAGGTATAGGCGTAGTTGAGGCGGTCCAGGGCTTCGGCGGCGAAATGGTTGTTCGAATCGTCGTACAGCAGCACCGCCTTGGGTTTGCACCCAGCCATGTTGAGAACCAGGAAGCACAGGATGGCCGATACGGCCAGGATCCTTGATGACTTGTTGATCAATGCCAAGATGAAAGCCCCCTTCTAATAAGAATGATGGTTAATTCAATGTAACATGCCTACTATCCTGCGTCGCAAGGGAATCTTTCCTAAAGGCTCGTCGTGCCTCGGCGGGCGGCTGGACCGTTGATGAAATCCGCTAAAATGGCTGGGGACTCTTTTTTCTCCCGGGGCCTGCCGCAGCGGGGAAGGGCTTTGCCTGAAGCGCCGGCACGCTCGGATATCGTGCGGGAAAGGCCCCGGAAAGGTTATAATGGATTGGCAAAGCCTGTCGGCCGAAACCGGCCGGGCGGGGCATGACGGCGAGGAGGCCGGAGATGATCGGCAGGGCGAGGGACAGAAGGACGATCAGGTCAAGGTACGGCGCGGCTCCGAAAGGAAGCCCGCCTCTTTCGGCACTGACGGCACTGGGGCATTTCCTCGCGGGGCCTTTCATCGTACTGGCCGGCATCTTCACATCAAGGGTGGTCCCGGGCAGGCGCCACATAGTCGCGGTGCTGACGATGGGCATGTTGGCCGCGGGATTCGCATGGGCGGGCAGTTTTGCGGTCGACGGCTGGATGGACAGGAACCTTCAGGCGCTGGGAAGGTACACCGAAGCTTCGGTCGAGGTGAAGGACGCGCCGTTCGCTGACATCATAAACGTTGAGGCGGTAAGGGCCGGCGTCGACCCGACGCTGGTGGCGGCCATGATATCCCAGCAGAGCGGTTGGCAATCGGAGAGCGTTTCGTGGAGGGGCGGCAGGGGGCTGATGAACGTGACGCCTTCCGTCTGGAGGCAGTTCAACCCGAACTCGGCCTGCAACGGCGAGCATGCGTCCCCCAAGACAGGCGCCGACTGCATATATGACGTAGAGCAGAACATAAGGACCGGCTGTTCGTACCTAAGGAATCTGATCGACATGTACGGGGGGAGGATAACCCTAGCGCTTGCGGCGTACGCGAGCGGCATAGACTATGTCGAGGCCTACGAGCAGGCGGGCGGGACGGGAGAACCTCCCGCGCCGGCGTTCAGCGAATATTACGGGACGCTCAGGCAGGTGCTGACTTTCTGGCGCGAGGCGAGGTCCGCGGAAGGATCCAGCGACGTCGCGGCCGCCCTGAGGCTCATGAGCATAAGGAAAGTGCTCGGATACGTCGCGGCGGGGCTGAGCGGCCTGATGTTGCTCTGGGCCGCGTTAAGGTATAGGCCGGGGGTGTGACGGCATGGCCGAGAAGAACGGAAAGAGGCGAGAAAGGCTCGAGAAGGCCGTATACGCGATAAGCATCGCGGTGATTGTCGTATGCCTTGCGGGAATAACGATATCCTCCATGTGGAGGCTTTCGGAGATCAAGAAGGAGACGGCAAGGCTGGAGCAGGAGCTCGCCTACTGGCAAGGCAAGTTGGACGAGGTCGAGAAGGCGATCCAGGAGGCGACGAAGGACGAGACCATCGAGCGCATAGCCAGGGAGAGGCTGGGCCTCGTGTTGCCGGGAGAGACGGTCTACATGCCCAAGGACAAGTGATCTTGTTGCGATTGCCTGAAAGACCGGCGTTTACTATACCGGGTGAAACGGGCGTCCCGGATTGACTTGTTAACCCTAGGGCAATATAATTCAAGCAAAACATCATTCAAAACCCTAAATGGAGGAAATTCTATATGGTTCCGGCCGTCGGAGAGGTCGTAAGCGGTAAAGTAACCGGAATAACGAAATTCGGAGCATTCGTTGACATAGGGAACGGACATACCGGCATGGTCCATATCTCCGAGATAGCTGACGAGTACATAACGGAGATTAGCGACCACCTGAAGATGGGGGATATAGTCAACGTAAAGGTGATAAACATCAACGGGGAGAAGGTCGGCTTGTCGATAAAGCAGACGCTTCCCAGCTTCATCGCAAGGCAGGAGGCCAGGAACAGGGCGAGGGACGCGTCCAACATGCAAAATTTCGAGGACAAGTTGGCGAAGTTCATGAAGGACAGCGAAGAACGGCACTCCGACCTCAGGAAAAGCCAGGATTCGAAGAGGGGCGGGCGGGGGAGCCGCGGAAGCAGGATGTTCTGAGAATTCTAAGATCCGATCCGGACCCTTGGCGGGTCCGGTTTTTTCATCGAGGGGACGGTTGATGGAAGAAAGACTCATCTGCCCTGAACGCAGATGCCCCGTCGGGGACGACAGGAAGACGGCCCGCTTCCAGCTGGGACGCGAACCGGAGGGGATGCTGGGCGTGGCGGCGAGGTGCGCCTACGGCGCGCCCTTTGTGCTGTTGTGCTCACCCGTCGTAATCAGGGAAGGGGGTAAGGCAGAGCCCTTCCCGACAGTGTACTGGCTGGCATGTCCGTACCTTCGCGACATGATAGGAAATCTCGAAGGCGGCCCCGCTTTCACGCATATCAGGGGGAGGATCCGCCGTGACGGCGCGTTCAGGGAGGGCGTCCTGGACTCGGCCGCGAACTACAGGGCGAAGAGGGCCTCACTTTACGAGGACCTTCCCGCCGAAGTCAAGGGCATGATAAACAAGAACGCAACGAAGAGCCTTCTGGCTGCTGGACCCGGGGGCATAAAGACCTTCGAGAACATCAAGTGCCTCCACATCTACCTTGCCAACTGGCTGGCCGGAAACGCGGACCCGATAGGCCGGACGGCCGCGGAGTTGATAGCGGACATGGACCGCAGCGCAAGGAAGGAAGCAGACCGCTGATAGTCGGACAGGGATAGATGCCTGTTATAAACGGAAAACGCGGACCGACCCGAAAACCGGAGGTCCGCGTTTAGTTGTTCGTGCCAACCTGGCCGAAAGCCATTCCTGACGCTCGGGCCGGAAAGGCCTCCTCGGATCGCCGCCGGGCGTCATACCATGAGGATCTCCTCTATCTCATAGTCCATGGTGCCAAGCCCCATCTTCACGGCGTGGGAAAGCTGCACCTTCCAGTCGGAATCGGGTGTCAGTTCCCTGAACTTGTCCGCCCCGCAGCACATATGTCCGACGGCGCTCCCCGGGGCCCCTTCGGCGGCGAGGACCTTCTCCGCTGCCGCGAAGTCTATCGCGACGGGGTCCTTGGAGGCCATTATCCCTATGTCGGGCACGATGGGCACGTCGTTGTTCGCGAAGCAGTCGCACTGCGGGCTCACGTTGAGTATCACGTTGAAGAACAGCACCTTGCCGGCCTTGCCGTAGACGGCCCCGGCCGCATACTCCGCCATCTTGCGCTGCAAAGCGGAGGTGCTGGCGGCCCACTTGTTCCTTATCGTCCTTACCGGACACATGGCGAGGCAGTCGCCGCAGCCTATGCAGGCGGAAGGGTCGATCTGCGCCTTCTTCTCGTCGGTGAAGCTTATTGCCGAGGCCGGACAGTGCTGGATGCACTTGCCGCATCCCAGGCAGTTCTCCTGCTTGACCACGGGCCTTACGTCGGAGTGCTGTACGAGCTTCCCCGCCCTTGATGCACAGCCCATCCCCAGGTTCTTCAAGGATCCTCCGATTCCGGCCGATATGTGGCCCTTGAAGTGCGCTATCGAGATGAGCGCGGTGGCATTGTAGATGGAGGAGGCTATCTTCGCCTCCTTGAGCTGTCCTCCCTCTATAGGCACCGAGACGTAGTCGCTTCCCGTGAGCCCGTCGCCGACTATGAAGGGCGCGCCGGCGGTCTCGATGTTGAAGCCGTGCAGGCTGGCGGAGAGGTGGTGCTTCACGGCGTCGTTCCTCTGGCCGCTGTAGAGCGTGTTCGTGTCGGTGAGGAAAGGGGCCGCCCCTGTTCTCTTCACCTTTTCGACCACCCTTCGTACAAGCTGCGGGGCGACGAAGCTCAGGTTGCCCGGTTCTCCCACATGGAGCTTTATCGCCGCGAAATCCCCTTTGGACAGCATTCCTTTCAGGTCGGAAGCCTCACAAAGAGCATCCATCTTGTCAAGGAGGCTCACGCCGGGTTTCGTCCTAGCGTTCGTAAAGAAAACCTTGCTTGCCATGTTGTTCCTCCCAGAAAATTTCACCTTAAAAGAGGTTATAGGCAAATTATATCAAATATAAAATGATGTGCAGAACATGGGCCACACGGGGCGCATTGGCGCCCAAAAGGTGCAAGGAGGTCAAAATGAGAAAGAACATTTCAGCCATCATCCTGGCGACGGCTCTGGTGCTGGCGATTTCGGGTACGGCGGCCGCCAAACTGCCGGGGCAGTTTTCCATAAGCGCCAACGGAGGGTACATGTTCACCTACGGTGAGCTGGAGCTTGAATACAAGGAAGGCGTAGGGGCGATAGGCCTGAACGTCGGCTCCGACGGGCTCCTCCTGGAGATAGGCGTGCCTATCAAGTACTTCGTGCCGATAGGCAAGGGCTTCAGCTTCTATGTCGACGTCAACCCCGCGGCGCTGGTGTGGTTCGCTGGACCTTCTGTCGAGTTCGGCATAAAAGCAGGACCCGGGATCGAATTCAGGTCCGGGTTCTTCAAGGCGATCGTAGAGGGAGGCTACGCCTATTCTGCGACCAGGGGCCACGGCTTCTACGCCAAGGGCGGCTTGGGCATTGCGTTCTGATCGTTCGGGCTCCCGCAAAAGGCTCGAGCGATAGATATGGCGATTAATTTGATCAAGGGAGGCAAGAAAATGAAGAGAGTAGCACTAATAGCGTCGCTGGTGGTCATCATGGTGTTGTTTGCGGCCACGATGACACTGGCGGAAGCTCCCGAGATGTCGATCAGCGTTAACTCAGGGTACTCATTTACTTGGGCCGAGCTGGAGCTGGAGTACAAGACCGATCCACTGGCGTTCGGCGCGCAGTTGGGCTACGGCTACGGCTTGGAGATAGGCGCGTTCGGAAGGTACTATTTCCCTCTCAACAGCTATCTGAACATACCCCCCGAGTACAGGCTGAGCGTGTTTGCGGGCCTCACCCCTTCCCTGCTGTTGGACTTCATCCCCTCGTTCGCCGCCGGCTTCGGCCTTAAGGTGGGACCCGGGCTCGACTTCAGGTGGAACCAGCTCAGGGTGTATATGGAGAGCGGTTATATGCTCTGGGTGAGCGGTGGAGTCTATCATGGCGGATACGGCAAGGCGGGCATCGGCTACATATTCTAGGAAGCTCATAGGCATTAGGGAAGGGGCGCCTGGATTCACCGGGCGCCCCTTCGGCAATGCATGACGCATCAAAGATCTTCAGGACTGGAGGTGGACCATGAGAAAGGTGGCAATAGCATTACCGATGGCGCTGGCATTGTTGATGGCCCTGAGCGCGGTGACGTTTGCGGCACCGAACGAGTTCATGATAGGGCTGAATTCAGGCTATCCATACACGCTGCTTGAGCTGGAGTTCGAATACAAGAACGGCCCGTGGGCGGGCGGCGCGGACGTGGCCTGGGCCGGCAATGCGATGGAAATAGGCGCCTTCGGCAGGTACTATGTCCCGCTCGGCCTCGGCTTCGAGTTCTACGCGGCCCTCAATCCTACGATGGTGATCATCTTCTCTGAAGTGCCGCCTGGTTTAAGAGGGACCATAAAGGCCGGGCCGGGGTTCGACTTCAGGTGGAAGCACTTAAGGGTCGGGCTCGAAGGAGGCATCCTCTACGTTTTCGGGCACGCTGCGCCGAACTTCTACGTAAAAGGCGGGGTAGGCGTATTGTTCTAACGCTACGCCCAGTTGGGAATCACAGGGTGCAGGCAGTATAGGGCCTGCACCCTTTATTATTGGGGAGTCGCTGACTTTAAGGGTTCCTTGATTTGAGATTGGCGGCAAGCGATTATTGACAAGAACGGCCCCGACGCATATTATATATAACGAACGTTATATCAGTAAAGAGGGGCGTGCTTCTTATGGATAGGGCGGAAGAGACTGACCGGGCGGTGGCGAGCACCAAGGAAAGGCTTCTAAGAAACGCCGTTTCGACGTTCAGCGAGAAGGGCTTCCACGGCACGTCGATGAGGGAGATAGCCAAGGCCTCTGGCTGCGGGCTGCCGACTCTCTATTATCATTACTCCAGCAAGGCGGAGCTCTTCGAGGAGATAGTGGTGAACCAGTTCCTTAAGATAACTGAAAAGATGAACAGGCAGGTGGACTTCACGGAAAAACCGGAGGAGATATACCTGCAGGTAATCAGGACGCGCATCCGGCTTGAGGGATTCGACAAGGAAGTGTACAAGATGGCGCTTAAGGTATGGCTAGGTTTCGAGGACAGCGGAAAAGCCAGGGAACAGATCCTGGATTGGGAAAGGAAGCGGGCCGATTCGAACAGGCGCATCATAGAAAGGGGCATCGCCAACGAAGCCCTGCGCGAGGACATCATGGAGATACTCATCAACTACATAGAGAACTTGGTGAGCAGGATAATACTCCTGGACGAGAAAGTCGACGAGGAAAGGATAAAAAGGCAGATATCCCTCCTCTTCGAGATAGGTGGGTGAGCAAGTGCGCGCCCCCAATCCGTAAGGCGAATGAAAAAGGGGGTAATTGGGTTGGAAACGTCGGGAAGACCTAACCTGAACATAGAAGCCGGGGCGGGTTCTTCGTTCATATTCAATATAACGAACGTTATATCAGGAGGTGCGGAAATGGAACCCCAGGAGAAGGTCAGGATGCTACAGACGGTTTATGCCGCGGCCCTTGCGGACGCGGTGCTGAGATTCGGGCGCGAAGGGATACTCGAGAAAGTGACCCAACAAAAAGAAGGCGAGCAGATGGCGAGCGGCAAGCTCAAAGCGGCCCAGCTGGACATAGCCACGAAGGAGGACGTCTTCCTCAAGCTCTCGGACCTTATGGGCTGCGCACAGTGGAAGCTGGAACCGCTTAAGGACGGGGACGGGTTCACGGCCGTGACCTCTGGCTGCATGCTTTGTACGATGGCGAAGAGGATGGGAGCCCAGAGCCCCTGCCGCATCTATTGCCTGGATCCCATGAAGGGAATGGTAATGGGGTTGGACGGCGAAGCTTCTTTCGATGTCGAAAGCACTCTGTTCGACGACGGGGAATGCCGTATAGCAATATCCGGTCACAGATGACGGCATATCGGGCGGGCTGATATACATGGGTGCCCAACTGTGTAGATGACCCGCTAAGATGGCCGCGAGCCGGATAGCGGGAAGGGCGCGGACATTCAATCCGGGCCCTTCCTTTTAATGAAGGTGACATCATATTCGACTGAAAGAGGCCATGTCATGGAAAGAAAATTGAAGGCACTATCTATCATCGCCGCATTGTCCTCCGTCATATCCGCCTGCGCCGGCATCTTCTGCACTGGCGGCAGTGGGACGAGGACCGTCGATAACATCTACGGTCAGCGGGTCGTCCTCTACGGTGACGGCATATACGCGAACGACTCGCTGCTAAAAGCCGGTGCGACGAAAGGTACCGATACCGTCATCATCGCAGTCGGCCTGGTTCTTATTGCCGTCCTGCTGTTTGGCAGAGGCAGGAAAGCCCATATCTTCATCCGATCCGGGTTGTTGCTGGTAATCCTTTATGCAACGACCTGCCTGATCATGGGCATGAGCTTCAACAGGCTGTTCCTTCTGTATGTCCTGCAGTGGGGAAGCTCGTTGTTCGCCTTCCTGATATCCCTTTACGGGATCCTCGATGCGGAGGTGTACGATGAGCGGATATACGAAAGGCACTTGAAGGGCACTGGAATATTCATGCTCATTGCCGGCTGTTCGGCATCGGTGTGGCTTACGTTTATACTGCCTGCCCTCGTCATGGGGCGGCCGCTGGCGACCATAGAGACCTATACGACAGAGCCGACATTCGCGGTCGACCTTGCGGTGATACTGCCGGCCCAGCTGTTCTGCGGCGTGGCGCTTCTAAAGAAGAGGAAGGTCGGCTACAAGCTCGCGCCGGTCCTGCTTACACTTTTGGCGGGAGTGGGCGCGTGTGTGATCACGCAGACTATCTTCCAAAGATCGCTCGGCATCGTCCTTCCGACTAGCCAGATGTTCGGCCTGGTCGGCTCGTTCGTCATCCTCGGTTCCATCGCCTTAGTGTTGAACGCCAGGCTGCTCAGATTCGCCAGGTAAGTACGTCCATCTTGCGGGACCCTATCGGATGGTCACGTTATTTGCTTCGCAAGGAGCGCGGCGGGCCGTTGCCGAAGATTCCGCATGCGTGATATCGGGCGAAGGGCGGCGCCCATAGAGGGCGGATGGCACAAACGCCTACTGCCGGGCACCGCCGACAAGTCATCCGTAAAAGTAATGAAAAAGGGACGCGGATCAGTTACGTGTCCCTTCTTCAGTTCATGCTGGGGATGGGGCGGGGCCTGCCTCTCATCCCCACGGATAGCGCCGATGTCCTAGACAATCTTTCTTACAGGGCGGGACTCGATGTAGCCTCGCCAGCCCTGGGGTTCCAACTGGAAGCGCGGGAAGTCGTCGTCCGCCCATCCGTAGCCGTAAGTAGACGGCTTGTACTTCTCTATCGCCTCCTGGATGAGCATGATCGCGTCGCAGAAGGAATCATCGTTGTCGTCGTACTCGGGTCCCTGGAAGACCATCATGCTGCAAGGTTCCAGGTCGATCATCTCAAAGCCCTCGGGGACGACGCCGGAGTAGCCGTCGGGCACCTCTACGCCCTGGACGTACCGAGAAGTGCCTTCCGGTATCAACCTTCCGGGAAGCCATGCGCCAACCGGTTCGTACAGAGCCTCTTTGATGCTGCACAAGATCCCCCATACGTCGCAGCCCACCTCGCCGCAGTATTCAAAGTAGTCGCCGGCGGACTTGCCTCTTTTGAGGATGAGCTTCCTCTTCGGTCGTTCGATCACCTGTACGAAGACAGTGGCGGTTTCGTTCTTCTCCTTCATTTCGGTTTCCCCCCTTTTCACAAAGAGATAGTAGGACAGTATGGAAGAGGGCATGAACAGCCTTATCGGGGACGGCCTTCTGCTATAGGCGGAAGGTGTGATCCCGAACTCCTTGGAGAAGGCCCTGGTGAACCCCTCATGGCTGTCGAACATGAAATCCAGGGCGGTTTCCAGGACCTTCACGTTCCCGTCACGAAGCCTGAGCGCCGCTTTGCTCAGGCGGAGCATTCGGATGTACTCAAAAGGCGTCTTCCCCATCAGTTCCTTGAATATGCGGATGCAATAGAAGGGGGAGTACCCGCAGCTTCTTGAAAGGGCCGACAGCGTGATGGGCCCCATTAGGTTCTCCCGGATATGATCCTGCATCTTCTGCACTGCATATACATTTTCCGCTTCCATACGTCAACCTCCGTTACGATCCTATCGTCTTAAGAGGGCTTAATCTTGACTTAGGTTGCGATGATGATGATTTGAGGAGATTCGAGGGTATCCGGCGGGAGCCGGAAAAAGGGATGCCGATGGCCCTGTGAAAACCCATTTATGGTGCCGGAGGCGGGACTCGAACCCGCACGCCTTTTTGGGGCGCAAGATTTTAAGTCTCGTGCGTCTGCCATTCCGCCACTCCGGCACAATAATAGATTAACATCACCTGACCTGTTTGCCACCATGCAGTAACGCGATTTTGCAACGTAGCGGAAGAACGGGGCGGGGTTGTGCCGGCGCCCTGTGCGCCCGGCCTTGCGGAAATCCGCTTCGGGATGTTATCTTTTAGTATATTTATGTAGAGGGAGGCATCCTAATGCACGGAAGGGCTAACATAAAAGCCGGAAGGGACGGATCGCTCAAGCTAGGGAAAGTCTCGCTGGTTAAGCTTGCGGCGAAGTACGGCACCCCGCTGTATGTCATGGACGAGGATTACATGAGGGGGCAATGTAGGGAATATCTCAGGGCTTTCCGCTCCAGGATAGCGGGCACGGAAGTGCTCTTCGCCTCCAAGGCGTTCCTTACCAGGGCGATGGCCGCACTTGTAAGGCAGGAGGGCCTCTCGATAGACGTAGTATCCGGAAACGAGCTCGAATGCGCCCTCTCTGCGGGATTTGACCCCGGGAACGTGCATTTCCACGGCAACAACAAGACGCCTTCGGAGATAAGAAGGGGCCTCGAGGTCGGAATCGGGCGCTTCATAGTGGACAATTTCGATGAGCTAGAACTTATCGCCGGCACCGCGTCGGCTCTTGGAAAAAAGGCCGACATAATGCTGAGGCTCGCCCCCGGCGTAGAAGCCCACACGCATAAATATATACAGACAGGGCAGACTGATTCAAAGTTCGGGCTGGGGATAGCCGACGGCAGGGCAGACAGGGCCGTGGACATGGCGCTGGGCCTTCCCGACGTAAGATTGCACGGCTTCCATTGCCACATAGGGTCGCAGATATTCGACATTGAAGCTTACAAGCTCGCGGCCGAGAACATGATAGCTTTCGCAGCGAGTGTAAAGGAGCGGACGGGCTTCGTCTACGAGGAGCTCAACCTGGGAGGCGGCCTCGGGGTCAGGTACGTCGAGAAGGACAGGCCGAGCAGCATCGACCAGCTCGCGGAGCTGGTCTGCTCGACTGTGGTATCCGAATCGAAGAAGCACGGCCTGAAGGTGCCGAAGCTGATGGTAGAGCCCGGAAGGTCCATTGTAGGAGAGGCGGGAGTGACCCTGTATACCATCGGCGCGATAAAGGACATCCCCGGCATCAGGACCTACGCTTCAGTGGACGGGGGCATGACGGACAATCCTAGGGTGGCTCTCTACCAGGCCGAGTACGACGCGATAGTCGCCAACAAGGCAAAGGAGAAACCGGAAAGGCTCTATACCATAGCGGGCAACGCGTGCGAGTCAGGCGACATGCTCATCTGGGATATAAAACTACCCGAGCTCAAGGCGGGAGACCTGCTCGCGGTGCTGACCACGGGGGCGTACAACTACTCCATGTCATCCCATTACAACATGCACGCCAAGCCCCCCGTGGTATTCGTAAGGGGCGGAAGGGCCCAGGTCGTAGTTAGGGGAGAGACCGTAAAGGACATCATGAAGCCCCAGCTGCTTCCCAGAAGGCTGCAGGGCTAGCATATATAGGGTCATAGAAAGAACCGGCCGCGTGCTCGATGCCCCTGCGGCCGGTTCTTGATTCTACAACCCGCCCGGCTATTTCAGCTCGGACGTGCAGTTCGGGCAACGGGTGGCCCTTATGCTTATGTCGGTGAAGCAGTACGGGCACTGTTTCGTGGTCGGCGCTGCCGCAGGAGCTTCCGGTTTCTTGTCGAAGCGATCCCTGGCCCTGTTCATCATACGGATCATGATGAAGATGACAAAGGCGATTATCAGGAAGTCGATTACGGTGCTGATGAAATTGCCGTAGTTTATCGTAGCCGCTCCAGCCGCCTGGGCGTCCGCCAACGTAACGTACTTGTTGCCGTCGAGCGCGACGAACAGGTTCTTGAAATCGACCCTCCCCAGAAGCATGCCTATAGGGGGCATCAGCACGTCATTGACGAAAGACGCGACGATCTTGCCGAAAGCGCCGCCTATGATTATGCCTACCGCCAGGTCTATGACATTCCCCCTCATGACGAACTTTTTGAACTCCTGGAACAAGCCATACGCCTCCCTTCAGTGTTATGAGCTCCATATTCGACGCTAAGTTATCACATCCTGCATGTCCCGTCCACCATAGAGCGGCAGGAACAAATCCTCACGCAGCTTCGTTCCATTGATGAGGGCAATAAACATGAAGCACCTAGACAAGATATATTGACTAAGTATTACAACTTTCTTATAATGAGAATGCAAATAATACTTCTCAAGGAGGAGGTAACGATAATGAACATCGTAAGGTGGAACCCTTATAGGGACGTGAATGACATGATCAGGACGATGAACAGGTTCTTGGAGGAGGATCCTCTGGCCAGGAACTACAACCGCGAGAAATGCTGCTGGGCGCCGGCGGTGGACATCGAGGAGAACGACACGCAGGTCACGCTGAAAGCGGAGATACCCGGATTCAATCCCGATGAGATCGACATCAGCCTCAAGGAGGACATGCTCGAGATCAAAGCGGAGACCAAGTCCGAGGAGGAGAAGGTAGAGAAGAACTACATAAGGCGCGAGCGCAGGAGCGGGTCGTTCTACAGGGCGTTCGAGCTCTCGGAAGGGCTCGATACCGCGAACGCGAATGCCAGCTACAAGAACGGGCTTCTCGAACTGGTGATTCCGAAGAAGGCAAAGGAAGCCGTGCCCGAGATCAAGATCAAGGTGAACCAGGAATAACAGGGACTGACACAAGTCAGGCGGATTAGAAACGGCGGCTAGGGCCACGCGTCAAGGGGCGTGGCCCTTCGCATATGTAAGCCGGTACCTGGGCCGGATATAAGCCGATATGCATGCTGCGGGAGCGGGAGGGGAACGGCGGGGATGCCTTCTACGGATGGGAGCAGAGACTAAGTATGCCGCCTCTTTGACTGTACGTTCGTTTGTATTCATAATATATGGGTGTCAAAAACAGCGGAGGTTGTTCGATGAAAGTAGGGATAATCGGAAGACCCGGTTCCGGCAAGACCACCCTTTTCAAGCTCCTTACGGGAAAGGGCGAGGCTGCAAGGCAGGAAGCGTCGATCGGGATGGCCAAGGTGCCGGATAAGAGGATAGACGTGCTCACCGAGGCGTTCAGGCCCAAGAAGACGGTCTACGCCCAGGTCGAGGTCCTTGACCTGGCGGGCGCGGCTTCAGGCGGCCAGGACAAGAAGGCTCTCATAAGGCTGGTCAACCACATGAGGACGATGGACGCTCTCATAAACGTGGTCAAGGGCTTTGAGGAGGCAGGCAGCCTGCCTCATCCGTATCAGGACGCGACGCACGCGACGGACGAGCTCATCCTGGCGGACATGGCGACCGCTGACGTAAGGGTTGAAAGGCTGGCCGCACAAAAGAAGAGGACCGCCGAGGAAGAGGCGGAGCTGGAGCTAATGACGAGGCTGCTGGGCCAGCTCGGCGAGGGCAAGAGCTTGAGGCAGGTCGAACTGAGCGATGAGGACAGGGCAAGGCTTACAGGATACGGCCTGCTTTCGGTCAAACCCATCATCATGTGCGTGAACATGGGGGAGGAGGAGCTTCTCTCCGGATCGTACGAAGACATGGGGAAGGTCAGGGAGCACTGCTCTTCCTACGGCATGCCGCTGGTGGAGCTCTGCGCCGGAGTGGAAGCCGAGATGGCCGAGCTCGAAGAACAGGACAGGCTGCAGCTCATGGAGGAGTACGGCATAGCCGAAAGCGGCGTGGACAAGGTCGCCGCGGCGGTCTACATGAGCCTTGGGCTGATATCTTTCTTCACGGTGGGCGAGGACGAAGTGCGCGCCTGGCCGGTCGCAAACGGGTCGACGGCCAAAGAAGCCGCAGGCAAGATACATTCTGACATAGAGAAGGGCTTCATCAGGGCCGAGACCGTAGCGTACGATGATTTCATCGCGGACGGCGGCATGGCAGGGGCGAGGACCGCCGGTCATTTCAGGCTCGAGGGCAGGGATTATATAGTCAGGGACGGCGACATTA
The DNA here is from genome assembly GCA_002070415.1 of Firmicutes bacterium ADurb.Bin153. Taxonomy (GTDB): domain Bacteria; phylum Bacillota; class DTU025; order DTU025; family MWDF01; genus MWDF01. Next base: position 61,476 of record MWDF01000010.1, read on the forward strand.
TGAACTACAGGTTCAGCCACGGCAAATAGGAAAAAGGGTATGAAAGTGCTAAAATATTATTCGGCGAGCGCCCCGCCCATGGGCGCGATCGAACGGAGGTTTAGATATGCTTGAGAAGGTACAGGCGGTGCTTGACCAGATAAGGCCGAGCCTTCAGGCGGACGGCGGAGACGTCGAGCTAGTGGAGGTAACACCGGACAATATAGTCAAGGTGAGGCTGCAGGGAGCGTGCAAAGGCTGCCCCATGTCGCAGATGACGCTGAAGATGGGCATCGAGAAGCTCCTTAAGAAGCAGATACCAGAGATAGTTTCAGTAGAATCAGTCTAGGAACAGGGCCGGCGCGAAGTGAGCGCCGGTTTTTGTTCGTATATTATGCACGGAAGACGGATCGATATTGATGGCAGGAATCGGATTCGAGCTACTCTTTCATCAGTTCTTGTGTTTAGGACCTGGATCTCCTGGTTGATTTGTGCGTTGGGCCTTAAGAGCCATATGAAGATTCGATTGGGGGGTATGCTTCTGTGGAGGGGACTATGAAGGCCGTGGCGAAGCTTGCGCCCGGCCCGGGACTCAGTTTCATTACGGCACCGATCCCGAAGATCGGCAGAAGGGACGTTCTCATCAAGGTCAAGGCGGCCGCGATCTGCGGCACCGATGTTCACATCTATGAGTGGGACGACTGGTCCCGCAAGAGGATAACACCACCACTTATTTTCGGACATGAGTTCTGCGGAGACATAGTCGAGGTAGGAGAAGGCGTAAGCTCCGTCAAACTCGGCCAGTTCGTGTCGGTCGAGACCCACATAACCTGCGGGCATTGTTTCTATTGCAGGCAGGGCATGGGGCATGTCTGCGAAACGATGAAGATAATCGGGGTCGACCGCGATGGCTGCTTCGCCGAATATGTGGCGGTCCCCGAGACCGCCTGCTGGCCGTGGGAGATAGAGGTGCCAGCCGAGATCGCGGCGATACAGGACCCGTACGGTAACGCGGTGCATACGGCGCTTTCGGCGGACCTTGTCGGAGCGGACGTGCTCATCACCGGAATGGGCCCTATCGGCCTTGCGGCAATACCGGTCGCGCAGCTCTCAGGCGCAAGGAGGGTGTTCGTGACCGACGTCTCCGAATACAGGCTGGCCCTCGCAAGGAAGCTAGGCGCGGATTACGCCCTCAACCCCAAGAACGAGGACCCCGTCACTTTCATAAAGGATTTGACCCAGGGCAGGGGAGTCGATGTACTCCTGGAGGTCAGCGGGAATCCCGGCGCCATCAAGCAGGGCTTCGCGTCCCTAAGGAAGGCCGGGACGGCCTCCCTGCTGGGCATACCGTCTAAGCCGGTCGAGTTCGACATAGCAAACGACATAGTCTTCAAGAGCATTGTCGTTAAGGGCATCAACGGAAGGCGGATATGGGATACTTGGTTCAAGGGGCAGGCACTTCTGGCCAAAGGAGTCGACCTCAGCAAGCTCATAACGCACAAGATGCCCCTTGAGGAGATCGAAAAGGGCCTTGAGCTTATGAAAGCGGGAGAGTGCGGCAAGGTGATACTCTATCCGTAAGGATGGGGAGATGACGAAGCTCTGCGCTTCGGGCCCGAGCTTGGACCAAAACTGTACAGGAGGTATTTACCAGATGGGATACGCCCTAGATTATCTAGCCAAGGAAATAGAAAAGATGAAGGAGCAGAAGCTCTTCAGGTACCCCAGGGTACTCCACGGAAGGCAGCTTGCTAAGTGCGTCTATGACGGTAAGGAGCTTGTGAACCTTTCTTCCAATAACTACCTGGGCTTCGCGAACCACCCGAGGATGATCGCCGCGGCAGAGAAGGCTGTAAGGGAGCTGGGGGCGGGATCTGGCGCCGTCAGGACCATAGCAGGCACGATGGAAGGCCATACCGAGCTGGAAAGGAAGATAGCCAAGTTCAAGCATACGGAAGCTGCGCTGGTCTTCCAGTCGGGGTTTACGGCCAACTCGGGCACCGTCTCGGCGGTGTTGGGAAAGAACGACATCATCATCAGCGACGAGCTGAACCATGCGAGCATAATAGACGGGTGCAGGCTATCTAGGGCCGAGATCAAGGTGTTCAGGCACGCCGACATGCAGCACCTCAGGGAGAGGCTCGAGGAGTGCAAGGAGGCCATGATTAAAGGGGCCCATGTGCTTGTGATCACGGACGGTGTCTTCTCGATGGACGGAGACATAGGCAAGCTCGACGAGATGTGCAAGATCGCGAAGGAGTACGGGGCTATCACTATGGTAGATGACGCCCATGCGAGCGGCGTCCTGGGGAGGAACGGGCGCGGCACCGTCGACCATTTCAACATCCACGGCCAGGTGGACATCCAGGTCGGTACACTGTCGAAGGCCATCGGTGTGCTGGGCGGATATGTCGCGGGGTCGCAAACGTTGATAGACTACCTGATCATGAGGGCGCGGCCGATATTGTTCTCGACTTCGCATCCGCCGGCGGTAACGGCGGCGTGCCTTGAGGCGTTCGACCTGCTCGAGCAGGAGCCTTGGCATATGGAGAAGCTGTGGTCGAACACCAAGTTCTTCAAGGAAGGCCTAAGCCACCTCGGTTTCGACACCGGCCTGAGCCAGACGCCGATCACTCCTGTCATGGTAGGAGACGGCGCCAAGACGATGAAGCTATCGGACAGGCTATTTGAGGAGGGCGTGTTCGTGGTAGGGATAGCCTTCCCGACGGTCCCGGTCGGCAAGGAGAGGGTAAGGACCATAGTAACGGCGGCGCATAGCCAGGAAGACCTCGAATTCGCCCTGGATAAGTTCGAGAAGGTCGGCAAGGAGCTCGGGCTGATATAGGGTAAGGGCCGGAGCGGAAGACCCCGGGAGATTCCTGGATGTCGGCTGGAGAGGATTATTGACTTGAGGGCGAGAAAATGGGCACGGATGCTCAAGATTGAGACTGAGCTGCCTAAGTATGGAATTGACATAGGCATGACGAAAATGTAAGATAATTTATGCGTTATGGCGGCGTAGCTCAGTTGGCAGAGCATGCGGTTCATACCTGCAGTGTCACTGGTTCAAATCCAGTCGCCGCTACCAGTAATAGGTCCGGGCAACCGGTTTATCTTGATAGAAACAGTAAAAGGGTATAAAATAATTAATGTTTTGCGCCACTAGCTCAGATGGTAGAGCAACTGACTCTTAATCAGTGGGTCCGGGGTTCGAGTCCCCGGTGGCGTACCA
>MWDF01000011.1 GCA_002070415.1 Firmicutes bacterium ADurb.Bin153
TCATTGTATTCTGTTCTTGAGGTATGACGTTTTCCCTGACGACTTATGCTATGACATTATCGCTGACGAACCACACGGGGACAAGCAGCGCGATTGCAGTTTGATTCGCGAGAGCATATAATAAAATAGTTATTCTCAGATTAGATTAACTCGATGGAGGTATTTGAATGACGACTGGCACTGGAAGCTCAACTTTCCTGATAATCTGGGTAGTGGCTCTGTTCGCTATGATGTATTTCCTCACGATCAGGCCGCAGCAGCAGCAGAAGAAGAAGCGCGAGTCCATGATGGCATCGCTGAGGAAAGACAACAGGATCATCACGATCGGCGGCTTCAGGGCCGTCATAGTCGATGTCAAGGACGACGACCTCATCATCAACATAGCAGAGGACAGCTCGCAGGAGTTTCTTTGCCGCGTAAAGAAATGGGCCGTCAACGCAGTTGAGGGCAAGCCCGAGTTCGCGGAGAAGCCGGCAGAGAAGAAGTCCTGAGGCGCCTTTTAAAGAGGAGGTTCCTCGGATGGTAAGAAGGGTTATGCCGGTGGCGGCGGTATTGCTGCTGGCGGTAATGGTCGGCATCCCGGCGGGCGCGGCGAATACCTCGGCCGAGACGACCGCGGTCGCCTACGTCACCGCCTTCCAGAACGGAAGGTGGGAGGATGCTAAGCTGTTGGCTTCGGACGCTGCTTTGAGCTTCGTTGAGCTCGTACAGGTGCGCAAGGGCACTACGGACGGCTTCACGAAGGTGGAGGCGGTGGAATCCGAGGTCATCGGGGACAGCGTGCGAGTGAAGGTCTATTACGCCAACAAGGACGGCAAGATCGTCCCCAGGTATGTAAAGGTGAAGAGCGTCGGGGTAGGCAAGGACGCCGTCGTGGACGACAAGCTGGTAGGATCCGATTGGGTGTCTAGCAGCTACTCCAAGGGCCTTTTCAAGAAGCCCGAGACGATAGGCGGAATCACGCTGCAGGTGCTTGGCTACCTGCAGATGGGTGACGAGATCAAATTCGACCTGTACCTCACCAACGGCGGCAAGCTCGACCGGTACATAATGCCCATGCAGGAGGCGTTCTGCGTGGTCGAGATCGACGGCACTTTCAAGAAACGGTACTACTCCCTAGTGCCCGAGACCGTGACCGACGGGTTGCTGAAGGCGGGCACGAGCGTAAGGACGTTCGCGCTCATGCCGTTCTGGCAGAAGGACCCTGCTACCGCGGGACTCAAGGGAGAGAAGCTCAGCTGGATACTCTACATCCCGTTCGGGCCGATCGACCAGTTCGCGATCGAATACCTATAAGAGACATAGAGGCTGTGGGCCGCGCCTGGGACAAGGGCGCGGCCCTGGCCATGCGGAGGGCGATTTATTGGAAAAGAGACCGGTGACATTAAGAGAGGTAAGGGAAAACCCCGTCATAATGGCCTTCCTCGACCGGGCGGCCAGGAACATAAAGGCGATGGGGTATACCGAGCACGGCCTCAGGCATGCCAAGCTCGTCAGCGACATCTCGGACAACGTCATGAAGAGGCTGGGGTTCAGCGAAAGGGACGCGCAGCTTGCGGCGATAGCCGGATACATACACGACATCGGCAACTCGATCAACCGCGAACACCACGGAACGCTGAGCGCCAGCCTCGCCGCCCCGGCCCTGCTGGACATGGGGATGGACCCGCAGGAAGTGGCCATCATAATCTCCGCGCTGGGCAACCATGAAGAGGAGATCGGGCACGTGGTGAACCACATAGCGGCGGCTCTCATCCTCGCCGACAAGACGGACGTACACAGGACCAGGGTGCAGGTGAACAGGGACAACCTGGATTTCGACGTGCACGACAGGGTCTGCTACAGCGTGACGAGCTCGTTTCTGGACGTGGACGGGGATCACAAGAGGATAACGCTCAATCTAGTCATAGACAGCGAGGTCACCTCGGTGATGGAGTACTTCGAGCTCTTCATGACGCGCATGACGATGAGCAGGAAAGCCGCCGCCTTCCTGGGCTGTGAGTTCTCCATAGTGGCGAACGGGGCGAGGCTTCTCTAGCGCCGACCGCCCAGGTGATCGCCTGTCTTCAAGCGAAGGCCCGCAGGCGGGCCGTTCTTTTTATCGTCCCTCAAGGCGGGGCATCGAAGCATCGGAGGGCGTGCATTCATGGAATCGTTATGCGTCGAGTACGAAGGCAACAACTACGAGGTCCATGTCGCGCACAGGAGGGTGCGCTCGGTCACGCTGAGGGTCATGAAGGACGGCACGGCCAGGATGACGGTGCCCAGGGGATTTACGGACTACGAGGCGCGCGCCTTGCTCGCGGAAAGGGCCGCATGGCTTTCGAAGTCGGTGGAAGAATCAAAGGCGTTGGCCGGAAGGACGGGACCGTACGTATCGCTGGCATGCCTTCCCGAAAGAGTCGAGTACATGGGGAACAGCCTTGCGCTGAGGGTGGGGTACGCAAAAAGGGCCTATGTTGAAGAGGCAGGACCGGAGCTGCTGCTGGCAAGCCCGCGGCCGGAATCATCCGAAAGGTCGCTGGCCCTGCTGGACGCATGGTACAAAGCCAAGGCTCTGGAGAAGGCCGCGGAGTACATGGAGGAGTTTCTGGCTGCCATGGATGCGCCGCCCAAGGGCAGGCCGTCTTTGAGGGCAAGGGCGATGAGCTCAAGGTGGGGCAGCTACAGCTTCCGCACGAATACGATATGCGTAAACACCGCCCTCGTTAAGGCGGTGCCCGGCCTTTTCAGATACGTTGTGCTTCATGAGCTCGCCCACACCTTCCATCAGGACCACCAATCGGGCTTCAAGCGTTTCATGGATGCCCATATGCCGGATTGGAGGGGCACGAGGCAGGAGCTTGGAAGGTGGGCCAGAGGGCAGGGGCCCTCCTTGGAGCGGAGCTAGCGAACGGGCCTTAAAGGGGCCGCTTTAATATGTTATCATTTAAAATGTATAAGCAATCAGAAGGATGTGGATGATGGCCAGGGCAAGGAAGAAATGGGAACTCAGGAACGAACTGGATGTCGTGCAGCGCAGGGAGCATGCACGCATCTTCAACGTGTCCGAGACCATGGCCGGCTTGCTGTACAACAGGGGCATCACCGACTACGAGAGCGCCCAGCGCTTCCTCAACCCGTCTCTGGAGCACATAACCGACCCGTTCAGGATACCGGACATGAAGAGGGCGGCCACAAGGCTGCTAAGGTCCATCTATGCCAACGAGAGGATAATGATCTACGGCGACTACGACGTAGACGGGATAACCGGCACCGCTACGATGGCAAGGTGCCTTTCCGAGCTGGGAGCCGACGTGCAGTCCTACATCCCAAAGAGGCTGGAGGAAGGCTACGGGATCAATATCGAGGCTATCGAGCAGGCCGCATCCCAGGGCGTTAAGGTCATAGTCACGGTAGACTGCGGAATCAGCGCCTACAACGAGGTTGAAAGGGCCAAGGAGCTTGGGATGGATGTCATAATCACAGACCATCACCAACCCGGGGAGAACATACCCAGCTGCACCGCCGTTGTGAACCCCAAGCTCATGGCGGACGAGCTCGGACAGGACAACCTGGCCGGGGTGGGCGTCGCCTTCAAGCTCTGCCAGGCGGTCCACAGCCTCATAGGGGCGGATTCCTCATCGGATCCGGTGAAGTACATGGACCTCGTCGCCCTCGGCACGATTGCCGACATGGTCCCTCTCGTCGGAGAGAACAGGGCCATCGCGAATTTCGGTATGCAGCAGATGATGCAGACACTCAATCCCGGGCTGGCATGCCTTCTGGAGAGCTGCAACCTGTACGGCAGGCCGCTTTCCGCGACGAACATAAGCTACACGCTGGCCCCGAGGCTGAACGCGGTGGGCAGGCTAGGGGACGCCTCGGTGGCTGTTGAGCTATTCCTTACGGACGAGAACGACAAGGCAGCCAACATAGCCTCGATGCTCGCGGAGGAGAACCGCAGGCGCCAGGAGATCGAGGCCGTTATATCGGAGCAGGCCGTCGGCATGCTCGAGGCCCAGGACATAAGCACGATGAACGTGATCGTGCTCGCCTCGGAGGGCTGGCACCAGGGCGTCGTAGGCATCGTGGCGTCCAGGATGGTAGAAAGCTACAACAGGCCCGCTATACTCATCTCGATGGCAAACGGCGAGGGCAGGGGCTCCGGAAGGAGCATAGGGGGCTTCGACCTCCACGCGGCGCTCACGGAGTGCTCGGACTGCCTCGTGCGCTTCGGAGGGCACGCTCAGGCGGCCGGGCTTACGCTGAGGGCCGACATGCTGGACCAGTTCAAGGACAAGATCAACTTCGTTGCCTCGCAGCAGATCATCTCGAGCCAGCTCATACCCGTCCTTAAGGTCGACGCCGTGCTGAGGCCGCAGAGGATTACGATGGAACTGGCGAGGGAGATAATGAAGCTGCAGCCGTACGGCCTTTCGAACCCTGAGCCCGTCTTCGTGACGAACAAGCTCGAGATAAACGACATAAGAGGGGTGGGCAACGACGGAAGGCATCTCAAGCTCAGGCTTTCCAGGGACGGCATACTGCTTAGCGCCATAGGGTACAACATGGGCAGCCGGATCTCGGACTTCGACGACGACAGGTCCCCCGTGGACGTAGCCTACACCATAGACGTTTCGCACTACAACGGGAACGAGTACCTGCAGCTCGTGCTGAAGGACATCAGGCACAGCCCTGACGTGCCACCGAGAAGCTGAGGCGGCATCCATGAACGTCGAGGAGATCGTAGCGAAAGTATCCGCATACCGCCCGGAGACCAACCTTGACCTCATCCGGCGGGCCTATTCCTATGCCGAGACCAAGCACAGGAACCAGCTTAGGGACAGCGGGGAACCGTACATGGAACACCCTGCCGCCACCGCGTTCCTGCTCGCCGACATGCAGCTCGGGGCGACGAGCATATCGGCGGCCCTTCTGCACGACGTGCTGGAGGACACGGACACGAAGCTCGAGGACCTGAGGGCTGAGTTCGGCGACGAGGTCGCGCGCCTTGTCGACGGCGTGACGAAGCTGTCGCGCATGCAGTTCAAGGACAAGAGGGAGCAGCAGGTCGAAAGCTACAGGAAGATGTTCGTCGCGATGGCTAACGACGTGCGCGTGGTGCTCATAAAGCTAGCGGACAGGCTCCACAACATGAGGACGCTGAAGCACACCGATAGGGAGAAGCAGGTGAGAGTCGCCCAGGAGACCCTGGACATATACGCGCCGCTGGCGCACAGGCTCGGCATATGGAGATGGAAATGGGAGTTCGAGGACCTTGCGCTGCTGTTCAAGGACCCGGACACCTACTATAGCCTTGCGGTGCAGGTCGCGAAGGGAAGGGCCGAGCGGGAGGGCATAATCGAGGAAGCGAAGAAGACCCTGGCCGCGCTCATGCAGGAAGCCGGGATCACGGCCGAGATAAGCGGAAGGCCCAAGCACTTCTACAGCATATACCAGAAGATGATAAGCCAGGAAAGGCAGCTGTCGGAGATCTGGGACCTGATGGGCCTAAGGGTGATCGTAGATACCGTGCACGAGTGCTACTCGGCGCTAGGCGCCATACACACGTACTGGAAGCCGATACCGGGCAAGTTCAAGGACTACATCGCCATGCCCAAGACGAACATGTACCAGTCGCTGCACACGACGGTGATAGGCACGGGCGGGGAGCCCCTCGAGATACAGATCAGGACCTGGGACATGCACAGGACCGCCGAGTACGGCATCGCCGCGCACTGGAAGTACAAGGAGCACACCACTGGCAGGACCGACACCTTCGAGGAGAAGATGGCCTGGCTCAGGCAGATGATAGAGATCCAGAAGGAGTCCAACGACTCTTCCGAGTTCATGGACACACTCAAGATGGACCTTTCGTCCGACGAGGTGTACGTGTTCACGCCGCAAGGAGACGTCAAGGTCCTCCCGCAGGGCGCGACGCCTATCGACTTCGCCTACCATGTGCATACGAACGTGGGGCACAAATGCGCCGGGGCCAAGGTCAATTCCAAGCTCGTCCCCCTGAGCACCGAGCTCAGGACCGGGGACATCGTGGAGATACTCACGAACAAGGCCTCCCAGGGCCCCTCCAGGGACTGGCTCAAGATAGCCAAGTCCACGAGGGCGAGGTCGAAGATCAGGGCCTTCATGAAGGAGCAGAGCCGCAAGGAGAGGCTAGAGCTCGGCAAGGAAATGCTCGAAAAGGAGCTCAGGAGGTACGAGCTGGAAGTCCACTCCTCGATGAAAGAGGAGAGGCTCGACGAGGAGGCGAAGAAGAGCGGCTATTCCGGCATGGACGAGCTGCTGCTCTCGATAGGTTACGGCAAGCTGTCCCCGACCGCCGTCGTAAGCAGGCTGTATCCCGAGAAGTTCCCCGAGCCGGAGCTCAAGCTGAAGAAGGCCTCCAGCGTACAGGCCATCTCCAAGGGCGTCGTCGTGTCCGGGCTGGAAGGCTGCCTGGTCAGGTTCGCCAAATGCTGCTCTCCCGTGCCGGAAGAGCCCATAGTCGGCTTCATAACCCGCGGAAGGGGAGTGTCGGTCCACAGGGCGGACTGCGAGGAAGGCAAGCTCATAATGGCAAGCGAGCCCGAGCGCCAGGTGAGCGTATCCTGGAGCAAGGCCATGAGGGGACTGTACCAGGTATCCATAGAGATCATCGGCAAGGACCGCAGCGGGTTCCTGAACGACGTGACGAGGATAATCGCGGAGATGGAAGTGGCGCTCGTTTCGGCCAGCGCCAAGGCCTATAAATCAGGCACCGCCAAGGTGCACGTGAGGCTGGAGATCAGGGACATCAACTACCTGAACGCCATAATGACGAAGATGCGCAAGATCCAGGGCGTAGAAGAAGTGACGAGGATCTAGGAGGACGGATGAGGGCCGTAGTTCAAAGGGTCAGGGAAGCTTCCGTAAAGGTGGGTACGGACACTGTCGGCTCCATCGGGGCCGGGTTCCTGGTCCTTCTGGGAGTGGCCAAAGACGACGGCGAGAAGGACGCCCTGTACACCGCGGACAAGGTGGCGGGCCTTAGGGTGTTCGACGACGGAGACGGGAAGTTCAACCTTTCGCTCAAGGACACAGGAGGCGCGGTACTGGCGGTCTCGCAGTTCACGCTGTACGGGGACGCCAGGGCCGGAAGGAGGCCGTCCTTTACCGAAGCGGCCGGGGCGGACCTCGGGCTGAGCCTGTACGGGCTGTTCACAAAAAGGCTGGAATCGTCGGGCATACCGGTAAGCAGGGGTGTATTCGGGGCCAAGATGGAAGTCCACTTGGTGAACGACGGGCCAGTGACGATACTTATCGACAGCAAGAAGTATTTCTGAGGTGATCCGATGTCGTTAGAAGTGGTGAGGCTCATCGTGGGGCCTCTGCAGACGAACTGCTACCTGGCGTTCGAAGGGGCAAAGACCGGGGCCGTGTGCTTCGACCCGGGCGCCAACGAAGCGAAAGTGCTAGGAAGGATGTACGGGCTGGGGCTCAAGCTCGAGGCGATATTCCTCACGCACTGGCACCCGGACCACATAGGCGCGGCCGGGGAGCTGAGGGCCGAGACCGGGGCCCCGATATACATAGGCTCGGCGGACGCCGCCATGCTCGAGCGGACGAGCGACCCCTTCGGGCTTCTGGCGGACAGGCCGAACGGCTTCAGGTCGGCGGACGTTAGATTGGACGACGCGGACGAGAGGACGGTTGCCGGCATACGGATAAGGACGATAGCGACGCCCGGGCACACGAGCGGCGGGGTGAGCTATTTCCTTCCCGACCACGGGGTGCTGTTCTCGGGAGACACGCTCTTCTCCGGAAGCGTTGGAAGGACCGACCTTGCGGGCGGCAACGCCGGGGCGCTCAAGGAATCGATACTGGGCAAGATCTTCACGATGGGCGACGAAGTCAAGGTTTATCCCGGACACGGGCCGGAGACTGCGGTCGGCAAGGAGAAAGCGCGTGTCACGGCACTTCTAAATAGCATCTAAGCTGGGCGAGCATTTGACTTTCGCGAAGGCATGGGATAAAATATTCTAGATTCTGTCTGATGACTGGGGGCAAATCAATTGATCATCAAGATGCGCAAGAACGCGGGAATGTTAATAATAGTCCTAGCTGCGGTGTTGGTACTGGCTATGGTACTTCCGAGCCTGTTTTCGGGCAGCTCGTCCACCACTACCAGCAAGTACTGGAGGACCACCGTCGCGGTGGTGAACGGCAGGAAAGTGACAAGGCTGGAATACGAAAGGGAATTCATAAACCAGTTCCAGCTCAGAAGCCAGCTCGGCACGGTCAGGTATGACATGCTCGACCAGTTGCGCTCGACGGTCATGGACCTGGTCGTCGAAAAAGAGCTCGTGCTCGCGGCGGCGGCCGCGGCCAAGGTCAACCTCAGCAAGGATGTCATAGACGCCGAGGTGGCGAAGCAGAAGGACCAGATAGCCGGGGGAAGCCAGGACAACTGGACCACGTTCCTCGACAACTGGGCCTTCACCGAGTCCACTTTCAGGACCTACGTGACGGAGAACACTCTGTACGACACGTTCCTCAGCATAAGCGCCACCTACCCCGAGGTGACCGATGCCGACGTGCAGGCCGAGTTCGAGATAAGGAAGGCGAGGAACTCCAAGCTCGTGCTTGACGACGTCAAAGAGGAGATCACCAACACCCTCAACTACGAAAGGCAGAGGGACGCGAGCAGCGCATACATCAAGAAGCTCAGGGAACAGGCGCTGGCGGACGGCAAGATAGAGATCAAGGATAGCAGGGTCCTGGCCTACAGGGCCTATGCCGAAGGCGAGTACGACAAGAGCATAAGCTACTACAAGACCTCGCTGAAGGACAACGAGCAGGATCCCTACCTATGGTGCAGCCTCGCGATGGCGCAGGCCAAGAAGGGCACCTTCGAGGACGCCATGATAAGCATCGGCAAGGCCATGGAACTGGGGGAGGACTTTACGATCTACCTTACGAGGGCCGAGATAAACGCGATGCAGAAGATGGACGATGCCGCGTACGCCGACGTGGAAGCGGCGGTGAAGCTGGCCGGCACGAACCTTAGCATCCTGCAGTCTATAAACTACGTCATCGAGGACATGAAGAAGTTAGGGATGAACACCGTAAAGGTCAACGAGATGTTCGCGAAGGCCGTGAGCGACGCGCTCAAAGCGCAGGAGACGGGTTCCGGGAGCAAGACCAACTGACGCTTAGGATGAATACCGGTGACTGGGCGGGGCTTCCCGCCCAGACGCATATCTGACGGACGAGAGGTGCGATCGACATGCAGATCACAGCCCCGAGGGGGACCAGGGACATAATGTTCGAGGAGGCGAGGCTCTGGCAGAGGGCCGAGGAGGCGCTCAGGCAGCTCGCCGACCTGTACGGATACTCCGAGATCAGGACCCCGATATTCGAGCACACCGAGCTTTTCGTAAGAGGTGTCGGGGAGGCCACCGACATAGTCGAGAAGGAGATGTACACCTTCAACGACAGGGGCGGCAGGAGCATCACGCTGAGGCCCGAGAACACGGCCCCGGTCATGAGGGCTTTCGTGGAGCACAACATGGGCGCCAAGGCGCAGCCCACCAAGCTGTTCTACTTCGGTCCCATGTTCAGGTACGAAAGGCCGCAGGCCGGAAGGTTCAGGCAGTTCCACCAGATGGGGATCGAATACACGGGCTCGGGCTCGCCCATGGCGGACGCCGAGGTGATAAGGTTCAGCCTCGACTACTTCAGGATGCTGGGCATCAAACAGGTGAAGGTGCACCTCAACTCGATAGGGTGCCCGGAATGCAGGCCCCGCTACAAGGAGGCGCTCAAGGACGCCTACAGGCCGAACCTGGAGGCGCTCTGCGAATCGTGCAAGAAGAGGTTCGATGCGAACCCGCTGAGGCTGCTGGACTGCAAGTCGCCCGAATGCAGGGCGCTGGTGCCCAATCCGCCTGATGTGGAAGACTTCCTCTGCGATGATTGCCTGGCCCACTTCACGAAGCTGAAGGGCTTCCTTGAGGCGCTGAGCGTGGAGTACGTGAAGGACCCGAGGCTGGTGAGGGGCCTGGACTACTACACCAAGACCACGTTCGAGTTCACATCCGAAGGGCTGGGATCCCAGGACGCGATAGGAGGAGGAGGCCGCTACGACGGCCTCGTCGGGGAAGTGGGAGGGGCGCCCACACCGTCGGTTGGAGTGGCCTGCGGGATGGAACGCCTGATAACCGTGGCTAAGGCCCAGGGGGGCCTCGATGTCGGTCCCGTGAAGCCCGTGGCCTATATGGCGGGGTTGGGGGAGGCCGGGGCCGCCAAGGCCATGGAGCTCGCCTTCATGCTCAGGGAAACCGGGCTGGCGGCCGAGTTCGACACCGTCGGCAGGAGCCTCAAGGCCCAGATGAAATACGCTGACAAGCTCGGGGCCAGGTTCGTTGCGATAATCGGCGACGAGGAGATGTCGGAGGCGGCGGCCGTCGTCAAGGACATGGCGGAAGGAAGCCAGCGAGAGGTCGGCTTCAGTGACCTTGTGCAGCATATCAGGGAACTGATGGGCCGATAGACGGAGGCGAACATTCGCCTTGACTTGCAAAACTTTGGAGGGCATAATCTTTTACAGTAGAAACCGCGCTTTTAACTCAGTCCAGAGAGGCTGGCAAAGGCGGAGTCAGCAGAAGCATGCACTACGAGCCTGCCGGACCTTAAAGGACGGCAGGCCTTTTTTCACGAGGGCCGTCCTGAAGGATGATATGAAGGGGATGATGGAATGGCCGGGTTGCCTTACGATCTTCTGAGCATGGAGGACCTCGACAGACCGCAGATCGAAGCCGTCATGGCGAGGGCTGCGTTCTACAAGAGGAAGGTCTTCGCCGAAAGGGCGAGGATGGACGTCCTGGCGGGGAAGACGGTATCGACGCTGTTCTTCGAGCCGTCGACCAGGACCAGGTGCTCATTCGAGCTGGCGGCCAAGTACCTCGGCGCCGAGGTGCTGAACGTCGAGATATCGACCTCCAGCACCGCGAAAGGAGAAGGACTCAAGGACACGGGTCTCACCCTGCAGATGATGGGGGTGGACCTTTTTGTTATAAGGCACGACGCTTCCGGAGCGGCGAACCTCTTCGCGTCATACGTCGAACCTCCCGTGATAAACGGCGGGGACGGCATGCACGAGCACCCCACGCAGGCCCTGCTGGACCTTATGAGGATGCTAGAGCTCATGGGCTCCGTCGAAGGAAGGAGAGTCGCCATAATCGGCGACATATCCCACAGCAGGGTAGCCAAGTCCGACTGCATATGCCTCGGGAAGATGGGGGCCTCGGTCGTGATATGCGCGCCCCCCACGCTGATGCCGGAAAACCCCGAAGCGCTCGGCGCCGAGGCCACATACGACATGGATAGGGCGCTGGACGGCGCGGACGTCGTCATGATGCTGAGGCTGCAGCTGGAAAGGCAGAGGGCGGGCCTGTTCCCGTCGGTCAGGGAGTACCACAGGCTGTACGGGCTGACCCCGGAGAAGCTCGCGAAGGCCAAGCCAGGCGCATACGTGATGCATCCGGCGCCCATGAACAGGGGCGTGGAGATATCAAACCCTGCGGCCGACGGGGCGCAGTCGCAGATCAACCAGCAGGTCGCCTGCGGCGTCGCGGTAAGGATGGCGCTCATGGACATGATGATAGGGGAGGGTTGCTGATGAAAGCCGACATCCTCATCAAGGGAGGAAGGGTGATCGACCCTTCCTCCGGAACCGACACGATCGCCGACGTCGCTTTGTACGACGGCCTGGTAGCGGCGGTAGGAAGGCTCGAGGGCGTCTTCGCGAAAGAGACTGTGGACGCCGACGGGATGGTCGTGGCTCCGGGTTTCATCGACCTGCACTGCCACCTCAGGGAGCCAGGCCCGGCCGATGAGACAATAGAAAGCGGCACGCTCGCAGCCGCAGCGGGCGGCTTTACGGCCGTATGCGCCATGCCCAACACCACACCACCCGTGGATAGTCCTGCGATGGTCGAATTCATAAGGCTCAAGGCGGCTAGCGAGGCGAACGTCAGGGTCTTGCCGATAGGCACGATAACGAAGGGCCGGCAGGGCCTGGAGCTCGCGGAGCTTGCGCTGATGGCCGAGAAGGGCGCAGTCGCCTTCTCCGACGACGGAAGCCCCGTCGCGGACGGGGAGATGATGAGAAGGGCGCTTGAGTACTCGAAGATAGTAAGAAGGCCGATCATCGAGCACTGCGAGGACATGTCGCTCACGAACGGCGGGGAAGCCAACGAGGGGCCCGTGACCACGTGGCTCGGCCTGAACCCGATACCCAGGGCCTCGGAGGAGTGCATGGTGGCAAGGAATCTCGTCCTTGCGATCAGGACCAGAGGCAGGCTGCATCTGGCCCACCTCAGCACCGAGCTGTCCATCAGCCTGTTCAATTGGGCGAAAGGCTACGGGGCGGACATCACTGCCGAGGTTGCGCCTCACCACCTGGCCCTTACGGAAGCCCTGCTTGCCGGATACGAGACGTACGCGAAGGTGAACCCTCCGCTAAGGGGCGAGGAGGACCGCGCGGCCGTGGCGCTCGCGGCAAAGAACGGCCTCATCGACGCGATAGCCACCGACCACGCGCCTTGGTCGGACGAGAAGAAGAAGAAGGAGTTCAAGTCAGCGCCAAACGGCATCTCCGGGCTGGAGACGGCGGTGGCCATGTCGTGGACCGCGCTCGTAAATGGGCTCGGCATGGCACCTTCCGACTTCGTGGCCCGTTTCACGACCGGGCCGGCCAGGGTGCTGGGCTTTGCGCCTCCGAGCCTTTCGGAAGGATCGGCGGCCGACATCACGATAATCGACCCCAAGACGGTAAGGGCCGTAGAACCGATGGATTTCGCCTCCAGGGGCAAGAACAGCCCGGCCGGAGGCATGCAGCTTTCGGGCTGGCCGCGCGCCACGATAATCTCAGGAAGGGCGGCCATGCTCGACGGCGTGGTCAGGAGGTGGCGGGTTTGATTGCGTACCTGGCTCTAAAGGACGGTACGGTATTCAAGGGGAAATCTATAGGACTGGTAGGGAAGGCGTCGGGCGAGGTCGTGTTCAACACGAGCATGACCGGCTACCAGGAGATGCTGACCGACCCTTCTTACGAAGGCCAGATGATAGTCATGACATATCCTATGGTGGGCAACTACGGCACCAACCACAAGGACGTCCAGTCCTCGCGCTGCCATGCGAAAGGCCTCATGGTGACCGAGCTGTGCGGCCAGCCGTCGAACTACAGGGCTGAGAAGAAGCTGCACACCTACCTCGTCGAAAACGGCGTCGTCGGCATGAAGGGGGTCGACACCAGGTCGCTCACCCTGCACATAAGGTCCTGGGGCACAATGCCCGGGATCATCGCGTGCGAGGCGGACCCGTCCGCGCTCGCGGAAGAGGCGAAGGCCCTTCCCGCGTTCGGAGGTCCCGAGCTTGTCAGGTCCGTGACGACAGAGAGGGCCTACGAGGCCGGGAACGGACCCAGGACCGTATCGCTTTTCGACTTCGGCGTGAAGGCCAACGTGATCGATTCCCTTGTGAACCTCGGCCTTAAGGTGAGGGTCCTGCCGGCTTGGGCTACGGCCGAGGAGGCACTCGAGGGGGATGTCGTCGGAGTCGTGCTCTCCAACGGCCCTGGTGATCCCAATGACGCAAGCTACGCCCTCGGACCGATAAGGCGGATACTCGAGACGGGCATGCCGGTGATGGGCATATGCCTGGGGCACCAGCTGCTGGGGCTCGCGACGGGGGCCGGCGCGGTGAGGATGAAGTTCGGGCACAGGGGCGCCAACCACCCCGTGAGGGACGTCGAGACCAACAGGTGCTACATCACGTCCCAGAACCACGGCTACGCCCTCGACCCCGAGGGCCTCTGGGACGACTGGAAGATAACGCACTACAACCTGCACGACGGCACGGTGGAGGGCATGAGGCACAAGAGGCTGCCGGCCTTCTCGGTGCAGTTCCATCCCGAGGCGTTCCCGGGACCCGGGGACACGTCGCACATATTCGAGCGGTTCATGAGCATCGTCGACGAGAGGGGTGGGATCTATGCCAAGAGATAATTCGATAAAGAAAGTGCTGGTGATCGGATCCGGGCCCATCGTAATCGGCCAGGCGGCCGAGTTCGACTACGCCGGCTCCCAGGCCTGCCGCTCCCTGAGGGAGGAGGGCATAAGCGTAGTGCTCGTCAACTCCAACCCAGCCACGATCATGACCGACGCGGACATGGCGGACAAGGTGTACCTGGAGCCGATAACGCCCGAGGCCGTTGAGGAGATAATCGAAAGGGAAAGGCCCGACGGCATGCTGCCCACACTTGGAGGCCAGGTGGGGCTGAACATGGCGGTCGAGCTGGACAGGAGGGGAGTCCTCGCGAAGTACGGCGTCAAGCTGCTGGGAACTCCCGTGGGCTCGATACAGAAGGCCGAGGACAGGGAGCTTTTCAAGGAGACGATGCAAGAGCTCGGAGAGCCAGTGCCCGGAAGCGGCATAGTAGGCGACGTCGAAGAGGCGGTCGGACTCGCCGAGGCGATCGGCTATCCCGTCATAGTGCGCCCAGGCTACACCCTCGGCGGCACGGGCGGAGGCTTCGCGTCGAACCCAGAGGAGCTGGCCCAGGTGGCGTCCAAGGGCCTGATATACTCCATGAACAGGCAGCTTTTGATCGAAAGGAGCGTCGCAGGCTGGAAGGAGATCGAGTTCGAGGTCATCAGGGACTCGGCCGACAACTGCATCGTGGTCTGCTCCATGGAGAACGTGGACCCGGTCGGCATACACACGGGCGACAGCATAGTCGTAGCCCCGACCCAGACCCTCTCCGACAGGGACTTCCAGATGCTCAGGAGCTCGGCAATAAGGATAATAAGGGCTTTGAAGATAGAGGGCGGCTGCAACATACAGTTCGCGCTGGACCCTGACAGCGCGGCCTACTACCTCATCGAGGTTAACCCAAGGGTCAGCAGGTCGTCGGCCCTCGCGTCTAAGGCCACGGGCTATCCGATAGCGCGTGTCGCATCGAAGATCGCCCTGGGCCTTACGCTGGACGAGATAGTAAACGGCGTCACCGGCAACACGTCCGCTATGTTCGAGCCGGTGGTCGACTACGTGGTGGCCAAGGTCCCGCGCTGGCCCTTTGACAAGTTCAAGGGGGCAGGTCGCAAGCTGGGCTCGCAGATGAAGGCGACAGGAGAGGTGATGGCGCTCGGCAGGAACTTCCCCGCGGCGCTCCTTAAGGCCGTAAGGTCCCTTGAGGCGGGCTTCACGGGGCTTCTCGTGCCCGAGATGGAGAGGATGGACATCGACACGCTCCTTGCGAAGATGGGAAGGGGCGACGACGAGAGGATATTCGCGGTGGCCGAGGCGCTAAGGCGAGGCATCAGCATCGAGCAGGTGCACGCCGCCACCAAGATCGACGTGTTCTTCCTCGACAACATCGAGCACATAGTCTGGCTCGAAGGCCAGCTATCGTCGAAGCGCAAGTGGACCCAGGAGGACTGGCTAAAGGCCAAGAAGTGCGGCTTTTCCGACTATCAGCTCTCGAGGATGCTAAACTGCACCGAAGACGAGCTAAGGCAGCAAAGGACGCGTCGCGGCCTGGCCGCCTGCTACCACATGGTCGACACATGCGCCGGAGAGTACGAGGCGAGGACGCCCTACTTCTACTCGGCGTACGGGGAGGCCAGCGAGGCGGCCCCAACTGACCGCAGGAAGGTCATAGTGCTGGGCTCGGGCCCGATAAGGATCGGGCAGGGGGTGGAGTTCGACTACTGCTCCGTGCAGGCGTCGCTTTCCCTGAGGGCCATGGGATACGAGTCGATAATAATAAACTCGAACCCCGAGACGGTGTCGACGGACCCGGACACGTCGGACAGGCTTTACTTCGAGCCCCTGACGCTCGAGAACGTGCTCGACGTTATAGACAACGAAAAGCCCCTGGGTGTGATGGTCCAGTTCGGCGGCCAGACGGCGATCAACCTGGCGGAGCCGCTGGCGGCGCACGGGGTGGAGATAC
Source organism: Firmicutes bacterium ADurb.Bin153 (assembly GCA_002070415.1). Lineage (GTDB taxonomy): Bacteria > Bacillota > DTU025 > DTU025 > MWDF01 > MWDF01. Next base: position 15,980 of record MWDF01000011.1, read on the forward strand.
TGGGCACTTCGGTCGAGGACATCGACGCTGCCGAGGACAGGGAGAAGTTCGATGCGCTCCTGGAGGAGCTGGGGCTCGCAAGGCCCGCGGGCAGGATGGCCCGCACCAGGTCCGAGGCGCACGGCATAGCCGCCGAGCTCGGCTTTCCCGTGCTGGTGAGGCCGTCGTACGTGCTCGGCGGCAGGGCGATGGAGATCGTATACAACGAAACCGACCTCGAAGAGTACCTCAACGAGGCGGTCAAGCTGTCGAGCGAGCACCCCGTGCTGGTCGACAGGTACCTCCTGGGGCGGGAGGTCGAAGTCGACGCGGTCTGCGACGGCAGGGAAGTGCTGATCCCCGGCATCATGGAGCACCAGGAGAGGGCGGGGGTGCACTCCGGCGACAGTACGGCAATCTATCCGACCGTGAACCTCACCGAGCAGGAGAAGGAAGAAATTGTAAAGACGACGGTGAGGCTCGGCAGGGCGCTTAAGGTCAAGGGCCTCATGAACGTGCAGTACGTGATACACAAGGGCAAGCTATACATAATCGAGGTGAACCCGAGGGCGAGCAGGACCGTGCCGTTCATGAGCAAGGTCACGGGAATACCGATGGTAAGGCTAGCCACCGCCGCGTCTCTTGGCACAAGCCTCAGGGAACAAGGATACGAGGGCGGCCTGTACAGGCAGGCCGACGTCTATGCAGTGAAGATGCCGGTGTTCTCGTTCAACAAGCTCACGGACGTGGAGATATCCCTAGGGCCCGAGATGAAGTCCACCGGCGAGGTGATCGGCCTGGACAAGGACTACAGGAAGGCGCTCATGAAGGCCTTCCTGGGCGCGGGCTACAGGATACCCGAGCGCGGAGCAATACTCGCAACGCTCGCCGACAAGGACAAGGCGGAGGCCCTTCCGATAATCAGGGGCTACTCCGAGCTGGGATTCGCCGTGTGGGCCACACCGGGGACCGCGAAGTTCCTAAGGGATAGCGGCATACCCGTGTTCGAAGTCGGCAAGATCGGCTCGGCCGGCCGCGACGTCCTGGGGCTCATAAGGTCAGGTGAGGTGGGCCTCGTCATAAACACCCCCGCAAGGGGAAAGGAGCCCGTAAGGGACGGCTTCAGGATCAGGAGGGCGGCAGTGGAGTTCAACCTGCCGTGCATGACGTCGCTCGACACGGCGTCGGGCCTTCTTGAGGTGATAAGGCACATGAAAGGCGCGGGAAAGGACGGAAGGCTCGGCGTGAGGTCTTTGAAGGAGCATGTCGGGATATCCTGAAGGAGGACTGCCAGTGTCAGGTATGGTTTATGAAGAGGCGAGGCTGGTCGGCTCGGCAGACATAGCCGAAGGGATGAAAAGGATGACTTTCCTGGCCCCCGGCATCGCGAGACGCGCAAGGCCCGGCCAGTTCGTGATGGTATCCACCGAAGCAAGGGGGACCCTGCTGGCAAGGCCGCTGGGAGTCTCCGGGGCGGACCCTGAGGACGAGTCGCTGACCCTGAGGTTTGCGGTCGTAGGGAAGGGGACGAGCTGGCTTGCCGAGAGGCGCAACGGCGATGCCGTCAGGATGTACGGCCCGCTGGGGCACGGTTTCACGACGGGGGCGAAGGACTGCGTGCTTATAGGGGGAGGGACCGGCCTTGCGCCGCTTTTCTTCCTCAAGGAAGAGATAGAGCGCGAGGGAGGAAGCGCGCTTCTGCTGGCCGGCGCGAAGGACCGCTTATGCCTTATGGAATCGGACGTTTTGGAATCGGGCTGTGTGATAGCCACCGAGGACGGTAGCCTCGGCGAGCGCGGGCTCGTCACGGGCCCGCTGAGGCGCCTGACGGCGGGAAGGCGGTTCGACATGGCCTACGCTTGCGGGCCGGTGCCGATGCTGAAAGCCGTCAAGGACGCCTGCGCGCAAGCGGGGCTTCCTCTTGAGGTGTCGTTGGAGACGAGGATGGGCTGCGGGGTGGGGGCATGCAACGGCTGCACCTGCGACCAGGCCGTAAAGGACGGGGCCTGGCTCAAGGTCTGCAAGGACGGACCTGTGTTCAGGGCGGAGGAGGTCTTGAGGTGAGCGAAACCCTTGCGACCAAGCTGTTCGGATTGGAACTGAAGAACCCCGTGATGAGCGCGTCTGGTACGTTCGGCTTCGCGGACTGCTACAAAGACTTCTTCGATCCGGCCATAATGGGCGCCGTCGTGGTCAAGGCGGTCACACCGCTTCCAAGGGCGGGCAACCCTCCGCCCAGGACATCGGAGACGCCCTCCGGGATGCTGAACGCGATCGGGCTCGAAAATCCCGGCCTGCGCGCATACCTGGAGAAGATAGCCCCGTCGCTGAGGCGGATAGGCACCAAGGTCATAGTCAACGTCGCGGGCTCCACCATAGATGACTACGTCGAGGTGGCAAGGGCCGTCGAGGAGGACGGCAGCGCCGATGCGCTCGAGATCAACATATCGTGCCCGAACGTGAAGGAAGGCGGCCTCGCTTTCGGCTCCACCGCGAAGGGGGCCGCGGCGGTGACCGAAGCCGTGAGGCGGGCGGTGGGCATGCCCATCATACTGAAGCTTTCGCCGAACGTCACCGATATTACAGAAATCGCGTCCGCGTGCGAGGCGGAAGGCGCAGACGCGCTGTCCATGATCAACACGCTGCTCGGGATGAGAGTCGACATCAAATCGAGAAGGCCGTACCTTGCGAACGCCACGGGGGGCCTCTCGGGACCTGCCGTAAGGCCAGTAGCCGTCAGGATGGTATGGCAGACGGCACAGAAGGTATCGATACCAATAATCGGCATGGGTGGCATATCCTGCGCCGAGGACGCGCTCGAGTTCATGATGGCGGGAGCGACGGCGGTGGCGGTGGGCACCGCCCAGTTGGCGGACCCGACGGCCATACCGGGGATAATCGAAGGGCTCGAGCGTTACGCCAAGGACGAGGCCCTGGCCTCGATAGGGGAGATAGTGGGGGCGGCCTGCCCTGGAAGGAAGGTAGTAAGATGAGGATGAACGAAAGGCTTATTGTCGCGCTGGATTATCCGGTGTGGCCGGATGCCGCGAAGCTGGTCGGCTCGCTTCCCGACGCGAGCCATTTCAAGGTCGGGCTGGAGCTCTACCTTGCAAGCAGGGGTGAGGCCGTCAGGGAGCTCAAGTCGATGGGCAAGAGGGTGTTCCTCGACCTGAAGTTCCATGACATACCGCAGACGGTGGCAGGCGCCGTGGGGCAGGCCGTACTTAGCGGCGCCGACATGATAAACGTGCATGCCTCGGGAGGTCCGGCCATGATGAAAGCCGCACTGGCCGCAAGGGACCGGGCTTCGGAAGGGATGGCAAAGCCTCTTCTGATCGCCGTGACGGTGCTGACGAGCCTCGACGATACGGACATCAAGCTGGTGGGCTTCGCCGACGCGACGGCCTCAGACGCTGCGGTAAGGCTTGCCGAGCTTTCGAAGGGCTGCGGCATGGACGGGGTAGTTTGCTCCCCGCACGAGATCAGGCCGATGAGGCAGAGGTTCGGAAAGGACTTCAAGCTCGTCTGTCCCGGAGTGAGGCCTTCCTGGTCCGAGAAGGGGGACCAGAAGAGGGTGTTCACGCCGTCCGACGCTATGGGGGAAGGCGCCGACTACATAGTCGTGGGCAGGCCTATAACCAGGGCCGAGGACCCACTTGCGGCCTATAGGTCTATTATCCGGGAGATGGAGGCGGGCACAGATGGAAGATAGGGATGTAATCAAGGCCTTCGAGGACAACGGGGCCATGCTGAAAGGCCATTTCCTGCTCACTTCGGGCAGGCACAGCGACAAGTACCTCCAGTGCGCGCTAGTAACGCAGCACCCGGACCTATGCGCAAAGCTCGCCGGTGAGATCGCGGCGAAGCTTCCCAAGGGCAAGGTCGACGTGTCCATAGGCCCCGCGATGGGCGGCATCACGCTGGCCTACGAGGTGGGAAGGGCCTTGGGCTCAAGGGCCATCTTCGCCGAACGCGAAGAAGGCAGGATGACCTTGAGGAGGGGCTTTTCGCTGAACCCGGGGGAGAAGGTCGTAGTGTGCGAGGACGTGGTCACTACCGGAGGCTCGGCGAAGGAAGTGGCCGACATGGCCAGGGAGGCGGGCTGTGACGTAGTCGGGATAGCGTGCCTGGTGGACAGGAGCGGAGGGAAGGCGAACCTGGGATACCCCCTCTATAGCGTGCTCAAGATGGAGGTCCTGTCGTGGACGGCCGAGGAATGCCCGCTTTGCAAAGAGGGCTCCTTCCCGTACAAGCCTGGGTCGAGGAAATCCTAGCGGCCCGGCTGCCGCAAGGGACCTAAGGGCCGCCCGTAAACTTGACGCAAGCCCTAGCTCTACCGCTTGGCGCTCTTTAGGTGTAGAATATAGACAGACGAACGGAATATGTGTCGCGATATTGACCCTGTAGTGTACGTATTGCAACGGGACTTTCTTCCTACAAGCTAAGAAACGGAAGCCCTCATCGATCAGTGGCTCGCATGCCGCACAAGTCGCGGATCCGAAAAGCTGAAAGTGGGACATCCACCTGTCGGGGACAGGGAAGAAAAGCATCGCAATACGGCACCGCGGGGTCTTGTCATATGCCGGAGGGAGTGGGGCAGTGTCCCGGATGCTATTCGAAGCTGGTGTCGAAACGATGCCGCTTGCGGCGAGGATGAGACCGAGGAGCCTGGACGAGATAGTGGGGCAGGACCACCTGCTCGGCAAGGGGAGGCCACTGAGGAGGGCCATCGAATCGGACAGGCTCGGCTCGATCGTGCTGTACGGCCCGCCGGGTTCCGGGAAGACCACGATAGCCGACGTGGTCGCCGAGATGACGAGCTCCAAGTTCGTGAGGCTCAATGCCGTGTATTCGGGGGTCGCGGACATAAGGAGGGTCATCGGGGAGGCGAGGGACGACCTGGCCATGAGGGGGACGAAGACCGTCGTCTTCATCGATGAGATACACCGTTTCAACAAATCACAGCAGGACGCACTGCTGCCCGCCGTGGAGGACGGTTCCATTACGCTGATCGGCGCCACCACCGAAAACCCGTTCTTCGACATAGTGGCCCCGCTCGTCTCACGTTCCAGGATATTCATGCTGAAACCGATAGGCCACGAAGCCCTCCTGACGCTTCTGGAGAGGGCTTCGAGTGATTCCGAAAGGGGCCTTGGCGCAAGCGGCCTTGCTTTCGACGAGAAGGCGCTAGAATACATAGCCAAGCACGCCGGAGGGGACGCCAGGATAGCGCTGAACGTGCTGGAGATGGCCTCCATCGCCGCCGAAGGGCCCGAGGTGGGGCTTGACCTGGTGTCGGAGATACTCGGAAGGACGCTGCTGAAATATGACATGCAGGGTGACATCCACTACGACGTGATCTCGGCCTTCATCAAGAGCATGAGAGGCTCGGACCCCGATGCCGCGTTGCATTATCTCGCCCGCATGCTCGAATCCGGCGAGGATCCGAGGTTCATCGCAAGGCGCATACTGATCCACGCCTCCGAGGACGTCGGCATGGCCGACCCCACGGCGCTTGGCGTGGCGGCGGCCGCGGCGTACGCCGTAGAGCACGTGGGCATGCCGGAGGCCAGGATAACGCTCGCGCAGGCTACGATACATATCGCCACGGCGCCCAAGAGCAATGCGGTGGTCATGGCGATAGACGCCGCCATGGCGGACCTTAAGGACAAACCCCTTGGACAGGTGCCGGCGCACCTGCAGTCGGGAGGATACAGAGGGGCGGAGCAGCTCGGAAAGGGGATCGGGTACAAATACCCGCACGAATCCCCCGGAGGTTGGGTCAAGCAGCAGTACATGCCGGACGAGTTTTTAGGTTCGACTTACTACAAGCCCCCGGAGACCGGAGGCTACGAGCCCGTCAGGGTGCGGGTGAACCTGTACGTGCACTTTGGGGAAGGATACGTCGCCTACAGGAGGCCGGGCTCAGATACGCCTGAAGTGCCGTGGACGTACGCAAGGACCGGAGAGGGCGTCGGGGAGGCCGCAGGCAGGCTCCTTCTGAGCGTGGGGATCATGACGAAGGGCGATGCGAGGCCTTCTGACGTGAAGGACGGCTTCAGGGCCGGAAGGGCAAGGGACATCACGGTAACGTACGAAGCCTATGTTGAAGGGCCTCCGGAGGCCCTCCCTGAAGGATTCGAGATAGTGACCGGCAAGGCGTTTCCCTGGTGAATCAATCGCTTGACGGGGGATCGTCTAGCGTATCGAAGGCCTTGCTCGGGAAGAACGTGTACCTAGGGCTGTAGGCCTGCATGAGGGAAATGATGAGGATTATGAGCCCGGCGGACGTCACCATGTCGCCGGCGCTTATCATATAGAACGTAAAGCCCCGGAATGGGATGATATCGGACAGGAACAATAGCTTTGTGGCCGGATTGGCCAGAGTGTAGTTTGCGACCCTGCCGGCGAGGAGCGTCAGCGTGTACGGGGAATCCGGGGCCAGCACCAGTATCTGTGGGCTTATGGGCATCATGCCGGAGTTCGCCAGTATCGCTGCGGAGTTCATCAGCCCGCCCAACCCTATTAGCCACAAGGGCGGCTTCTCCATGTTCCCCAGTACGAACACTATGAGAAGGATCGTCTGGAGCACCGTCGCCGCGATCACGGCCCAGCCTCCGATCGCTGCTACAGAAGTGCCCAGCCTCGTCGACATGGCGAAGTCTATGACTGCAGCGACGAAAATCAAAGGAAGGCACCTGAACGATGCCTTGGTGAGGGACCTCAGGCTCCCTCCCAGCAGAAGACCGGCCGCAAGGCCGAAGAGCACAGATTCAAAAAGCATCGCTGATCTCCTGTTTCTTATCTATTGCCCTCCTGAAGGCCTTGACGACCTCCGGGGAGAACTGTTTTCCGGAACCTTTGACAAGCTCGTCCCACGCGCCCTTCTCCGTGAACGCCTCCCTGTACGGCCTCGTAGTCGTCATCGCGTCATAGGCGTCGGCGACTGCCAATATCTGCGATTCCAGCATTATCGCCTCTCCCTTGAGCCCGTCGGGGTAGCCGGACCCGTCATAGAACTCGTGATGGCTTCTTATTATCTTCGAGGCCTTGTTTAGGAAATCGATCTCCTCTACGATCTTGGAGCCTATCAGAGGGTGCTCCATGATCTTCTCGAACTCGCTCTTCTCGAGCTTCGTCGGCTTGTTCAGTATGCTCTCGCTTATTCCTATCTTGCCTATGTCGTGCAATATGGCGGCATATCTCAGCATCTCGAGCTGGGAGCCGGAAAGGTGCAGCTCCCTGGCTATCATCAGGCTGAAGCGCTGGACGCGCTCTGAATGGCCCTTCGTGTACACGTCCTTCGCCTCGATAGCCGACGTAAGCGCCATGATCGTGTTCAGGTAGATGTCCCGCATCTTGACGTACTGGACGAAGAAGTTCCTCGCCATGAGCAAGGGGACCATGAACAGTATGACGACGAGGGCGCCGTAGCTCGTGTACAAAGCGGCGATCATGACGCCCATCAGGCCAACCGTCAGGAGGTTGAAGATAGACCAGAGGAAACTGTAGGCCCATGCCATCAGGGCCTTCTGGTCAGTGGCGATCGAGATGTGGATCGATATCACAGAAGTATTGACCATGATATGGGCCATGATGCCGAAGATTATGCTGAACACGTGGCTGCTTAGCATGCCCAGTATCGTCGTGAGGCTTATCGTCGAGTTCATGGTGAGGTATGCCAACACCGGGCCTCCCATGCGCTGGTAGACGAAGCCGCAGGCTATTATCGACAGCGTAAGGTTCATCGCGTTGAAGAGCAGGTAATCGACGGGGGTGTTGAACATGTGCAGGTAACCCCAGCTCTTTACGTGGGTTACGCTGAACACGCTGGAAAGGAAGACCACCCAGGCGGCCGCCAGCGGGCCGTACAGAAGGAGCGCGCACAAGTCGATGGCGAACCCGACCGAAATCGTCTTCTCCTGGTCCGTGATAACGGGCTGGGATTCCGCGAGGGTCGCCATCAGGACGAGGAACAGGAAATTCGCGAAATTGAAGGTGATCGGCTGCGTCAGCGTGATGTATACCAAAGCTGCTGCACCGCATCCGATCACCGCATACCTGAAGTGCTTGTCCGTAAACCTGACTAAGTTCATGAATGACCTTTCTTGGATGATAACCCTAGGGCCGGGCGGTTTAAATGCGGTTGCCCCTTGCCGGTTATTTAGGCAGAGGAGGCAGGATCTTCCAGTTAGCACCTGCTACGAGCACGAAAGCAAGGATGGTGCCCAGAATTCCCAACAGTCTACGCATCACAAAACAGCCCCTTCCTCAATGCTCCATCCTTCGCTATGAGATGGGCTGTTCGCTTCGCTTATGCCCGGCCTTTATAGGTTATCAAAGATCGGTTTCGATATCTTTCGCGCCCTGCTGCCTGCCGCGCCAGATCTTCTCCAGGACCCTGTTGGCCGCATGCAATGTCGCCTTTATCACCGCCAGGTATTCGTCCTCCTGAACCAGGGCGACTCCTGTAAGGATCGCCTGCCTGTCATCGTAGACGTTGTTCAAGGCCACGTTGAACGCATCCAGGCCCGCGATCCTCGTCTTCTGGACATCGACCACGGAGAATATGTAATCCGCCCCGAGGAACTTGTGCAGGCTGTTGACGCACGCCAAGGATGCAGCGGTGTATTTGCCCTGGGCCTTTGAGACGCCCGTCGCGGTGCCCTCGAAGACATCGCCCTTGTTCGCAAGGCTTACCCTGACCATCACCGAGTTGTCTTCCATGGCCACCCCGAAACCCTTTATCCTCAGGCGGATGGAAGAGCTCACGAGCGTGTCGTCGCTTACCTGGGCAACGCTGATGATCCTGTAGTCGAGCTGCACTCCGCAAGCGGACGCCGCGCACGATTGCACGTCCCGTGCCACCTGCTTGGGAGACCTTTCGAGGTTCGTCAACACATGGACTTCGATGGGCCTTCCCGAGCCGTCGGTTACGACCTTGGCGGCTAGTACGCCGCCCATCCTGTTGATAAGCGATTCGAGCTTAACAACGGTCTCTTTATCAAGGCCGCTTCCCATTAGCATGTCTGCCATTCAAACCTCCGGGTAGTTCTTACTAATAATCTATTCTATTACATTTAGGATAATCCTTCATGCAGTAAAAAAGGTTGTTCGAATCATATTTGCATATAGCTATATGGATATATGGCCGGCCATCAGCGGTAATGTCAATACCTGTCCCGATGCACCTTTTCGGGGGCCCATTTTTCGTTGGGAGATTTTTCCTCGTCGGGTATGCCGAATGGTATGACCGACAGCACCATGACGTTGTCGGGCACGCCGAGGACCTTTCGTGCGGGCGCTTCCAGCTGCTTTATCGGGTGCACGCCGCACCAGCAGGCTCCCAGGCCCACTTCACAAGCGGCAAGGCATATCTGCAGGCTGACGGCGGCTAGGTCCTGCTGGATGAAAAGCCCGCAAGGGGTCAGTTTGGACTTCCAGTCTTTGTGGGAGATGACCACCATGGCCATAGGGGCGGTCTTAAGCCTTGAGAACGGCAGCACCTTCTGGAGCCCGTCAAGGACCTTGCGGTCCTCGACCAGGATGAGCTCGAACGGCATCCCGTTGCATGCGGTGGGTGTGCACATCGCGGCTTCCAACATCGCCTTTACCTGCCAATCGGATGGCCTTTCAGGTTTGAACCTCCTGATCGAGCGCCTCCTGAAAAGGACGGAGCTTCGGTAATCGCCTTCGGACAAAGCCATCTGAATCGCCTCCTGTTCCAATAATACACGATTGGTATATACAATAGGAATCATGGACGGACGGTATGGAAGGGGCGTTTTGCATGAAGGGTATGAGCGCTAAGAGCATGGCCGTGCACATAGGGAGCGCCGAAAGGGGCTCCGTGACCGAACCCGAGGTGGCTCCCATCTACGCTTCGGCGGTGTTCAAGTTCGGATCGCTCGAGCAGGTGGAAGACGTATGGATGGGGAAGAGCAGGGGGTATGTCTATTCGAGGATGGCGAACCCGAGCGTCGAGGCCTTCGAGGAAGCGGTTGACGGGCTCGAGGGGGCCGCCGGGACGGTCGCGGCATCTTCCGGCATGGCCGCCACTTGCATATCCCTGGATGCGTTGCTGGGCCGCGATGAGCGCATCGTGTCCGCTTCTGTGCTCTACGGCGCGACAAGGACGCTAATCGAACAGGATGCGGCAAGGAGGGGCGCGAGCGCAGAGTTCGTCGACATCACGGACCTCGAGGAAGTCAGGACCGCCATGGAGCCCGGCGCGAGGGCGCTGTTCTGCGAGAGCATATCCAACCCTCTCATGGAAGTGGCCGACATACCCGCGCTGGCTTCGATCGCTCATGCAGCGGGCGCGTTTCTCGTCGTGGATAACACATTCGCTACGCCGATGCTCATGAGGCCTTTGGAACTGGGGGCCGACGTCGTAATCCACAGCTGCACCAAATACATCAACGGGCATGACGACATCATGGCCGGGACGGTGTCGGTCGGCGGCGCTACGTCGGGAGGGACGGGGATTTTGGCCGCGATCAGGAATTCCAGGACGCTTCTCGGTCCCGTCCTCTCCCCGTTCGAGGCGTGGTTGGCCCTAAGGGGAATCAGGACGCTCGGGGTGAGGATGGAGAAGCATTGCGGAAACGCATTTGCGCTAGCCATGGCACTTAAAAGCTCGCACAAGGTTACCGCCGTGCATTACCCGGGACTAGACGCGGCCGATCCTCTAAGCGCGGCGGCCAGGCTCCTTGCCGACGGTTACGGGGGCATGCTTAGCCTCAACGTCGACGGGGGCAGGGAAGTGGTCGACAGGATGGTCAAAAACCTAAAGCTGGCGGCCTTCGTCCCGAGCCTGGGAAGCTGTGCGACGACGATCAGCCATCCTGCATCTACTTCTCACAGAGGCCTGTCCGAGGAGGAAAAGGCGAGGACGGGCATAACAGACGGGCTGGTCAGGGTCTCGGTGGGGATAGAGCAGGAGCGGGACATAGTATCGGATTTCATCGGAGCGCTGGAGAAGCTCTGAACGAAATGCGAGGGCGCCCGGTGTGGCACCCTCGCCTGGTATCACGGTATCCGGATCCGGCCTCTTGGCGGGGGTCAATAGACGGTCCTGTCAGGTTTTTCGAGCCAAGCCTGGAATGCGGCCAGCGCCTTCTTTTTGTCGACCTGTACCATCTGGACGCCTTCGGGGCACTTGCCTCTGCCCATGTCCTCATAGAACTTCTTGTCGTCGAATCCCGCCTTCGCGGCGTCGTCCCTGTCGGCCGCATAGTAGACCTTGCTGATCCTCGCCCAATATATCGCGCCGAGGCACATGGGGCAGGGCTCACAGCTGGTATATAGTTCGCAGTCCGAAAGGTCGAACCTCCCGAGCTTGCGCGCCGCTTCGCTGATCGCCAGCATCTCGGCGTGAAGCGTCGGATCGTTTGTCTTCAGCACGTTGTTGTGCGCCACCGATATCAACTTGCCGTCCTTTACGACACAGGCGCCGAAAGGTCCGCCGTGCCCAAGCAGTGCGCCCTTCCTTGCCTCCTCGACGGCTATGTTCATGAAATCCAGCATCCTATCCAACTCCTATTCCCTGCAATAGAGAACGAGCCGGTCCTTACCCTGTTTCTTTCCCTCGTAGAGGGCGCTGTCGGCCATGTGCAGGACGTTGCCTTGGGAATCATCCTTTCCCGGCACCAGGCTTATCGCGCCGATGGTGATCGTCTGTATGCTCGAAGCCTCATTCCTCTCGTGCGGTATGCGGAGGTTCCTGACATTTTCCAGCATCTTGTTGCCCAGCGTCCTGGCTTCGTCTCCGGGCACGTTCGGCAGCACCGCGATGAACTCATCCCCTCCGAACCTGCCAACCAGTTTCTCATCACCCAGCGTCATCTGCAGCGACTGTGCTACGTTCCTCAGGTCGCTGTCTCCGGCCGGGTGGCCGTAGTAGTCGTTGTAGTTCTTGAAGCAGTCGAGGTCGACCAGCATGAGCGTAAACGGTTTCGATTCGTCCTGGCAGGCCTTCCAAGATACGTCCAACATGGCGTCCATTGACCTTCGGTTCCTTATTCCGGTGAGAGAGTCGATGATCGCCTGCCTTTCCATGGTGGCATAGGCTTCCTTAAGCTCCTCCGTTGTCCGCAGCAGCTCCTCACTGAGCTGCTTTAGCCTTAGCCGCTCCAGGTTGGTCTCGTGCTGCTGCACTTGCAGCAATACGCTGTTTCGCTGGTTCTCTACGTGCTCGTTCTCGGCTTGTTCCACATGCACGCTGTGGAGCTTGTAGAATTCAAGAGATTCGTTGTCCTTGCCCTTGGCCGTATAGCACTTCGCTATGAGCAGGGCGACTTTCCTCTTCATGTCGTTAGATTTCAGCTCGTCACATCTTCCGTACGTATCGGTCAGCACTTTAAGGGCATCATCGAGGTTGCCCGCTTCCATTAGCAGCTGGCCCACCTTAGTGCCCATGTCGCACTCGTTGAAGATGTCACCGGTGCTGTTGCATATCGAGATGGCTTCCTTGTAGTGTCCGATCGCATGGGACATGTCGCCCTTGGCCTGGCAGATCTCGCCTTCCGTAAGCGAGCACCAGGCCGTCATGAGGAGTTCTCCTTTATCGGTAAGGGCTTCGCGCGCCGATCTCATGTACTTGTCTGCCTTTTCGAATGCCCTTTTCTTCGCGTATATGCTCGCAAGGTTGAGAAGGAGTATGACGGACGTGTCGGAGACCGTCTTGTCCTTCTCGTACGATTGCTGGAAGTAGTCGGCCGCCCTGTCGAAGTCCTCCAGCGACATATAGAGGGCCCCTATGTTGTTGAGAATGCTACCTTCCAGCCAGAACAGCCGGTTGTCCCTTATTATGTCCAGCGCGTCCAGGTAGCAGGAGATGGACCTCCCGTAGTCGTTTATCACCTGGTAGGTGTTGCCCAACTGGTTGTAAGCCTCGGCCATCTGTTCGGGCATCCCCAGCGTCTCAGCCGTGGATATGCATTCTAGCAGCCACTTGATTGCCTCGGAAGTCCTCCCGAGCATGAACGCGCATCTTCCCATTATGACCAGGGCCTTCAGCCTGGTGAGGTTATCTCCCTCGTCCAGGGCCCGCGAATATGCCTCCTTGGCCTTGTTTATGGCCTCCTTGTTGCTGATCTTGCCAAGGGCCTCGGCCTGGATGAGGACTTCTCGGGCGTTATCGTCTTTCGGAACAACCATTCGGAACCTCCAATTAGGACTTGTAATGGCCCGTATGCTTACACATACTAACTATTTCATCATATGCTGCCGTTTGTCCTGCCTCGTCTTATGAAATCGGCGGTGAAACCGACGATCTCCCTTACCGGCATCAGCATAGAAGGCGCGCTACATACCATCCCCTTGGCAACCGTACCGCCTTGTGCCTCATACGCTGCGCCAATGTTGTCGAAACCATCGGAATCCCCTTCGATCTCATCGTACCATACCCATTTCCTTCCGCCTGCGCACATTACGGCGGCGCCTTGCCTTTCCGAGGCCAAAACGCCTGATCGGTACTCCCCGAGGTGCATGGAGGTGTTGTTCCCGTAGCTCACGCCTATCAGCAAGACCTTGCCGTCCAGCTCATAGAGCTTCGCGAGCGGGGAACCGTCACCGAAGGCGAAGTCTAGTTTATGGTCCGATGTGACGTAGCTTGCGTACCTGCCGTAAGCGGTGAACGATCCGCTGGGATGGTCCGATCTCAGCACTCCAGGACAGGCCCTGAACAGCTCGGCCACGACTCCCATCCCCCTTGTGGGGGTAACTGATGGAATGAACGCGGGAGTGTTTTCCCTTATCTGTTCCCACCATTCCTCGGGCACCGGGGGGTTGCACCATTTCGCGGGGTCGCTGTTGGCCCCCGAATGGGCGGGCATCACCAGCGTCCCGCACTCCGAAACCATGTCCATAAGGCCTTCTACGACTGCCTGCGCAGAACCGCATACCCATCCCATCGAAGACATCCTTACGTGCGCAATGACGGTATCCGAGGGCTTCACTCCGAGCTCCCGGGCCATCCCGGTCACGTCTTTCCTCGTCCACGGCCTTGGCGTCGACGCGATGACCTCAAGCTCACCCAATTGCAACACCTCCGAGAGCCAGCATAAGAACATGATAATTCCTTAACGCCCTGTAGACAAGCGCAGTGAGGTCCTACGGCGCGATAGCTTGCTTACGCCAGTTTTTACGCTTGAAGGTAAATAGGAGAGGATGAAGAATCTATACACATATCGTCGGCTGCACAGTCTAGCAAGAAGGAGGGCTGGTTATGGGCAAGTTCGCATTCTTCGCATTCAAAGGGGAGACCATGTGCTTCTCGCACGTCATCCTGAACGCTCTCGAACTGAAATCCCGCGGCCATGAGGCCATAATAGTAGTCGAAGGTACGGCAACGAAGACCTTGAAAGACATGGACGAAGCTAAGGGCAGCCTTCTTCTTAAGGCCAAGGAGGAGAACCTGATAGAAAGCGTGTGCAAGGCCTGTTCGAAGGCGACGGGCTCGCACGACTACCTGGCGGCCAACGGCTACAGGCTGAACGGTGACATGAGCGGGCATCCGCCGATGGCCTCTTACATCGAGGACGGTTACACGATCATAACACTATAGAGAACGAGCCCTGGCAGGAAGGAATAAGACTTGAGCCAGGGCTTCCTCATGCTCCCTGCGATTCCTTAGGACAAGGCGGATATCGGTGGAAAGGCCCGCTTCATGCGGGCCTTGTTGATGCTGCCGGCGGGGGGAAGGGGGGTGGGACACGTGCGCAAGTGCGCGCTTACCGGACCGCAGCGAAAGGTTTCGTGCGGCACAGAATGGCTTCACGCCGTGTTCGATTGCGCCAGTGTTGCCGGGGAGTCGCCCGTGAATGCGGCCGTGGATGCGTCGTCGCCGCATATAGATGCCCTGATCAGGATATCGCGAGCGATGCTAGATATCTAATATTATTATATGCGGATAAGTGAATATCGATGACGCGGAAAAAGGCGGACGTCGCTGTCCGCCGTTCTTATCAGAGCAGGCGCCTTGATATGTTGCCCAGGAAGTCGTGGACGTTGGTGGTTATGGATATGGCGCTGAGCGAGCCCCTGTCCCTTAGTTTGTTGGAGGCGAACTCGGCCGTGTCGACTATGTAGAAATAGACGGGGCGAATCGTGCCTTCTGTCTTCCTGAAGCATGCGGTCATGTTGCCTGTAGCTATCGAGTGGAGCTGTGTCGCCATGCAGATGACCGTCGTAGCCTTGTCCGTTAGGGCCCTCATGGCGTCCTGGGCCGCGTAGACGTCCGGATAAACACCGGGAAGCGGTCCGTCGTCCCTTATGGAACCTGCAAGGACGTACGGGATCCTCTGCCGTGTACAGGCGGCCATTATCCCTTCTTTGATGTCGTATTTCTTTATGAAAGCCTCGATCGAGCCGCAGTTCCTTACTTTGTTGATCAGGTCGATGTGGCAATAATGGCCGCCGGAGGTAGGTATGTTGGTGTGGATGTCGTTGCCAAGCGCCGTACCGAACAGCGCCCCTTCAAGGTCGTGGGTGGCTACAGCGTTGCCCGCGAGGACCGAGTGCACGTAGCCAGCCTCTATAAGGCCGGCCATGACCTGCCTCGAATAGTAGTCGAAAACGACCGCCGGGCCGAGCACCCAGCATATGTGACCGTGGTCGTCTTCGCTCTCGTATTCCAAAAGCGCCTCGAGGCACTCATAATCCCTGGACATGGGCGTCTCGCGGGACCTGCTGCTCCTGAAGAAGAACGGGTCCGTATGTTCCTTGTTCTCTCCTTCGAACGGTTCCGAGTGTATGTAGACACCCTGGCTTATGTCGTCGTCCCTTCCGACTACCACAAGGTCTCCTTTATTTAGCCGCCTCATCTCTTTGACCAGGAGTTCGTCTCCTTCGATCACCACGACGCAGTCCATCCTGCTCACCGGGGCGAGCTTCCATGCCCCTGCCACCTTGAAGTACTCGGGGTAGATGGATGTGGCGTGGAAGTTCTCGGGCGCTACCGAATCCATGGGCGCTGGTTCGACCGTCACATCCGGAGCGGATGCGAATGCGGTCGACGCGAAGTCCGGCACTCTGTATTTCGGCAGTTTGAACTGCATAGGAACAACCCCTTACAAATTTATTGGCGCATGTCCCGGCCGAGCCGGTCCGGCCTAGGTCTTCCTTTAGGCTGTCGTCTCTTTGATGGCGATGTCCTTCTCTAGTTTCTCGACGTCGAGGTTGTTATCCCTGACTACCGCCTCGGCTATGTTCTTGCAGTGGTCGCTGATCCTTTCCATGTTGTGTATGACATCGAGGAACACGACCGCGCTCTTAGGGTTGCACAGGCCCTCGTTGAGCCTCTTCATGTGGCTCGCCCTCATGGTGAGCTCCATGTCGTCGATCTCGGCTTCGGTCATGATGACTTTAATCGCGAGGTCGAGGTCGTTCTCCCTTAGGGCAGAGATGCTGTTGTCGACTATGTTGAGCACCTTGTCGAAGCCCATGTTCAGGTCCACCACGGCCTGGTCGGAGAACTTGATCCCCTCGTTGGACACCTGCTGGGCCAGCTCGGCCATGTTCGTGCAGTGGTCGGCTATCCTCTCGATGTCGTTCGTGACGTGCATCAAGCCGGCGACCCGCAATGATTCGTGGTCCGTCAGGACCTTCCTGGACATCATCGTGGACATGTATTTGACTATCTCCTTATCCAGAAGGTCAACGATATCCTCTATCTCCATGATCCTGCTTATGGAAGGGCCGTCCAGGTCGATCAGCGCCTTCCTTGAATCGACCGACATCCTCTTCGCGTAGTCCGCCATCCTGGCAAGCTCCTTGGTGGCAAGGTCGAGGGCCACGTATGATGTCCCGACCACCTTGTAGTCGAGGTAGATGCAAGTGCGCTGCTCGACGACGTCCTTGCCGGGTACGATAAGGCCCACAACTTTCACGAGCAGCCAGATGAATGGCAGCAGCAGCAGCGTGTTCATGAGGTTGAACATCGAGTGCAGCGAAGCGATGCCCGCCCTGATGCCCCCGGCGGTCGTGATGTCCACGCCGGTGAACGAGGTAATCCACCTCTCCAGGCCGGCCCTGGCGGCAAGGTAGAACAGCGGCATGAAGACCAGAGCGCCGATCACGTTGAAGGCCGTGTGAGTGAGGGCCGCTCGTTTTGCGTTCTTCTTCGCGCCTATGGCGGCCAGCAAAGCGGTTATCGTAGTGCCGATGTTCGCGCCGATCAGGATGGGGAATGCCTGCATCATCGTTATTACTGCCGGCGAGGCGGGGCTTTCGGCCGCGCTAGCCAGCGTTTGCAGGACGCCTATCGAAGCGCTCGAGCTCTGGATGATCAGCGTGAACGCTGTCCCCACCAGAAGCCCGAGAACGGGATACTGCGCGGATTTTTCGATCAGGGACAGGAAGAACGGGTCCTTTGCGAGCGGTTTCATGGAATCACCCATCGTATTCAGGCCTATGAACAATACGCCGAACGAGAAGATGAACTGTCCGAGGTACTTGACGCGGGGTTTCTTTGCGACGAACATCACTATGAAGCCCAAGGCCGCGATCAACCATGCGTAGTCGCCTATGTTGATGGCGACCAGCCATGCTGTGATCGTGGTTCCGATATTGGCGCCCATTATCACCCCTACGGATTGCTTGAGCGTCATCAATCCAGCGCTGACGAAGCCGATGACCATTACAGTCGTAGCGCTTGAACTTTGGATTATCATAGTCACTAGTGCCCCCAACAGGACACCGACCAACGGATTTGACGTAAGAAGATGTAGTATGCGGCGCATACTCTCGCCTGCGGCCTTCTGCAGGGCCTCGCTCATCTGCAGCATCCCGTAGATAAATAGGGCCAGTCCTCCTAGTAAGAGAAAATAATTGTCAGCATGCAAGCTAACCACCTCCAGCGGGTGCCATAAAAATATCCTGCCAAGAGGAATTATACCTCACGGCAGGACGGAAATTCTTGGTATAGGACGCCTAATTGAGTTAGCCGGACTTTAAAACCGTCTTCTTCAACCAGGCTACGGTATCCTTTACGGTCTCCTTGAAAGGCCTGGGGCTGTAGCCGAGTTCTTTACTGGCCTTGTTGCAGCTGGTCAGCGAATTCCCGGAGAGAGTGGCAACGGAATATGACGTAAACAGCGGCTTCTGCCTCATTGCCATGTAGTACAGCTCGGCGAATGCTCCGGTTATGTATGCGAACCAGGTAGGTATGACCCTTCTGGGGGCCTTTATACCGGTCTCGTCCTGAAGCACCTGCATCATGGCCTTTATCGTCACATGCTCACCTGACAGGATGTAGTTTTCTCCCTTGCGCCCGAACTTGGCGGCCAGCATTATCCCTTTGGCCACATCCCTTACGTCCACGAAGTCGTACGCCCCGTTCACTATGGCGAACAGGCGGTTCTTCATGAAATCCACGAACAGCTGGCCCATATGCGAGAGCTTGTATTCGTACGGGCCTATGACACCCGTCGGATGTACAACCACCGCATCCAGGCCCTTCTCGGTGAGCCCGAGGACGTATTTCGTGGCTTCGGCCTTGGATTTGGCGTAACCTCCGCTCACTTTGCTGGCATCGAAATCCTTCGTCTCCAGGATAGGGGTACCCATGGGAGGTTCCTTGAAAGCATGAATGGAGCTTACGTATACGAGGCGCGGCACACCCAAGTCGAAGCAGGCATCGGATACGTTCTTCGTACCCTGTACGTTGACGTCCCTAAGCAGTTTCCTCTTCCCGGAGCCGATCGCCACTATGCCGGCAAGGTGGTAGACCACGGAAGCCCCCTTGAAGGCCCTTATCAGCGACCTGTAGTCCCTGACGTCGCCGTATATGAACTCTATGCCAAGGCCCTCTATGGACTTCACCGGTTCAGAAGGAAGCACCAATGCCCTGACTTGCTCGCCGCCCGCCACAAGTTCCCTGACGAGGGCATTCCCGATATGGCCCGTCGCGCCGGTCACGACCACCATTCATGCCACATCCTTTCACAACACTAAATATTCAAACGTCTTTTTCAAGGATGTGTTCCAACAACTTCACATCCAGGACCTTGAAAGCAGAACCCCTGAAATCGATCGCCCCGAGTCCTTTCAGGGCCGCCAGCTCCCTGCTAAGGGCCGGTCTTGTGACGTAGAACCGATCCGCCAGCTGGTTCCTGTTAAGGCTTACGAAGAACTCGTCCTTCCCGGCTTTCTTCCGTTCTTCCAGCAACAAGGCGCAAATTTTGCGGCGTATACCCTTTATGCCCAAATAATCTATGGTCTTCTCCAAGATCAGCGCCTTCTTCGAGACAAGCCTCAATAGGTTGTTCAGAAGCGCCCAATGCCCGTAGCATCTCTTTTCGCAGCCGCTTACGATCCGGTCGATCGGTACCGCAAGGAATTTGCCTTTCCCGTCGGCGGTAATCGTGGCGGGCCAAGTCCTGCTCCCGGAGTAGGCGTTAACCTCGCCGAACGAATCACCCGGCTCGAGTACAGTAAGGAGCATGCGCTGACCTTGCGGGTTCTCCTTCGCCAAGGAGAGCCTGCCCGAGAGCAACAGGCCGACGTATTTCTGCGGCTGGCCCGAATAGGAGATCAGATCCCCCTTTGAGAACCCTACAGTCCTGCAGGCGAGGCATTCGATGAGGCGGGGGAGCTCATCAGGCGTCACGCCGTCGAAAAGGGCGGAGTCGGAGATCACCGAAATATCCTCCATGGCGCGCTCCTTCGTAATAATTGTTACCGATAATTCTATACCATTTTTGTAGACTATGGTTAAAAAGATACAGTGGGGGTGCAATTATGATAGAGAAGACATATGAATTCACCATCGCCGAGACGAAGACGATAGAACGGGTAATCGACGACGAGAACGTGAACATAAACCATATAGTGCTCGAGAAGGGGGATTCCCTGCCGGTCCATAACGCCAATTCTAATGTCTACCTGGTGATTGCCAGGGGCGTGCTGTCCGTCAGCCTGGCGGAGCAGGATGTGCATGCCTACAGGGCGGGAAGCATCGTGAACGTGCCTTACGGGACCAGGATGCACATAAGGAACGAGGACGATGCGGTGCTTGAGTTCTTCGTCTTCAAATCCCCGAATCCGCGCACATATTCCGAGAAATAGTGAGCGCAGACAGGGCGCCGATTCCGTAGCTGCAGATCCGCATGGCCGTAGAAGGATGTCCGAGCAGAACGCAAAGGACATCCTTCCTTGATTTCCTTAAGTCCGTCAAGTCAGGGATGAAAGCACGGCCGCTTTGGTCACTATGCCCAACAACCTTCTCGTCGGGTCCAGAACGGCGATGGGGAACTTGGCGCGCGCCGCTATGGGTATCAGGTCCGCGATCGGCGTATCGGGGTCCGTCACTATGATGTCGTTTTCGATTATCTCCGTCAGCGATAGGTTCGCGGCCCTTGCCTTCATGGCTGAGTCGAGCGTCACAATACCCACAAGGTCCATGTTGTCCCCGATGACGAAGACGCTCGAAATGCTGTTGGACTTCATCTCCTTGAGAGCCACGTTAGGACCGTCGCCGATCTTCACAAGAGATGCCGGCGTGATCATGACGTTCCTTGCCAAAAGCACCTTTGAGCGGTCGATGTCCCTGACGAACTGCTCTATGTATTCGTCACCCGGATCCGATAGGATTTCCTCGGGCGAACCTATCCTGACGACTTTCGCATCCTTCATGATCGCCACTCGGTCGCCCAGTTTGAAGGCCTCGTTGATGTCGTGCGTTATGAACACCATGGTCTTCTTCACTTTCTTCTGTATGCCGAGAAGCTCGAACTGCATATCCCTTCTTACTATGGGGTCCAATGCGGAAAAGGGCTCGTCCATGAGCAGGACTTCGGGGTCGTTCGCCAAAGCCCTAGCAAGGCCGACGCGCTGTTTCATCCCGCCGCTCAAAGAGGATATTGGCTGATGCTCCCATCCAGATAGCCCTACCAGGCCTATCATCTCCATGGCCCTGTCTATCCTCTTGTCCTTCCTTACGCCCTTTACCTCAAGCCCGTAGCATACGTTGCCGAGGACGTCCCTGTGGCCCATCAGTCCGAAGCCCTGGAACACCATGGACACCTTGTTCCTCCTATAGTCGATGAGGTCCTTCCCCCTAAGACCTACGATGTCCTCACCCTCGAAAAGCAAAGAACCGCAAGTGGGCCTGAGCAAGAGGTTCATCAGCCTGACGAGCGTAGACTTGCCGCTTCCTGAAAGGCCGATGATCACGAAAGTCCTGCCCCTTTCGATATCCAGGGAAACGTCGTAGACACCGACGGCGGAGCCGAGCTTCCTGAATACGGCGTCCTTGTCCATGCCCTCACGCAGGAGCTTCACAGCCGCTTGCGGGGAGTATCCGAATACTTTCGTAAGTCCTCTTGTAGAAATTACCGGCGTGTTCATTCGTCCTTCTCCTTCAGTTTGTCTCCGGCACTGAACCAACCCTGGGTAAGCCTGTCCAAAAGGACCGCCATTATCACTATCGCTATGCCCGACTTGAGTCCTCTTCCTATCTCGAGCCGGTTTATGCCCACTATGACCTCGTAGCCGAGGCCTTTGACTCCTATCATCGCGCAGGTGACTACCATGGCCATGGCCATCATCAGTGTCTGGTTGATCCCGGCCATTATGGTGGGCAGAGCAAGGGGGATCTGGACCTTGAAAAGCACTTGGGCCCTGGTCGAACCGAAAGAAAGCGCCGCTTCGACGACTTCCTTGTCTACTTGCCTGATGCCGTGGCTGGTGAGCCTGATGACGGGGGGGACGGCGTATATCGTGGTCGCGATGACACCGGGCACCTTGCCGAGTCCGAAGAACATGACCGCGGGTATGAGGTATACGAAAGTAGGCATGGTCTGCATCGCATCCAACGCGGGCTTTATTAGTGATTCCGCGCGCCTGCTGCCTGAGGCGAGTATGCCGATGGGAAGCCCGATGGCCAGGGATATCAGCACTGACGATATAACGAGGCCCAGTGTGATATACATCAGTTCCCATAGGCCGAGTATGCCGACGATGAGAAGCATGAACGCATACGCTGCCCCGCGGGACGCCCTCCTTGTGAGTCTCCAACCGAGCGCGAAGACGATTCCCAGCATGACCCACCAAGGTATGATGTCCACGACCGATTGTATCGAATTGACGAAACCGAGCAGCGCATTGCCCATAAGTGAGAAAAGAGGAGCCCATGCCCTGCTCAATGAGGCAACAGCGTCATCGACGATCCGACCTGTGTCGATCGTAAGAGCAGAAGGGAACGTAAGGAGCCAGTTAAAAGGTCCCATGCCGCATCACGCCCCTATCACAAGGCTGCCTTCACGGCCTTTATTTGCTTCTCTTCAAGCCAACCCGACCACACGTACTCGTATTCCCTAAGGAACCACTTCGCTGCGTCTTCCGTAGTCGCCCTGTTGTCTGCGATATATGCGAGCGCCTTGGAAGTGATCTCGGACGATGTACGGTACTTCTTAAGGAATTCCACGACGTCGGGAGCCTTGCCGGGGGTTTTCGTACTGACGCATATCGTGCACGGCACGGCGGGGAACTCGCAACCGCCCTCCATGAACAGCTCGGGATCATACGGCGCGTCCTTCAGCAGGATGAAATCATATTTGCCCATCAGCCAGGTCGGTTCCCAGTAGTAGCCGACTATGGGCTCCCCTTTTTCATAAGCTGAGGCGAACGCCGCGGCCAAGGCGGCATCTGAACCGGGGCTGAAATAGCAATAATCATCGGCAAGTCCGTAAAGCATGTACTTACTGTACACTATCTCATCGACCTGCCAGCCCGGTATGGCGCCGTAGATCCGGCCCTTTCCCGGAGTCTCTGCGTCTTTGAATACTGACTTCAGCCCCCTGAGATCCGATACTGACTCGAGTCCGGGAGCCAGCGGCTCGATGCCCCTGGCCGCGTCACCTTCGATCACGTAACGGGGGACGTAGAGCCCCTGGGCATTGTCGTCGAAGTTCGTCCCCAGCTCGATTATCTTCCCGTCTGCTACATCGGCGTCATAGAATGCCAGGTTGTCGGTCCACATCTCCATGAACACATCGACCTCTCCGCTTAGGAGTGCCGCATAAGTGACCGATGTCGAACCGCCTACCTCCTCGACTCCGTATCCGAAAGCATTCTCCACTATGAACATCGCGACGGCGTCATGGAACCTTACGCTGTCCCATCCTTGTTCTGCGAAAACGATTACCGGCTTCTCATTCTTCGCGAGGTTCCCGCCTATGCAGCCGGCAGACGACATCAACGATATCGAAAGTGCCAGTACAATCAGGATCTTTATATCGTTCCTCAAAATAAATCAACCTCCTAAAGGATACCGACAACTTACAAATCAAATACAAGTTGTCTGTTGCGAAATATAATAATACCAAGACCATGGAAAAGTCAAAAGCCGGTTATTGCCGGCTTCTGTCATATCCATATTGACCTTGGCGGATCAGCCTTCGGTTATAAGTTTCAGGACCCTGTCCGGAGCTTCCTTGTCTCCGATCACCAGCACTATGTCGTGCGGTTGGAATGACGCATACGGACCGGGGGAGATGATGATCTTGCCTTCCCTTTTAATGCCTACGATGGTTGCCCCGGTCTGCTGCCAGAACCTCAGGTCGGTAACCGACCTGCCGATGATCGGCGAACCTTCCGGGACGTCGATCTCGACGGCATGCACTGGGCTGATGTTCCTGAACCGCTCGCTTAGGTCGCACACGTCGTCTATGAGCGAGGCCAGCTTTGTGTCAAGCTCCTCCTTCTTTTTCAGGAGGGAGGCTATCTCGTTCCTGCGGGATCTCATATCCCTGCCGACATTGTACCGCTCGATGAAGCTTGCCGCGCTTGACCTTGAGATCACCTTGACTCCGCTGCTTGCGTATACTTTCACTATCTCCATGTCCTCGAGGATCCTGAGGGATCTCCTGATGGTCTCAGGCGATACCTTGTACTCACTGGCGAGTATGGATCTGCCGCTGAGCCTTGTGCCCTCCCTGATCTCGCCTTTGGAGATACGGATCGCGATATCGAGGGCTATCTGCGAATATACGGGCGATTCAACGTTTTCCATCTGTCGGCTCCTCGCATACTTCTCTTAACAATTATACCCCCGCGGTTCTTCGCAGGAAGCCATATTCGGGCGGTACTGCTAAGGCTCATACCAGGCGGGTACTTCCAGCCTAAAGCCGTCGAAATCCTCAACCACCGACCTAGAATACTCAATCATGGTCGATACCTGCTCTTGGCCGAACGGCATCGCCCATACCGGCGAGAAAACCACGACGTCGGCAAGGTACAGCTTAAGAAGGCGCCAGAACGCCTCTTCCGGCGCCCCGTTGAAGTACGAGCGTATCTGGCCGTTGATGAACTGGGCGCTAAGCGGCCTTGCGAATACGGCGGCCTTGTAGAACTCCTCGTACGGGTCTCCGATGTCGCACCTGTCGAAGTCCAGTATGCCGAGCCTTCCGTCCCTTCCTAACAGCATGTTGCCTGGGTGGTAATCACCGTGCTGGGGCAGGGAAGGCCTTCCTTTCAGCAGTCCCAGGTTGTCGTTGACGTATGAAAGGGCGGCTTCGGCCCATGGCAACGAAAGCCCGGACTCGGAATACGCCTTGATGTGCTTTTCAAGTTTCTGAAGCATCCTGGAGTACCAGTCGCGCTCCGGTTGTATGCAACCGCCACCGTGGATGTTCTTTAGGATCGTTCCGGCCTCTTCGCCGAGCGATCGCTGCGACGACTCGTCCATACCGCCGAGGACCTCATCCAGAGGGACCCCTTCAAGCCATGTCTGCAGGACGAACGTGGTACCGTCCGACAACGAACCTGTCTCTAAGGGCTCGGGGACACAAATTCCCCTGAAAGAGGCTGCCAGCATCGCGGATGCCATCTCGGCACGCCTTATCGCCGCTACTGAACTCGAGACCCTGAACAAGAACCTGTGATTGTCCCGTCCTTCCAATATATGCTTGCTGTCCGACGACCAGCCCTTTTCCAACTTGCCCGCTACACGGCATGCGGGAAGGCGCGTCAGAACCCTGTCCGGGATCACCGGGATGATACCTTCTCTTCCATGACAAACGGCCACCGGATTTCCTCTTCCTTCTCCTGTCAATTCCTCTCCTTCGTAAGCGCCACTTCAATCGCCTTGATTATGGCCTTGCTGCTCCATGTCGCCCTGCTTACGGCGTCGACTTCAAGAGTCTGCCTCTTTACGACCTCGTCGACAATATTCTCGGCAGGCTTTCCCATCACCGTTTCGTGCTTTTCTATCTTGATGTCCTTCACGACACCGCCAGCTACGGTCACCGCGACTTCCGCCGATACTGGGCCGAGCACATAGGCGCCTTTGTAGGTCCCATCGGCCAGAGACGTGAAGTCCACGAAGTGGACAGTGACGGCCGGGACCTTCATGCTGCTAATCGCCAGGTAGCCTCCGGCGAACAGCACGAGCATCGTGATGGCGATACGTATGATGAGCTTCCTACTCAATGCCGCACTCCCTTCCGGTTGTTCATGCAAAGGTGATTAAGGGTCATCGGAATAGGATTGGTTAATCTTTACGGGAAAAGACCTGACCAAGAAAGATTATATAAGCTAATGCGCCATATGCCAAATCATTCGTTGGAGAAAATGCATATTTTCATTCTAAACGGGCAATTATTAATACAAATATGGAAATAAATGTGTGATTGTCGCTTCCAGACCGGCCGATGGACCCGGGCACCGACCGGTTTATGTTCCGCTATCCCGTAGAAAACCCCGCAAGGCCGTACGCCGATAAGATATCCGCCTCAGTAGGGGTTCTTTCTCCTGTAGAGTCCGTAGGTAAGGGCGATAAGCAGCGCATTGTAGAAGAATCCTATCGCGACGTACGATGCGAAACCGAGGTTCATCCTGGCCAGACCGGCTGTGATCATAGGTTCGAGCGCTATTCGCTGCACTGCCTTCGTTACCCAGTGGCCCGGGGCGAAAGCGAAGAACCACTCCTTCGCGTCACGGAAGAAGAAGCCCACGATGGGGAATACCATCAGGAAACCGGTCGCTTTCATGGCCACGAACCCTTCGACCTTGTTCTTGGCGAAAGCATTCATCATGAACGCGTTTATCGGCACCTGCATGGAAGACAGCAATGATACGATGATCATCTGGTATGGCCTCATGTCGAAGGCTCCCGATATCAGGATGATCATGATCCCGTCTATGAAAGCCATGGCGGAGATGACGGCGATCTTCAGCCAGATATACTTCCACAGGGGCACGGGGGAGATCTGTATCGAGTACACGACAAGGTCGTCCCTGTCGTCTAGCAGCGACATGCCGGCGATCGATCCGAACAGCATGCCGGTCAGCAAGACCAGCAGCATGGCGCTCAGCTCAAGGGCAATGCCCTTTACCGTGCCCCTGCTAATCAGATACCTTACCACCAAGCCCATCAGCATAGGGTAGAAGAACAGCATCTGGGTCATCCTCTCCCGCAGCATGTTCTTGAATTCATGCCTTATCATCGTCTTTAGCATCGTCATACCCCCATCTCTTTCATCATGTACTCGGCAAAACGGGGCCTGACTGCAAAGAAATGCATCACCAGCGCAAGCGCTGCGATGTAGGGGTATCCGAAGACGACCTTCCAGGGCTCTGTCCCGGAACCGAAGCCGGCCTTCATGAGATTCGCCGAAGTCTCAAGGGGCAGGACGACAAGGAAATCCGCCAGCTCCGGGCCTATTACGCCTGTCATCTCCAATATGCTGGGGAACATGGAGACCGTGATGTACAGCATGAAGCCTATAAGCATCGACGTGAAGTTCTTAGCGGAGTAGGCTATCCTGATCCCGACCATGGTGTGAAGGGAAGTGACCGCCACCGAGGCGCAAACGACATGGACGTACCCGTACGTCACGCCCTTAAGGAGATATAGCGCCAAAGAGACGAACACGACTGTGAACAGGGAAGTGGCTATGCTGGCCACCAGCTTGGCCGCCACGTACTCGTCGCTTTTCGCCGGAGTCACCATTATCGAGTTGACGGTATGCTCCTTCTTCTCGTAGAAGAGAGTCGCGCCGACCAGAAGGGAGGTCATCATCGTGCTGTCGAGGAGGAACACGAAGGGCATGACGCCGAGTATGAGGGCATCGTCTATGAAATAGGCCATGAGCACGTAGAACAAAGACACGACGAAACTCGCAGCGAACAGGTTGTACCTGTTGAGCCTCACGAACTCCCCCCTGATGAGTGCCTTAAGCCTGCTGCTCATGCAAGGCCACCCCCGTAACCTTTATGAAGATCTCCTCAAGCGTCGTCTCGCCGCTGTGTATGGTCTCGATCTGCTTCTCCCTTACGAGCCTTGAGAATTCCTCTCCTTTTAGGGCCTCCATCGGGAATTCGGAGGATCTCAGCAGCCCGTCCTCCCTGTATTCGACCTTCACTACCTTCTTGCCGTATTTCAGCTTGAGATTCCTCGGGGTGTCCTCCTCGTGTATACGGCCGTTGATGATGAAACCGACCCTGTCGCAAAGCTGGTCCACGTCGCTCATGATGTGGCTGGCCAGGAACACGGTGCCGCCGGACTGCTTGAACTCGAGTATCATGTCCTTCATTATCCTCGCGTTCAGAGGGTCGATGCCGTTCGTCGGCTCGTCCAGGAACAGTACCTTCGGTGAGTTTATGAGGGCTCTTACGAAGTTGAGCCTTATTTTCATTCCCTTCGAGTACTCTCCTGCCTTCTTATCGCGCTCTTCCCAGAGGCCGACCCTTTTCATCAGGGGTTCGACGTCCACGGTCTTCTTGTAGAGCCTCCTGAAGAAGTCGAGGTTCTCCATCGCGGTGAGCTTGGAGAACGATATCGGCATCTCGAAACTTACGCCGATGTCCTCGTAGAAGCGGTTGTCGTACTCTTTCAGGGGCTTTCCCTTGTAGACTATCGAGCCTTGGTAGTCCTTTATCAGCTTTATGAGGATCTTCTGGGTGGTGCTCTTGCCGGCCCCGGACGGGCCGAGCAGGCCGTAGATCTCACCGTCTCCTACCTCGAAGCTCAGCTTGTCCACTGCCTTCTTCGCGCTGTTCGGATATGAATATGAGAGCCCTTCAACCTTGAACAACCTGGATCCCCTCCTTAAGGATTCCGATTATCCTGGCGAGCCGGTCCAGTATGCTGCATTCGTTGCTTTCCTCGTACAGGTGCAGCACTTCTTCCGCCGCCAAGGATTTCTGCAGCATCTCGACCACCAGGGCCGAATCCGCGCCGGGCTTCACTAAGCCATTGCGTTTGTCCTCCTCCAGCAGGCCGGCGAGCCGGGCGACGTTCGTGTCCGACAGGCCTTTCAGCCCCGATACGAGCTCACTGTCGTCAAGCCTCATCAAATACCCGATCCTGCCGTACTTCGGCCTTGCCTGGGCCCATTTCAGGCCGAATCTGAACATCCTTTCGTACGTCTCGAAGAAGTCGGCGCCCCTTACCGCGTCGCCCTCCGCGGATATCGCGGCCAGCTTCTCATCCCCGATCATCTTGAGCACGTGGAGGTATATGTCCTCCAAACCGGAGAAATACTGGTAGAAGCTGCCTCTGGATATGCCCGCAGCCTTTACTATCTGGTTGATGGACGCTTCGCTGAATCGGCGTTTTGCGAACTCGTCAACGGCAGCCGATATTACCCTTTCTTTCTTACACGTAGGCAGGTTATCGAAAGTACTCTTAGGCATAAGGCACCTCCCCGAGGCGAATATATCAGAAGCGGGGTAGGGTGACAAGCATGTCATATGACATGCTTGTCATATACGTTCCCGAATAAAAACAGGGGCCGCCTTCCACATATAGTTGTACTAATTCATGTACTTGATGACGAAAAGCGAATAATAGGAAGGAGTGAAATGTTATATAAAGAAATGTATAGAATATCTCCACTTATATCATCATCTGCGACTGAACACATACTGAAAGACACAAATCAACTATATCGGCACCAAGGACGGACCTTCGCCCATTCTTTTCTTTTACGGAGGACGACATGAAGCCTGTTTTCAGGGAATCTTGCGAAAAAAACCTGTCCGAGACGATAGGGCATTGGAAGCATCTGCATATGCACCCCGAGATGGCCACGAAAGAGGAGACGACCTCTCGTTACATCTCCGAGGCGCTCGGCCGGATGGGTGTGCCGCATTCCGTCGGCGTGGGAGGCTACGGTGTCGTCGGCCTGATAGAAGGCGGCTCGCCCGGGCCCGTGATAGCCCTGAGGGCGGACATGGACGCGCTCGGCATCGAGGAGAAGACGGGCCTTCCTTTCCGTTCAGTCAACGAGGGCGTGATGCATGCGTGCGGGCATGATGCCCATTGCGCCATCCTGCTGGGCGCGGCAAGGATCCTATATGACATGAGGCAGGGCATCAAAGGCTCGATCAAGCTCGTCTTCCAGCCCGCCGAGGAGTACTCCCCGATAGGCGGAGCGCCCAAGATGATAGAGGACGGCGTCCTGGAGAATCCCACGGTTGATGCC
This sequence comes from Firmicutes bacterium ADurb.Bin153, assembly GCA_002070415.1. Lineage (GTDB taxonomy): Bacteria > Bacillota > DTU025 > DTU025 > MWDF01 > MWDF01. Next base: position 45,391 of record MWDF01000011.1, read on the forward strand.
ATGCTGGGCCTGCATGTCTGGCCCATCCTCGAGACCGGGACCATAGGCGTGCAACCCGGTCCGGTCTCGGCGGCGTCTGACAGGCTGAGGATAACCGTAAAGGGCAAGTCGGGCCACGCTTCCATGCCGCACACCGGGGTGGACGCCATCCTGGCGGCCTCGGCCACGGTCGTGGCCCTGCAGCAGATAGTCGCGAGGAACGTTAACCCAAGGGACACGGCGGTCATCACGCTCGGTACAGTGAAGGGCGGGACCAATTACAACATCATCGCCGAAGAGGTGTTCCTCGACGGGACGGTCAGGACTTTCGACGACAGGGTCACAAGCATGATGCCCACCGCCATAAAGAGGGTTGCCGACAACACGTGCAAAGCATACGCAGCAGAAGCGGTGGTGGACTACAGGCCTGGCTATCCCACCACGCTGAACGATCCTCGTGTCGTGTCGGTGGCACAGAAGGCGGCAGTCGAGCTGCTCGGCGCCAAAGGCCTGCTCACCGGGCTGCCTGTGCCGGCGGGAGGGGAGGATTTCGCGTTCTTCTCAAGGAGAGTGCCATCGGCATTCGCCTGGATAGGATGCAGGCCAAAGGGGGTTTCCGAAGCCGATTTCCCGGCTTTGCATAACGGAAGGTTCGTGCCAGACGAGGCGGCCATTCCGATAGGAGTGGAGTATACGGTACTTGCGGCCCTTGGCCTGTTGGATGAGTTAGGAGGTAAATGATGTACGGGGAAACGGATAACGGGATCCTGGGATACATGGTGGACGTAAGGAGAGACTTCCATAAGTACGCCGAAACCGCATGGTGCGAATTCAGGACAACGAGCAGGATAGCCTCGCAGCTCGTCGGAATGGGCTATAAGGTGCTGACGGGAGAGGAGTTCATCAAACAGGAGCACATCCTCGGAAGGAACATCGACGAGGCAGCGGAGAAGTCCCGGGCCCTGCTTCAGGGCGCGGAAAAAGCGTGGCTGGACAGGATGGGAAGCTATACCGGATGCATGGCCATCCTGGACACGGGAAGGCCTGGGCCTGTCAAGGCGCTGCGCTTCGATATAGACTGCAACGACGTCAACGAGGACCTCTCGGCAGGGCACAGGCCGTACGACGAAGGGTTCTCTTCCGTCAACCCAGGCTCGATGCATGCCTGCGCCCATGACGGTCACGCGGCCGTCGGCCTTGCGCTGGCTATGTGGCTCAAGAAGAACGAAAGCGAGCTGACAGGCTCGTTCAAGCTGATATTCCAGCCGGCGGAAGAGGGGGTGAGGGGCGGATACGCGGTAGTAAAGGGGGAAAACGTCGACGATGTCGACTATTTCCTCTCGCTCCACCTGGGGCTGGGGTATCCGACGGGCACGATCGTCGGAGGAGTGACCGATTTCCTCGGCTCGAGCAAGTTCGACCTGGTATACAAGGGCGTGGGCGCCCATGCCGGAGGGGAGCCCAACGCGGGGAGGAACGCCTTGCTCGCCGGCGCTACGGCAGCGCTTGGCCTGCATGCGATACCGCCTCACAGGGACGGGATAACCAGGATAAACGTGGGTGTCATGAAAGCCGGCGAAGGTAGGAACGTGGTCCCTTCCATGGCAGAACTGAAGGTGGAGACGAGGGGCGAGACAAGGCAGCTTGCCCAGTACGTTTTCGAAAGGGCGATGGAGGTGGCAAAGGGCGCCGCCGTCATGTACGGGGTCGAGGTTGAGGGCATCAGCCAGGGTGAGGCGCCGTGTTCCACCAGCGATAAGGACTTCGCCGAACTGGTTGTCGATGCATCCAGGGGGCTTGCCGGAGTCACGGAGCGCATCATGAGCGGGAAGATGCCGGGAAGCGACGATGCCAGCTGGATGATGGAAGCCGTAAGGTCAAAAGGCGGGAAAGCAACGTATGCTATAGTCGGCGCGAACCTTGCGGCGGGGCATCACAACTTCAGGTTCGATTTTGACGAAAAGGCGATGCTCATAGCCTATGAGCTGCTCTTGAGCACAGTCAAGGCAATAGATCGGGAATACCTTGAGGGAAGGGGGAAAAGCAGGCCCTAGAGAACCGGCACAGTCTGACAGCTTTCAATTAGGGAGGTGCACTGATGGCGGAGACCAAAAAGAAATCCACCGGAATGGAGAAGTTCATAAGAGGCATAGAAGTAGTAGGAAACAAGCTACCGCATCCTTTCTGGCTCTTCGTATGGTTGATGTTCATAGTCATGATACTCTCATACTTCCTTAGCAAAGCTGGCGTTTCCGTTACGTATATGGCTGCGAAGGCCGGCTCGGATCCGGTCGAGACCACGGTCAATGTCAGCAACCTGCTCAGCGTACCGGCCATGAGGGGCTTCTTCACCAACTTCATCAAGAACTACATTAACTTCGCCCCTCTGGGCCTGATAATGGTGATGACCCTGGGCATAAGCCTCATTGAGCAGCCCGGCCTTATCTCAGCCTTCATGAGGAAGACAATCATGGGCGCACCGTCGTTCCTGGTGACAGCGACACTGGCGCTCATCGGCATCAACGCCAACCTCGCCTCGGATGCAGGCATAATATTCACGCCTGCGATAGGAGCCGCGATATTCAAGGCTCTCGGGCGCAACCCCTGGGTCGGCATAATCACCGGCTTCGCGGCCGCTACCGGAGGCTTCACCGCCAATCTCTTCGTCGCGGGGACCGACGGGCTGCTGGCGGGAATCACCGAGTCTGTAGTCAAGGGCACAGGGCTCAACGCGCCTACGCACATCCTCATAAACTGGTACTTCCTCATAGTCGCGACGGTGATCCTTACGATCATCACGACCTTCATCACAGAGAAGTTCACGGTTAAGCTGCTTGGCGATAACACGAGCAAGAAAGATGCCTCATACCTCAAAGAGCACGAAGTGAAGCCCGAGGAGAAGCGCGGCTTGAGGTGGGCGGGCATAACCCTTCTGGCATACATCGCAATAATCGCAGTACTTACCATCCCCCAAGGCTCGTTCTTCAGGGCCGATGACGGTACCATCGTCCCGTCGTCCCCGTTCCTGAGCAGCATAGTCCCGATCCTCTTCTTCCTATTCTTCTTCGTAGGGAGCGCCTACGGGCTGGGAGCCCGTACGATCAAGAAGGCCGAAGACGTCCCGAAATACATGCAGAAGGGCATGGCAGGGCTACTTAGCTTTCTGGTCGTGGCATTGCCGGCCGCCATGTTCATACAGCTGTTCAACGACAGCAAGCTGACGACAATACTTGCGGTCAAGGGCGGACAGCTCATCGAGAGGCTGGGCCTGGGCGGGATACCGTTGATAGTCATCTTCGTGCTGCTTGTCAGCTTCATCAACCTGTTCATGATAAGCGGCTCTGCGAAGTGGCTGATCCTCGCTCCGATCTTCGTCCCTATGTTCGCCCAGGTGGGCTTCTCGCCCGCGTTTACGCAGATAGCCTACAGGGCGGGGGACTCCTCCACGAACATCATATCCCCGCTTTCCTACTACCTGCCCGTGATAATCGGCCTGCTGGAGCAGTACAAACCAGAAGGCAGGCAGGAGAAGGTCGGCATAGGGTCGGTCATATCCTACTCGTTGCCGTACTCCCTGTCATACCTGGTGATGTTCATATTGATGCTGATCATCTGGTACGTGTTCAAGCTGCCCCTCGGGCCGGGCACCCCGACAACTCTTTAAACGGGGGGAACCAAAGAGGGAAGGGGGGCATCTTTGATGCCCCCATTCTCTTTCTCCGGATTTCGAGAAAGGGTGGCTAAACGGTTATGAACCTCAGCCTGTTTCCCTCGAAAGTGCGCTTTAGCTTCCCGAGGTTGTAAAGGTAGCTTGTGTAGGACCTGATGGTCGACCCGGCAAGCGCGTACTGGCCCATGTCCAGCTGAAGCCCATAATGGTCGTATATGTGTTTCAGGATCTCGTCCGGGGACGACGGGCTCTCGCATGCGCCCAGCACCAGGTCGGCCACCTCTAGGACCTTGTTGCGGTTGACCTCGGCCAGGTCCTCCACGTCCGCCGTCGGCTCGGCATGAGAGGGTACGTACAGCTTGCAGCCGAGCGCAGGGAGGAGGAGCAGGGTATCCAGGAAAGCCGCGACGTCGTACAGGAAGACGATATGGTACTTCTCGATCACCTGGCGCGAGAACAGGCTGTCCGCGGCGAAAAGGATCCCGTCGCTCGTGATGTAGCCCTGCATGCCGAAGTAGTGCCCCGGCAACGCGACTGCCGTTATCCCCTTCGGGAGGGAGGACAGGCCGTCCTTTTCCGCCCTTGACGGCTTGGCTACGAAGAACTTCCCCATAAGCTCCGGAGGGGGCATCCCGCCGTATAGGACCGCCGGTTCGAGGTAGGGATGCTCGAGGAAGGCGGCCTCGACAGGGGGCGCCATTACCGCGCATGACGTCTTTTCCTGCAGGAAGCTGTTGCCTCCGCAATGGTCCGCGTTGGAATGGGTGTTCAATATGGCCTTGAGTTCCATGCCGGCGGCGCTGAGGCTCGACAGGAGCCTTCTTCCGGTCTCACTGTCATTCCCGCTGTCTATGAGGTATGCCACAGAGCCGTCCCCCCTGTAAAGCCCTACGTTCGTGCCCCCGGGGAAGTAGTATGTCCTCTCCGCCAGGCGAACCATCTCAAGGCCCATCTCATACCTCCGTCATCGGTTCTCGTGATTTGCTGCCGCGGCGTCCTTCTTAGAGAGCCATTCCTCTTCCAGCATGCCGAATATGCAGTCGTCGTACCAGCCGCCGCGCATGCGATAGCTCTTGATAAGGTGCCCTTCCAACCTGAAGCCGAGCCTTTCCAGCAGCCTTATGGAACTTGTATTGTCCGGGTCCACCGACGCGTGCACCCTGTGCAGCCCCACTTCCTCGAAAAGGTAGCCCAGTACGGCGGATACCGCCTCGGTGGCGTAACCCATCCTCGTGAATCCGGGCGAGAGGGTGAAGCCGATCTCTGCTTGCGCCCCGTCCGCGCTCAATATCACGCCGATGTCGCCGATAAGAAGGTCGCCTTCCTTCCTTGATATCGCGAACTGCGTATAGATCGACGGCCTGAATGGCTCTTCGGTGGAATTCCTCAGGCAGAATGCCCTAACCTCGTCCATGCTCCCGGGCAGCCACGCCTGGTACCGGTATACTTCCGGCAGGTTCCTGTAGCGAAGGAATTCCGTGGCGTCGCCCTCGTCCAACAGCCTTATCGCCAGCCTTTCGGTCGAAAGACCTGCAAACCGCCTCATGTCGTCAAGTCCCCCCGTTCTCAGTACAAGACCGCCTTATCCAGTTTCTCCCTCCATGCGCTCCTTAATAGCTCCATATCCTCGGCGAAGTCCTTCATCGACCGATCTTCGGGTTTCTCAATGCTTTCGAGTATCTCATAGCTGAACGATACCGCGCCGAACAGGTCCCAATCGGCCTTCAGCGCCGGATAGACGCACAACCCAGAGGATTTCGCGAACTCGAACCTGTTCTTCTTCGAAGTGATGTCGGCTGCCGATTCCAGCAGCATCATGCCGTTGGCTCCGTTTTTGACAGCCCCGACGCCTCCTCGCACGGCCCTTCTTTCATATTCGCCCCTCAAGTTCTTCCTGGTCTTTGACACGGCTTCCATCCACGTACCTCCGTCGGTAAAGTCTGCGTTCCTTCGCTACCCGGGCGTACCGGCCCGGGTAGCTGATGCCGGCGCGCACGGTCATACCCATGCCGGCCGGTCATCGCGCGGCGAATTCGTACGCTTCCTTAAGCCAGCCGATTAGCTCGTCGTCTAGGTCCGCCTCTCTTGCGATTATGAGATGGTTCGTCCAGCGGCCCGGATACGGTTCTACCGCGCCGGCGGCCCTTGCGCTGTCGATCTTCCTTCCCAGGCCGAGCGAAAGGACTACATATGACTCAGGACGGCCCTTGACCCTCCTTATCGGGAGCCACACCCAGGCGAACATCCTCTTGTGCCTGAAGCCGACCTGGGTCTTCCTCGCCACGACCGTCACGCCGGGAAATCCCAGCAGGAGGCGCTCAACATGACCATACAGCTCCAGGGCCCCCGGCATTCGTCCGAACACGTTTTCGATATCCGCGCTCAAGGTCTCCTCCCTGTAGCATGGCCGGCAGCCCTGCCGTTGATCATCGCCACGAGAAAGCCCAGCCAGGAAGACGGCGATTTCGTCTGTCCGAAGTCCCAGCCCTTCCATGCCTGCCATGCGGATTCAGGTATGAAACTACCTTCATCGGACGCCTTCGAGTTGATCAGTGCAAGCATATCCGAGAACCTCTTGTCACCCAGGGCGGCGGGGTAGTGGGACAGCGCCTCGGACACGTGCATTATGTCATACCATATGAAAGGCGCCTTGAGTTTCCTGAAGTCCGTCCCCATGTAGAAAATGTAAGGATGGGCCACAAGGCTCCGCTCCCACAGGCCGAGCAGGCATTCGATACCGGCAAGCGCTTCCGGGCCGTCAATATGCTCCTCGAACAGGGAAAGCAGCCTCAGCATGTAGAGATTGACATACGGGCACGGATCCTTCTTGCGGCCCGGTCCTCTGAAAGAGCCCAGCTCCTTTGATACCGAACAGCCCCAACCGTTCTCCCTTGCAAGGCCGAGCAGGTGCTCGACTCCCCTCCTCACAAGCGGGTCGTCCCTTCGTCCCATCTTCGCCAGAGAGTAGAGGATCACCGGGGCATCGCACGCGGCCCAGGCCCATACCTGCTCTCCCGTACCTCCGTAGTGCTCGGGGATTCTGGTAGGGAGCTGGAAGGGGCCTTCGTCAGATACGTGCGAGGTCACTTTCTCGAGTATCCCGCCGATATGCGGATCATCCTGACCGATTCCGATGTCGGCGAGGAATGCCAGCTTGTGAAATTGCTGCTTTGCGCTCTTATGGCTTGACAGCACCTCACCGGGCCAATCCTCAAGACCCGCTATGAGGCCGGACACCAGAGGGTGGGAGAGCATGGCGTTCCTTGCTTCCATAAGCTCCGGATCCGAATCCGGCATGCCGACGAGGTATCTCATCGCTGAATACCTTGTCCACGGCTCGGCGCTGTCTGCCAACCTCAAAGCGACGCTCATCTTCTTCCGACCTCCATACGGTCGATAAGGGGACCCGCTAGATCTCGTAGCCGCAGCTTATGTCGAACGGCATTATCAAGCACCGCATTATCTGCTTCGCGTGGTTCTTGAACAGCCACTCCTGGGCCTCGCCGAAGGCCTCCAGCGTGTCGAAGCGCCAATAGGAGTAGTACTTTACGCACTTGACGATCCTTGTAAGCTCCCTTGGCGGCAGGCCGATTTCATCCATGACGTGCGAGCGCCTCATGTAGGTTATGCCAAGGCATCCGGGCCGTTTTCCCTGTTCACCTACTATTTCGCCGATCAACGCCTCGAACTCGCCGACTTTGTTCTCCTTTACCTGGAACAGTTTGACCTCCGAGAATGCCTTTGACATGACACACCTCCAATGAAGGGCCCGCGGCCCTTCCTCTAGATAAGCCGTTATCCTTCCGCGAAGCTCTCAGGTCAGCCAACCTGGCCGTATGCTTTAAGCGCGCACAGCGCCTTCAAGGTGACCCATTTCGACGGCGCGCCCTTCTCCTCGATGTCGACGGGCATCTTCCCGTTGAATGAGTTCTCCAGCTTCCAGGTGCCGTCGGCGCACATCTTCTTCCTGACCGCGTCCACGGCCTCATTAAGCCTGGGGTCTTTTATGCCGAGGCTTGTGAATATGCCGAGGAGCTCGAGCACATCCGTATTGTACATCAAGGGGAAGCCGAACTTGAGCCAGCCGGGCTTCGACACCTTCCCCAGATCGTGGCTCATCTTGTATATGTGGTGCTTGAGGAAGTATTCGGAAAGCTCCGCGATCTTCTTCTCCATCCCCGCTGTACGCAGGGAAGGGGGGAGCGCTGCAAGGGCTTTGAGGGCCTTTGCGACCCCCATATGGCATGAGTGCCTCCCCCAGCACATCACATATTTCTCATAAACCTTGCCGACGGGAGGACCGTCCTCGGCGTCGTCCGCCCTTTGGTGCTTGACGATCCAGTCCAAAGCGTCGCCCACCCTCGCATCGTCCATGTATCCCAGCTTGATGAGGCTGTATGCCATGTTCCCCGTAAGGCACGGTATCACGCCGCCGGCAAGCCCCCAGCCGGTCTTCTCGCTTTGCATGTAGGAGAAGCCCGCCCCTTCCTTGTCCTGTGAGTGGTCAAGGATGAACTCGCATGCCTTCCTGATCCTTCTATCATTCGGATCGGCGCCCAGTTCCGCAAGGATCAGCAGGACCCATGAAGTGCCGCCATACTTGTCGGTGTAGAACTTCCTCGGATCGTCACCCCAGGTCCCGTCCTCGTGCTGCATTCCGAGAATTCGGGGCACCGGGCCGTATTCCATGATGGCGTTCTTCGATTCGACGACCTCGGGATCGTCCGGGGGCTTCTCGACGAGGGAAGCCAGCGTGAAGAACCTGACCGAAGGGTTATCCTTCCCGGTCAGCCAACCGATTACATCGGACACGATCGTCCCCCCTTTCGGACATTCACCAGATCCGGGGTATAAGGCGCCATCTTACCCTATTGGCATATTCTTCATAACCCGCAAGCTTCCTTCGCAGCGTCTTATCTTCCAATGAAGCGCGCAACACGAACAGCACAGCGGTCATCGCCGCGGGAACCAGGGCCCACAGAGAACCCAACAGGGTAGGGCCCGCCGCGTTATAGAGGATCATGCCAAGATAGCCCGGATGCCTTACGATCCTGTAGGGTCCGGCTTCGCAGACGGTATGCCCGCGCTCGGACTGTATCCTCACTGAGGTTGAGAAGTACCGGTTGGCGTACATCGCCCAGAGGTCCAGCGCGCAGCCGAGCAGGAAGATGACGCAGGAGCATGCCGTAAGCCACGGGCCGAGGCCCTTCGTCCAGGAGAACCTCCGGTCGAAGCCTGCCACCGGGAAGACACCGAGGCTCGACACAAACAGCAGCCCGGTGATGAGGCGGTCCCACTTCTCGACGTTTTCCTTTACGCTGCCCCTTTCGGAGATCACATCGACGGGTAGCATAAACGCCCCGGCCGCTATCACGGCAAGGTACAATACCATATATACCCAGGCGGCGGGCCATCGGGCGCTTCCTGCGGGGATGAAGAGCAGTAAAGCTATTAGCACGTAGGCGGACGCGACCTGGAGCACGCGACGGCCCACGTTCCACCTCAGCCCGGGAGGGCCCCCGAAAATCTCACTTATCCTGGCCATGTGCCCACCCTTCCGTCAACGCTATTGAAATCGCCTGCTTCAATCGTTAGCACATCATGACGTCACTTGGAAGAGCATCTACACCATGATGATACATTTTTCCCGCCTAAAACGCCCATGACACGGTCGTCATAAACGCGCAGCTTGACAGGCGGAATAATTAATAATAGGCTGGTGTTGCTGCGGGAATGCGAGGAGCGCGGTGACGCCTCCTGCGCCGTCAACGTAGTACCCACCATTATAGGCCGGTCCAGTCCGCCGACGGGGTGGCCCGCGCGGCTTCCGACCGGCTTGACGGCACCGGCAACTGAGTAAATCCGGAAAGCGAGGAGCATGCAGTGGATTTTCGTAGAGCTTGCCGAGCACAGGTGACCAGCATCGTAATCATCGCGCTCATGCTGGCTATATCGAGCGTAAGCATAGGTTCAAGCCGCGGAGAAGCGCAGCAGGGGCTTAGGCAGGTCAGGAGCTTCGAGGGCGGAAATGCGTACAGGACCGGGGACGATATCTACTGGGTCCTTGAGCTGGGCGGGTCCTGGCTTCAGATGGGACGCCAGTACGGCGGGTTGGTTAAAGAGGAGCTGAGGCGCTTCCATGACGAGATAGCCGAGGACCTGACAGCCCGCGGCATGGGGTACGACGCGCAGCTTGCCAACGCAAAGGAGCTTGACGCCGCCTTCGGCGCGCACATAGGAGACCTCGTAAAAGGCATATCGGAGACGTCCGGCCTCAGCGAGGAGGAGGTCCGCGTCCTGAACGCGGGCATGTGCAACCTGTCCATGATGGCGATGCAAGTCGAGATGCCGGGTTCTTGCAGCGGCATAGCTGCCTGGGGCCCTTATACTCCCGACGGTTCGCTGGTGTTCGGCAGGAACTGGGACATCGACAGGAAGAGCATGGCAGGGTACATGGAATACCTTTCGGTCGTGGCCTTCAACCCCGAAAAGGGGAACAGCTTCGCCAACGTCCACCCGCTCGGTAACCTCTACCTTGAGACCGGGATTAACGACAAGGGCGTCTTCATCGAGCTGAACAACGGGATGGCGTCCGATCCGGGCTACGTCATAGGGCTGGAGGATACCGTATCGGTGCTGGTATCGGCCCTCAACGAGTGCGGTACGGTGGAAGAGGCGGTAGATTACCTTGTGAGCCGGCCCGCGGACATGTCGTACATCATCCAGGTGGCTGACGAGGACGTGTGCATGTCTGTCGAGAGGGCCACGTTCGGGTCGCGCATAAGGGCATGCGAACAGGAGGGCGTCATTGCCGCCTACAACAACTTCATACCTCCCTATCCCGAGGAATGGGCGGGCAAGGTGGCGGATCCACCGGCGAGGGAGGAAGATCCAAGGTATGAGAACCTCATCGGACTTGCGAATTCAGACCGTTTCTTCGGGAAGCTGGACGTAGAGGGCATGAAGGAGCTGATGGGCATCGGGGTGGGGGAAGGCGGGGCGGTGCACGCAGGAACCGTATTGCAGGTGGTTGCCTCACTCGGGCAGATGTCGCTTTGGATCAGGGGCCTGGATCATTCGGATTGGCAGGAAGTACGGCTTGAAGGGCTGTTCGGCAGGCGGTAAGGCCGCACGCCCGGCCGGGTCACGCATCGCTCGCGCCGCGGCGTCCGCAAGATAGCTGTGCCGAATCCTCGGATTAAAAGGGGACATCCTGTGCCGGGTGTCCCCTTTACAGTTTCCGATAGTCAAAACGCTAGGAACCTATCCCGAATATCACTGATAACTTAAAGAGGGAGGCCCTCTTCGCGAAAAGCTACAGGTCCAGGAACATCTCGTGCTGGTTTACGAACGGACCGGCCCCGATGCTCCTAAGGAAGCTCAAGGCCGAGGCACACCTGCTATCGACGTTTATTACCTTGATCCTTCCGCTGCTCGTGCTTTCGGCAAGATGGGCCATGATGCAACTTCCAACGCCCTTGCCCCGGTGACGCCTGTCGACAGCTATCTGCGGGACGTCCCCGGTCTGCCTGTCGATTAGGCCGTAGCCGGCTATTGCGTCGCCGATCCTGACCGAAGCGTACGCGAACCTGCCGGGGACCGACAATATCGAATCCGTCGAATTCTGCCATGAAGGCTCAAAGTCCCGGAAACGCCCCAACTCGCTCCATGCAAGCTCATCGGCCGGGTCGAAGGGCAATACCTCATATCCTGATGTCCGGGCCGGCCCAGGACCGTTAAGCACGAAGCACTCGAAATCCCTTATGACACGGAAACCCTGCTTGATGTAGAGCTCGTAAGCCGAGGTATTGGATTTGATTACCTCCAACAGGCACCTTTCGACCCCCATGCCCTTCAGAACCTGCTTAACGTGCTCGAACATGCCGCTCGTCACGCCCTGCCTCCTGTGGGACTGCACGACGGCGGTGCCGGTGTCGTATGCGGTGAGCCTTCCGTCAAGCCGCCTTACGCCGTTAAGGAAGAAACCGACGAGCGCGCCGTCCTTCACGGCACCGACGGATGCTTCCGGTACGTATCCGTTCCTCCTGAGGAATTGCTCGAACATCAAGAGCGGCATCTCCGTGCTGACCTGGTAGTCGGAGAAGGCGTCCGTGAAGGCCTTGTGCAAGTCCGGAAGGCTTATCTTGTCAAGTGTCACGTATGTATACATTCACGCACGTTCCCCTTTGCTGATCTTGGGACAGGGAGCAGGCCCATAGTGAAAGACGAAACCTATTCTGCCGATCTCTTGCGAAGGCCGCAATCGCCGCGTGGGCGTACCGCTACCGCATGATAAGGAGCTTCGCAAGGTCGGCCCTTCGAACCTAGGCTTTCATGGCCTTCATCGAACCGAACCCGTTGAACAGATAGATGCCCAGCACCGCATTGAAGCCCGTGGCGGCGAACACGCTGAAGCGCTCTAAGATGACGAAGTGCTCTCGCGCAGCCACGTTCGTCCCGACCACGCCGATGAACATCAAGGCGAGGGCGGCACTCGCCCATATGGCGAGCGATTTGTACTGGCCCGTACGATACCCGCCGATCATGATGAGTACCAGAGAGGCTATCAAGAGCAGGACCACAAGCACCGTGACGACGTACATGTGCATGAAATCCTGGAACGTACCGGCGAAACCGCTGCTGGATAGCGGGAATAGGGTATAGTCCACGTTCGAGACCCAGTTCATCAAGGCGAAGATGTAAATCCCGGACCTTATGGTCCCGTTCAGCCTGCCTTGTTCGAAAACGCACGCCATCAACACGGAGACCAGGCCGCAATTGCCATATAGGCAGCTAAGCTTCCCCCAAAGGACCTTCGATGGGGCATCGGCCGCGCTGAGGTCGCTGACCGCCTGCCTCATCCAGTCATATCCCGGGTACGCCATAGGCGCGTACATCACCGCGACCGTGTAGGACAGAAGGCTCACGATACCCAACAGTCCAAGCACAGTGACCAAATTCCTCCTAAAGGAACCGTCCTCCTTCCGATCGCCGTGCTAGTGAGCAGACTGCAAGCGTGCCTCACTCCCGCAGATACAAGGAAGCGGCCTACAGCCACCGTATGCTTCCTTCGCGCAGGCGGGTCCGTGCTCATCTGAATACGGCCGAACCTAACAGGCTGCCGCAAACTGAATGTAAAACCTACTTGTGTAAAAGGCCCTACGTCCTCTCATAAGCCGCTTCTCTTACGAGCCTTCCGGACTTGACCTTATGCCACAGCAGGAAGCCCAATGCCATCATGAAATAGAATGCGGCATACCACGGCATGAGGTCCGCTCTGGAGCCTCTAAACGATTCTCCCGGGAGGTTGAGCATGAAATGTATCCATACCGGGACGAACAGGTTCTTGCAATGGTAGTAGGCGATACCGATCACGAAACCTACGGAGGTGATGCTGATTGAAAAGAAGACTATGTACCTTACCAGCTCCATACCACTGTACCCAGTGCCTATGAACCAGATGGGGGCGTGCCAGAAAGCCCAGATCAAGCTCACGATCAGGGAGCCTTTCACGACACCGACCCTTTTTTCGACGGCCCGCTGCAGGTACGCTCTCCAGCCGGTCTCCTCCCCAGCGGGACCTTGTATGAAGATGAAGAAAAGCGTGGATGGCAGCGTTGCGAAGGATAAGTTGAGCAGGTCTGGGAATCGGACACTATTCTGCAAGGACACGATGTAGACGCATGCCAAATAGATGAACAGCTGGATGGCGGTCGTCGAAACCAGAAGGCCGATATCCAGCCTGGCAGCGAAGGCCTCCTTGTAGAAATCCTTTATCGTTCTTCCCGGACAAAGCCATTTGAACATCAGAAGGAACACATATGTGGGAGTCCACGCCGTCACGACTATGAGCCACTTCATGACAACGGGCGTCCCGTGCAACAGAATCGTGGCTATCGCTCCGAATACGAAAAGCAGCAGGCCGAACGCCAAGTATGAGTAGACAACGTATCGCCAGGTGTAATCCTTCGCCTTTGCGGTTCCGACCATTATAACAGTCTCCCTTCGGATAATTAGAGCATCATACGCAAACCTTCAAATGCTGAGGTGAATTGCCTTAAGGCGAACACCTTTCATTGGCAGCGATATAGCGGTTTATTCATTTTGGTGTGCGGTCCTCTGGCTTCAAGTAAAAGTATTTGTCGATGAGCTCCCAGCACTAAACATGAAAACGGGAGCAATGTTGCCGCATAATGAGCTATTCAATACATAGACGGATTATCCTGCGGTAGCACGCAGTACTTGCACATATTTACTTTCTATCTGCGCATTTTCGCCATCAGAGCTGATAACTACGGATAACATGGTATGTCTTCGTCCTACCTCTTGATTTGCTGCGGACAAAGGAATGAGATTAGTGGCGCAATGATTTCGACTTATCATGAAAGGCCGTAGTCAATGCCTTACGAGCCGTAGGTCATTGGTGCAAATAAGCTGCAATTATGGCTCTCGGAGCCGGTTAATCAGCACTAAATTCAGAATCAATCATGATTCACGGGGAAGTAACGCTGTAGCACTTTACAGATAATTGATGGTTATTTCTTTACAGTTTAGTTGAGCCATGATTCCATAAGATATGAGGGCAATAGGTTTTGCATGACCAGAATTGACATTGTTGAAAATGGGTAGTGATTCAATCTTTTCTTCGAATGAAACAACTTGCTTTCATGGCCGATTTGTATTTCTCGTAATAGGTTTCATCTTGAGGCTTTCTGACGATGACGCCATTGATGACCTTCAAAAAATCTCGAGCTGCGAGATTCCTGAGAGTCCACTTGATAGATTCATGAGAAGGTTTATCCTCACTAGTTTCGACGAAGAGTATCGCCCCATTCCATTCCTCAAGCGAAGGTCATATCTCCGTCCCGTTTGCCATTAAGAATACGTCAAAGCATCCACCTAGCAGATGCCTTTTTACGCATCCACTCCCATGTATGATTTCGTAGCTAGCCACGCCCGTCTTCTTTCATATTGCACAGTATGCACGTGTTCTTCTCATCCCACGAAATATGATCGTCCGACCATTCGGGGTTCGGGATTAACGAATAATCCGCTGATTCGCTGAACAATATATCTTTAACAGCCAACTTTGGATAGTCAGACAATTCTACGTATTCGCCGAATTCGCACATGATTGTTGGGCTATAAAAAGAAATGGATCCAGCTCTATACACCATTAAATGATTGATTATGCTCTCCGAATATCCCATGAACATCTTTGGATTGTTTCTAGTGACAATAGAATCAACATACGGCAACGTTCGTATAGTATCGTCTCCGGCTATAGAACTAGAAATTGCAGAGATCGACTTAAGCATTTATCATATTCTCCACCCGTATATCCTTCTAGGGCTGAAATCATTGTGCTTTAAAGCATAGTATCCAACAAAAACCCCCAGTTCATTGCCATAAAAACTTACCTGGACTTTTCCAATTTGCTAATAAGTCATCATTTTTCCTTTTCATCTATATACTTGGCAGTCATCTTGCTCATGAACTTTCCCATCTTTATAGGAAACAGGTAGCACAATAATGTCTGTATTTTCTGCCCAAAGCTATTGCATATAATGAAAGACTTCTTGTTTATATGTTTTGCTAGTCCAACCCCAACTTTTTCCGGGGAGGCCATAAATTCTTTGGGAACAGGCAGAGGTTCAGCTGATTTGGTCCTAGTAAGAGGCGGATGAATAATATGAAAACTAATACCGTAATTCTGGTATTCGATGTTAAGACACTTAGCGAGTGCTTCAACTGCACCTTTACTTGAGGCATAAGGACTAATGTTAACAAAACCGGTAACACCAACACCAGAACTTGTGAAAATGACTTTACCTTTCTTCTGACTTTTCATATACGGCAAAACTGCTTGGGATAAATGAAGAGCACCAAAGTAATTGACATCCATCACATCTTGATACGTTTTTTCCTTTGTTTGCTCCATACTCTCAAATGTACACAAGCAAGCATTATGTATAGCGCAATCAATGCTTCCGTACTTCTTGATACTTTCTCTTGCGCAAGCTTCCACTTGCTTAAAGTCTCGGACATCACAAGCCATCGAAAGAAGAGTGTTATATTTTTGGCACAAGCTACTGAGAGTATCGGTTTGTAAATCCAAAACGGTTACATTATAACTTTCCGATAAAAGCTGCTTAACAAGGTAATAGCCAATACCATTTGCCCCCCCTGTGATTACAATATTTTTCATATGAAACGCTTTCCTCCTTATGTGAAATCCAATCGCTCATTATATTGCTCTTGAGATCTCTGTTTATAGCTCTCAGCAAATGCCGATTCTATGTCAACATGCAACCTGAGCTTTAACTATCAAATGCTACCGTTATCAACTTGTTTCCGTAAAGTGAAAAACACATTTTCGCTCTATGGGTTTTACACCCATATACGCTAAAATCCTTGATATATTGGGCTTTTTTATTTGCTCACTCTTTTGCACGCGACATAAGCACCGCAGTCTCGACATGTGAAGTGTGGGGGAACATGTCAACAGGCTGCACGACCCTTACTCCATAACCTCCCTTAACTAGGAGAGCG
>MWDF01000012.1 GCA_002070415.1 Firmicutes bacterium ADurb.Bin153
GAACTCGCCTGAGACCATCGAGCAGATGAGAGCTTCCTTCGGTCTCGACAGGCCCCTATACGAGCAGTACTTCCGCTGGCTGTTCCAGCTTCTGAGGGGGAACTTCGGATATTCGTTCACTTACCGTGCCCCCGTCTCTTTCCTTATAAAGACAAGGATGTTCAATACGCTCCTGCTGTCCGTCACGTCCATGATAGTCTCATGGCTGTTCGCGATACCGATCGGAGTCATATCGGCCGTCAAGAAATATACGTTCATAGACGGCCTCCTCACGGTATTCGCCTTCGTGGGCATCTCCGCCCCGGCGTTCTTCGTGGCATTGCTGCTTCTGTACTTCATCGCCACGACAAGATTCGCAAACCTACCTATAGGGGGCATGACATCCATAGGCTTCGACTGGATGACGTTCCCCGAGAAGGTAGTGGATCTTGCCAGGCATCTTGTGGTCCCCACCATAGTGCTGGGCTTCGGCGGAGTGGCCGGCCTCATGAGGCAGATGAGAGGAAACCTCCTTGAGGTGCTAAGGCAGGATTACGTGACTACGGCCAGGTCGAAAGGCCTTTCAGAGGGCAAGGTCATATGGAAGCACGCGGTCAGGAACGCGATCAACCCGCTGATCACGATCTTCGGCTTCCAGCTAGGGGGCCTGCTCTCTGGCGCCGCGCTCACTGAGACGATCATTAGCTGGCCCGGCATGGGACAGATGATGCTCGAGGCCGTCCAAAGGAAAGACATATACCTGGCGATGGGAAACATGGTCATGGGAGCCGTACTCCTGATACTAGGCAACCTTATCGCGGATGTGCTGCTTGCGCTGTCCGATCCGCGCATAAGGTATCAGTGAGGGGGTGCGCATCATGGCCAAGACGAAGGACATTAAGGCAAACAGCGGAGAGAAGGTAAGGTCTCCATGGCGTATAGCCTGGATGAGGCTCAAACGCCACAAGCTAGCTATGATCTCGGCATACATACTGATTGTCATGTACTTGTCGGTGATCTTCGCAGGTTTCCTGTCCCCTTACCATATGCATACAACCCAGAGGAACAACTATCTGCAACCACCCAGCAAGATATATTGGAAGGACGAAAACGGCAAGCTCAGCCGCCCGTATGTGTACGCGATGAAGATGAGCGACCCGATGACGCAAGAATACCAAGAAATCAGGGATAAGAAATTCTATGTCAGGCTCTTCACCAGGAGCGACGACCCGCGCAATACCTGGGACCTTCTGGGGATCAAGTCCAATATCCACCTTTATGGAGCCCGTGCTGATGACGGAGAAGAGGGCCTGATATTCATAATGGGTTCCGACGACTACGGCAGGGACTACTTTACGAGGGTCCTGTACGGAGGAAGGGCATCGCTGTTCGTAGGATGGGCGGGCATTCTGATAACTCTGACGATAGGCATGCTCTTCGGCGGCATTTCCGGCTACTACGGCGGCTGGATAGACAACATAATGATGCGTGTAGCCGAGATCATCATGTCAATCCCGAGTTTCTATCTGCTCTTGGCGCTGGCGGCCGTGCTGCCTAGGGATATAAGCTCCACGATGAGATACTTCATGATCGTCTCGATCTTGAGCTTCATCAGCTGGGCGGGTATGGCGAGGATAATCAGGGGTATGGTGCTCTCGATACGAACCAGGGAATACGTCCAGGCGGCAAGGGCCATAGGTTCGAGCGATATGAGGATAATCACGAAGCACATATTGCCTAACACCCTGTCGTTCGTAATCGTGAGCGCGACCCTTTCGATACCTGGTTACATACTGGGAGAATCCGGGCTGTCCTTCCTCGGCTTGGGCATCCAGGAACCAGATGCTTCCTGGGGGAACATGCTGTCTTCGGCAATGAACCTGCAGACGCTGGCCAAATCTCCATGGAACCTGCTGGCGGGAGTCTTCATTTTCGCTGCGGTGCTATGTTACAACCTTTTCGGCGATGGTTTGAGGGACGCCTTCGACCCGAGGTCCAAGCTTTAATAGGGTCCTAGCGTTGATGATCGGAAAGCGCCCTTCGGTAAAGAAGGGCGCTTTTTATTAGGAATTGTGCAGAAATGGCTGTACATTTTTGGCAAAACCCTATGTAAGGTTGTATAATGTTGAATTGCCATTTAAAGTGATGGGGGATATCGTGAGGCATTACGCTTTCTTAAAGGGCTTTCTAAAGAAGAACCTCTGGCGCTACGCGCTTGGGGTTGTTTTCCTTATATTGGTGGACGCATGCGAGGTAATAGTCCCAAGGATACTGGGCCCCATTACCGACGGGCTGGCGAACGGTACGATGGACTACAAGGGACTCATGCGTTATGTTTGGCTCTTGACTGCAGTCGGTGCCTTCGCCATGGTCAACAGATTCCTGTGGCGCTGGTTCGTGAACAGGACGTCCAGGAAGGCCGACTACCACATGCGCAAGATGCTTTTCGACAAGTTCATGTCGCTGTCGGAAAGGTACTACACGCAGAACAAGACCGGCGATCTTATGGCGCACGCGACGAACGACATCAGGGCCGTAAGGGAGAGTCTGGGTTCAGGGACGGTGCTGACGTTCGACAGCCTGTTCCTTACCATAGCGACCACGATCATGCTCTTCATCAGCGTGCCTACGAAGCTTGCGCTGCTGGGCCTCGTACCCTTCCCCATGATCGCCGTAGCCGTGTTCTTCTTCGGAAAGGTGATCAACAAGCGGTTCAAGGAAGTCCAGGAGTCGTTCTCCGAGCTTACTGACAGCGCCCAGGAGAGCTTCTCGGGAATCAGGGTCATAAAGGGTTTCGCACAAGAAGAGCTTGAAACGGACAATTTCATGAAGTCCGCGAAGAAGAACTTCGACAAGAACGTCGCTTTGATGAAGGTAGACGCGGTATTCGACCCTATGATAAACATGTTCGCCACGCTCGCGTTCGTGATAGCGATATGGAAGGGCGGCTCCATGGTGGCGAACGGTGAGATAACCCTCGGTTCCTTCGTAATGTTCTACAGCTACCTCGGTTCGCTCGTATGGCCGATGATCGGCATGGGCTGGGTGATCAACATCATCCAGAGGGGCATGGCCTCGGCCGCTAGGCTCAACAAGATATTCATGGAAGTGCCCGATATAAAGGATGCTCCCGATTCGGTGGGGCATTTCGAGTTCAAGGGCAGCATAAGGATAGAAGACCTTACGTTCAGCTATGAGCCAGACGGGACAAGGCCCGTGATAAAGCACCTCAGCGCAAACGTCAAAGCAGGTCAGGTGCTTGCCATAGTCGGCCGTTTGGGAAGCGGCAAGTCCAGCCTGGCATCTGTGCTTACGAGGCTGTACAATCCGCCGGAAGGCACAGTGTTCATAGACGGAGTGGACATCAACAAGATCCCTGTGTCCACGCTTAGGAAGCAGATAGGCTGCGTACCGCAGGAATCGTTCTTGTTCTCGACGACGATAAGGGACAACATAGCCTTTTCGGACCATGACCTGAGCGATGCCGAGGTCGAGAGGTATGCGAAGATAGCGCACATATACG
This sequence comes from Firmicutes bacterium ADurb.Bin153, assembly GCA_002070415.1. Taxonomy (GTDB): domain Bacteria; phylum Bacillota; class DTU025; order DTU025; family MWDF01; genus MWDF01. The sequence continues at coordinate 3,503 of MWDF01000012.1, forward strand.
ATGACATAATCGAGTTCCCGGCGAAGTTCGGTACGATGGTGGGAGAACGCGGAGTCACGCTCTCGGGTGGGCAGAAACAGAGGGTGGCCATCGCAAGAGCCCTTATCCACAGGCCCAGGATCGTTATACTTGACGACTGCCTGTCCGCGGTGGACACGCAGACCGAGGAGAGCATCCTGACTGCACTTGGTGAAGAGCTGAAGGGCCACACGAGCATAATAATCTCCCACAGGATCTCCACGATAAAGCATGCTGATGAGATCATCGTTCTCGACGATGGCGATGTGATAGAAAGAGGGCGCCATGACGAATTGGTGGAGCTCGGAGGCACCTATGCCGACATGTATAGCAGACAACTTCTTGAAGAGGAGCTGGCCGCGCTTTAGGCGGCCTGGGATGTGCAAGTATGGCCAATTATCATGAAGAGGAAGTACTGGGGAAAGCTTATGATGCTGCGCTGATGCGCCGCCTCGTAGGTTATGCCAGGCCCTATTTCCTGTATCTTCTGCTGGGCCTTGTGATGCTTCTGGGCATCACGGGGACCAGCCTGGTTAGGCCGTACCTCCTCAAAGTAGCGATAGACGACAACATAATAGGTACCGGTTCGGCGGTATACGAGTTCCCCGATAGGCAGACAATCCCGGCTTATGTGAACGATGATTACGTCATCGAGGTCGAAGGCAAGGTCTATGTAAGGTCCGCGCTGCTTAAGAGGGCAGACAAGGGCCTAACGGAGAACCTTCCTCGTGTGACGATAATGAACGTCCAGAAGACGCCCGTAGTAATCGAAGGAACCGTGCTGACCCACGACCTTACGCTCTCAACCAGCCCTTCGGGAAAGACCAGCGCAAAGGATACGAAGGGCAACGAATACGCCGCTACCGTGATGGATAAGTCTGTCATGCAGCAGTATAAGGAATACGACAGCAAGCGGATAAGGGATATCGCGATCCTCATCCTGATAACGGGCCTGGTAGGGTTCTTGCTCACTTATTACGAGATAATGCTGCTCAACTGGGTGGGCCAGAACATCGTATACAACATGAGGAGGCAGATATTCAGCCACGTCATGAACCACGACATGTCATACCTCGACAGGAACCCTGTAGGAAGATTGGTCACGAGGGTGACGAATGACACGGATACGCTTATAGAGATGTACACCAGTGTCCTTGTGAACCTGTTCAAGGACGTCTTCATGGTCGTCGGGATAATCATAGTGATGCTCAAGCTGGACTACCGCCTCGCTTTGGTGTCATATATGCTGCTGCCTCTCATCTTCGTGGCCACCATGCTTTTTAGGAAATATGCGATGGACGCCTATAGGAAGATCAGGGTGGCGCTGGCGAGGATAAACGCAACGCTCGCGGAGAACATCAGCGGCATGAAGATAATACACCTGTTCAGCGTGGAAGGCCGCATGCATGACGAATTCGACAAGATCAACTCGGTCTACTACAAGTCGGGCCTGCGGGAAACGATGGTCTATGCGATTTTCAGGCCTACGATGGAGTTCATATTCTCCATGTCGCTGACGCTCATGATATGGTACGGCTCAAAGGGCGTCATGTCAGGGATCGTGCAGATAGGTGTCTTCTACGCCTTCATCAACTATGTCCGCCAGTTCTTCAATCCTATAAACGAGATGGCTGAGAAGTACAACATCCTGCAAGCAGCAATGGCCTCGTCCGAGAGGATATTCCAGTTGCTCGACAAGAAGCCGGAGATCATAAACGCCGACTCGTGCACGCACGTAGAGAAGATCATAGGCAAGATAGAGTTCAAGAACGTGTGGTTTGCGTACGTCGATGAGGAATGGGTCCTAAGGGATGTGAGCTTCACGATCGAACCGGGCCATATGGTAGCTTTCGTAGGGGCCACAGGAGCCGGCAAGACATCAATCATCAATCTGATGAGCAGGTATTACGACATTCAGAAGGGCAGCATACTGATAGACGGGATCGACATAAGGAAGATTCCCCTGGAGGAGCTGCGCAGGAACATCTCGACCGTATTCCAGGACGTGTTCTTGTTCACCGGCGACATAAAGACTAACATCAGGCTGAACAATGACAAGATATCCGATGAGGACGTGCGCAGGGTATCGACGTATGTCAACGCTGACAACTTCATCTCCAGGCTGCCTGGCGGATACGATGCGAAAGTCACAGAGAGGGGCTCGACACTATCAGCCGGTCAGAGGCAGTTGCTGGCGTTCGCAAGGGCCCTGGCGTTCGATCCTTCGGTCCTGGTGCTCGATGAGGCTACCGCCAACATAGATACCGAGACAGAGGCCCTCATACAGGACGCGCTTCCCAAGCTGATGAAGGGCAGGACCACGATCGTGATCGCACACAGGCTCTCGACCATCCAGCATGCGGACAGGATCATAGTGCTTCACAAGGGGAAGATCCGAGAAAGCGGCACTCATCAAGAGCTGCTCGCCCAGAAAGGGATATACCACGGTCTATACCAGCTTCAGTACAAGGAGAGCTTCATCGAGGCCGAAGCAAAAAGAGAAGCCTCCCAAGAAGGAAGCTTCGCGGTACTGGATGAGAAATCCTGATGGAGCCCTCTAGGAGTAATATCTGCGGATATCCTCCATATTACTGACGATAACAATATCCTCGAACACGGACTTAGCTTTGTCCGTTTCACCTTGAAGGCGGTCGACGAAGAACTTCGTCGCCGCCTCTTCTATCATGCCATGGTCTCCCCAGTTATCGCCAACGGCAGCGATCTCAGAGCGAGATAGGCCGTTGGTCTTGGCGATTCGCGTTACGATGGCCTTCTTGGTCATGTAAGGATCGTCAATCGATACGTTTACCTTGACTCCCCCTGTCATCATCCCGTCGGCTACTTCAAGCTCGTTTGCGAATACGTAATCAAAACGGGCGACTTGCATCACTCTGTCCGCAAGTATGCTGAGCCCCGATGATATCAGGGCAAGCTTGACTCCTCTTTCTCGTAAATGACTAACCAATGCCCCCACTCCGCTATCTATCTCTATGCCGGCTATGGCTTCGTAGACGGATTTGCTGGGGAGGCCCTTCAACACCATGGCATCTAGCCTGCAGAACTCCATATAATCGATCCTGCCTTCAATGAACGCTGTAAGATGGTGCTCCGCGTTATCGTCCCATATTCCTAGCTTCCTGCTCAGATATTCCCATGAACTGGCTATCCTCGTAAGAGTGCCATCCATGTCAAAACAGAACAACTTGGGCAACTCGTGCATTTGACACCTCAAATCAGTTACTTATAAGGAAGCCGAACCTCTTCGCCCTCCTTACTGAGAGATTATAAGCTAAAAGGCCAAAGGCAATCCATAGAGCAGACACCAAGGACAACGGCAGGAGCATACCAGATGGATTTCCGCCGTTTTGCATCATCACCGCCAGAAGGCCATTCGGAGTCATCCTGGCTAGTATGTTTAGGAAACCCTTGCCGATTCCGACCCCGAGCGAAGTGACGACCATTATTATGCTAGATACGTTCACAACCGTTGCTGTTCTCCTGAACAGCAAGGTAAGTGACCCTAAGATCAAGCCCATACCGAGCATCCCAATCCTCATCAGTAGGACCGGAAAGGCATATTTGGCGAATAATGCAGCATCGAAGCAATCTGATAGGCGCATTGGTATCAAAACGAACGGCATGATGAGAAGCATCGACGCGACAGAGCTTGCATCCCTTGCAAGAAGCGCATAGAGTGGGCCTTTCTCCACTTGGAACAGCGCTTCTGCTGTCCCTGATGAAAGCTCCTCCGACATCATCCTGTACAGTCCTTGTAAAGCAGGCAGCGCCAGCACGGACGATATGAGCATCACCTGCTTTACGGCGATTGCCGCATCTCCTGAATCACCGAGCACCTTCTCTATCAACAGTAAGAAACAGCCCACCGTCATTCCTTCAAATACGAGGCCCAGCGGGTTCTTTATCCTCCTCTTGAACATCGACGACAGCTCGAAACCAATCAACCTCATTGTAGTTCACCTCTCGATGAGTCTTCCGCGCTCGATGAACATCATCCTATCGGATATCCTGCGGGCCATCGGCATGTCGTTGGTGGAAAGACACACTCCCCGACCGAGACCTACTTCGCATCTTAGGATGCTTTCGAACTCCATCTGCGAAGGCCCGTCAAGGCCAAGCGTGGGCTCGTCGGCAATCAGGAAGTCGTGCGGTAGGAGCAACGCGCATATGATAGCCGCCTTCTGCCTCATGCCTCTGGACATCGCCGATACCTTCATCCCGCCATCGATCAGCCCGAAGAGCCTGGAAAGCCTCTCTAGTTCTTCGTCATGGCCGTTCCTCAGGGCGATGCCGCGTAATGCGTAAGAATACCTTACGTTCTCATCAAGGTTCATGTACGAATAGAGGCTTCGGCCTCCATCGCCTATGTATGAGAACCTCATGTTCCTGGGCTTGAAGATTCTGCCATCTGTAGGGTAAGCGAATCCTAATACCAATTTGATTATCGTCGACTTGCCGCTGCCATTCGCGCCCAGCAGGCAGGTCACCTTACCTTGTTCCAGTGACAAGTTCACGCCTACGATGCCTTCGTTCGCCCGTCTGCCGAAAGCATCACGATAGTGGAAGCTGACACCGTCAAGGACTATGGAATGCATGAGAATCGACCTCCAAGGCGATTATCCTTTCCTGGAGTACACTCAGCCATTCTCCTTTTAGTTGATGTTGCTTGCCTAAAGGATGGTTATCTGCGCAGCTGGTCAAATTCAGGAACGTAGGCCGTAGAAGATGATGATATGTCCTGCGTGAAAACATTGCATAATCCAAGGTCGACCGCCTTGTCCAATACGGCTTCGTACTCTTGGGGAGAAACCCTCCTGGCATAGGGGGATTCTTTTTCCCTGACATATTCCGGCGTATACTGGGACATTATGCTCAAGTGAGCGTACTTGCCGACATTATCCCTTATCCACTCTAATACCCGGAATGAATCCTCTGTTTCGCCCGGAATCACAAGATGCCTTATGAGCAGGCCTTTCCTCGCTATGCCCTCGCTGTCGATTGCCAAATGGCCCACCTGATCCAGCATCTCAACTACGGCCGCTGACGCCACGTCGAAATAATCCGGCGCGTTGGAGAGTACTCTCCCCAATCTAGATGAGCGGTACTTGATATCGGGCAAGTATATGTCGACCAGCCCTTTTAGGGCCTTTATGGCCGATAGTTTCTCGTATGAGCTGGTGTTGTACACTATGGGCACCGAAAGGCCTTTTTCTTTCGCCCCCGATATGGCCCTGATGACAGTAGGAAGAAAGTGCGCGGAAGTGACCAGGTTAATGTTATGGCAGTTTCTCCCTAGTTCTAGGAAAATGCTTATCAGCCCGTCTACATCTACTTGAAGTCCCGTCTCCATGCGGGATATCTCCATATTCTGGCAATAGATGCACTTGAGGTTGCACCCTGAGAAGAACACCGTCCCTGATCCTTTAGTGCCGCTGATCGGCGGTTCTTCCCATCTATGTGCGCCGTACTGCGCTATCCTCGGTAAAGCAGATGACATGCAATATCCATAGGAGCCGGCATTCCTGTCGGCTCCGCATTCCCTGGGGCATATCCTGCAATCTGAGTATTCCTTTATCTCAGGCCCATAGCCCAAAATACTATCACTTCTCCTCGGCCCATAGTCCCATGAGCCTGACAAGCACGTTGCTTCCGCTCTCCATCCACTGTACGCAGGCCCATTCGTTCCTGCTATGAGAATCGCTGCCTCCTGTGAACAAGTTGGGCGTCAGTATTCCCATATAGCTCAGCCTGGAACCGTCCGTTCCCCCTCTGATCGGCCTTTCGTCCAGCTTCAGGCCCTCTTCGATTATCGCTTTCCTTGCGAGCTCGGATATGCGCGGTTCTTTGTCCAGGACTTCCTTCATGTTCTTGTAGCTGACTTCGCTATGCCATTCGAGCCTTGCGCCCTTATGCATGGAAACGACGGACCTGGCTGCTTCGACGAAGGACTTCTCCCTTCTCAGCACCTTGTCCATCTCGAAGTCCCTGATGATGAACCGGCAGCTGGCCATCTCGACGTCCCCGGTGATGTCGGTCGGGTGTATGAAACCCTCCCTGTCCGAAGTAGTTTCAGGTCTCTCTCCCGCAGGTATGAGGGATATGATCTCGGCCATGAGGTGCACTGCATTCGTCATCCTGCCCCTTGCGGTCCCAGGGTGGTTGGATAAGCCGAATACCTTCATATGGCCGTTCACGGCAGTGAAAGTCTCATCCTGGAAGTCGCCTATTATCCCCCCGTCAATGGTATACGCTCTCTTCGCCCCGAAGATGTCCACCGGGAAATGCTCTATGCCGCCTGCGCCCTCCTCGTCAGGAGTGAACGCGATCCATACGTCACCGTGCTTCTTTCCTTTATCCTTCAGCAGCAGGCACACCGCATGCATTATCTGTGCTATGCCCGCTTTGTCGTCCGTTCCCAGCAACGTCCTGCCGTCCGAGGTCACTAAATCCATTCCTATCGCATAACGCAGCTCGGGACTCGTATGAAGCCCGAGTTCTACGCCGTCGAGCAGCTTGATGGGAGAACCGTCCCACTTCCTGTGTATTATCGGTCTGATATCGCTTCCCGGCACGCCTTCGACCGTATCCATGTGCGCCATGAAGCCGATGGCGGGCGGGCTCCCCTCAACGTTAGAAGGTATCCTGCCTATCACGAAGCATTTATCGGTCACTGTCACGCCCTCTACTCCAAGCGCATTAAGCTCATCCGCAAGAATCCCAGCCAGCTTCCACTGTCCCTCGCTGCTGGGCGTCTTTCCGGCCCCTACTACGCTGGTAGTGTCCACGAGGCAGTATCTTATGAACTTGTCCTCTATCCTCTCTTCCAGAAGCGCCTTTACGTCCATCCTTTACACTCCTTTTCGGGCCATATCGCAAGGTTGGGTCCCTATCTCAGCTGAACTCGATGATATCCCCGTCAGATACCAGGTAGTCCCTTGGCACCGATTGACCGGAATATCTGGACGAGCCCCATAACCTTGCGTTCTTGAAGCTGTGCTGCAGCTGCTTGTGAATGACTCCTGCCACGTCTTCTACCGTGGCTCCCCTCTTTACTACGAAAGGGTCCTTCCTCTCCAGCCTGCCGCCGGGCGGCTTCGCGTAAACCCTCACTATTCCTGACAGTTCGAATACCGCTGCCGGGATGTCGGGCATCCCCTCACCGCTCAAAGCCGAACATGCCAAGTACTTGTAGTCCGGAAGCAGTTCCCTCATCGTTGAAAGGTTTTCCCTGGACGGTTCGAGGTCCATCTTGTTGGCAACTACCAGGAGTCTGCCTCTCGTTATCCCCGCTCCTGATGCATCCGTCGAATCTACCAAGGTCTTCCTGGACTTGAGCAGCTCAGACAGAGCGTCCAGGACGTACACCGAGGACTGGTCCGAAGCATCCAGTACGATCATCAGGACATCGCATAACCTCGCGTTGGAGAATAATGATGAGACTGGGTCTTCCATGATTATGGGCGGGGTGTCGACCAGCTGCATCTTGATGTCCTCGTATTGCATCATCCCGGATACGGGCACCGTAGTTGAGAAGGGATAATCGGCTATTGCGACCTTCGCGTTCGTCAACCATCCGACGATCGACGATTTCCCCGAATTAACGGGTCCTATGACGAAAGCCTGCGCCGCGCCTTCCTTCTGGACCCTGTACGGATCGACCTTGCCGCCCTTACGGCCCCTCTCTTCTATTATCTCCGCCCTCAGCTTGGACAGCCTCTTCTTGATGTCCGCCTGCATCTTTTCGGTGCCTTTATGTTTCGGGATGTAGGCGAGCATGTCTTCCAAGGCGGCCAATCTCTCATCGTTGGTCAAGGCCGCCTTGTAGGCATCTTCTGCTTCCTGGTATTGCGGGGTAAGGTTCGCGGGCATCTTGGGCCACCTCGCACTTATAGTCCGCAGACTCTCCCCGTGGTGCTTTACTAGACCAATGCCTCCAGCTCGTCTAGAAGTCCCTCGAATACGTCAAGGGCGTCGGTGATGGGCTTTTCTGTGGTCATATCGACGCCCGCCTTCGCAAGCAGGTTTATCGCATAATCGGATGATCCTGACGATAGGAATTCGATATACTTCTCGCGTGCTCCTGCGGTTCCGGCAAGAACGTTCTTAGCCAACGCCACCGCCGCGCAGAAACCGGTGCTGTACTGGAATACGTAGAAGTTCATGTAAAAGTGCGGGATCCTCGCCCACTCCAGGCTGATCTTCTTGTCCACCTTTACTTCCGGCTCGAAGTACTGCCTGTTAAGCTCGAGATACATATCGGAGAGAGAGCTTGCCGTAAGGGCTCCTCCGCTTTCCACGGCCTCGTGTATCTGCCTTTCGAACTCGGAGAACATCGTCTGCCTGAACACGGTGCCCCTGAATTCCTCAAGATAGTGGTTGAGCAGGTACATCCGCTCGTCCTTTTTGGTTATCTTCTTAAGGAGGTAGTCGTTCAGAAGCGCTTCGTTGAACGTAGATGCGACCTCAGCCAGGAATATCGGATAATCCGAATACTGCACCGGTTGTGTCCTCCAAGTGTACCAGGAGTGCATCGCATGTCCCATCTCATGTGCGAGCGTGAAGACGTTGTTGATGTTGTCCTGCCAGTTCATCAGCACGTATGGGTGCGCTTTCCTGCTTCCCCAGGAGTACGCCCCCGAGCGTTTCCCCCTGCTCTCGACTACATCGACCCACCTACCGTCCAACCCCTTAGCCAATACTTCGGAGTATTCCATGCCCAAGGGCCTTACGGCTTCCTTAACGGTCGTCACCGCCTCTTCGTAAGGGACTTTCATCTCCACGCCGTCGATCATCGGGACGTAAACATCCCACATGTGCAGCTTGTCCACTCCAAGGAGCCTCTTCCTGAGCGTCATGTACCTCTTGAGGAGGCCGATCCTATTCCTTACGGCGTTTATGTTGTTCTCGTACACCTTCGTCGGGATGTTGTTCCTGTCCAGGGAGGCGACCATGGCGTTACTGTAATTCCTGACCTTAGAGTTGAAGATGTTCTTCTTCACCTCAGTGTCCAGGTTCGCCCCGATCGTGTTTATCAAAGCGCCGTATGTATCGTACATCGCTTCGAAGGCCCGCTGCCTCACGTTACGGTCCTTGCTCTCCATGAACGTCATGTAGCGGCCCTTGGTAAGCTCCACCTTGTCGCCCTTGTCGTCTTCGATCTCGGGGAATTTTATATCCGCGTTGTTGAGCATCGTATATATGTTACTGGCACCCTTGCCGACCTCGGATGCCATGGCGATTATCCTCTCCTCAGCCGAGTTGAGCGTATGCTCCTTCTTCCTCCTTACGTCCTCAATCATGTGCCTATATTCCAGAAGGGCGGGCTCTTCCTCGTAGAACCGATTGAGATGGTCTTCCGGTATCGCAATAAGCTCGGGCTCGAAGAAGGCGCTGGCGCTCCTGACCTGGACGGCGAGTGCCGAAGCCCGGCCTTGTAGGTCCTGGTACTTGGACACGGAGGTGTCCTCGTCTTGTCTCATCCTCGAGTATGTATAGCACGCCTCCACTATATCGCCCATCTCCAGGGCCACTTCGATGCATCCCTTCAAGGTGGCGGCCGATTCCCCGACTCTGTCCTTGAAACCTGACAGCTTATCGGAGAGCTCCTTGGCCTTCGCCATATCCTTCTCGCAGTCCTCATCGCTGGAGAAAAGATCCTCCAATCTCCATTTCAGCTCCTCGGGCACCTGGTCCCTAGTCGGGATAGTACTGGCTTCCGTCACCATGTGCATGACCTCCTATAGATCGTCTAGGCTCGCTTGTATCGCCTCATGCCTGATAAGTCTCTTGCTGGCCCATTTACCGCGCTTGTAATATATGTAGTTCATTATCAGAGTGAACGTCCCGCTCATCGGGAATGCCAGCCATACGCCCAATATACCCATGCCAAAAGGACCTGACATGACAAGAGCGGACGGCAGTCTTATCATCCATAGCGCCCCTAGCGCTATGAGCATCGTAGGGATGGTGTCCCCGGCCCCTCTCATGACACCCTGGAGTATGAAGTGCAAGGACATCGGGATGTAGATGAACGAGACTGACCTGAGATACCTTACGCCCGAATCCAGAAGGACCGCATCCTTCGTGAACAGCGAGAATACGGTCCTGGGGAACAGCTGCATCACGGCGAAGGTACACAGCGCGATCCCCAAGGAAAGCTTGCATCCAGAGGCGACCGTCTCCTTCACCCTGTCCAGCTTGCCTGCACCCAGGTTCTGCCCCACGAGCGCGCTCACAGCTGTGCTTAGGCTCATGGCCGGCATCAGGGTGAACTGGTCGAGCCTGTTGCCCACACCTAGGGCGGCGGCTTCCACAAAGCCGTATTTATTCACTATCGATACCACTACCATGGCGCCGAAGGAGACGAGGGATTGTTGTACCGCCGAAGGAAGGCCGATCTTGAAGCTTAGTCCTGTGATCCGCTTGTCGATCCTGAGGAAGTCCCTGAATCTCCTTCTGAAGGAAACGGTCCTAAAGACGCCTACCAGGGCTACGATCGACGCTATAAGCTGTGCGAATATCGTCGCTATGGCAGCTCCTGCCACTCCCATCTTCGGGATCGGGCCAACTCCGAATATAAGGATGGGATCAAGGACGATGTTGATTAGCGTCGCCACTATGAGGGCATTCAGCGGTGTCCTGGAATCCCCCATGCCTCTTAGTATCGCGCCCGCCACGTTGTAGGCGTACACGACTGGGAAGCCGAGGCTGCATATCCCCAGATAGGATACCGCCATTTCCTTGATGTCGGCCGGAGTGCCCACAAGTTCGATCAGCTGGTTCCTGAAGAAGTAGCCTGTGAAGGCGAAGAAGATGCCCAGCATGCTAAGCAGCGTGATAGTATTGGCGGATATGTGCGCGATCTGAGGATAGTCCTTCGCACCGAAACTCTGCGACACGAGTGTGGTAGTAGCTATCGTCAGCCCTATGGCGAGCGATGTGAGGGCGAATATTATCGGGAAACCGACCGATACGGCGGCCAGCGCTTCTGCACCCAAGAACCTGCCTACCCAAAAACTGTCGACTGTGCTATAAAGTGCCTGGAATACGTTCCCAAGCAGCATCGGCGTCGCGAAAGCCACAAGATGGGAGACGATGCTGCCTTCAGTAAAGTCCCTTACGTTCCTTTTAGCCATGCAGTACACCTCAACGGACAGATAAACTATCGATATTCTACCACGGAAACAGCGTGCCCGGGCTATCCTGGGCCCAGCAAAGGCACAAGGGCCGCCCTGACGGCGGCCCTTGTGTTAAACGCCTCTATATCCTCGCTTTTACGTAATCGATGATCCTTGCGATGCCTTTCACTATGTTCTCCGTGGAAGTAGCGTACGACAGCCTGATGTACTCTTCCTTCTCGTCGGCGTTCTTGACGCCGAAGGCCGTCCTCGGCAGGACCGCCACGCCCGCTTCGTAGAGGAGCTTATCCGCCAGTTCCCTGGAGTCCTTGCATCCTAGGAGCTTGCATGCTTCGGTTACGTTGGGGAATACGTAGAACGCCCCGTCAGGGACATGGCACTTGAATCCCGGCACCTTGTTGAGCTCGGAGACTATTATCTCCCTGCGCTCTGCGAACACCTTCTTCATATGGTCGGCGCCGTCCTGGGGCCCTTCGAGCGCTTCCTTGCCTGCGAGCTGGGTGAATGTGGCGGTGCAGGACGCATCGTTGGTCACGAGCTGTGCCACGGCCTCCGCTACGCGTTTGGGCATCACTCCGTAGCCAAGCCTCCATCCGGTCATCGCGTAGGTCTTCGACATACCGTCGAGTATGATCGTCCTCTCCTTCATGCCGGGGATGGATGCTATGCTCTCATGCTTGCCGTTGAACTTCAACCTCGAGTAGATCTCATCCGAAAGGACCGTTATGTCGTGCTTTATGCACAGCTCTGCGATCTTCTCCAGGTCCTTCCTAGGGATGGAGCCGCCCGTCGGGTTGTGGGGGCTGTTTATCACCATGAAAGTGGTCTTGGGCGTGATCAGCTTCTCCAGTTTGTCTACGTCGATGGAAAAGCCCTTGCTCTCCTCGATCGGTACCGGGACGGCCTTGGCGCCTACGAAGTTTATCACCGACTCGTAAATCGGATAGCCCGGGTTGGGATAGAGCACTTCGTCTCCTTCATCGACGCATGCCATTATCGAATAGAATATGATCGGCTTCCCTCCGGGGACTACCACGACTTCATCCGGGGAGACTTCTATTCCGCGGGTATTTGAGATGTACTTCGCTATGGACTTGCGGAAATCCAGCATTCCCGCAGAAGGTGTGTAGTGGGTCATTCCCTTGTCCAGCGCCTCATGGCACTTGTCGATTATGTTCCTGGGCGTGTCGAAATCGGGCTCGCCGATGCTAAACGCAATGATGTCCTTGCCTTCTTCTCTCAGCTTGTTTACCTTGGCAAGAGTGACGAACGCATTCTCGGTGCCAAGTCTTTCCAGCCTTTTTGCCAGTTTCAAGGTAATACCTCCATTCAAATAGGTCGAACTACCGGAAATATTTTAGCATACGGATATGGTGCGCAATATATCATCGCTTGTTCTTCTTACCGACCAAAGAGGTTATCTTGATCTCCACTATGTTGGTCCTGGCTGCGGTTTCCTCCGTGCAGCCCGCCCCTTCGGCAGCTAGCTTGCCTATCAGTAGGCAGATGATCTCCTTCTTCTTCGTCGGAGAATCCACGACGCTTGCGATTCCTTCGACCATCACGCTCGAGTAATGGGTGGTCATCGTTTCCCTGTCGATGTCTATGTCCGTAGCCACAGTAAAACCAACGTTAGGATTCGAACTTATGTTATCCAGCTTCCTTCCCTGCAAAGCGCAATGGAAGAATATGCTGCCGTTTCCATACACATAATTGACCGGCGTAGCCATAGGGCGCATTTCGGTGCCGCAGGTGGCGAGGAAGCCCGTCTCGCACCTCTCCAATATCCTGACGATCTCCGAGGCGTCCTCTATCTGTCTGTCCTTCCTTCTCACGATGGCGCGCTCCTTCCTTCCGGATAGGCAAGTTCGTGCGATGATATAATTCCATTAGTGAAGCTTGGAGGTGATCGTATGCGTAGGAGACTGACGGTGGCCGTGTTCATGATTTCTGTCCTACTTCTGATATTATCACCATTGGCGTCGGCGGTAGAGCCCATCGGGCCCACGGACCTTATCTACTTCATAATGACCGACCGCTTCAACGACGCAGCGCCCAACGAATACTACGCAAACAAGAAGGACGCGTCGGGTTATCACGGAGGCGACCTCCAGGGCATTATAGAGAAGCTCGACTACATCAATTCGCTCGGGTTCACCGCGATCTGGATAACGCCCGTTGTGGATAACCAGCCGGGAGGTTACCACGGCTACTGGGCCATAGACTTCTACAAGGTGGAGGAGCACCTCGGAAACCTGGACGACCTTAAAAGGCTTGTGGAAGAGGCACACTTAAGAGGCATGAAGGTGATTCTTGACGTCGTGATAAACCATACGGGCTCCCTTCATCCTTTCGTATACGACAAACCAGACTGGTTCCATGCGAAGAGGCTGATCACGGATTGGAACGACCAGCGGCAGGTGGAAGACGGCTGGTTGGCCGGGCTGCCCGACTTCGACCAGTCGAACCCGCAGGTGATGGAATATCTAATCGACATGGCCCTCTGGTGGATAGACCAGACGGGAGTGGACGGCTTCAGGTTGGATACCGTAAAGCACGTACAGAAGGAATACCTGACTAAGTTCGCATACGCGATAAAGGCAAGATATCCAGACTTCTACCTAGTCGGGGAGGTATTCGACTCGAGGGCCGGTTTCATAGAGGGCTACAGCATGACCGGCATAGATGGCTTCCTGGATTTCCCGATGTATTATGGGATATCGGACACACTGGCGAAGGACAAGGGACCGGAAGCTTTAGAAAGGGCCGTCATCTCCGGCAGCTTGTATTCGCGCCGGAACCTCATGGGCACCTTCATCGACAACCACGACGTCCCCCGCTTCGTCAACAGGCTGGACGAGCCAGTCAGAAGGCTTGAGCAGGCACTGGCCGTGGCGATGACATACACCGGCATCCCGGTCGTGTACTACGGCACCGAGATAGCACTCCCAGGCGGGAACGACCCGGACAACAGGCGGGACATGGTGTTCGAGGAGAACGATGTCACCGAAACGCTAAGGAGGCTTACCAAGATCAGGAAGCAGAACGCTGAGCTGGTCTACGGCGGCATCGACCTGATCGGATTGGGCGCCTACGGTTTCGCCTACCAACGCACCTATGAAGGTTCATCGACGGTGCTCCTTCTCAACTTGGGCGATGAAGCGAGAGAGTTCTCCTTCGTGCTGCCCTACGCGTCGGCCTTCTCATCCTTCGAGGACTTGTACGACCCTTCGGTAAAGGGAACCATAAGCAACGGATCGGTTACGATCACAACAGCGCCGAAGTCGTTCTACATACTGAAGCTTAAATAAAGGGCCCCTTGAAATTGGAATGGCGGCCATACGAGGCCGCCATTCCCCATGAACATTCCAGGATCAAGTATTATCAGCCCTTCACGCTGCCGAGCGTCAACCCGCCCACCAGATATCTCGAAAGAGCTATGAAAAGCACGGTAACCGGAATCGCGGTCACCAAAGCCGCAGCCGAGTAGATCCCCCACTCCGTCGAGAACGAGCCCTGTAGCGCTATCAGTCCGACTGGAAGGGTCAGCATGCTCTTGCTCGTGATCAGTATCCTCGCTACGATGAACTCCGACCACGCGCCCATGAACGCAAAGAGCGCGCACAGCGCTATAGCGGGTTTCGCCAGCGGAAGGATAATGGACCAATATGCCCTTAATATGCTGGCGCCGTCTATGAAGGCGCTCTCCTCAAGGGATCTCGGGATCGTGTCGAAATAGCCCTTCATTAGCCAGATGTTGAATGGCACGGCCGTCGAGACGTACCAGAGAATGAGTCCGAGGTAGTTGTTGGTAAGCTTGAACCTCACCAACATGAGATATACGGGAAGCAGCAGCATCGGCGCCGGGAACATCTGCGTCACGAGCAGCAGCGTCATCCCGAACTTCCTGCCCCAGAACCTGTACCTCGAGAAGGCGTATCCTGCGTTGACCGATATGATCACCGCGAACACAGCCGTCAAAGTACTTACGAACATGCTGTTTAGCATCCACTTCGCCATAGGGTACTTCGTGAAGGCGTCGGTATAGTTCTTGAAGGTCGCATTATCCGGAATCAGCTTGAGCGAAGTGGAGAACAGCTGGTTCCCGGGCCTCAGCGAGACCGTGAATATGAAGCTTATGGGATAGATCGTTATGAAGCAGCACAACAGGAGGAAAAGGTAGATCATGACGATCTTGGGCCATGAATCGTTCTTCTCGAAACGCTCCTTGAGCCTGCTCTTCCAGCTTATGGCCATTTCCTTCCCTCCTTCAGTCCTCGAGCTTCTGGGCGCGGATGAACACGCTCGAGAAGCTTACGAGCAGTATGAACACCACTACGGACATCGCTGCCGCATAACCGTACCTGAAGAACTCGAACGCCCTCTTATAGATCTGGGATACGAGTATCTGAGCCGCTTCGTGGGTCGAGCCGTAGGTGAGTATGTATATAACGTTCACCATATTGAAGGTCCATATCGTCCCCAGCACTATCGCGGGCGTGAGGACGGGCTTCATGAGCGGGAGTACTACGTTCCTCACCTTCTGCCACCAGTTGGCGCCGTCGATGTCCGCGGCCTCGTACAGTTCCTGAGGAATAGACTGCAAGCCTCCTAGGCAGGTCATCATCATGAACGGCACTCCCAGCCATATGTTGGTAATGATGGCTGCCTTGAACGCATTGGCGGGGTTGCTGAGCCACATCACTGTGGCCCCGTCGCCGAACAGCGCCTTTAGCACCAGGTTGATGGGACCGTAAGTCTCGTTGAATAGGTTTCGCATGGCGATAGCTGCGATGTATTGCGGTACCGCCCAAGGAAGTATGAGCAGTACGCGGATTATCGCCTTCCCTGGAAGCTTGCGGTTAAGTATTAAAGCCAGCATGAATCCCAAGCTTACGTGCGAGACCACGTTCACGACGGTCCAGACTATCGTCCTTATTAGGGTGGAGAAGAACTGCGGGTCCTCGAACATCGACTTGTAGTTCTCCAACCCTATCCAGGGATAATTGCCGCTTCTTAGATTGTAGAGGGTGACGCTCCTGAAAGAGATGTCCACCTCGTAGTAAAGCGGATAGGCCACCATGGCCACCATGACCAGCATGGCCGGTAGGAGGAATAAAAGGGGTACGTACCATCTGGGCCTGGCAAGCTCGTACGACTTGCCCTTGCGCCTTGCCTGCATGCTGATTACCCCCCCTTGGAAACCAGAATATGGGCGGGAGAAGGGACTCCAGTTATAGTCCCCTCTCCCTGTCGCCCCCTAAGGGCATATGGTCCTACTATTTCACCGTGATGCCCATCTGCTTGAGCGCATCGAGACAGAGCTTCTGGGCTTTCGCGGGTGCATCCTCTGGCTTGATCACGTTGGAGAACACGTCGGCCTGCACCGCCTTGAGCGCATCCCAGCATGCCCTCATCTGGGGCACTATCGGCATGGCAACTCCGTACTTGACCGCCTCGGTCTGGGATGATAGAAGTACGTTCTTCGTTACGGCGTCCGAAGTCATCGCCGCAGGCACCGTGGGTATCTGGTTGTGCGCCGGTACCAGCTTGATCTGAGATTCGGCGCTGGTCATGAAGTCTACGAACTTCTTTGCCAGCTCGAGGTTCTTCGTATTGGCGGATATGCAATAGCCCTTAACCGCCGTCCACGAAGTCGGATACTTGCCCGCTACAGAGGGTATCCTTGCTATGCCAATGCTCATGCCCGCGTCAACATAACTGGTAAACGACCATGGGCCGTTGATCAGGCATGCGACCTTGCCCTCCTTGAACAGGCCTTCCGCCGCGCCGTAATCGACGCCGCGAGGCGCGATCTTGTCGTCCATCAGGCCCTTGAGGTACGCGAACATCTTGCCTATCCCAGGGCTGTCCAGCGTGGGTTTGGCGTTCTTCTCCGACGACGGGTTGTCCATCACGAAGGTGTCGAACGCTCCCAGGAAGGGCACCGTGAAGAAAGGCTCTACAGTATTGAAGGCGATTCCATAATCCGCCTTCTTATCGGCCTGTAGCTTCTTGGTCGTGGCGATGAGCTCCTCCATCGTCTTGGGCGCGTTGGGTATCAGCTTCTTGTTGTATATCATGCAGAGCTCGTTGCCGTTGCGGTCGGGCAGCAGGTATATCAAGCCCTCGTACATCGACGCCTGCAGGGCGTTGGCATCGAACTTGCTAACCAGGTAGTCCTTGCCGAAAACCTTCTCCATCGAGTAGATGAAGCCGCCGGGTACGAATACGCCGAGGTTGTCGTTCGGGCCGAAGACCACGTCAGGGCCTTCGCTGCCTATGGCTGCCGCGGCGAAGTTCTTCCTAAGGTCCTCGGTCTCGAAGTGGGACCTTTCGACCTTTACATTTGGGTTGGCCTTCTCGAACTCGGCGATCAGCACATCCATCACAACCTGTGCCGAGGGGTCGTCCTGCTCCCAGAACGAAAGTATCGTAGGAGCCGCGTTCACTGCCATGGCAAACATCACGACTGCCACGACGGCCAGAGCCAGTATCCTTTTCATGACGATGCCTCCTTTAGTTATGGTTGTATATTCAACCAAGTATGTTCTCCTAACTTATTTTTACATTCTCCTATGGGCAAGTCAAGCAAAGACGGGCATATCAGTATGCGTCCTGGCCGCGATCGCGCGTTAGCCGCCGTCCTTCCCTTATTGCCAATTGCATGCCGCAGTGTATAAAATGGTTGTGTATATAAACGTTACATAACCTTCGCATATGATTGGAGGTCGTCATATGGCACACCTTTCCCTTCGCGGCCTGACTAAGGTTTACCCGGGCGGAGTGCTGGCCGTCTCGAATTTCAACCTCGACATCGATGACAAGGAGTTTATCATACTGGTCGGGCCCTCCGGATGCGGCAAATCGACCGTCCTAAGGATGATCGCGGGCCTGGAGGAGATAACCGACGGCACGCTCGAGATCGACGGCAAGCTAGTCAACGACGTGCATCCCAAGGACAGGGACATCGCCATGGTGTTCCAGAACTATGCACTTTATCCCCATATGAGCGTGTCGGAGAACATGGGCTTCTCCTTGAAACTAAGGAAGGTGCCGAACGCCGAAAGGAAACAGAAGGTCGAAGCCGCCGCAAGGATACTGGACCTTTCCCACCTGCTCGGCAGGAAGCCGAAGGAGCTGTCCGGCGGCCAGAGGCAGAGGGCGGCCGTAGGAAGGGCAATCGTCAGGAATCCGAAGGTGTTCCTGTTCGACGAACCGCTGTCCAACCTCGACGCCAAGCTCAGGACCCAGATGCGCACCGAGATCTCTAAGCTGCACCAGCAGATCGGGACCACGTTCATCTACGTCACCCACGACCAGGTGGAAGCCATGACGATGGGCACGAGGATCGTGGTCATGAAGGATGGCCTCATCCAGCAGGTAGACACCCCCAACAACCTCTACGACAAACCGACGAACCTGTTCGTGGCCGGCTTCATCGGCTCTCCGCAGATGAACTTCCTCAACGTGGGGCTGGTGGAGGAGGACGGCCGCCTTTACGCAAGGTACGGCAAGAACTCGTTGCTCCTGCCGGAGGCCAAGGCGAAGGCTGCCGCGGCATATGCTGGAAAGGAAGTAGTGCTCGGCATAAGGCCGGAGTTCGTCTTCGACGAGGACATCAGGCTTAATCAGTTCAAGGACAGCACCATAGAGGCCGACGTGGACGTCGTCGAGCCGCTGGGTTCGGATACTTACCTTTACCTGCTGTCGGACGGGCAGAAGATAACCGCACGGGTGGAGCCTAAATCGCCCGCGAAGGTCGGCGAGAGGATGAGATTCGCCGTCGATGCCTCGAGGGTCAACCTGTTCGACAAGGAGACCGAAGCTGTCATAGTCAACTGAGCAGGTAAAGGACGTTTTCTTCGGGGCAGCCCTTAAGCGGGCTGTCCCTTTTCGCCTAGATGGACGCGATGGAGGTCATCCGCTTGGAGAGCATAACAATAACCTACGACAGTAGGGACATATCCTGTAAGGACCCGTTCGGGGCTGTGGAACCCGGCACGCCGGTCAGGTTCACCATCTATGTCAAGGCAGACGGGACCGACGTCTCGGCCAGCCTGGAGCTGTCCGGTATCGATTTCAAGTCGAGCGTCAAGATGGCGGAGATTTCAAGGCAGGATTCGACGGTGAGGCTCTCGTGCGAATTTAGGCCCGAAAGGCCGGGCCTGGTCTGGTATTGGTTCTTAGTGAGGGCTAAGGATAAGGAGCTATACGCCGGCGCCTTAGAGCGAGAAGGCGGGATTTGCCGGACGGTGCTACATCATCCGCGCCCTTACCAGCTTACGGTCTACGAACGCAGCGCCCTGCCGCCTTGGGCTGGCGAAGGGGCTCTGTATCAGATATTCGTCGACAGGTTCAGGAAGTCTAAGGACGGTGTACCGAAGCTCAAGAAGGGCTCCTTGCTGCATGCCCGCTGGGACGACACTCCTGTGTACGTAAGGGCGTGCAAGGACGGGTCGGTCAAGAGGTGGACGTTCTTCGGAGGCGATATAGACGGCGTGACCGAGAAGCTCGCCTACCTATGGGAGCTGGGGGTCAACGCCATATACCTGAACCCGGTGTTCGAATCCCCTAGCAACCACAAGTACGATACGTCCGACTACAGCCGCGTCGATCCCGGATTCGGCGACGAGGCGGCCCTCATAAGGCTCTGCTCGAAGGCTGCTGAGTGGGGCATCAGGGTAATCCTGGACGGGGTGTTCAGCCATACCGGCAGCGACAGCGTCTACTTCAACAAGGAGGGCAGCTACGAAGGCGTTGGAGCGTACCAATCGAAGGATTCCCCCTATTCCGGCTGGTATCGTTTCAAGGACTTCCCCGAGGACTACGACTGCTGGTGGGGCTTCACGGGGCTACCTAACGTAAACGAGCTGGATCCTTCGTATCTCGAATTCATGGTCGAAGGAGATAACAGCATAGTCCGTAAATGGATGCGCGCCGGCATCGGAGGGTGGCGCTTGGACGTAGCCGACGAGCTGCCGGACGAGTTCATAAAGCGGCTGAGGAAAGTGGTCAAGGAGGAGGATCCTGACGCCGTCCTGATAGGCGAGGTGTGGGACGACGCATCCAACAAGGTCAGCTACTCGGTGAGGCGGGAATACCTGCTGGGTCACGAACTAGATTCAGTCACGGGATATCCCGTAAGGGACGCGATCATCCAATACGTTACAGGAAGGTGCGACGCATCAAGGTTCGTCTCCACGATCATGCAGCTCATGGAGAACTACCCTCCTGAGCAGATGCGCTTCAACCTCAGCATGCTAGGCTCGCACGACGTACTCAGGATAATCACCGCCCTTGGCGACGCCCCGGACGAATCGTCCATGTCCCAGGAGGCGAAGGAGGCCTACGCCCTTCCGGCCCATAAGCTCGAGCTTGCGCGCAAGAGGTTGATTCTGGCGAGCCTCCTTCAGTTCACTCTGCCCGGCACCCCTATGGTCTACTACGGAGACGAGGCCGGCATGCAAGGCTATTCCGATCCCTATTGCAGGGGCCCGTTCCCGTGGGGCCGCGAGGACAAGGCACTCTGGGCATGGCACAAGGCGCTCGGCGAGGCCAGGGCGGTGCACGAATCCATAAAGGAAGGAAGCTTCGAGGCCGTCGCCGTTGTGGGAATGGCTTTGTGTTTCATGAGGCGCTCGGGCCGCGACGTCGCGCTCATCGCGCTCAACCCCTCCGACGAGGAGGCCATCTTCGACGCAGACGTCAGGACGCTCGGGAGCGGTTCCATTTCCTTCCAGGACCTCTTCTTCGGAAGCGCCTACACGGTCTCCTCCGGAGGTTTCCTGAAGCTGAGGCTGGCCCCCCTGTCCTGCCAGTGCTATACGACCACCCTAGATTCGCCCCCGCTATTCGCAAAGCCCGCGATTGGAAGACGTGCGGGGATCCTGATGCACGTGACTTCCCTGCCCTCGCCCTTCGGCATAGGCGACTTAGGCCCGTCGGCGAGACGGTTCGTGGATTTCCTCTCAAGCTCAGGACAGAGCCTGTGGCAGGTGCTTCCCATGAACCCGCCTTCACTTGGCGATTCCCCTTACATGTGCTACTCCGCCATGGCCGGAAACCCGCTTATGATAAGCCCGGAGCTTCTGGTTGAGGCTGGCCTGCTAGACGCCCCTGACCTTTTGCCCTTACCTTCGTTCCCCGAGGAAGTCGTCGACTTCAAGGCCGTCTCGGCCTACAAATCACGCCTTTTCAGGATGGCTTACGCCAATTTCAAGCAGAAGGGCGATTTCGCCGGGCTTAAGGCCTATAAGGAGGCCAGCTCGCATTGGCTAAGGGACTATTCGCTCTACATGGTGCTGAAGTCGCTGCATGCCGGTTCTTCCTGGCAGGAGTGGCCCGACGGGGCGAGGTTGCGGGAAGAAGGCTTCTTAAATGAGCTTATCGGAGCTTACGGTGACGAGGCGGGCTATCACGACTTCTTGCAGTACGTTTACGACGCACAGTGGAATGCCTTGAAGGCATACGCGAACTCCAAGGGTGTACTGATGGTAGGCGACATGGCCATCTACGTATCCGGCGACAGCAGCGACGTATGGGCGAACCAGGGCATGTTCTGGCTCGACGGTGACGGGCACCCCAAGCTAGTATCGGGCGTGCCGCCGGACAGCTTCAGCGCCACCGGACAGCTCTGGGGGCATCCTGTGTACAGGTGGGAGGAGCAAGCAAAGGACGGCTACGGATGGTGGAAGCGCCGGATGGAGAAGGCCTTCGAGGACTTCGACTATACGAGGATAGACCATTTCAGGGGCTTTGCAGGATACTACGCCGTGCCCGGCGGCAGCCTCACTGCGGAGCACGGAAGATGGCTTAAGGGCCCCGGCATCGAACTGTTCAGGGCAATGGCCCAAGGGCGCGGCAGTCTTCCCATCATAGCCGAGGACCTGGGCGTGATCACGCCGGACGTCGTCGACCTAAGGCAGGCGACAGGCTTTCCCGGAATGAAGGTGCTGCAGTTCATGGGCCCGGCCCCGAAAAGGCAGGAAGGCGGAGATCCCCACTGGGTGGCCTACACCGGCACGCACGACAACGAGACGCTGGTACAGCACTACAGGAGCATCAACGGCCTTCCCCAGCACGAAAGGCCGGCTAACGATGACGAGAAGGCATACGTGGACCGGATGCTCGGCTCTCTCTACGATTCGCAGTACGGCTGGGCTATCGTGCCGCTTCAGGACCTTTTGTACCTCGGGGCCGAAGCGAGGATGAACATGCCCTCGGTCGCTGAAGGCAACTGGGCATGGCGCGCCAAGGAAGGCTCGATGGACGGCAGCCTTGCAGAAAGGCTTCTCACGCTCATAGAATCCGGAAAAAGGCGCTGATCATGTCCGACAAAGGTGGAATACGGCCTATGAGGGTACCCACGGACTACGATCTATACTTGTTCAGGGAGGGCACGCATACCAGGGCGTACGAATTCCTCGGCTCTTCCGCGATGTCAGGACCCCAGGGGCCCTCGGCAAGGTTTGCCGTCTGGGCCCCTAACGCCAAGGCGGTCTATGTCGCGGGCGATTTCAACGGCTGGGATGCTAAGGTGTCGCCGCTTAATCACGTCCGCGACAAGAATGGCGGCTTCTCCGGCATATGGGCCGGCACGGTGGAGGGAGCCCGGGAGAAGGACGCCTACAAGTGCTTGATAGAATGGGAAGGCGGATCCCACCTGAAATCCGACCCTTTCGCGTTCTCTTCCGAGCTTAGGCCAGCCACCGCATCGATCGTCACCGATCGTTCCAAGGTCCTCGGCCCGGCGCTTCGCCCAGGTCTGAAGAAGGCCCCCTATTTCGAGCTTCCCCTCAACGTATATGAGGCACATCTCGGCACCTGGATGAGGCACCCTGACGGTTCGTTCATGTCATACGGCGAGCTCGCCGACAGGATGGCGCCCTACCTTAAGGAGATGTCCTATACCCATGCGGAGCTGATGCCCCTTAACGAGCACCCTCTCGACCAGTCGTGGGGCTACCAGGCAACGGGGCTCTACTCGCCCACGAGCAGGCACGGCGATCCGCAGGGCCTTAAGTACTTCATCGAAACGATGCACAATAAGGGCATAGGCGTGATCCTGGACTGGGTCCCCGCCCACTTCTGCAAGGATTCGCACGGGCTCGACGATTTCGACGGCACTAAGCTGTTCGGCAGGCTGGAGCACCCCGATTGGGGGACCATGGAGTTCGACCTTTCAAGGCCCGAGGTGAGGTCCTTCCTCATCTCCAACGCCGTATACTGGCTCAGGGAGTATGGATTCGACGGCTTGAGGATAGACGCCGTTGCTAGCATGCTCTATCTAGACTACTCAAGAAAGCCCGGAGAATGGGAACCCAATATCCGCGGTGGCAGGGAGAACCTCGATGCCGTGGCCTTTCTAAGGCAGCTTAACGATTCCGTGGAAAAAGAGGCCTCCGGCAGCCTAATGATCGCGGAGGAGTCGACGGCCTGGCCGAAGGTCAGCTGGCCTACGGCCGAGGGCGGCCTTGGCTTCAAGCACAAGTGGAACATGGGATGGATGAACGATTTCCTCAGGTACATGAAAGAGGATCCCATCCACAGGCGCCACCATCACGACCTTATCACTTTCGCCATGTGGTACAACTACTCGGAAAAGTTCATACTACCTCTGTCGCACGACGAGGTCGTCCACGGCAAAGGCTCCCTAATAGGCAAGATGCCCGGGGATTACTGGCAGAAGTTCGCCAACCTTAGGCTCGCCATGGCCTTCATGATGACGCACCCCGGTAAGAAGCTTCTTTTCATGGGCGGCGAGTATGCGCAGTTCATAGAATGGAGGGACTACGAAACGCTGGACAGGTCCGTACTCGGCTTCGATTCCCACAGGATGCACCTCGAATACGTAAAGGAGCTAAACCGGCTGTACCTGGAAGAACCCGCGCTATGGGAGCTGGATTCCTATACCGAGGGTTTCAGCTGGATAGACGCGGACAACGACAAACAAAGCACGGCGAGCTTCGCAAGGAGGTCGAGGTCGGGAGACTATCTAGTATGCATGCACAACTTCACTCCCAGAGCGTATGAGGGCTACAGGCTGGGCGTGCATGAGCCGGGAGAGTACGTCGAGCTTATTTCGTCGGACGATGTGCGTTTCGGAGGCTCCGGGGTGGTCAACTTCAAGACATTTTCGGAGGACGTCAAGAGCCACGGCCTCGCCCACTCTATAGAGATCAGGGTGCCGCCTCTAGGTTCTGTCGTCCTGAAGCTCGCGCGCTCCGGCCGCTGAACCGCACTATCGGCGCGCCTTCAGAAGGAAAGGTATGCCAGTCCATAGAATTACACATCGGATTAACATTGTGAAGAGGGCATCAACATGGTCATTTCCACCGTACAGGAATTCAAGGCGGCCTTCGTAGAAAGGCTCATGTCCAGCTTCGGCAAGACGCTCGAAGCCTCGACGGATAACGATAGATACCTGGCCCTCGCCTCCCTGGTCAGAGAGGCGGCCCTCAAGAACTGGGGCGCGACCGCCCAAGACATCAAAAAGGGGCAGAAGAAGCAGGTATATTACTTCTCGATGGAGTTTCTGCCTGGGCGCTTCCTGATCTCCAACATGATCCACCTTGGCCTCATGGACATCGCCGAGGAGGCCCTAAAGGAGCTGGACATCGAGCTTTTAAGCCTCGCCGAGCAAGAACCCGAGCCCGCCATAGGGACAGGGGGCCTGGGCAGGCTGGGCGCCTGTTTCCTCGACAGCATGGCATCGCTTGGCATCGCCGGCCACGGCTGTTCCATAAGGTACAGGTACGGGCTCTTCAAGCAGAGGATAATTGACGGCTACCAAGTGGAGCTGCCTGACAACTGGCTCGCCTCCACGAACGTCTGGGAGATAAAGAAGCCCGAAAGGTCGGTATACGTGCGCCTCGGAGGAAGGGTAAGGACGGATTTCGTATATGGCCGGATGGTGTTCATACACGAGGGTTTCGACACGGTGAGGGCAGTGCCGTACGACGTGCCGATCGTAGGTTATGCGAACGGCGTTGTGAACACGCTGAGGCTCTGGGAATCCGAAGCCCCGACCAAGGATTTCGATTTCTCGCTACTTAGCAGGGGCGAATATGCGGCGGCCATGAAGAGCAAGCACGAGGCGGAGTCTATCTCCGACCTGCTCTACCCGGACGATTCCAGGCCGGAGGGAAAGAAACTTAGGCTAAAGCAGCAGTACTTCCTGGTATCAGCTGGCCTGCAGAGCATCCTAAGGCACCACAAGGAGAGGTTCGGCACGCTCCACGACCTGCCCGAAAAAGTCGCCATACAGATAAACGACACCCACCCCGCCCTTTGCATACCCGAGCTCATGAGGCTTTTGATGGACGAGGAGGCAATGAGCTGGGAGCAGGCGTGGGACATCACCACTAGGACGATTAACTACACCAACCACACCATAATGCCAGAAGCTCTGGAAAAGTGGTCGGAGCATCTTTTCAGGAGCCTTCTCCCCAGGATATACATGATCGTCGAAGAGATGCAAAAGAGGCTCAGGCACCATCTCGAGGAGGCATATCCCGGACAGCTCGAAAGGCAGTCCAGGATGTTCATAATCAAAGAAGGCCACGTCCACATGGCAAATATGGCCATCTACGGAAGCGGCAAGGTCAACGGCGTCGCGAAGATACACTCGGAGATACTGGTGAAGTACCTGTTCAAGGACTTCGCAGAGCTCTGGCCCGAGAAATTCACCAACATGACGAACGGGATAACGCAAAGACGGTTCCTGCTCAAATCCAATCCCGGGCTCGCCGGCCTTATCAGCTCGTCCATAGGCGACACTTGGATCAAGGAACCGCTTATGTTGCGCAAGTTGGAGGAATTCGCCGACGATCCCTCCTTCAAGGAGCGGCTGGCCGCCGTAAAGCGCGGCAACAAGGTCCTGCTGTCGAACCACATCCTATCGGCGACTGGAATCTCGACGGACCCCGATGGCATATTCATAGCCCACATAAAGCGAATACATGCATACAAGAGGCAGCTTATGTGCGCGCTCGGGATAATCGACTACTATGACTCGCTCCTTAAGGACGGCACCGAAGGCATAGTACCGAGGACTTACATATTCGCCGGCAAGGCCGCCCCCTCGTACAGCCTGGCCAAGGACACCATCAAGCTAATAAGCTCTATCGCGGACCGGATAAACTCGGATGCGAGAGTAAGCGACGTCCTTAAGGTCGTGTTCCTTGAGAACTACTGCGTATCGCTCGCCGAGAGGATAATCCCAGCGACGGACGTATCGGTGCAGGTCTCTACTGCCAGCAAGGAGGCGTCCGGCACCGGGAACATGAAGTTCATGATGAACGGGGCAGTCACGCTTGGGACGATGGACGGGGCCAACATCGAGATCTTCGAGGAGGTGGGCCCGGATAACATGTTCGTCTTCGGCCTGGATCCTTCCGAGGTTATAAGGCTGTACAGTTCGCACAGTTACAGGTCCTCTGACCTGTATGGTTCAGACGCGAGGATAAGGGCCGCCGTGGACCACCTGTCGGACGGCTTCTTGCCGGCGGCAAGGCACGAGTTCGACCGCATAAGGGCCCACCTGCTGGATGAGAACGATGAGTTCCTAACGCTGAAGGACCTCCCAGGCCTGTGCGCCGCGTTGGCGGACATAGGGGCCGCCTACCTTGATGAGGACCGTTGGACGAGGATGTCCCTCGTGAACATCGCACGTTCGGGAAGATTCTCCAGCGATCTTACGATCAGGAAGTACGCCGACGAGATCTGGCGCGTAAGGACTACATAGCGAAGACTGGGGTGATCGCACATGGCACGGAAAGAATGGATCGCCATGCTACTGGCAGGAGGCCAGGGCAGCAGGCTCGGGGCGCTCACCCGGGACCTGGCCAAACCCGCCGTGCCCTTCGGGGGCAAGTACAGGATAATCGACTTCAGTCTCTCCAACTGCACTGCGTCCAACATAGACACGGTAGGGGTGCTGACGCAGTACAAGCCCCTCATGCTGCATGAGCACGTCGGCATCGGCACGGCTTGGGACCTTGCCGTCGAGGGCGGCGGCGTCAGCATACTGCCCCCTTTTACCAGGGAGCACGGCGGAAGCTGGTACAAGGGCACGGCTAACGCGATATACCAGAACACCGACTTCATAGACCATTATTCGCCGGACTACGTGCTGGTGATCTCGGGCGATCATATATACGAGATGGACTACTCCCTGATGCTGGCCTTCCACAAGGAGAAATCTGCCGACGCCACGATAGCCGTCATGGAAGTGCCCTGGGAGGAAGCGTCCAGGTTCGGGATAATGAAGGCCTTAGCCGACGGAAGGATCACGGAATTCTATGAAAAGCCAAAAGAGCCGGTCAGCAACCTGGCATCGATGGGCATATACATCTTCAACTGGGGCTTCCTGAAAGAGCGCCTCGAGGCTGACGAACAAGACGAATCCTCCAGCCACGATTTCGGCAAGGACGTCATCCCGTCCATGCTTAAGGCCGGCAAGCGGCTATTCGCCTACAAGTTCGAAGGGTACTGGAAGGACGTCGGTACGATAGATTCATATTTCGCCGCCCACATGGACCTGCTGGGAGAATCGCCGGTGTTCGACATCTGCGGGCAGGAGAAGAGGCTGCTTTCAAGGTCGGCCGTCATGCCGCCCCATTACATCTCGCCCGGAGCCCTGATCAAGAACTCCCTCGTTACGGACGGCTGTGTAATCGAGGGCACCGTAGAGGACAGCGTCCTGTTCGCCGGCGTGAGGGTCTGCCGAGGGGCGGTCGTAAGGAACAGCATACTGCTGCCGAGGACCAAGGTTCTAGAGCGCGCGAGAATCGGCCGCTCGATCATTGGCGAGGGCGCAGTTATAGGTAGCGGATGCAGGATAGGAGCATGTGACGATACCGTAGGGGCGAGCGGACCCATCACGGTGGTCGCCAACAGCGAGACCCTATGCGCAGGCGCTTGCGTAGAGCCGGGCACGATCGTCAAGGCGCCCGATTTAGAAGAGGAAGGAAGGTGATCGGCTTGAACGAGATCATGGGGATGATGATGGACACGAAGCCCGACGTTTCGCTTGGCGAGCTCGCCCGAACAAGGAACCTGCCAGCCGTGCAGTTCGGCGGCAGGTACAGGCTGATCGACTTCCCCTTGTCGAACATGGTCCTCTCGGGCATAAAACACGTAGGAGTAGTGATATACAGCAAATACAGCACTCTGCTGGAGCATCTGGGAGCCGGTATGCCCTGGGGCCTGGACAGGAAGACGGACGGGCTCAAATTGCTGCCCACCGCAAGCCCTGGGCTCTACAACTCTGAGATGGGCTTCGATCTGAAGGACCTTTCGGTGAACGCCGATATGCTTAAGAAGGCGAGGCAGCAATACATACTGCTATCCGGAAGCGGGCTGCTGTACAGATTCGACTACAGGAGGATGCTAGAATCGCACCTCGGCCGCGGGGCCGATTTCACGGTCCTTTATAAACAGGAGGATTACGAGGATGAATACCTCGCCGATCCAGACAGGACCCAATACCTCAGTTACCTGAGCGTGGGTCCGGACGGAAGGATAAGCAGCGTCGTTGCGAGGCCCAGGTCGGGCAGAAACAACCTTTTCCTGGAAGCCGTGCTTGTCAGCAAGGACCTGCTGATAGAGTGCATGAACCTTGCTATGGCCTCAGGAGGAAGCAAGGACCTCATGGACATAATCGGCGACAACATCCGTTCTCTTAGAGTATTCGGCTACAAGTTCGAAGGGTATGTCGCGAAGCTGAACTCCATAGTGAACTACTTCGACTGCAATATGGACTTGAAGTCCGAATCCGTAAGGGATGCCCTTTTCTACGAAGACGGTCCCGTATTCACCAGGTCAATAGACAGGCCGCCGACGAAATACTACGCTACCGCCGAAGTTAAGGACAGCCTTGTATCCACCGGCTGCTTCATACATGGAAGGGTGGAAGGCAGCGTGCTTTCTAGGAACGTCTACGTAGGGAAGGACTCTTTCGTCAAGAACTGCATCTTGCTGCGAAGATGCAGGATAGAGGGCAACGTGCACATCGAGAACGCGATACTCGACAGCGAGGTGGTCATAAGCTCTGGAATCACCTTGAAGATAGACAGCTCCGGCGGCAGGCCCATAGTGGTGGGCAAGGAAAGCCGCCTTTGATGAAATGGGGTGATGATGTGTCTACGACGAAGAAAGCCCCACAGGGCGGCAGGAAACCTAAGGTGCTGTTCATTACGTCAGAGGCGGTGCCGTTTTGCAAGACCGGCGGTCTGGCCGACGTAGCCGGCTCACTGACACCGAAACTAGCCGAGCTAGGCGCGGAAGTCAGGGTGGTGCTGCCCCTTTACGGGAGCATAGGCCATATCTGGAGGGAGCGCATGACCGATGAGGCAGAGTTCCAGCTCAATCTCGGTTGGCGCAAACAGTACTGTGGCGTGAAGACCCTGGACCACCTTGGTATAAGATGGCATTTCGTCGACAACGAGTTCTACTACCGAAGGGAGAGCCTCTACGGATACGGAGACGACGGAGAACGTTTCTGCTTCCTGAGCAAGGCTGCTTTGGACATGCTCCCCGCAGTCGGCTTCAAGCCCGACATACTG
Source organism: Firmicutes bacterium ADurb.Bin153 (assembly GCA_002070415.1). GTDB lineage: Bacteria > Bacillota > DTU025 > DTU025 > MWDF01 > MWDF01. The sequence continues at coordinate 33,246 of MWDF01000012.1, forward strand.
CATTGTAATGATTGGCAGACGGCCCCCATACCTCTTCTTATGCACGCGGGCTACAAAGCAACGCCCGGCTTGAAGTCTGCCCTGAGCGTATTCACGATACACAGCATGGCCTACCAGGGAGTGATGTCGCCCCAGGTCATAGACGACGTGCTCGGGCTCTCCAAGTCGGATTATTTCAAGCCTGACAGGCTGGAGTTCAACAAGGCGGTGAACTTGATGAAAGGGGCGATAGTCTTCTCCGATGCCATAACGACCGTCAGCAGGAGCTACGCCGAGGAGATATTGACCGCCTGGTTCGGCGAAGGGCTCGACGGACTTTTAAAGGAGTATTCCTTCAAGCTGTCCGGCATAGTGAACGGGATCGATTCCAAATCGTATGACCCCTCGACGGACAAGCACATCTTCATGAACTACGATAAGGACCACATGTCAGGCAAGGCCGCCAACAAGACGGGGGTCCAGCGGATGCTGGGGTTGGGCCAGGGCGGCGACAAGGTGTTGATGTCCATCATCAGCAGGCTCATCTCCCAGAAAGGGCTGGATCTTGTGGCAAGGATCGCAGAGGAGATCTTGCAGGATCCAGAGACGCAGCTTGCAGTTCTTGGTACTGGCGATCCTAAGTACGAGGAGTTCTTCAGGGCCCTTGCGGCGAAGCATCCCGGCCGCGTGGCCGCTAAGATCTACTTCGACGAGGACCTGGCCAGGAAGCTCTATGCCGGCTCGGACATCCTGTTGATGCCCTCCGCTTTCGAACCGTGCGGATTGAGCCAGCTCATAGCCATGAGGTACGGTACTTTACCTCTCGTAAGGGAGACCGGAGGCCTAAAAGACACCGTAAGACCTTACAACAAGTTTACAGGCGAAGGCACCGGCTTCAGCTTCGTCAATTATAACGCCCACGAGCTGCTGGAGACGATATGGAGGGCCGTGGGCCTGTTCCGTTACGAGCGAGGAGTCTGGGACAGGCTCGTTCATGACGCCATGTCCGTGGACAGCAGCTGGGAGAAGGCGGCCGGGGAATACATGAAGCTATACGATTCGTTGCTCACAAAAAGCACAAAACCGGCTAAGGAGTGATTGTTTTGCCCAACCAATGGACGAGGTACTCCTCGATGAGCTACTTTGACCCTCTCGGCCATATCTCGCTGGATTACAGTGGCATGCTGCTCCAGCCGGAGGCATACGAGGGGTCTAGAGGGAAGGCTGCGTCGGCCCTCGCAGAGTTGGACGCAATCGAAAAGGGGGCCGTCGCCAACACCGACGAGGGCAGGATGGTCGGTCATTATTGGCTCAGGAACCCTGCCTTGAGCCCTGAGCCGGCAATAGCCGACGAGATAGTGGGCACTTACGAGGCCATAAAACAATTCTCATCCGATGTGCACAACGGAAAGGTGAAATCCTCTACGGGGAAGCCGTTCCAGAGCTTTGTCCTCATAGGTATAGGCGGATCGGCCCTCGGGCCCCAGCTCGTCAACGACTCACTGGGCGGACGCAGCGATAACATGATGGCGCATTTCATGGATAACACTGATCCTGACGGCTTCGACAGGACATTCGGTTCCCTTGAAGGCGCGCTAGATAGCGCCCTTTTCATAATAGTCTCCAAGAGCGGCGGCACGGCCGAGACGAAGAACGGCATGCTCGAGGCGAAAAGGCGCCTGGAGGCCGAAGGTCTGTCATTCCAGAGGCAGGCTGTAGCGATAACGCAGAAGGGCAGCTCGTTGGACAGGCTCGCAGAAACGGAAGGATGGATAAGACGCTTCCCAATGTGGGACTGGGTCGGAGGGCGCACTTCTGTGCTGTCGGCCGTTGGGTTGCTGCCCGCATCACTACAGGGAATAGACACCGATGCGTTGCTCGAAGGGGCAAGGTATTGCGACGCTTTGGGACGCACGTCCGACTGGCGCGACAATCCGTCCTTGATAATGGCCTTGTCATGGCTGCTCGCGACAAACGGCAAGACTAACAGGTCCCTCGTCGTCCTCCCCTACAAGGACAGGCTGGCGCTATTCGCTAAGTACCTGCAACAGCTGGTGATGGAATCGTTGGGGAAGGAATTGGACAGATCGGGCGCAAGAGTGAACCAGGGGCTGACCCTGTTCGGAAACAAAGGCTCTACCGATCAGCATTCCTACGTGCAGCAGCTCGTGGAAGGGCCCGATCAGTACCTAGTCACTTTCATCGAGGTGCTTAGGGACAGGATCGGCCAGTCTATGAACGTGGACGGCAAGAACACCTGTGGGGATTTCCTCGCTGCTTTCCTTGTAGGTACACGACAGGCGCTGATGCAGAAGGCCCGCCCTACGATCACGATCACAGTCCCTGAGGTTAATGCCTTCCACCTAGGACTTCTCATATCGTTATTCGAAAGGGCCGTGGGCTTCTATGCGGCCATGACCGGCATCAACGCCTACAACCAGCCAGGAGTAGAGTCGGGTAAGCTGAGCGCGGGCCAGGCCCTGCTCTGTCTGGACATGGCCATCGAGTTTTTGCAGAGCAGGAAGGCGGAGCGCTTCGGAGCCGTAGAGATCGCAGAGAGGATCGGTCGCAAGGAAGATGCTTTCACCATATTCGCGATGCTAAGGCATGCAGCTTACAACGATGACAAACCGGTCAGGATGGCAGGGACTTCGGCCAGGGAGGCAGTCTTCTGGGTCTCATGAGACCTATCGGCACGGATAAAAGGAAACCGCCCATCGACGGGCGGTTTTTTTCGTCTGCGTATCAGAATCAGCCTCTTGCCATGACCATCCGCTGGGTCTCCCGCTTCAGGTAATCGGCCTTCTCCTCGGCTGCGGTCCTGTCCTTTGCGCTGGCGCTGACGTATATCTTCAGTTTAGGCTCCGTCCCGGACGGTCTTATGCATATCCATGACCCGTCCTCCAGTACGTACTTCAGAACGTTTGACAAAGGCAGGCCAGTCCGTTCTGGGTCCCTCCCGTCCGTGAATCTTATCATGCCTTCCTGGTAATCGGCGGTGGAGATGATGCGGTTAACCCCGACCACATAGGGCGCTTCTGCCCTCAGGGAAGACATGATCTCCCTTATGCGCTTCTGCCCTTCAATGCCTTCAAGGGAGACGTTGATGATCCCATCGACGAAATAGCCGTGCTCCTCATATAGCTCATCCAGTCTAGAACCAAGCGTAAGCCCCCTGTCTGCCAGCGTAGCCGCCATTTCAGCTACCAGCAACGCTATCTGGACGGCGTCCTTGTCCCTTACGAACCCCCCTGCGAGGTAACCATAGCTTTCCTCGTAACCGAAGAAGAACTTCTTTTCCCCCGTCGCCGCGTATCTGTCTATGAGCTCGCCTATGTACTTGAACCCAGTCAGCACCTCGACCACCTCTATGCCCTTCTTCCTGGCTACGGATGCTCCGAGATCCGAGGTGACGATGGTCTTTATCAGCACGCTCCCCCTGGTCCTCGCCTCGTTCAAGCCAGGTTTCGCAAGTAGGTGGTCTATCAATAACGCTCCCATCTGGTTGCCGGTGATAAGCCTGAACGATCCGTCATTCTCCTTGCTCATGGCCCCGAGCCTGTCAGCGTCCGGATCCGTCGCCATCACCAGGTTAGCGCCGCACTTCTTCGCAAGCGCAAGCCCCTCAGTGAAAGCTTCGGGTTCCTCCGGATTGGGCCTCTTCACGTTTCCGAACTCGGTATCGGGTATCATCTGGTCCTCTACGTATCTCACCCCTTCGAATCCGGACCTGCACAGGACTTCTGGGACCAGCCTCGCGCCGGTGCCATAAAGGGGGGTGTATACCATTGGCAGCTTGGCGTGGTTTCTTATTGCGGCCCTTTCGGTGATAAGTCCGAGCACATTCTCAAGATAGCTGTCCACCGTCTTATGCCCTATCCACTCCAAAAGGCCGGACGCCTCCGCGTCTCTGACGCTCATCCCCTCGATTCCCAGTTCGTCCTCTATGGCATCTAACTCTTTCGTGATGGCCAGCGCCAACTCGTCGACGACCTGGCCACCGTGCTTCCAATAGACCTTATAGCCGTTATATTCCTTCGGGTTATGGCTTGCGGTGATCATGACGCCTGCATCCGCCCTGTGGTGTAAGACGGAGTAGGACAGTACCGGTGTGGGTTGTATCTCATCGAAGACTAGGGCCTTTATGCCGTTCGAGGCGAAGACCCCCGCGGCAGCTTCTGCGAATATCCTTGACTTGCGCCTGTTGTCGTACGCGATGGCTATCGACCACGGCCTCTTCGCGTTCTTGATGACAAAGCGCGCAAGCCCCAACGAGGCCTTGCGCACCGTGTAGATGTTCATCCTGTTCGTGCCTGCGGCGATTGTCCCCCTCAGCCCCGCCGTCCCGAACTCCAGGCTGGAGCCGAACCTTTCCTCTATCTCACCGCCATCGTTCCTTATCTTTTCTAGCTCGGACCTAAGTTCTGGATCCAATGCTTTGAACTTTCTCCAGCGTTCATAATTGGCGATGGCAGCGGACATCTTGCCGGCACCCCCGTTCTTCCTATGTCGCAGAACCGAGAATATGCTCATATGCAACTAAGGCCGCGCCAAGACCCACTATCTCAGAACCGATCATCGAGCGTTCTACCTTCCAGTTGGCCAGCGGCCAGGCGTGCTTGGACAGCGTCTCGTTAAGTGATTCCGAGAACAGGTCGTATGCGGCCGATACACCTCCGTATAGAGTTATCAGTTCGGGTTCCATCAGGTTGACTATGTAGCTCAGGCCTAGTCCCAGCCACCTACCGGTCTCCTTGAACAGCTCGATCGCGTCGATGTTCCCGTCCATCGCGGCTTCTGCTATCTCTACCACGGTAGCCTTCGTGCCGGTACGTTCCAGCCACTTGGCCTGCATGGCCGATCCGGAGGCCTCCGCTTCCAAGCATCCTACCTTCCCGCAGCCGCACTGTCTTCCGTCGAACCCATTCACCATTATATGGCCGAATTCCCCGGCAGCGTTCGTAGCTCCTCTGATCACCGAACCGTTCACGTATGAACCTGCGCTCACCCCTGTGCCGACGGTGACCGCTACTATTGAAGATTCCTTCCTCTCGGTGTGCCCGGGCCCGCCGGCGAGCTTTTCCGCCAGAACGGCCGCTTTACAATCGTGCTCTAGCTTCATGGGCAGGTCGGCCCAAGCCGACGCGAATTTACGCGGCAGCAGTTCTATGGCCCTTAGACCCGAAAGGAACTGTACGTTGGTCGTGAACAACACCTTGCCGTGCGACGGATCCACCGTGCCAGGCAGGGCTATGCCTATGCCCAGTATCCTTCTCGGATTTGCGGATCCCATCGTCCCGTCGAGCGCCCTTTCCAGGTTATGCTTGAAAACATTGATCTCCGACCCTCTGTCCTCGCTCCTGAAGCTGCCGGCCACCGCCTTGAAGCCAAAATCGATCAGCATCGACTTGGCTGACGTACCTCCTATGTCTATCCCGAGGAAATATCCATACTCAGGGTCGATGAGAAGCTTGCCCTTTTGTTTGTATGCAAGGCCCCTCGCGACGAGCTCCTCCTTGACATCATCGGGCACGACATTGCCGTTCTCCTCTTTGAGCAAGCCTTTCCTCATTAGCTCGATGGCCCTTGCATGCTCCCTGCCGAATCCCTTGAAAAAGCTCTCGGTACGCATCCTTAAGACACCTCACTGCTTCCGTCGTGCTTCTCCTGCTCGAAAATCGCCGCATCCGCTCCTAGGTCCTCGCTCCCGCCGTGCCCTTCCGCCGGCTCGGCTTGTACATCGACTCCTGAGACGAACGGAAGTGCCCTTTTGATCATATCCTCTATCCTATCCGCAGCTTCATGGGAAGCGTAGAGCGAAATCGATGGATCCATTCCGACCACTACGTCGACATAGACGAAACCGCCATACTTCTTTGTGGTGGCTTGCTTGAGGGTGATCTTGCCGGTGCTGCCGTTGAATCCTGCCAAGACGCGCTTTATCGACCCTATGAGCTGGGGTTCCAGCTTCTCTTCCAGGAGCTCTACTATCGAATTCCACCATAACTGCAGCCCCATCCATGACAGCGCGGCCGCTATAACTACGCCGAACAGAGGATCGATGACCGGGAACAAAAGCATCCCAAGCGTCGCTCCAAGCAGAGCTATGGCGGATGCTCCCATGTCGATCCTTTGGTATATGGCCTCCGTCATCACAGCGCTGTTGTGGGTCTTTGCAGCCGAGCTCCTCGTTATGATGTATGCATACTCCTTGAGGATGACCGACAGTACGCAGACAGGTATGGCTATCCAGCTGGGCCTGCCGTAATCTCCCGTCAGAAGGTTCACGATGTTTCCACGTACGAGGACTATGCCGAAGATGACTAAGGCCGTTGCCACAAGCCTTGTGAATATCACGCCGAGCCTGCTTTGCATGAAGAACTTCCTCTTGTCGGCCGGCCTTGTTGCCAGTCTCATCTCAGTTATCGTCGACACCGTAGTAAGCGCTGTCATCGTAGTGATGATGGAGCTGGATACTAGAGCGGAGCTTCCGGACACAATCCCTGCCACGAGCTTAATGGCCGCAAGCGGGATATTGATCGCCAAGAGTATCAATAAGGTCCTGGCACCGATCGAGTATCTTTCCTCTATAGTGTTCAATTTAACCTCCACATCATCTATATGGCTTATTATGATATTACACCATCCCGGCCTTTGTTCCTCCAACCCCGGGGCATAACTTACCATTGAGTCAGGGCGAAATCTGTATCCATACCAAATAAACGTTAAGCCGATACAAAGTCATTCGCCATATGCCTTCCTTGTCGGTGTCCTGTTTTTATATGAACAGGAAGCCGACCCATCGGCGGCTTCCTGTCTACCATTCCTATAAGCCCTGTACCCATGATGACCGACTAATGTGCTCCGTTCCTTAAGGTCGGTCCTCTGGGCATCAAGTCACCTAAATGGTAATATCTCATGCATCCCTTCTGTGACCCTGATGATCACTTCCCCTGAATCAGATAGCCTCGTTATCGGGTGGGTCAGGGTGAAATTGACTTTATAATGCCTTTCAGTCGCAGTGACAGGCTTTGATGCCAGAAGATAGAGCATACCTTCCTCAACACGGTAGTCCACACCTTCCTTGCCCTCGAACATCCTCTGTGTGAACTCAATGCTAGTCCTCCTGATCATGCCATTACCGTCTTCGGCTTTGATAGCCTTCTGCTCAACCGAGCGCGAATTCACTATGGTGTCTACCACCTCGACCTTATTGATCGTTACCTCCATCTTCCGGGAAAGAGGATCCTGAAGGACAATATCGACAGGCACCATCTCGTCATTCGGCCAAATTGACGACGGTCGCGCATAAGCCAGGGCGGCTTCGGGAGCCCAGTTGACATTATGCACTGATATAAGCACATATGTCGTCTTGTCCTCACCGTTCAGCTGTCCACTGAAGACTATTACATGCGCCCCTTTCTGGTCGAAATCAGGTATCCAGGTCAAGACTTGCCTTACGTCGTCATAAACAGCGCCTTCCGGTAATGCGATGCATCTTACTTCCGGGTCGGCAAGCAGCAGTATAGTCAGTCTCTGGCCTTCGTCAAGTTCGACTAGTATCTTATCGCCTATCTTCAAGGCGTAGATCCCATCGATCGAGGCAAGAACCAGCCCGGAGGCTGCGGCAAGCATAACCAGCAGGGCGATTATCAAGAAGGCTTTCCGCATCTTTCGTCCCTCCAATCACCGTTCCTAACTATATTATATTCCAGTCTATGACTATTAGTGTGTCAAACCGATATGCGCTGAACCCCATATCACGGATCATTTCCAATCCTTCACGTTTGCATCGTTGGGATATCCTCTTTGTTCCCAGTACCCTTCATATCCTTCATCCCTGGATACCTCTATGCCTATCACCCACCTGGCCCACTTGTACCCGAGCTTATCCTGGGCGACGACTATGAATGGGTAGCCTACGTTTACGGGAAGCGTTCCCCCGTTGGCGCCATAGGCTATCAACATGTCCTTAGCCATGATCTCCTCTAATGGAATTGAGGTCGTATAACCATCCACGGAATGGAACACCACTACCTTGCTTCCCTCTTTCGGCCCCGAAGGAAGGATGATATCCATTAACCTCGTTCCCTCCCATACGACTGCAGCATCCCATCCTTCTACGCAATACAAGACGGAGTACCTGCTAATCCCTCCTTTTGACAGTATCTCCTCGTATGTATAGGCAAGCTCCTTCTGTACGTTGCCATAGACCCTCAGCCTGTATGAGGACATGTCGATTTCCTGCGGTCCTTTTATCGAATTATCGGGCAGCGTCGAAAGGTCTGTGAGGTTCCTGTTGATGTTTTCTCCTGCTTGCGGCATTTGTCCGGTTGCCTCCTCCTTCGAAGAAGGAAGACAGACAATCAGGACCGCACCCAACACAAGCATAAGTGATATCGTCATGATAGCAGCTACCTTCCTCATCTTTCTCCTCCGGGCCCTCCAACTAGTGCCTAACTCACGGGCGATACAGGCGTTTGTCCAGCTGAGCCCCACTTTACGGTGTATGAAAAAAGAAAGGCCGGTCTCCCGGCCTTTATCGCAAACCTTATTTACCCTCTATCTTTTTAAGTTCTGCTTTTGCCTCTTCCCTGTCTTTCTGGCTTCCTACAGGATCTTCCGGATCGTCTGGCATCGAGATCGCTTTCTCCAGAGCTGTCCTAGCTTCCTTGTAGTCCTTGTTGGCCGCAGCGATTTGCCCTAGAGCTACCCAGTGCGAGATTTCACCTGGATCATATTGGACAGACAGTTTGGCCTCTTCCAGGGCCTTCTTCACGTTTCCTCCGGCGATTCCCGGGACCTGCCATAGAAGCCTTGCGTAAAGATAATGGCTGTCGCCATGCTTAGGGTCGATCTTGATGCATTTTTCGAGGGCCTTTTTCATGGACGGCACCATGAAGAGGCTGGCCATGATGCCACGCTCTATCCCAACGCTGCCTATGCTGGCCGCAAGCCAATACTGCCCGTCTATGCCCTGCTCGTTGGCCTCGGTGGCTCTTTCTGCGTAATCCTTCCCCTTCTCAAAGTTAGCCAGTCTTTCTTTGCCTTCGGCTCTGTCTCCCATGAACCAGTAGAAACGAGCCTGTCTCCACAACAGCTCGTAGTCATTCGGATTCTTTACAAGCTCCTGCTCTACTAGCTCTATCCCTTTCTTTACGTTGCTCATGTCCTTGCGAAGCGAGTAATAAAGATCCGCTTGTTCTTTGGGAGTGGCTGCCAGCGCAGGCATTGCTGCTGCGACGAACAGTGCAGATAGCATGAGTGCGATGACGGTTTTCCTTATCATGCTCAATTGCGCTACCTCCTCAGTCGTTGTCTTTGCTTTGACTATCCAACTATTAATGAAGGAATTATACTACAAAGAGCAACATCAAGGAAAGTCCAAACCAGCTAACATACTATGGGCACAACAATAAAAGCAGGTCCGTTAAGACCTGCTTTCGTTCTTCCTTTCTGGAAGGTCCCTTTGCTTAGCGGCCAGTGCGATGGGCCGAGAAGCAATCGCTGCAGTAGACCGGCTTGTCGCCGCTGGGCTGGAAGGGAACTTTGCACGGGGCGCCGCACGAAGTGCATACCGCATCGTACATCTGCCTGGCGCTGCCGCCATTCTGCTGCATCTTGCGGGCTTTACGGCACTCGGGGCATCTCGTCGGCTGGTTCTCAAAGCCGCGCTGCGAGAAGAACTCCTGCTCGCCTGCTGTGAAAACGAAATCCTTGCCACAGTCTCTGCAATTCAATACCTTGTCTTCGTAAACCACTAGTTTCTTACCTCGCTTAAATTTTTCTAACTGCCAGAGCTTGGAATCATAACGAACCTTACTTTAGACAGCATTTATATTTTATTCCCGATTTCTATGAATAGCAATAGGTAAATTTTCTTTTCATTAAGCTTTAGCTGTCAAATCGCTGGAATCTGACAGTCACGGCACCAAATTCCCCCACCTTTTTTTACCTTTTCGGTATGCCCGCCTGTATATACCCAGTATCGTCTATCGCCCATATAGAACGTCGTTTTGACTAGCCTGGTGCGGTTTTTGGCAAGCTGTTCTCGGTCGCTGTGGATATAGGGCGTATCACTAAAAAATATTAGTGTCTTGTATGTCTCCAAGAAAGCTAAACAATCAGATATTCAATTCACTCGTGCTCGCCTATTCTAGCATAATGTCACAGAAACACGTCATGCCCTAGCAAATTTAAAGATTGGCAACGAAACAAATGCATCAATCTAGAGGGCAAAAGGGTAATATGCTCACCATCTTCAGGACGACGCAGACCACAAGCAGTATTAGATCAGTATCCTCAGGGCATGTTGACGCCCGTTCCACACTCCTGTTAGATTGATAATCATGCAAATCGTTGGTGGAACCAGCCATAGGTCGACCTGCGGAAAAGTGCCGTGTCTGACATTTTTCGATAAGTTGATATCGTTGTCAGTGATGGGCATTTTCACGCCTGCAGTCACAACGATATGCTTCTGGTGGGGCAGCATACCCCTATTCCGTGACGATAGAGTGATAATGGTATGCATGTTAACAGGCCTTCTCATCGGTATCCTGCTAGATCTGACGCTATTGAGGAAACACCTGCTTGGATTGTTCGATCTAGGCCTCATCAAGTTGATTTTGTTATCACTGTTCTATTCTGCTATGATCTACGGCTTTTTCATGGGATTCCCCGTTTTTAACAGCCTTGTGGGCATCGTGGGCAGCTATGTCCTTGTCAAAGGGGGATCTTTACGCAACGAAGACATCAAGCTCATAAAGTCGAAGGTTAAGATATTCGTGGCTGTTTCATCACTCTCTCTACTTTTACTATGCATCGTAACCGCATGGCTAGCCCTAAAAGAGCGGACCATATGTCTCCAAGTCAAGGGGATGTTAGGGTTGCCTTTCGACGTGACGATGGGCATGATATGGGCGTTGATAATCATAGGCAGCGCCTTCCTGCTGGCATTCCAGTATCTGGGCTCAATGTACGTTATGGGACGAATGCTGGAAAGGTACGGATCGGATGGATCCGGGGACGAAGATTGATGCATGCCTCCCACATTGTATACAGCATCAAGATCGTCCCTGTATCAGAACGACAAGGGCGATCTGTGTTATTATTATTAGTTAGGGCAACAATATGCACACAGGGCCGGCTTGATGTCAGTCCAGGGCAGATATCGGGCCTTTTAATGTAATCGGGGGTATATCGGATGAATATTTGGCACAGCATATCTCCCAAGAGGATAAAACCGGACAATTTCGTCGCGGTGATCGAGATCCCGAAAGGTTTCAAGACGAAGTACGAGCTAGACAAGGAGACAGGTCTGCTGCAGATGGATCGGGTACTCTATACGTCGACCCATTACCCGGCGAACTATGGTTTCATTCCACGCACATATGCTATGGACAACGATCCTCTGGACGTGCTCGTCTTATGTGCAGAGGAGCTTCATCCATTGTGCCTGGTCTCCTGCTATCCGATAGGCGTGATCACCATGGAAGACAACGGGCTTAAGGACGAGAAGATAATCGCGATACCATTCGGGGATCCGAACTATAACCAATACAAGAGCATAAAGGACCTTCCGGCTCATATCTTCGAGGAGATGTCCCATTTCTTCTCGGTGTACAAGACGCTCGAGGGCAAGGAGACCGCCATCGATAAGGTTAGCGACTTCGACGTCGCTAGACAGATAATCCAAGAGAGCATAGACAGGTACCTAGAAGAGTTCCAAAGGTGATGGCGCGCTACGTGCATGGAGGTTCGATCGGAATTCCGGCGGCCCGACGGGCCGCTTCTTCTCTCGCCGCACGTTAGGGCCCTCTAAGATCTTCTTAGACGTGGCTATCTAACTAGAAGAAGTACGGATTGCATATCTTGTAGGATCCCCAGATACGCACCGCCATCCTGTACATCGCTTTCGCATGTATCCTATCATGCCAGATGAACCTCCTCATTACTTTCCTTAAGGTCCATAGTTCGTCGAACGCTCCTATGTGCACCGTGTTCTTCAGATAGTCCGGGATTCTTTCTGCCAACCTGAAAGCCTCCGTTCGATTGTTCGAAATGCCCGATTTGAAGTCGGTGCTTATGCCGATCTCCCCGAAATAGTAAGCGGTCACCCTGTTGGTGTGCACATACATCTCCTCTGCAGTTAAGGGCACCTGGCCGTAGAATGTCTTCCTCTCCTTCAGTGAAGTTGCTCCCTTGTCGGGTATCGATTTGTAGAGCAGCTCGAAATCTTCAGCGGATTTCAAGACCAGGGCCTTCATTGCCTCATACTCATCTGAGTTAATGGGCATCAACTCCGATTCGAAGATGATGTCAGAATCGGCGTCCGCGACATCAAGGCTGCTCTTCTTCTCCTGTATTATGTTTATTTCCATAGCGCATGAAACCGGCAGGTACTCTCCCGTAGACCACATGGCATACCTGGAAATTTCATCCTTGAATTTCCCGAGTGCTTCATCCTTGGTCCTGCCTCGAACGTAAGCACCTATGTAATTGCACGAATGTATGAGGTATCCTTCGTCGTTGTACTCTACGGCAGCATCGACCAATGTCCTCAATTCGACCACCCTTACCTTAATCCAGCATCAGTGAAATAACGTTTTGCTCGTTCTAGTATTTCTCCGTGACCCATCTTCGTCCTCTAGCGGTCCTTTTGGATTATTGCAGATATTGTTGGATTTCTGTTTCGATTTGTTACTATATTCATATAGTCTTATTGTTCTTATGTGATTTATTCATAAGCCAAATATTTTAGAGGAAGTGATGAATGATGCCTCCTCATTGCGACACGATGGACGGTCCGGTAGTAAAAGCCGCGCAGCGTGCACTAGAAAAGAAGGATGTTCGAATAATCCTACCATATGTTAAGAAAGATGCAGAACAAGAAATCGAGAGGCTTTTCCAAAGGACATTGTCCGTGATGAAAACTGCCGCAAGCAATAATGAGATCGTCGAACTTGCCCAAGAGTGGTTCTTCGAAAACGTCGTACGCCTTCATAGGTCAGGTGAGGGCGAACCTTACACCGGCCTTAAACCGGCCGGTCTTAGCGAAGGGCCGATCATCCCTATCGCAGAGAAGTCCATCAGAGAAGAATCTCCGCAGAAATTGATCGACGTCCTTACAGTAATGGTCTCGGATGAAGTTAATGAGAGGTTCAACCACATGCTGTATCTAAAAAAAGACGCAGATAAGGGTGTGGATGCGACAAGAGAGTACGTAGAAGCGATGCTGGCTTTAGAAATATGGTCTCACAAGCTTTATCTTGCGCTGCGTTCTTCTCCTCATGAGAAGGGCGGAAACCATGGGCGCTAAGCTGCGTTGATTGAGTCTATTGATTACATGATCGACGGTCGAACGGCCGTCGATCATGTAATATTGAGTATTCGTATTGACTAACGCCAGGCAATCGGATAATAAATCGCTAGTGATCTTGGAAACCATCAAGGCGAGTATACCCACTATGATAGATACCTCCCAATATTTATCATCGTTTACCCGTCAAGTTTTTATACTTCTCTGAAGCGCCATTCTTCCATTTGTTAAATATTTGACTATTGAAGGAAGTAGTTATGTGCCATAGAAATGTAACGGCGAAGGGGGGCACCTTAACTAGAAGCCGTTACTCTGTCATGCCTTAATAATTGTTGCGAAGCAGCGCGTGTTCGGACAAATTGCGTAATTTATTATTCTAGACGTCCTCTAAGATGCATGTCAGCACGATACTTGACTTGATATGCAGTAAATAGAAGGAAGGCGATCATCTTGAGGTCATTCCGTTGCATTGCATTAATCTTGATTGCCAGTGCGATACTGATACTCGGAGGTTGTGAGCCAAAGGTCTGGTCAGTGGATTTCACTACTGTCGCTGACCTTAGTGACTGGCAGGGCGAAGGGGCTTACCTGCTTAATGAGGGTGGCGTGGAAGGTCTGCGGCTCGATCCGGATTCATGGGTACTCGCTCCTGTTGTGTTCAAGGGAAACTTCGATCTGACATTGGTGTTCACCCTTCTTGGCAAATCGGGCGGTGACGGTGAAATTGAAGTGGGCTTCTCTGGTGAGGAGGCCGATATTCACGAAACTGCGGTATATTTCGAGAGCATTCAATCCGCTAGCGAGGACCTGGGTTATGGTGCTTATGAAGTCGACTGGGATGATGACGCGCTATACCATGACTTGTTCTACGACAGCGGTCCGATGTCGAGCATGCACTTTGACGGTGAAACGGAAAACACGCTGCTGATCAACAAGGTCGGTGATCATTTTAAAGTCTACATGAACGATACACTAATATTCGAGTACAATCAGGGATCTCATTATGACAGTGCATATCCAAAACATTAGTTATTGATGTTGTATATACTTCAATTAGTGGAGGTGCTGTGTTTGAAATGACTGTTTGAATAATACCTGGCATCCAAGCAACGATCAAAGCAACACCTGACAGGATAAGAAATATCTTAATGCCATTTGTAGAATCATAATTCAATTCCTCGATTTCAATTTTACGCATAATTGAAAAGAGTCCGAAAAGAGTGCATGTGAAGAGTCCAATATATAATAAATGATATCGATTGTAAGTAACGCCAAATGAAAGACTTGCTGCATAATAAAAGGCTACGGAATATACTGACATAAGCTTAAGCTTTGTACTGTTGCTAGATCTTTTTGCATTCTGGAAATATGTATATATAAATAAGGGTACAAAGATAAAAAGAATCATAAAATCAGTTCCTATAAAAATTGGAGCTGCAAAGTATGAGTCGTGCGCGTAGATGCCATTACCATACATTTTTACCGTATCGCCAAATTGATTTGTTACTTCATAACTTCTCGAGAAATCCAATGATAGTAACACTGCCTTTGATTTCAATACTTGTACCAAATGAGTATGTAAGGAGAGTAATTGGCAGTGCCCGGAAGATAACCTCTTCTGCCGGTCCGCTTAAGAGTAACTGGAATCCCAGAGTTCCGATAATGTTCCTTCCATCCAGCGGAAACATATAAATAGGAAGCTGATTGTTCAAAGCCATAAAAGCATGCTGTGCTATTGTAATTACAGAAAAAACTGCCGTGAACACGGTTAAGTATTTTATCCCTTTTTTCATATCTCCAAGTTGAAAATTGAAGTCAAGGTTAAGAAGTTTGCTTAAAATCAGAATAATTGCCAGTGCAATTAATAATTCGACCGCATGATGTATCGAAATTTCAACAAAGCAATCGAATGGGTCTATTGACTGATAAGGGATCCGCTTGGCAATCAAGTGACCCGTTTTCCCCAAGAATATCTGCGTGATGAGTAACAATATAGAAACAATTATTCCTAAAAGTGTTCTTCTACATGCCGTCTTTTCCATTGTTTACGCGCACCTTTCGCATATAGACTATGATTTAATAAAGTAAACGCTTCCCTTAG
>MWDF01000013.1 GCA_002070415.1 Firmicutes bacterium ADurb.Bin153
GTAGACATGGATACGCTGCCGGACCGATCGTCGGATGGCGGCTTCGGTGTTTGACATTACGGTTAAGGCAGGTGGGCAGCTAGGATGGGGACGGACGAAAACGCATTGAGACAGCAGGCCAAAGAACTACTGCTGCGGTTCAAGGGGGACGATTACGCGTTCGGGCTCGGCGTCATGGAAAAGGCGGGCTCGTTCGCGAAGGAGGCGGGTAACAGCTGCCTCGTGGTGGCGAGCTCGAGCCCGTGGTTCAGGCCGTACCTGGATAGGATACTGGCTTCGCTCAACAGCCACTGCGTGGAACTCGCGGGAGCAAGGATCGTTTCGGGCGTTTCGCCCAACGCGCCGCGCGAGGACGTCTACAGGATCGCGACGTACATCCTCCAGCACAAGCCGGCATGCCTTATGGCCGTAGGCGGCGGGAGCGTCATAGACGCGGTGAAGGCGGCCAATGTGCTGGCATCGCTCGGCAGATGGGAACCTGAGCTGGAGCCCTACTTCGGGACGGGTAAGGTCACCGAGGCCGCAAGGGCGCATTCGGCTGCGCTGCTGCCGATGGTCGCGGTACAGACGGTATCGAGCTCAGGTGCGCACCTGACCAAATACTCGAACGTGACGGATTCTGCTGCGGGGCAGAAGAAGCTGATAGTAGACGATGCCATAGTGCCTTCGAAGGCCGTGTTCGACTATGAGGTCACGAAATCCTCGCCCGCCGACCTTACGGCCGACGGGGCGCTAGACGGGATAGGGCACTGCCTGGAAGTATTCTACGGGGCCAAAGGCGACAAGTACGATACCTGCCGGAGAATTGCCGAAATCGGCATCGAACTTGCTGTCGCCAACGCGGTAAAGGCCGTCGAGGACCCACATGACCTGTCGGCGAGGGAGGCCCTGGGCCTTGCGACCGACCTTGGAGGATACGCCATCATGGTGGGCGGGACGAACGGGGCCCACCTTACGAGCTTCTCTCTGGTGGACATAGCGAGCCACGGCAGGGGAGTCGCGCTCATGAACCCGTACTATACGATGTTCTTCGCGCCGGCGATCCAAGACCAGCTGAGGGTGGTGGGCAGGATATACGCGAAGCACGGCTACTTGAAGGGGGACGTGGAGGAGCTGGAAGGAAGGGAGCTTGGAGCCGCCGTGGCCGAGGCCATGATGGCGTTGAGCAGCAGGCTGGGATTCCCCACGAAGCTGTCCGAGCTTCCCGGCTTCACCGGAGTCCACCTTGAGCGCGCGCTAACCGCGGCAAAGAACCCCCAGCTGGAGATGAAGCTCAAGAACATGCCCGTGCCGCTTGATTCCTCGTCCGTGGACGAGTATATGGGGTCGGTGCTTGAGGCCGCGGCATCGGGAGACCTCTCCCTTATAAAGAACATGGGATGAGCTCCCTTAAGAATACGGATCGAAACGACGGGCCTTCTAACGGGCCCGTCGTCCGATTCGCGGCTCCTTTCAGTTCAAAGCCTTCTTATGCAAGCTGTTAATCGCAAAACGCAAAGCTCTCCTGACAGCAGGTTCAACAATCATGATAGCGCGAATGTCCGCCGGCCAAATGTCCCTCTAAAAGAACAAGCAGCCATACAGCCAGCTACATATGCAGATGAAAATGTCTTGCCCACATACGATGTGAGCAAGCATACAAAATTGTAGACATCTTATTAAAATTTTATTATATAATTGACACGATTGCTGAAATTTAGCCGCAGTTATCAGGAAGAGGACCGAATAGGCTCGACCGGTTGCTTTTCATCGATGACCAAGATAGGAGCATAGGAGGAGAAGCCGTGGCTGCTCAGAATGGAGAGGCTAGATTATCCAAGGACATCCTGGACATACTCGCGCCCATAGCGAATGGTCTGGTGAGGACCTTAGGCTCTAATTGGGAGGTCGTCGTACACGATTTCGGCCTTCTGCCCAATTCGATAGCCCACATCTCAGGCAACGTGACCGGGCGCAAAGCCGGAGGCCCGATGACGGGCTTCGGGTTCCAGCTGGTCTCATCCGGGACCAAGGAAGACGTGCTGAACTACCCCTCTGAGACGATGGACGGAAGGAAACTGAAGTCGTCGACCATCTTCATAAAAGACGGCTCGGGCAATCCGATGGGCTGCATGTGCATCAACATGGACCTGACGGAGCTGCACATAGCGCGCCAGTCGCTCGAAAGGCTGTGCGGCGTCACCGAGGGCGTAAAACCCAACGAGACCTTCATAAAAGGCGTGAACGACGTACTCAGCGACTACATGAACTGGGCCCTGTCCAAAGTGGACGTACCGGCGAAGCTCATGCAGAAGGAGCACAAGATCATGGTAGTGGAGGATTTGGACAACCTGGGGGCGTTCCAGATAAAAGGCGCCGTCGACTACGTCGCCAAGGAGCTGTCCACGTCGAGGTATACGATCTACAACTACCTGGACCAGGTAAGGGCCAAGAGCGGAAGGCCCAATTATTAACGTTATCAAGATTTTCCATAGTTGGTATATTTCTAAATCGTAATTTTCATAAGAAGAATATATAATTCTAGAGTGACTCGACGGACAGCGCCGGTATGCAACAGACCGTCCGTAAGACAAGGAGGGTATGATGTTCCTTCAGCAGCTGGTCAACGGGATCACCATAGGCAGCACGTATGCTTTGGTGACTATAGGATTTACGCTGATATCAGCATCCTCGAGTTGACGAACTTCGCGCACAGTTCCTTCTACATGCTAGGAGCCTATCTAACCATAACCACCATGAGCATGGTGGGGGCGTCTCTGCCCGCTTTCGTGCTTTCTCTGGTGGTAAGCGTCATAATCTGCGGAATCATGGGGACCTTGATGGACAGGATAGCCCTCAAGCCGATACGCGACCGCAAGGGAGCGGCCATATCGGCCCTTCTTAGCACCGTGGGCGTACAGGTCTTCATCAACAATACGATACTCGTGATCTTCGGCTCCGAGACCAAGCACCTTCCCAACGTGCTGGGCCTTCCTAAGTACAGCTTCAACGGGACCGTGGTCTCCGGCACTCAGATCGTCATCGTGGTCGCATCCATAATACTCATGCTCCTTCTGTCCCTCGTCATATACCGCACCAAGCTCGGCAGCGCCATGAGGGCCATCTCCCAGAACACAGAGGCCGCAAAGCTCATGGGCATCAACGTCAACTACATCATAACGATGACATTCATGGTGGCCGTGGCGATATCCGCGGTGTCCGGCACCCTTGTGGGAACCTACTACCAAGCCGTCGACACGATGATGGCGACTTCGGTCGGCTCGAAGTCCTTCGCCGCCGCGGTGCTGGGCGGTATGGGCTCCCTTCCCGGCGCGGTGCTGGGCGGATATCTGATAGGCATAGTCGAGACGCTCGTGGCAGGGTACATAAGCTCCGGCTACAGGGACGCGATCGCCTTCGCCATCCTCATAATAGTCCTGATAGTGAAACCGACCGGCCTGTTCGGCCAGAAACAAATAGGTAAGGTATAGGAGGTGCGGTTATGAAAGACGCTATTGAAAAGACAGCGGCTTTGAAGAACAGGCCCTCCGGCGGCATACTGTCCTTCTGGGCGAGCCACGAGCGCGTGATAAACATCCTGGTGCTTGTGCTGGCCGTCGCCTTACCGCTGATCATAAACGACAGGTACTTCACGACGATCGCGATCAACTGCGCGCTATATTCCGTGCTGGCATTGTCACTGAACCTGATAACCGGCTATATGGGCGTCACGTCGCTGGGGCATGCCGCATTCTACGGAATCGGCGCCTATACGGCTGCCATACTTGCGACGAGGCTCAACCTCAACTTCTTCTTCACGTTCATGCTCTCGGCGGTGATGGCCGGCCTTTTCGGCTTCCTCTTGGGCCTTCCAACCCTGAGGATCAAGGGCAGGTACTTCGCCATCGTGACACTCGGCTTCTGCGAGATAACGAGGATCGTCGAGCTCAACTGGATGTCCCTTACCAGGGGCCCCATGGGCATACCGTTCATACCCTCGTTCATCATCTTCGGCAAGAGGTACTCGGCTCCGATCTACAAGTACTTCGTGATCCTGGGCCTGCTCCTCGTGACCATATACATCGTCTCGGCGATCATAAACTCCCGCACAGGAAGGGCCGTCAGGGCCATAAAGGACGACGAGCTGGCCTCTGAAGTCAACGGCATCAACGTGTTCAGGTACAGGCTGGTCATCTTCTCGATATCCTCCGCCATAGCGGGGGTGGCGGGGGCGTTCTACGCGCACCACATGTCGTTCATCGACCCCAAGGCGTTCACGTTCGACCAGTCGATCCTCATGCTCAGCATGATAATCCTCGGGGGCATGGGCAGCATCCAGGGCAGCATAATGGGCGCCATAGCCCTGGCCGCGGCGCCTGAGCTCCTAAGGGGCCTCATCGAATACAGGCAGATCATCTACGGGGCCCTGATAGTGTTCATGGTGATAACAAGGCCCAGCGGACTGCTCGGAGGCATCAACCTGGCCCATGTGCGCCAGAGGAAATCGCTTTCCAAGCTGGGAAAGGAGAACGGCTGATGGCAGACAACATCCTTACGGCCAAAGGGCTTACGCTGCGCTTCGGAGGCCTCACGGCGATCAACGACGTCGGCTTCGAGATAAGGAAGAACGAGATAGTGGGCCTGATCGGTCCCAACGGGGCGGGCAAGACGACGCTGTTCAACATCGTTACCGGCATATACGCCCCGAACGCGGGATACATAGACTACAAGGGCCAGAGCCTTCTTAACAAGGCGCCCTACGAGATCACAGCTCACGGCATATCCCGCACGTTCCAGAACATCAGGCTGTTCGGGAACATGACGGTGATAGAAAACGTCATGGTCGGCATGCACGTCAAGACTAAGTCGTCCATGCTCGACGACATATTCAAGACGCCCGCGCACAGGAGGGTGGAGAAAGAGGCGGAAGCCGAAGCCGAGAAGCTACTTGAGCTGACCGGGCTTTCGGAATACAAGTACCATTACGCCACCAGCCTCTCCTACGGCCTCCAGAGGCGGCTCGAGATAGCAAGGGCCATGGCCAGCTCACCTGAGCTTATACTCCTGGACGAGCCCGCGGCGGGCATGAACGAGATGGAGACGGACGCGCTCACGGCGTTCATAAAGCAGATTAACAAGCTGGGATATACGATCCTTCTGATCGAGCACGACATGAGGCTCGTGATGAAGATATGCGACAGGATATACGTGCTCGACCACGGTGTGCTGATCTCCGAGGGGACGCCGTCCAAGGTCAAGAGCGACCCGAGGGTCATCGAGGCGTACCTCGGCAAGGAGGTGAGCTGACCATGGCGATGCTGGAAGTAAAGGACCTTTGCGTGAACTACGGAGCAATCAAGGCCGTTAAGGGCATCAACTTCACCGTCGAGCAGGGGCAGATAGTCACGCTCATAGGCGCGAACGGCGCAGGCAAGACGACGACGATGAACACGATAGCCGGGCTGATCAAAGCTTCACAGGGCAGCATCAAGTACAACGGCCACGACATAACCAACGCCCAGTCCTCGACGATAGTGAAGCACGGCATAACGCTGTCTCCCGAGGGCAGGCAGGTGTTCCCGAGGATGACCGTTCAGCAGAACCTGGAACTCGGCGCCTATACGGTAGGCAAGGCGCAGCTGCAGGAGGGGTTGGAGCAGAACTACGAGCTCTTCCCCGTCCTCAAGGAGAGGTACAAGCAGCTGGCGGGCACCCTGTCGGGCGGCGAGCAGCAGATGCTCGCGGTGGCAAGGGCGCTCATGTCCAGACCGAGGCTCCTTATGATGGACGAGCCCTCGCTGGGCCTTGCCCCTCTTATCGTCAAGGAGATATTCGACCTGATAAAGCGCATAAACGGGCTGGGGACCACGATATTGCTGGTCGAGCAGAACGCAAGGCTTGCGCTTGGCATCTCGGACGTTGGATACGTCCTGGAGACGGGAAGGATCGTACTTTCTGACAAGGGGTCGAACCTCGCGTCCGATCCGAAGGTCATAGCCTCATACCTGGGAGGATTGGAAGACTAACCGCAATGAAAGGGGAAAGCACTAATATGGCTATCAAGAACGTACCTACGCTTAACGAACAGGCCACGAACGACATGAGGGGCGCTTTCGAGCACCGCGCCACATGGATGTACCTCCTTATGGACGAGGCCCGCAAGAAGGGCCTCGACTGGAACGATTTCGCCAGGAAGGCGATCTTCCGCTGCGGATGCATGACAGGCGAGAACCTCAAGGCGATGATGAAGGATCCCAGCGACATGGTCGAATTCTCGACGGTCTTCGGAGCGGGCGCCGTGCACAAGGTGTTCGAGATGGAGCAGACTACCGCCGACGAGAACAAGTTCTACCTCGATTTCCACTACTGCCCGCTGGTGGCGGCATGGCAGAAGCTCGGCTGCGACGACAAGGAAGTAGAGCTCCTATGCGACATCGCGATGGACGGGGACAGGGGCATCGCGCACGAATTCCCGGCCTTCGAGTTCACGCTGGGCAAGACGATAGCACAGGGCAACAAGGTCTGCGAAATAAGGTTCAACAAGAAATAAGTAACGACCGGGGAGGACGAACAATGTCGATAACCAACGAAGCTAAGATAAAGGATCCGTCAACTCAGGCGATGAGGGGCCTTTGCGCGAAGAGGGCCACGACGATCTGCTATATGATCGACGAAGCCAAGAAGCTCGGATTGGACGACGCTTTCGCCAGGAAGGCGATATGGCAGTACGGCCTGGACATCGGAAACGAGATAAAGAAGCAGATGAAAGACCCCTCGGACATGGTGGAGTTCGCGGAGTTCTTCGGCATAGGGTTCGACAAGAACATCTATGAGATGCAGACCGTGGCGGCCGATGCCGAGAAGCTGCACATCGACTTCCACTACTGCCCCTACGTAGCGCAGTGGCTGAAGATGGGAAGGCCGGTCGCTGAACTCGACAGGCTTTGCGACATCGCGATGGAAGGCGACAGGGCGATAGGCGCATGCTTCGAGGACTTCAAGTTCACGCTCGGAAAGACCATCGCGCAGGGCAACTGCGTCTGCGAGATAAGGTTCGACAAGGTAGGCAAATAAGAGGGGGAGATCCGGATGAGCAAGGGCGAATACAAGGATTTCGCAACCAAGGCGGTGCACTCGGGCCAGCACTATGACGAGTCGACGGGAGCCCACATAGCCCCGATGCACTTGACCAGCACTTACATATTCACTCCCGAGAAGATGGACCGCTGGGTGAACAACGACAAGGAAGGCATCTACTTCTACACCCGCATGGGCAATCCCACCCAGACTTCCTTCGAGGAGAAGCTTGCGGCGCTCGAGGGCATGGAAGCGTCGCTCGTGACAGGTTCGGGCATGGCAGCGGTTGCCATGGCGCTTATGGCGGTGGCGAGCGCGGGTGACCACATAATATCGACCAAGCCGGTCTACGGAGGCACGTACTACCTATTCACGAGGACATTCCCCAGGTTCGGCCTGGATGTCAGCTTCGTGGAGGACTTCACCCCGGCAGAGCTTGAGAAGGCCCTGAAGAAGAACACGAAGGTCGTCTTCTTCGAGAGCATGCACAACCCCTGCCTGGACATAGTCGACATAGACGGCGTAGTCGAATGGGCGAAGGGCCACAAGCTGATGACGGTTATAGACAACACGTTCGCCACGCCCTACCTCTTCCAGCCGGCGGAGCACGGCATAGACGTGTCGGTCCACAGCACGACGAAGTACATCAACGGACACGGCGACCACCTAGGCGGCGTGGTGATAGGCTCCAAGCCCTACATACAGGAGGTAAAAGGAGGGGTCTACCAGGACATAGGCCCGTGCCCCAGCCCCCTGCAGTGCTGGCTCGGCCTTAGGGGCGTGCGCACGCTGCACCTTAGGATGGAGTCCCACTGCAAGAACGCGATGGAGCTCGCCAAGTGGCTCGAGGGCAACGAGCACGTCGCCAAGGTCATCTATCCGGGGCTGCCGTCGCACAAGGACTACGAACTGGCCAAGAAGTACTTCCCCAAGGGCTTCGGGGGCATGCTCGCGTTCGAGGTCAAGGGAGGATACAAGGAAGCAAGGACGTTCCTGGACAACGTAAGGCTCGCCGAATACGGCGTAAGCCTTGGCAACATCGACACTCTGGTACAGCACCCGGCGACCATGACACATGCCAAGGTGCCGCTCGAGGAGCGCATCCGCATGGGAGTCACGGACAGCCTCATCAGGGTATCCGTAGGAGTCGAGGGCATAGGCGACATCATAGCTGACTTCGAAAGGGCCCTCGACTTCCTGTCGTAGATACGAAAAGGGACATAACGCACCTCGCTAGACATCAAGCTAATTCAACGGAGGTTAGAAGAATGAAGAAAGTAATGATCCTCATGCTTGCGGCAATCATGGTCATGGCGGCATTTTCGTTCGCCGGAGCCAAGGGAACGATCTATTTTGCATGGGTCGGTCCTCTGACCGGGGACGCTAAGCAGTATGGCGACACCGAGAGGGCGGCCATCGAAATCGCGCTTCAGACCATCAAGGACCGCGGCGGCGTGCTCGGCAACGACGTCGTAGTGGACTTCTTCGACGACAAGAACGACGCCACCGAGGCCGTGACAATAGCCAACAAGATAGCCGGCGCGAAGAAGTACACGGCAGTCATCGGCCACTTCTCGTCGACGCCCGCAATGGCGGCAGCACCCATCTACGAAGATGCGAAGATAATCAACTACTCACCCACGGCATCGCACGCCAACTTCTCCAGCCTGGGCGAGTACATATTCAGGAACACCCCCACGCAGGCCATCGAGACCGCAGCCTACGCCGATTACGTGTACAACGTGCTCAAGATAAAGACGGTCGCGATCCTGAACGTGAACGACGACTGGGGCAACAACATCGCCAGGATCTTCAAGGAGAACTTCCAGAAGCTGGGCGGCAAGGTCACGATCACCGAGACTTTCATACCGGTCCAGACCAAGGACTTCACTCCCATGATCACCAAGATCAAGCAGACCAACCCCGACGCGTTCTTCCCCGTGGCCTATTATGCGGAATCGGCCCAGATACTCATCCAGTGCGATTCGCTCAACTTCAAGCCCAAGCAGATGATCCTTTCGAGCTCGACGCTGAAGCAGGAGCTGATCGACCTCGCCGGCAAGCTGGCGGAAGGCTGCTTCCTGATGAACAACTTCAGCCCCGACATCAAGGGGGCCGAATTCGAGAAGGTCATGTCGACCTACAAGGCCAAGACCGGAAAGCCCGGTGATGCGTTCGTAATGAACACATACGACACCATCATGCAGCTTTGCGAGGCCATCAAGCTGACCGGCGGATACGAGAACATACCCGCGGTCAGGAAGACCCTCGCCGGCATGAAGGACTACCAGTCCCTCGCGGGCAAGTACAGCATGAACGAGCTCGGCGACGCGGTGAGGCCGCTCCAGCCGATAATGGTAATCAACGGCAAGTTCGTCAACATATCCAACAAGTAAAGACCCGAATTGAAAGCGCCGCCGGTCTCATAACGGCCGGCGGCGCATCAAAGGTCGATAAGAGGTGGCGTAATGAAGAAGATCATCAACAGGGCCGAGGATTTCGTTGAAGAGACGCTGGACGGCATACTCCTTGCGTACGGCGAAAGGCTTACGTGCCTTGACGGCGACAAGAGAGTGATACTGAGGAACACCCCCGTAAAGCCTGGCAAGGTCGGGATCGTGACCGGCGGCGGAAGCGGTCACCTGCCGGTCTTCATGGGATACGTCGGAGAAGGGATGCTTGACGGCTGCGCGGTCGGGAACGTCTTCGCGTCGCCTTCGTCACAGAAGATGTTCGACGCCATCAAGGCGTGCGACCACGGCGCGGGCGTGCTGTGCCTGTACGGCAACTACGGCGGCGACAGCATGAACTTCGAAATGGCCTGCGAGATGGCGGATTTCGAGGACATAAAGACTGTGCAAGTAAAGGTCAGCGACGACGTGGCCTCCAGGCCCAGGGAAGAGATGGAGAAGCGCCGCGGTGTCGCGGGCATGGTATATGCGTTCAAGGTGGCGGGAGCCGCAGCCGAGAGGATGATGGGCCTGGACGAGGTGGCCGAAGTCGCAAGGAAGGCCCTGGCCAACATCCGCACCATGGGCGTGGCCCTGGCCCCGTGCATAGTCCCCGAGGCGGGCAAGCCCACATTCAGCATCAAGGATGACGAGATCGAAGTCGGCATGGGCATCCACGGCGAGCCCGGGATTGAAGTGAGGCCCATGATGAAAGCCGACGAGGTGGCCGAGGTCGTGACGGGAAGGCTGCTAGCCGACATGCCCCTTTCGTCGGGCGACGAGGTTTCCGTGATGGTGAACGGCCTCGGGGCGACACCCCTGGAAGAGCTGTTCATCGTGTACAGGGAAGTACACAAGATCCTGAAGGAGAAGGGCGTATCGGTCCACATGCCCCACGTCGGCGAGTTCGCCACGTCCATGGAGATGGCTGGCCTGTCAGTGACGCTGTTCAAGCTGGACGGCGATCTGAAGGGGCTGCTAAACGATACGGCGGCCACTCCGTTCTATACGAACTACAATAAGTGAAGAGGTGCCCCATGGAGATTTCTGGACTGCTCAAAGCAATGTCGAAGATCGCGGACGTCATAAAGGAGAACAGGGACTACCTGGTCGAACTCGATGCCAGAAGCGGCGACGGCGACCTGGGTATATCCATGGACGCAGGGTTTACCGCCGTGGTCAAGTACCTGGAAGGAAGCGAGGAGAAAGACCTCGGGAAGGCCCTAATGAGATGTTCCGCGGCCTTCAATGAGGCGGCCCCTTCCACCATGGGGACCATCGTCTCGTTCGGCCTCATGGGTATGGCGAAATCGTTGAGGGGCAAGACATCGGCCGACATGGCCGATGTCGCGGCCGCGATGGACGCAGGAGTCGCCCTGATAATGGAGAAGGCCAAGTCCAAGCCAGGCGAGAAGACGATACTGGACGCGCTTCATCCGGCGGTGGAGGCGCTGAAGGCGTCGGATCCCAAGGACAAGGCCAAGGCGCTCGAAAACGCCTTCAAGGCGGCCGAAGCCGGGATGGAGAGCACCAAGGCGATGAGGTCCGTCCACGGAAGGGCGGCCTATTATGGTGAGAAGAGCATAGGCTCGGTCGACGGCGGCGCCGTCGTGGGCAAGCTCATATTCCAGGCCCTGGCAGGATAACAGGGAAGATAAGGGAAAAGCCCTCCATCACTTCGCCTGGGGAATATCAGAGCGAAGAGGCGGAGGGCTTCCTTCTATGCCGCCCGCGTCAGCGGGATTCCCGGCAGCTCGCAGCCTGGGCTGCCATGAGCGCTTCGACCTCGTCCAGCCTTGGCATCGCGGCCGCAGTGCCCCGTCTTGTGACCGATACCGCAGCAGCCGCGTTGGCGAAAGCCGCCGCGTCCTTTAAGCTCATGCCCTTCGCGATTGAGTACGCCAGCGCGCCGTTGAAAGAATCCCCGGCGCCTGTCGTATCAGTGACCTTGACGCCATGAGGGGGCAAGTGGCACGAGGTGCGCTCATCCATGACGAGCACCCCGTTGCCGCCCAGGGTTATCACTACGGCACGGCAGCCCATCGACATTATCTTTTCCGCGGCCATCCGGGCGTCTTTCACGCTTTCGATGCCGATTCCCGTTATGAGCCCCGCTTCATGTTCGTTCGGGGTAAGTATGCCCACCTTCCTGTAGAGGCCCCTGTCGAGCTCCCTGTAGGGCGCGGGGTTCAATATCACCCTTATCCCCAGCCTGCCGGCTAGGTCGATGGCGGCTTTCACGGCGGGGGCCGGGATTTCCAGCTGCAGGAGCATGCAGTCCGAACCTGCTATGTCGGCTTCCGCCGCCTCCACGTCGGCGCCCGTCATGGCCTCGTTGGCCCCGGGCGCTATGGCTATCTGGTTATCCCCGTTCGTGCTGTCGACGACTATGAGCGCCATGCCCGTATGGTATCCGTCCCTAACAAGGACCCTTCCTGTGCCTATTCCCTCATTCTTGAACAGCTCAAGCGCCGCTTTGCCGAAATCGTCCGCGCCTACCGAGACCACCGCCACTACTTCGGCCCCGAGGCGGGCCAAGGCTATGGCCTGGTTGGAGCCCTTCCCTCCGCTGCCCATGAAGAAAGGCCCGCCCGCTATGGTCTCGCCGCGCCTTGGCAGCCTGGGCACCATCGTTACAAGGTCGGTCATATAGCTGCCGATAACGGCTATCTTGGGTATCTTCGCCACAACGTCCTCCTCCGATCCCGGATCCGGCAAGGTCCTTCGACAAGGGGCCAGTCCGTTCCCCACAGCCTTGCGTAACCGGGCGTCTGCGTCCTAAACATCCAGCTTAAACCTACTTATTATACCATAAGCAAGGGCCGGTCCTGCAACGCGGCAGGAGCGCGCCGGAGCGCCTCCCGGCCCTTTCAGACGCCGAGCCTCCGGAGGGCCTGCGGTATCTCCCACAGCTTGTTGACCACCGCCACGCCCGCATCCTTCAGGGCCTCCATCTTCGCCTGGGCCGAGCCTGTCCTGCCGTAGATTATCGCGCCCGCATGGCCCATCTTCTTGCCCGCAGGCGCGTTCCTGCCGGATATGAAGGCGACCACGCCCTTATGCGGCGCCCCGGAGAGGTACTTCGCCGCGTTCTCCTCGTCCGAGCCGCCTATCTCCCCGATGAGCACCACTGCCTCGGTGCCGGGATCGTCCTCGAAGAGCCTTAGGCAGTCGGTGAACGTGGTGCCGATTATCGGATCCCCGCCCACTCCTATGCATGTCGTCTGGCCGATGCCGGCCTTCGTGAGCATGTCCACTATCTCATAGGTCAGCGTCCCGCTCCTGGAGACCAGGCCGACGCGCCCTTTGCTGAATATGCCGGCGGGGGATATGCCTATCAGCGCCTCTCCCACGGTCACAAGACCCGGCCCGTTGGGCCCCACGAGCCGGCCGCGCCAGCCCGCCCTTTCGCCCTCCGCAAGAACCTTCAGCACGGCCATCTGCGGTATTCCCTCGGTTATGCATACGATGAGCGGCATGCCGTCGTGTATGCACTCGGCTATGGCGTCAGCCCCGGAGCCGGCCGGCGCGAATATGCATGACGCGTCGGCCCCTTCGGCTTCCATGGCCTCGTACACCGTATCGTATACCTTTATGCCATCTATGCCGCTCCCGCCCTTGCCGGGAGTGACCCCGGCCACAACCCTAGTCCCGTAGGCCCTCATCCTGAGGGCATGGAAGCTTCCCTCCCGCCCGGTTATGCCCTGCACGACGACCCTGGTGCTGCTTCCGGCCAGTATGCCCATCTCAGCAGGCCTCCTTCGCAGCCAGGACGGCCTCTTGTGCCGCTTCGTCCATGGTGGCAGTGATCTTCATGCCGGATTCTTCCAGCAACTTGCGCCCTTCAGCCTCGCCGGTACCCGCAAGGCGCACGACCATCCTGAATGGGAGGGAGCCTGCGCCTACGGCTTCGAGTATGCCCTTCGCTACTTCGTCGCACCTAGTTATGCCGCCGAATATGTTGAGCAGGGTCGCCTTTATGTTCTTGTCCTCAGAGAGCAGCTCCAGTGATTTCCTCGCAACGTCTGCCTTCGCCCCGCCGCCGATGTCCAGAAAATCCGCCGCCCTGCCGCCGTTGAGCCCTATGGAGTCTATGGTCGCCATCACGAGCCCGGCACCGTTGCCGATCACGCCGATGTCGCCTTCCAGGCGGACGTAGTTGAGCCCTCTTTCGATGGCCTTCCTCTCGAGTTCGTCGTCCTTGCTCTCGGCAAGTGTCCTCTTTCCTTCAGTGGTGATGTCAAGGGCGCTGTCGTCGAGTATTGTCTTTGAATCTGCTGCGAACAGCTTGCCGTCTTCTGTGACCATGAGCGGGTTTATCTCGGCAAGAGTCGCCCCCTCGCCCATGAACAGCCTGTACAGGTCGGCTATGATGTTGCCTATGCCGAGTATCCGGGACTTGTCGAAACCCGCTTTGAGGGCAATCCTCCTCGCCCGGAAAGGACGAAGCTCTTCGTCTGGCCTTAGGGCCTCGTAGTAGACAGCCCCTGGGGAGGACAGCGCGATCTCCTCGACGTCGACACCTCCGGATTTGCAAAGGAGGAGCGCCACGGCCTTCCTGGACCTGTCCACGGTGATCCCCAAGTAATACTCCTGTATCGGCACAAGGGCCCTCTCCACGAGGACCTCGCGCACGGTGATGCCCTTGATCCTCATCCCGATGATTTTCGCGGCGGCCGCCCTGGCCTGCTCATATCCTTCGGCGAGCTGTACGCCCCCGGCCTTGCCGCGGCCTCCGGCCAGCACCTGGGCCTTTACGGCGACCATTGCGCCCATGGAGGACGCTATCTGCCCCGCCTCCTCGGCGTCATGCGCGAGCCGGCCTTCGGGTACGGGTATGCCGTACTTCCTCAGGAGCGCCTTTCCCTGATGCTCAAGCAGCTGCATGCTTACCTCCCGGTTACGGCCTCAGAAGGAAGGCGCCTATGCCGGCGGCCTTGATCTCGGCGTGGTTGGGTACGCCATCAGCGAAGACCGGCGTGTCCGGATACAACTCGGTGAAGCTCCTAAGCAGCGCCAAGACTCCCGACAGGTGGCGTCCTACCCTTTCGGTAAGCGGGATGCCCTCGGCGGGATAGGGCACGTAGAGGAGCTTCCTTGCGGCTGCTTCGGCATAGAAGGGATCGTACCCGTCGACTATCAGATCGGCCGTCGTAGGTCCCCTGAGCCAGTCCATGGCCGGGTTCGAGGTCTCCATCAGGACCGCGAGCGCCTGCGTGTGGTCTCCCAGCTCCCTGTGCGACAGGCCGTGCATGTTCTTCGGCGACGGCTCCAGGTTGAATTTCAGGCCCTCGAACAGCTCAAGGTCGAGCATCGCCATGGTAGCCACGCGCCTTGCGTTCTCGTGGGCTATCATGCAGTTGACGATCGGGTTCATGGGCCTCGCCTCATGCAGGTCTATGACCATGGCGGCCTTCTCGTCCTGCACCACCTTGGTTATGCCGTAAGCGATCTTCTCGGTCATCAGCCCGTCGGCCCTCCCGGGGAACGCCCTGTCGAGGTTCCTTACGTCGAAGCCCGACTGGAGCTGTCCGCTGGGATAGTGCACGTACACGTCCGGGTCGGGATACTGGTCGAGCGGGCTCGTGAGCCGGTCGCCGTAAATGAACGACCTCTCTCCCCAGGGCGTCTTTATCGTATACTTCATGGGAGTGCCTTCCCTGCAGGCCGTATAGCGCATGCCGCTTGAGTTGGCGTGCGGTATCACTATCAGCCTGCCCTGCTTGACGACGGCGTTTTCCACCAGCAGTATCGCCGAAAGGGCGCCTGCCGGCTCGTTGGAATGCACGCCGCCGAATACCACGACCGTGGCGCCGGGCTGCCCGCTGTCCAGGAAATATATGGCAGTGTCGCCGTTGGTGCCCTTAAGCGCCGGGCAATAGTCCGAGAGCATGGCCGTGCCGGTGACGCCCGGCCCTTTCACTACGGTCTCCTCGGACGATTTCGCGGCCATGAACGAAGGGACGGAGAAGGCGATCAAGATGGCGGACATGGCGACCGCCAGGAGAGACTGGAAGAGCCTGTCCTGCCAGATGCCGCCTTTCGCTCCGCCTTTTACCTCATTCAGCTGCCCCATCTGTCCTTCCTCCCGTCATTTGATGTTAAGGGCCCTCAAGACGAAAGGTATCGCCACGAAGGCGAACGTAAGCCTCTCATACAGAGTCTTCGCCTTGAAAAGCCCGATTGCCAAGAAGATAGTTATGTAAAGGAAGAGCAACCTGTAGATTACCGATACCATGCCCACCCCTCCTCAAAGCATCCATTTCAGAGAATTCGCGAATATGACGGTAAGGAGCCCAACCGCATTGATCAGAAGCCATGGCACCGCGAGCTCCTTGAGCACCGCGCCGTAGCCTTTCTCGTACCTGGTGACGAGCATCGCCGCCCTGCCGTCGATGGCGGTCGGGGGGCTGAGCGTGGCAAGGCCAGAGATGACCGAGATGCCCACCGTGGCCACGATCGGGGTCTTGTCGAGAAGGGCCAGCATGAAAGGCACGCCGAACACCGAGGCAGCGCCGTATGTGCCGAGTATGCTCCCGGAAAGGGGCAGTCCCACGGCCAGGCCCACCAACAGCAGCGTGTCCGGCGCCGAGATCAGTTTCGTTACGAACAGGCCCCTTACGCCTACCAAGGTCATCACCTGCACCAGTGAGCCGACTCCCATAAGCAGGCCTATGACGGGAAGCGTCGCCTTTATAGTGTCCTGGGTGGTCTTGAAAAGGTCTGCCTTCCTGCTGACGGCGAAGGCGACCGCCGTACCGATGACGAACAGCATCGGGTTGCCGAGGACGGGGAAGTCCATGGGTATGACCCTCTGGAGCACCATGAGGCCTATCACCGTGATGAGGGGGAGGTATGCGCCAAGCGAGCCGAGCCTCAAGTCCGCACGGGGCAGGTCCTTCGTCAGCTCCTCTACGTCCAGTTTCTTCCTCATGTTACCCAGGCAAAGGTACAGCGCGCTGATCACGCCCAGCGGGATCGTGATTATGAACAGGGGTTTCATGAATCCTACGTACGGCATGTTGATGCCGGATGAGATTATCATCGCCGGGATGTTGACTGGCGGGGCGAGCAGGCCGAGCACGCCGCCCAGCGCCAGGAAGGCCACAGTCTTGGCCTTCGTTATGCCTATCCGGTCGAGGACCGAGCCTATCAGCCCGCCCAGGGCCATTATTGCGGCAGTACCGGAGCCCGTGAGGGCGCCCGGCAGCATCATGACGAACATCAATAGCACCATAAGAAGCGGGGGAGACCAGTAGAAGGCCCTTATCAGGTGCCTTACGATCGTGTTTAGGCCCCCGGAATCCTTCTGCGCCCCGATGAACAGCGTGGCGGTCACTATCACCACGCATACGTCGAAGAATGTGAACGCGCCCTCCACGACGTGCCTTACGGGAAGGCCCCGGCCGGCGACGAGCGCGCCGACGAAGGCGGCCGCGAGCATGCAGAGGGTGTTGTTCATCCTCAACATCACGTAAGCGACCGCGAATGCGGCTATCATGGCGAGGAAAACGAGGAACAGCTGCACCGTCTGCGTCATTTTTATTCCCTCCGTGATCTCTGTCTGGTTAGCGGGCTTCGCATGTTCCTTCAGTGCGGGTCGCGGGCCGGCCCTGACGGCCGGCCCGTGTACCGCAGTGTTGTCAGAATCCTACCGCGTAGCCGCCCCTGCGGGGGTCGGCTCCCGCGGCCATGGTGCCGAACTGCTGGTTGATCAATACGCCCTGCATACCGCCCACGCTGCTGGAGAACTCGCCGTACGTGCTCACGGTCCAGCCCAGGGCCTTGAGCTTGTCGATCTGCGCTGTCGCGACGCGGTTCTCGGGCCTGATCGAGATCTTGGCTCCGCGTGAATAGAAGTCAGGGCTTGCGGTCAGCTGGAACCTGGCCGCTTCGATGGCGTCTTGGATCCTCATGCCGAACTCGACTACGTTGAGGAACACCTGGAATTGTGTCTGTCCGATCCCCTCGCCGCCGGGGGAACCCCAGATCATGAACAGCTTGCCGTCCTTAAGGGCCATGCAAGGCGAGTTGTTCAAGAGGCCCTTCTTGCCCGGGCCCACATAGTTCACGTCGTCCGGGTAGGGCGAAGTCGATCCGCTCCTGGTGCCGTCGTTGAAGAACAATCCGGTGTTGCCTACGATGACCGCGGTGCCCCAGCCGCTGCCGAGCGTCGGCGTGCAGCCTACGGCGTTGCCGAACTTATCGACCACGTAGAAGCTGGTCGTACACTCCTCGCCGTCGGGCTCGGGGCCGACCGGCCCTTGTGCGGTCACCGTCGTAGGCTCAGCCTCGCCCTTCTGGAACTTGAACGGATCGCCCGGGACGGGGTAGTCGATTGCCTTCGCAAGGTCTATCAGCTTGCGGCGCTCCGTCGCGTATTCCTTTGACGAAAGGCCCGCCCAAGGCACGTTGGTGAACGCCGGATCGGCCACGTACTCGTATACGTCGGCCTTGGCTATCTTGATGCACTCCGCGATCAGGTGCAGTGCCTCGGCGCTGTTATGGCCAAGCTTCTTGAGGTCGTACGCCTCGATGAGGTTCAGCTGCATTATGACCTCGATGCCCCCGCGGGTGTTCTCGGCGGGGCTGTACACGTCATACCCCTTGTACGTGGTGTGCACAGGCGTATGCCATATGGGCTTGTAGTTCGCGAAGTCCTGCTTGGTGAAGAAGCCGCCGTTCGCTTGGTAGAACCTTGCGAACTCATCTGCTATGTCGCCCTTGTAGAACCTGTCGAAGGCCGCCTGCAGGGCCTCGGTCCTGCTGGCGCCCCTTGCGAGGGCCGCTTGCTCTGCCGCTATGACCTTCCTGAAGGTCTTGGCGAGGTCTTTCATCACCAGCAGCTCATCCGGCTGCGGAGCCTCGCCGTCAGGAAGGAACACGTTCGCGGTGGTCGGATATAGCTTGAACTCCTCCTTGGCGTTCGCTATGCCCGAGGAGAGGCCCGGGGATACGGGGAAGCCGTTCTCGGCCATCTCCAGGGCCGGCTGGAGCACTTCCTCCAAGGACATGGTCCCGTACTTCTGCAGCGCGGCTATCCAGCCGCCGAAGTTCCCCGGAACCACACCCGCCGTATAGCCTGATTCATAGGTCGATTTCATTACTTCGGCGGACAGCTTCTTCGGGTCGAGGCCCATGGGGGCCGCGCCGCTCATCGCAAGGCCGTTGACGGACCCGGTGGCAGCATCGTAGATCATCATCATGCCGTTGCCGCCCGCGCCCGATAGGTTGGGCTCCACTACGTTCAGCGACGATGCCACGGCCACGGCCGCGTCTATCGCGTTGCCGCCCCTTTCCAGTATCAGCATGCCAGCGTAGGAGGACAGCGAATGGGCGGAGCTGACCACGCCCTTCCTGGCCACGACGTCGGGCCTGTAGGAGGCCATGGACGCGCTGGCAAGGCAAAGTGCTAGGACCAGGACGACCAGTACTTTAAATGACATTCTCGTCTTCATCCTGTTTGACACTTTGATCTCCTCTTTCCTGTATATGAATGAGATTTGGGACCGCACTCTACTTGATGCCGAAGACCGCCTTGAATATGCCGCCAATCTCGTTGCTGTCCTTTATCACCGTGACGGGTATGTTCTTCGTGGTTCCCAGCTTTGTGAAGTACCCGTCCGCGTTACCATCCTCCTTTACTATCAAGTAGTCGCATCTTGGGGCCGACGCCTCTATGAACTTCGTCGATAGGGGCCCCCTTCGCGCCTCGCCTCCTATATGTATGCCGACAGTGGATATCTTCAGCTCCTTCGCCTTGTCGATTATCCGCTTTATCCTCGCCAGCTCCTCGTCCTCGTCTATGCCGGCGGCACCCAGGCCCTTGGCGCTGCCTCCGAGCACGAGTATCAGCGTCTTCATGCCCTTCAGCTTCTCTACCTCGGCCATCTCGTCGTATTCGGCTGCGATCTTGGACCTGTCGAATAGCACCTTCACGACGAAAGCGTCGGGGCATTGCCCAGCGGAGGTAATAAGGACGGGCAGGCCGGCGGTGTAAGAAGTCGCGTGGCCGGCAGGCATTACCGAGAAGAGGACCAGGAAGGAAAGCAGGAATGCCGATGCCATCCTAGATAGCTTCGAAATACGGTTCACCTCAACACCCCCAGACTTGATGCAAATTATGAACAGTGCATAATATCAACAATTGGACAGATATAAGTTCTTCACAAGTATTCCGATTCCTTCAAGTACTCATATAGATAAAGATGTATCTTTAAAGGTCAAAGAAGGTATGAAAACACAAGGCAGGGCCTTTGTCCGGATATTTGCGGCATGCATAAAAATAGGGCGGCATGCTGCATGCCGCCCCGGATTATGTTAGTGCTACCCTCTATAGCCCTATCAAAGAATGCTTCTCGATTGATATCGCTGTGAGCATGTACTCGGCGAACCGCGAAAGACGCTCTATGTTCACCGGCATCTCCTTGATAGAGCCGATGTATGCCTTGACGGCGTCCGCCACTACGGGACGGTGCTCCTCCGGCAGGTATGCGGTGCACCAGTAGCCACCTTCGAGCTTGGAAGCCACGAAGCCCTCTTTTAAGTAGTAGAGGGTCCTGCTGAGGTCGAGCGCTATGTCCACGGGATTCTTCAATATATCCTTCTTCGCGTCGGCGATGTTGTAGACTATGGAATCTATGAAGGCCTCCTTGGGGATCTCTCCGAAGACCTCCTCTATGGACTTGCCGTACAGGACCACGCCCCTCCTCTTTACCACCATGAGATGGGCCGCAAGGTCCCTGTCCGTGGCGTCTCCGCAGATGTAGCCCCTGTCGGATTCGTACCTTTCCTTGTGGGCGGGGGAGTAGTGCAGCTCGAACGGCATCGGATGCACGAAATCACGGGCTCGCTCTTCCAGTATGATGCTCATCTCAAGGCCCTTGTCCGGCAGCGGGCCGATCTTGAAGATCTCGTCTATCAACGCCCGTTTCGTCCCCATGTCCATGGGCTTGCGGATCACGGCTATCAGGTCGATGTCCGCCCTCGGCGTAAAGCAGCCCATCGCCAACGAGCCGTGCAGATACAACCCGACGAGGTTGTCGCCAAGCACTTTCTTGTACCTGTCCACGATGTCGACGAGAAGTTTGTCCGTGTTCATCAAACCACCACCTGTCGCTTGATCGGTCATTCGCCGCGCTACGGGCGCTGATCCAGTGCTTCCTCGCTCGGATGATGCCATGGCCCCGAGTGCCCGTCAATACATATACTACTATAATGTTCAGTTATTGTATCAACTGTATCGGCGGCGCGCGCCCCTTTGAGCGCCGTGACGTTCGGCCTGATAAACATGCTTGAACGGAGGATGTCCGCCGCAAGGCGCGCCTAAGTCGGCTCGAATCGAAAGGCCCGGACCCGATACGAACCCGGGACCGGACCGCCGGTCGTCTTCCTTTAGTTGGCGGTACGCCTGAGATCAGAATTTGGAGAATAATTCCATATACTCCTCGTACCTGTCGGCGTTGAACTGGATCTTCCTGTTCACGCTCCTGATTATCCCCTCGTTCATGAGCTCTACCAGGATCTTGCTGACAGTCACCCTTGCGGCGCCCACTATCACGCCCAGCTCGTAATGCGTGTACTTTACCTTCAGCTCGTACCATCCGCTCTCGGCGGGCTGCGTCTTGTCCACGGCCGAACAAAGAAGGCGAATTATCCGTTCCTTGCAGGGGTTGAACGTGATGTTCTCGATCTCGAAACGGGTGATGAGAATCTTGTGGGCGAGGCACCTTATGAAAGCGTCCCTGAACAGCGGGCTTTCGTCGAGCAGGGCCCTGCACTTTTCTGCGGATATCTTGTAGAGGACGGTGTCGGCCTCAGTCTGCGAGTAAAGGCCGGTCTTCCTGCCGAGGTAGAAGGCCATCTCGCCGAAGAGCCAGCCGTCCGTCAGGGTGTAGAGCACCTTCTCCAGCCCGTCGTCGTTCGCCATGTAGTGCCTTGTCCGGCCGGATTTAATGTAGAATACACCATTAAAATCATCGCCCGGCACCGAGAAGATGGTGCGGGCCGGGTAGAAATACCTCTTGGAGTTCTTTTCGATCAGCCTGTCCAGCTCCTCGTTGTACAGGCGAGGGAGCGTGAGGCTCGTATTTTGCATCGGCAACTTCCATACCCCCTAAGATATTCTAGACTTTTAAGGCCCCCAATACAAACCAAAGCTTCTATCAGTGGAGGAATCATCGGTTTGTAGCATAAGTTACATTATGTTGCGCGCAACAGACACCACCATCTGCCGAACCTAGAATAGAAGGTGAATAAAAGTACATACTTGGGGGGATGCAGCTTGATCAAACCTACCGGCTCATGGGTCGCGATGCCCACTCCTTTCAACGCAGACGATTCGGTGGACATCGGAGGCATAAAGGTACTGATAGAAAGGCAGATTAAGTACGGCACGTCTTTGCTGTTCGTCCTGGGCTCCTGCGGAGAGGTCACGCTCCTTACACAGGACGAGAAGAAGCGGATAGTCCGTGAAGTCATAAAGATGACAAAGGGGAGAATCCCCGTGTTCTTCAATGCGTCCGCCCCTTCTACGTCGCAGAGCGTCGATTTCGCAAGGTTCTGTGAGGCCGAGGGCGCAGACGGTGTGATCTTCACCGTGCCGCCTTACGTGCTCGTTCCGCAAAGCGCCGCCTATGAGCACCTGAACACCTGCATGCAGTCAACGAAGCTGCCGTGTGGCATCTACAACAACCCTTCTAGGATAGGCGTGCTTATCGAACCCGACACGATCGCGAAGCTCTCTGCGAACAACCCCAACTTTATAGTGGACAAAGAAGCGATGCCCAACGTCAAGCAGCTGGTGGAGGTCAAGAGGAAGTGCGGCGACAAGGTCAACATCCTGTGCTGCGACTACCCGAACTACTCGATAGTGCTGCCCACGCTCGCTGTCGGAGGAAACGGCACTGCCAACATCGGCGGCAACGTGATACCCGAGGAGATGGCGACCATATCCAGGTACTGGGACAGCTACGAGAAGATGGTCGAAAGCCGCGAACTGTACTTCAGGTACTTCCTGCTGCTTAGCGCGCTGTACTGGTTCTCGAATCCCATAGTCGTGAAGGCGGCGCTTAGGATACTGGGCCTGCCTGCCGGCTCCCTGAGGAAGCCGTACATAGACCTGACGGGCCAGAAGTACGACGACCTTGCGAGCATCATGAAAGATATGGGAGTCTACGACAAGTATTCGGTAAGGTAAACCTACCGGTGAGGGCCAGGGCCCTCATCCCGGTTTTCGATAAGACCACCTGAAGCGGACACTATCAACGATAAGGAGGAAGCCCTGAATGAAGAAGACTGCCACTCGTGTAATACTTGCAGCCATGCTGGTGTTCCTCATGATCTCCTCCGCAATGGCGGCGGCCCCGAAGTTCCTTACGATATCCACCGGGCCCGTGGGCGGAGAATGGTACATCCTCGGAGGCATACTCTCCGAGCTATTGAAGCCTGTACTGCCCGGCACAAAGGTCACGTCGACCACAGGCGGAGGCGTAGCCAACCTCAGCACCGTGGCGTCCGGCAAGAGCGACATCGGCACCACCCAGGACCAGCTTCTTTTCGACGCGTGCAACGGCACCACGGACTTCGCGTCCGGCAAGATAGCCAACGTATCCGGCCTCTGCTATTTGGCCGACATCTACATGAGCGTGTTCCTAGTCAGGGAGGACTACCCCGTAAACTCGCTCGACGAGCTCGCCTCCAAGAAGATGGGCATGAAGATTTTGACCGCGCCTACCGGGTCAACGCCATCCAGGGCGGCGACCAGGATGCTAGAGGAGTACGGCGTCACGGCGGACCTGCTGAAGTCGTGGGGCGGCAGCATCGGTTTCGTGGCCTACGCCGACGCGAGCTCGATGATCAGAGACGGGCACGCCGACGCCTACTGCGGTCCGATAATGCCCGCGATAGTGGAGCTTACCGTTTCGCGAAAGATGAAGATGCTGCCAGTGAAGGACAGCGTCCTGAGGGCGATGACGGCGAAATACGCCTACGGCCGCGCGACAATGCCAGCAGGAGCATATGATTTCATAAAGTCGAATACGCCCGTGATGACCGAATCCCCGATACTGGTGGTCAGGAACGACGTGGATGAGCAGACCGTGTATCTCATCACCAAGGCCATCGCGGAGAACCCTGACAAGATCAAGGGAGCCGGAGCGACCTATGCCAAGTTCGATCCGAAGAACATGGCCAACATCTCCGGCGGGCCCATACATCCCGGAGCCTTGAAGTACTACAAGGAAAAAGGCCTAGTAAAGTAGGGATGAATATCGGTTGCGGGAAGGGTCCGTGAATCCGGACCCTTCCTGCGGCCGTTAACGGGAGCGTGAGCCATGAAGGAGAACAAAGCGTTAAAATACATCATCGCTGTGCTTTCTGTCGCTTATGTGGCCTTCCACATCTATACGGCAGTATACGGCACTTTCATCCCGCAGCTGCAAAGGCCGCTGCACCTTACGTTCGCGGTCGTGATCGGGTTCTTGTGCTACCCGATGATAGAGAAAAGGGACTTCAAGTGGCTCGACACGATATTCGCGGCCATCGCGACGGGGGCTTTCGGCTATGTGGCCTACAGGTACCAGGACATCGCGGTAAGGCAGACGATGGTGAGCCCTTTGTCCACCCTGGACCTGATAGTGGGCGGCATCATCATAGTGCTGCTGCTCGAGATCACCAGAAGGGCCGTAGGATGGATAATGAGCCTGGTCGCCATAGTGTTCTTGATATACACGGTGGCGGGCCCGTACCTGCCCGACATCATCTCCCATAGGGGATACTCGATAGCGGACATAATAGACTACCAGGTCTTCGGCCTGGACGGGATATACTCCATACCGCTTAGCATATCGGCTACGTATATCGTGCTGTTCATCATCCTGGGCACCCTGATGGAGTTCACTGGGGCGGGGGATGTAATCATGGACATGGGCAAGGCCCTGGCCGGAGGGTTCAGGGGAGGCCCTGCCAAGGTGGCCACGATCTCGTCCGCGCTATTCGGTTCGATATCGGGAAGCGCCGCGGCGAACGTGTACGCTACGGGCACCTTCACGATACCGATGATGAAGAAGATCGGATACAGCCCGTCATTCGCCGGCGCCGTCGAGGCCGTGGCCTCGACCGGAGGGCAGATCATGCCGCCGGTTATGGGAGCGGCCGCGTTCCTGATGGCAGAGCTTCTGGGCATGCCGTACATCCAGCTGTGCAAGGCAGCTTTGATACCCGCGCTGCTCTATTACATCTCGCTTTTCATAGTCCTCGACTTCGAGGCGGCCAGGATAGGCATAAAGGGCATGGAGAAGAAGGATCTTCCTAAGTGGAAGGACATCCTCCCGAGGCTCTATCTCATGGTGCCGCTGGTTGTGCTTGTGGCCATACTGATGAGGGGCTATACACCTTTCAAGTCGGCCTACTATGCGATACTGCTTACTTTCTTCCTAAGCTTCTTCAGCAAGAAGACCAGGTTCACCTTCGCTTCGCTCATCGACGCGTTCGTGATATCCGCGAAAAGGACGGTCATGATCGCCGCCGCGTGCGGAGCCGCGGGCATAGTTATTGGCGTGATAACGCTTACCGGCATAGGACTTTCCCTCTCGAGCGTGATCCTGTCGCTGTCCGGAGGCGTAAAGATAATCGCGCTGCTGCTCGTCATGCTGTCTTCGATAATCATGGGGATGGGGACGCCGACGACCGTCGCCTACATCGTCGTGTCGACTTTGTCGGTGCCGATCATGAAGGACCTCGGCTTCGCCGCGATGCCGTCCCACCTCTTCGTTTTCTACTTCGCGGTGCTGTCAATGATAACGCCCCCAGTGGCGCTTGCAGCCTACGCGGCTGCGGACATAGCGAAGGAAAGCTCGATGAAGATAGGGTTCACAGCAATGAGGATAGGCGCGATCGTCTTCACGATCCCCTTCATCTTCCTTCTCGACCCTCCGCTTCTTATGCAGGGTCCCGTATGGATGATCGTGTTCAGGTTCGCGATGACGGTTCTGTCGTGCGTCGCGTTCGCCGGGGCGGCTACCGGATGGTACGGCAAGAACATGAACGTGATAGGAAGGCTTATACTTCTAGCCTCGTTCGGCCTGATCATATCGCCCGAGCTGATAACTACTTTCGCAGGTGTGGGCGTGCTGGCGGCCATGTGGTTCCTCAAGGACAGGTTCGTCCCGAGGAAACTGGGGAGGGCGGCCCAGCCGGCTCGATAATAAAGGTCATTACGGAGGAAGACGATGTCGACATACAGGTACCTGGAAGGTGCAGTGCCGGTAGTGCTGCACGTTGAAGCGGGAAAGGACATAGCCGAGGAGCTGGGCAGGTTCTTCAC
Source organism: Firmicutes bacterium ADurb.Bin153 (assembly GCA_002070415.1). Lineage (GTDB taxonomy): Bacteria > Bacillota > DTU025 > DTU025 > MWDF01 > MWDF01. The sequence goes on from MWDF01000013.1 coordinate 25,831, forward strand.
GGAAGGTGACTACAAGGAGATAATCATCCTCGGCTGCGCAGGATCGCTCGAAAGGGCGGTGGCAAACTACCCGAAGGACATGAGCCTGCCTCCCGTGGTGGAGCATGTGGTCATGGAGGGCGCATACGAGGTCTGCACGATCAACGGCAACGTCACCTGGGAAGAAGGAAAGCCCAAGGTGCACATCCACGGCTCGTTCGCAGAGAAGGGCACCAAGGTTTACGGAGGTGCCATAGGGAAAGGGACGAGGACGTTCAAATCGGCGGATTTCTTCCTGTTGGCATACAAGTAAAAGGGATACAAGCGCAAGGCCGGCGTTCGACATGCCGGCCTCCATTTTGCCACAGACTTGCGGTCATGCCTTCGTGGGGCGCCTCATCTGTAGTACTCGATCAGGCTTACGTTGGTCTGGTCTATCGTTCTGGTACCCATGTAGGACCAGACCCTCACGACCATGAAGCCCTGATCCGCCTTCGGCTCGAAGGGGAAGGAAGCGAAGTATGAGCCGGCCTCAGTCGCGAAAGCGAGCTTCTCCTTGGGAAGCGCCGAGACGATGCCGTCTTCGGTCCGCGACCCGGCTATGCCCGTAAGGCTGAGGCTGAGCCCGGTGATTTCGATCCCGCCCGAACCGCGGCCGACTTCGCATATCGTGACGCCGAAGGTGGAAGCGCTCGTGATGCTTCCCGCGGTCTGTATCTCCATCGTGAGCATCCCGTCTTCGTACTGCATGACTACGTCCGTTATGTCCGACCCTGGGTTTCGAAGGCACGCTACGGTATCCCCCTTGGCCTCGTCCGGCAGGTCCATGGCGAGGGTGCCCGGACCTATGTACCAGTTCAGCTTACTTGCCGGTGCGAACGCCTCGTTTGCTCGGACGAACGACGACAGGAAAGGATTCCAGCTGGAAAGCTGGCTCCTGTAGGACCTCAGTGCCTGTCTTTTCAGCAGGACCTCCAATATCCCCGCCGGGAAGGCGTGCCATTCGTACTGGTCCAGCCTCGCGAAGGACCTGGGCGGTACCTGGCTGTCCGACGGCCTGTACCCGCGCGGCACGGGCCATTCCGGCCAATGTACTAGATATGTGTTGATCGCATCCATCGGCAGGACCGGTATGTCCCGGGCCTTAAGCTCGGCCAGGGCGGATATCGCGAACGCGTACGTGGCCCAGTGGTCGACGTGTATGTCATACGGGTTTACTACGACCACTACGGTGGGCTCCTCATCTTCCAGGACCTTCCTTACGTCGTCGAGCACCGATCTTCCGCAGTGTACGGCGTGCTCGGTGAACGAGTTGTCGTAAGGGGATTCGTAACTGCCCGTCCGGGACGCCTTGAGCGCGTCCTCCAAGTTCCAGTGGTCCGCCGTCCACAGCCTGTTCAGCATATGGTCAGGATAGCCGAGGAATATCACGTTCTCAGGGTCGAGGCCCAGAAGCTCGAGCGCGTCCAGGGATTCGGACTGCCTGGTGTATCCAAGCTTAATGTAGTCATCCTTGCTCCCGGTTATGGTCTTCTCCGCAAGAAGCAGGGAAAGTTCGGGATACTCCCCGTTGGTCATAAGCACGACCTTGACCTCGGCCCCGTTCTTTATGGCCCTTTGTATGTAAGCGCCGGCTCCTATCACCTCGTCGTCTGGGTGGGGCGCGAAGACGACTATCCTGTCGTCGGGGCCCGGATCCGGCATCGTGCCCAGCTCCTTGCCGTCGAACGAGCGGTTCTTGTACATCGAGGAAGATAGCAGCACCTCGCCGGCTATTACCATCAGCAGCGCCGAGGCTATCAGCAAAGCTATGCGCAGCTGCCTGCTTGCGGAAAGCCTCCTACTCACGGCCCTTTACCATCACAGTCCACTTTCCCTGGCTGTCGTCGAAAGTACCTTCTTCCTTGAAACCGAATCCCCTATATAGCCTTAGGGCGGGCAGGTTGTCGGGCCTTACCTCGAGCCGTACCACCTTGACGCCCCTTTCGGACAACGCCTCGAGCGCGGCGCCCAGAAGGAGCCTGCCGTAGCCGCGGCCCTGGTTATACGGGGACACGGCTATGCTGAGTATCCTTGCGTCTGAGCCGGTGCCTACCCTTTTCTGCCCGAAGAGGTTCTTTGCAGAATTGAGCGCCGCTCTGAGCGCGTCGGACAACCTTATCCCGTACCTGCCCAGGAGGAACTTCAACGCGATCTTGAAGGCCTTGAGGTTTACGAGCGAGCAGAGCACGAGGCGCCGCATGGAATAGGGCGCGATCACATACCCTGCTACGAGCCCGTCCTCTTCGACTACCAGGAAATGGCCCTTCTGGACGAGGCAGAGGGAGAACATGTCGGCGAGGACATCCACGGGATCCCCGATGCTTACATAATGGGCAACGCTGCCGGAAAACGAGCTTGCGAACACTTCGGCCACCGGGCGTATGTCGGAAAGCGTTGCCTCCCTTACGAGCGCCATGTCCTCCCTCCTTTGCATTTTTGTAGGAACATTCCCGCATGAATATGAACTAACTTAGATTAACACGGCTTGCGGGTGTTAATCCAAGGGCCGTGCCCGCAGGCCGTTTGTGATCTGGCCGCACATGGATTGTATACAATGTGCAGAGGAAATGTCTCTTTTGACAAATCACGCGATGGTTTATAATCATCCGAAAGGCCCCAGGGAGGCAAGGATATGGCACTCGACAGGAACCAGAGGCTGGGTTATGCGGCCTACATATCATCGTCGGTGATATGGGGCTTTTCGTTCATGTTCACCAAGCGAGCCCTCGAACACCTAGACGGCAGGTTGTTCGACCTTCTGTCATACAGGTTCGTGATAAGCTCCGTGATAATGCTGGCATTATGGGCGCTCAAGCTCATAAGGATGGACTTCAGGGGAAAGGACCTCAAGCCCCTCATAGCCATGTCCATGCTGCAGCCGGTCCTCTATTTCATATTCGAAACGCTGGGTATCGAAAGGGTCACGACGTCCGAAGCCGGCCTCATCCTGGCGATGTTCCCGATCGTGATCACGTTGTTCGGGAAGGTCTTCCTCAAGGAACGGGTGACTTCGAAGCACTACGGGTTCATTTTCCTCTCGGTGCTGGGCGTGGTCCTCATAAACGCGATGAGCTACGTACCCGGCAGTAGCACTAACCTCGGCAGGATATTCCTTATGACGGCGGTGTTCGTAGGTTCCACCTATGCGATGCTCTCAAGGAAGCTCTCCTCTTGCTTTAAGGCGGAGGAGAGGACCTTCGCGATGATGCTGGCCGGCGCTTTGACGTTCAGCTGCGCCTCTTTCTACGGCCACCTGAGCAACGATACGGCATCGCTGTACTTCTCCAGCCTGCTGGAACCCAAGTTCATGTTCCCCGTACTGTATCTGTCCGTAGGATGCTCGCTGCTCGCCTTCTTCTTCATGAGCTTCTCCGCCACCCACCTGGAGCTTTCGAAGGCATCGGTGCTCGGGAACACGAACACTATAGTAGCCGTTCTGGCCGGCATACTCATTTTAAAAGAGCCCTTCTACTGGTACCATTTCCTGGGAGGGGCGATAATCATCGGCGGGGTCGTGGGTGCCACCATGGTGTCGAGCTCGATGGTGCAAAGGAAAGGCGCCTGATCCGGACGACGGCCGGTGTGAAAGGAAACGCATAAACCGCGTCGTATGCCGTCGCCGCAGGTCCCCAATCGGTACGAAAAGCAGAGTCACGGTACCGGGAGGGAAATATTCGGGGCGTCGGGCAGGGCGGTTGTCGGATTCCGGGCATTTATGGGCAGGACCACTAACAACCGGAAACGGTAGTTCGTTATACTATATGTATGGTCATGCTATGAAATGAAGATTAAGGAGAAAACGCGATGAGAAGTATCAGGATGGCCGCCGCAGCGTTGGTGATCTTGCTTATGATATCCCTTACAGGCTGCTATAGCGCGACGTACTCATTCAATTTCAAGACCGAGCAGGACACGTCGAACGAGGAAGGCGCATGGATAATCGACGGTGAGGGCGTAGCCGGCATAAACGACTACGGATACTACACGAACGGGTTGTGGATGACCACCCCTTACGTCTTCAAGGGTGATTTCAAGATCACGGCCAACTTCTGGCTCGGGGTCACCGCCGAGGATTCCGGTTATGTGGAAATATCCCTTACGGACGTCCCGCCGGCGCCGGGGGGCGTCAATGACTGGTTGAGCATCGAGATGCTCAACCTTGCCACCGAGGACGAGAAGCTGCACATCGAAGACGGCCATCTGTCGGACATCGCCATCCCGTTTGACGGCAGGGAGGAGATACCGGGCCTTAACAGGGGGCATTGGAACGAGATGACGCTTACAAAGAAGGGCAACGACATCAAGCTGAAGGTCAACGACAGGACCGTGGAGTCTTTCGAGGTGATCAACTGCGCTTCCGAATACCTGGCGGTAAGCTTCTTATCCGGCTGCGACATCGTAGACGACCCGTCCAACCCGAAGACCGGCTTCATCCTCAGGGATGTGAAGGTGGAGTATACGCAAGGTAACGCCGAGCTGATCATCTAGCGGACACATCTAGCCGCCCGCAGAGGGCGAAGGCCACAAGGGCCCGGACAGGGCAGGAATTTGTGCGCCACGGACGGACGATCCGCCCGTGGTTGGGATTTTGCTTGACTGATGAGCCCTTGACCGGCCCCGGTGTCGTCATTATGTTTTGGAAGGTGCGGTATGCAAAGATCGTCAAGCGGAAACTCCGCCTATAAAGGTTATTATCTGCTGCTTTTCACCGGATTGGTGTTCGGCACCCTCGAAGTCGTCTCAAAGCTGATGCCCCACATAGGCCCTTTGCAGATGAGCTTCCTGAGGTTTTCCATAGGCGGATTGGTGATACTTCCTTTCGGTTTGCTCGACCTGAAGAAGAGGAAGACGCCGGTCGGCCTTCTCGACGCGTTGTATGTAATGGTGCTGGGGATACTCCTCATACCTATGTCCATGACGCTGCTGCAGGTGAGCGTGACGAAAGTGCCCGCTTCATTGGTGGCGCTGATCTTCTCGGCGAATCCGATGATCATAGCGGCACTTGCATCGCTTATACTCAAGGAGCGGATGGGGCTGGTCGAAGCCGCGTTCGTGGCCCTGGGCATGATAGGCATAGTCCTGATAATCCGGCCTTTCGGAAAGGGCTTCGATGCCGGCATATTGTATCCGTTGGCGTCCGTGACGCTGTTCGGCCTCTATATCGTACTTGCGCGGAAGCTGTCCAAGAGGCTGGGGAGCCTTTTCGTTACGTCGGCTGCCATACTGGCAGGTTCGGCCGTGCTGGGCCTTTACGCCTCGGCGACCGGAGTCGAACTTCTCGCCTCGCTTACGTGGAAGGACGCCGGATACCTCGTATATCTAGGAGTCGTGGTATCGGGGCTCGCGTACGTCACCTATTTCAAGGGAATGGACCTGACCACGACGAACACAGGAAGCGCGGTGTTCTTCATAAAGTCCCTCGTGGCCGCCGTCTTGTCGGCGTTCGTGCTTGACGAGGTCTTGAGCCCTACGGTGTACCTCGGAGGCGTGTTCATAGCGTCCGGCATATTCGTCATGATGGCCGGAAATTCGATAATGGCTGGCAAGTACGGGGCAGCAAGGCGCCAGCCCCGGGACGCAAGCGATGCACAGGCGATGGCCGCCGAGTCCGAAACCGTATGACGGTTCATGCGGGAACCAGATACCTTGACCAGTAAGGAGGAAGTAGCGATGCCGATCATCAGGATAGACTTGTTCGAAGGCAGGACGACAGAGCAGAAGAGAAGGGCGGCGAAGGGCATAACCGATGTGTGCTGCAGCGAATTCGGCCTGCCGCCGGAAAGTGTCAGGATAATATTCAACGACATGAAGAAAGAGGACTTTGCGGTGGGCGGCAAGCTAAGCTGCGACAGATGATCCCGTAGGATGAAAACGTGGCTTCTGAGAAATGACCGCTCCTTCTGAACGGATGGCGCTTTACGCTACCGTCGTCAGGGGAGCGGTCCGTCATATCCTATATAGCCGGCCGACCTAGTCGGTCAATGAGCCGGTGGCCTCTTCCTTAAGGACCTCTTCGACGAAGACGCGGACCACATCGGGGTCGAACTGTATCCCGGCGTTGTCGACGAGCTCCTTTATGGCCTCTTCCTTGGAAATCGGCTTCCTGTAGAGCCTTTTTTCTGTCATCGCGTCATATGCGTCGGATACGGCCAGGATCCTTGACAACAAAGGGATCCCCTCCTCCTTGAGGCCCTGGGGGTATCCCGTCCCGTCCCAGCGCTCATGGTGGGAGAGTATGTAATCGGCTATTGATTTGAGCTCCGGCGAGGAAGAGGCTATCCTGAAGCCGATCTCCGGATGCTTCCTCATCACGACCCATTCCTCCGCGGTCAATCTGCTGCGCTTGCCCAAGATCCTGTCGTCAATTCCGATCTTGCCCACGTCGTGCAGCATCGACAGCAGGTACAGCTCATCAAGGTTCTTCTGTTGGAGCTGCATCTTCTTCCCGATCTCCTGGCAGTGCCTGGCTATCCTCTCGGCATGCTCCTTGGTCTCCTGGTTCTTCTCGTGCAGAGTGGCCATGATGGACGAAAGGATCGCGTTATGGTAGCTGTTACGAGCCAGGAGCTTGCGCTTGTACATGTTCTTCTCTGCTTCTTTCTTGGCGAGGTCCATGTTCTCGTGGCTCATCTCCTTCGTCCCGTATCCGAAGGAGAGGGTGATGTGCCTGGCCCTGTTTGTCGCACTGGAGTTGTATTCCTTGAAAGCTTCGACCATCGACTTCATGATCGAGTAGGCTTCTTCGCCGCCCGTGTTCGGCAGCAGGATGCTGAACTCGTTGCCGCCCGTCCTTGCGAGTATGTCACCGTCCCTTAAGCAGCTCTGGAGGATCCTCGAGGCCGTCACAATCATCTTGTCGCCCTCGAGCTGACCGAAGGCGTCGTTGATTATCCTTACGCCGTTGATGTCGCCGATTATTATCGAAAGCGGGACCGAGCATTCCTCGTCGAGACGGTGCTTTACCATCTCGAAGAACCTGCGGTTGTAGACGCCTGTCGTGATGTCGTGATCGTTGAGGTATTGAATGCGGGCGTCCTTCGCCTTGCGGTCGCTGATGTCGACCACGATGCCCTCAAGCGCGGAAACTTTACCGTCCGGTTCGTATATGCCGCGGCCCATTTCCATAACCCATTTGCGGCCGCCTCCGGCGGGGGTGATCTCATATTCGCACCTGAACGGGATGCGCTCGTCGAGAGAGCGTCTCCACTCCTGGGAAAGGGTCCCGACGTATTCCTTTGCGATGAGGTCCTTGTAGGATATCGCCTTGTTCATGATTATCTGGTCGGGGTGGTAGCCTGTAAGCTCATGGCAGCCCGACGATACGTACAGGGTGGTCCATTTGGAATCGTAACTGCAGCGATAGACCATGCCCGGCAGGTGGGAAAGAAGGATCGCCTTTTCCTTTTCGCTCTTCACGAGCGCTTCGTGCATTCTCTTCTGCTCGTCGATGTCCTGTATTAAGCATATTTGGCTTTTCGGGTTGCCGTTGTTCAAATCCAGGTCGGTAACCGTCTTGCTCACCCACCTGAACGAACCCTCGGGCCTTACTATCCGCTTGTCGATGGAGTAGCTGCCGCCCTTTTTATCGTCCTTGAGCTCGTTGATTTTCTCGGAGTTCCTCTGCCTGTCCTCGGGATGCGTAAGGCGGGTCCAGTCCGCGGACACCAGCTCCTCCTGTGTCCTTCCGTAAATCCTCTCGAACGCGGGGTTCGCCACCAGAATCCGTTCGTTTTCCTCCAGGATCGCAATGCCGACCGGGGCCTGCTCGAATATCTTGCCGAAAAGCTCCTCGCTCTCTTCGAGCCTTTCTCCCATGAGCTTTAGGGAATCGCTCTTTGCGCGTATGCCGTACAGCATGACTTGCAGCAGCATTATACTCATGAACGCTACGACTGCGTGTATCACGTGCAAGAGCAGCTCCTTGCCCCATTGCTTGGTGGAGTAGTCGATCCCGAGCACGGCGGTCACGTGGCCGGAGCGGGCGTCTACTATCGGCTCGAGGGCGCTGACCCTGGTCGTCTCCCCGATCTTGAACGACCCGACGTACCTTGGCTTGCCGTCCAGGAACGGGGCGAAGTATTCCTTTGTTCCGCTGTCGGGTTCTATGGTAGGTAGGAAGGTGCGGGTAGGCTCCTCTGACGTGTCGACCAGGCACCTGAGGCCGTTTCCGTCTTCAGTGATTATGAAGGCCCTTAATATGTTGGGATTGCCCTGCTTCAGGGCTGTCAGGCTGTCTTTCAGGACGGCATATGACCCGGATGCAGAAACGTCCTGCTCCGGCAGCAATCCAGCGATATCATCCTTTGGCAAGAAAGCCACGGCGGATTCCACGATCCCCGTGACGTACTCCATTTCTTGTCGGATATATGAGTTCCAAGTACGATAGATGTCGCCGATACCAATTACGGCAAACACTAACAGAAAAGCCAGGAGACGAACCTTAGTGCTTGTGTTGCCTGTCGGCTTCGAGACAAAACGATGATGCTTAGACAATTGTCGCTCCGCTCTTCGATTTGATAGCGTGTGGTTAACGCCATTATATGGATTACGTGGGCTTTAGTCAACTTTACGCAATATTCTGCATCGTATATCCGATGCATAAGCGGTATATGCTTCCCTATGCCCCGCCCCCCGGCGCCGCCCCCAGGTGGGTGGGGGGGAACTCTATGTCTATCTCGCCGTATGTCAGCACAGGCTTGAAGCCGCATGCCGTCGCGGTCCTGAAGGACGCTATGTTGTCCTGGTAACAGTGCCAGCCTATCCTCTTCAATCCCTTTTCGTGGGCCCTTTCGAGGAACCTGCAGGTCATGGCCTTGGCTATGCCCCTGTGCTGATGAGCTTCGAGAACCTCGATGCCGATCTCGCATCCGACCGAGCATGTGTACTCCGACAGGCACCAGCCCGCTATGTCGTTGCCCTTCATGGCCACAAGGCCCAGGTAGTCGGTGCCCTTGAGTCCCATGCTGTCGTGCCTGTAGGCGCATTCGCCCCTTAGCAGGTCGATGTCGCCGATGTCCCCGTCCATGATCAGCTCCTCGTCCACGTCCCTCAGGCAGTATCCTTCGGCGAGCTTGAAGGCTGTGCCGTCCGCCGGAAGCGATATTTCCAGGTATTCCCTTTTCCTGTTCTCGAGCTTGCACCCCCTCAGGAACCTGGGAAGGGCCTCACCCAACTCGTAGTCGAAAGTCCTTATCTGAATCTTGTCGAGCGCATGGCCTTCCAGCTTCTGTCCCGCCACCGCCACCCTGAGGAAATCCTTAAGCAGCCTGGCATCCTTCTCGTCGGAGATCCGGCCTGCCACATATACTTTGCTCTCGTAGCGTATCGCTCCCAGATGAGGGGATTCTTTGGAATCCACCCAGGCGTCGCAATCGCCAAGGCCCTCAGCCGTGGCCTGTAGCCTTATTATCTTCGAATAGTCACCGAATAATCCTATGGCTTGTTCGACGGAATCTCGTCGGAAATACATGAAAGGTGTCCCCTCCGAATTATCCCTGATACGGGATGTTGCTAGCGGCGGATCTCTACATGGCTGTTCTACAAACTAACGGTTTCTCCTTTTTGTGCGCGCATGTAAAAGACCTCGGCCCGACAGCCCGGATATGACAAAGGATGGCCGGGGATATCCCACGGCCATCCTGACGGTCCGGGCAATTCCTGTTGAAGATATACTACCACCTAACCGTCCCGTTAGCTAGGATGATTTCAGGACTTCTCTAGCAGTCCGTCGTAGGTATCCAGCAACGACTTCAGCTCATTCGAGATGCCCCTTAGCTTCAGCATGAGCCTTTCCATCTGCATCATGCCCTCTTCGCTCATCATGTACACTCGCTTCGCCGGCCCCGGTCCGTCCGTGTCCCACTCCGAGTGGACGAAGCCCATCGCCTCCATCCTCCTCAGGACCCTGTAAACGCCGGCCGTGTCCATCTGGGTCTCCGTCACCGCGAGCTTCGCGGCTTCCTGGGCTATCTGGTAGCCGTGGGCCTTGCCCAGCTTCATAAGCGATACCGCGACGACCGGAACCATGAAGCGGTACACGTTGCCGTGGCCCATGCCGCCTGGCCTGCCCTCTCCAGCCATGCCGCACCTTCCGCCCATATGCCCGCGGAAATGCTTGCCGAAACGCCCTCCCAGGGGCCTTTCGCCCCTGTTATCAAAGTCTTGCATGTTCACACCTCCTTAAGTGCAACTTACACCTATAGGTTATCAACATTATGTGACGATGTCAAGATAACGGGAAGCCGGAGGCACCCGTCTGCGGTACCTCCGGCTTCGATGCCGATCCTGTATGTCGAACCCGAAAAGGCGCCTCTTCCTCCGATCAGGCCCGGACCCGGGCCTTGCCCCTCATCGACGCCTTGTAGAACTCGAACCAGGCGGTGCCCAATACTGCGGCGAGTACCGATATCGCAAGATCAACCGCGCCTATGGGCGAGAAGCTGAACAGCGCCCTTAAGGCGGGCACGAACAGGACGAGCATCATGAAGGTCAGAGAACCCAGGAACACCCATTTGAAAGCGGGGTTCTGTTTCTTGAGCGACGCCACGGTGCTTTCCGTCCATGACCTGTTCGACACTATCAGTCCCAGGTTCGAGAAGACGAGCGCCGCGAACGTGACCGCCCTTACTCCTCCTTCGTCCCTGCCGAGCAGGAACATCGCGGCCGCGAACGCCGCCATCGTGGATATCATGACGCTCATACCCTGGGTGAGCCCCAGCCTTATCAAGTCCCCGCCGAAGAGCGGCTTTGCCGGATCCCTCGGGGGTCTGTCCATTATCCCCTGCTCCTCCGGTTCCATCTCGAAGACGACCGAACACGAAGGGTCTATGATCAGCTCAAGGAAAGCGATGTGCATCGGCGTCAGTACCAGCGGGAGGCCGAAAAGCACGGGTATCAGCGAAAGGCCGGCGATGGGCACGTGGACTGCGAATATGTAAGCCATCGCCTTCTTCAGGTTGTCGAATATCCTGCGCCCCTGCCTTACGGCCGCCACTATAGACGAAAAATCGTCATCAAGTAGCACTATGGAAGAAGCTTCCCTTGCCACGTCGGTTCCCCTGGCCCCCATGGCCACGCCGATGTCGGATGCCTTCAGCGCCGGGGCGTCGTTCACGCCGTCGCCCGTCATGGCGACTACTTCTCCGTCGTCCTTTAGCGCCTTGACGAGCTTCAGTTTCTGCTCGGGCACCATCCTCGCGTAGATGGAGCATGTGCGCACCCTTTCCTTCAGGGTATCATGGTCCATTACGGTAAGCTCGGGGCCCGTTATCACGACATCATACGGCCTCAGCCCGATCTTCTTCGCGATGTGCTGGGCGGTACCAGGATAATCCCCGGTAATCATGACCACCCTTATGCCGGCCTTGTAGCACTCGGCGATCGCCGCCGGCACGGACGGCCTGATCGGATCGGCAAGGCCTATCAGGCCCGTGAACGAGAACTCGAAATCATGCTGGTTCTCGGGAAGGCCCTTGACCACTTTCGATACGGCCTTTGCGACCCCCAGCACCCTTAGCCCGTCCGCCGCCATCGCGGTGACCGCCTCCAGGACCGAGCGCGCGCCTTCTTCCTCCATGTGGCAAAGGTCCAGAATGGCCTCCGGGGCCCCCTTGGCGGCCACGATGTAGCTTCCCCCGTTGCCGTCCGGCGTCAGCCATACATGGGAAAGGGCCAGCAGCTCGCTCGACAGCGCGTACTCCTCGACCAGCTTCCAGTCATCGTGAAGGTGCTCGGTCATCATAAGGCAGCTCCTGCCGAAATTGTTGAGCGCCTTCTCCATGGGGTCGAAGGGGTCCTTCTCGCTTGCGAGCAGCCCGAACTCGACTATCTCGTGGAAGCTCTCGGGCAGGATGCACGAAGGGTCCGCATCGCCTACAAAACCTCCCCTGATCGCGGGATGCTCCGCTGGGGAGAAGAAGGCGCCGTCGGCGTACAGCCTTTCGACCGACATGCGGTTTTGCGTCAGTGTGCCCGTCTTGTCTACGCAAAGGACGGTGGCGGCACCGAGCGTCTCTATCGCGGGCATGCGCCTGGTAAGCACGTTCTTCTTGGAAAGGCGCCATGCTCCCAGCGCCATGAATATAGTAAGCACCACCGGGAATTCCTCTGGCAGCATAGCCATCGCGAGCGTTATTCCCGCGAGCAGCCCGTGTATCCAGTCCTTGTTGGTGATCCCGTACGCGACCACGACCACCGCGAACAGGAAGAGGCCCAGAAGCGCCAGCTTCTTTACCAGCTTCCCGGTCTCCCTGTTCAGTGCCGTCTCCTCCGGATTCAGCTCGCCGAGCGCCTTTCCGATCTTGCCGAGCTCGGTGTGCGAGCCGACCCTTTTGACCAGCATGATCCCCTGGCCGCGCACGATGAGCGTGCCCGAGAACATGAACGGGCCCCCGTCTCCTCCGGGCAGTCCCATCCCGTCCCCGTCGGGGTGCCAGTTGCCCTTGTCGTCTACACGGCCCGACCTGGAGGCCAGCTTCGCCACGGGCAGCGATTCCCCGGTCAGCAAAGACTCGTCCGCCGTAAGGTTACTTGCCCACAACAGCTCCCCGTCAGCGGGCACTCTGTCTCCTTCGGCCAGCACGACGAAATCGCCCTTGACCACGTCCTTGCCGGCTACTCTAATCTGCTCGCCCGACCTTATGACAAGAGCGCGCGGGCTTGAAAGGTCCCTTAAGGCCTCGAGCGCGTTCTCGGTCTTCTGTTCCTGGTAGATCGTTATCCCCATGACGACGAACACGAAGGCCAGCAGCATGAGGGCCTCCTTCAGGTCGCCCAGCACGAGGTAGATCGTGCCGCACGCGACCAGCAGGAGGAACATGGGCTCCTTCACTACTTCGAATATCGTCGTCAGCACGGAGCGTCTCTTGCTCTGGGGCAGCTCGTTCGCCCCGAATTCCAACCTGTTCGCGTTCACCTGGGCCTCATCGAGCCCCCGGATTCGTTTTACGTCGATCTCAGTCGGCATAAATAAACCTCCACTTTCACCGGTCGGTGCATAAAAAGACCTGCGGGACCGGAATTCGACTATCCTCGGTCCCGCAGGTCGTAAACCCGCTGCTTCAATGCCCAGCCCCATCTCGCATGCAAGCATGCTCGATCGCCTGATCCGACATATTGAAGTATCTGGATGTAAAATAGCAGTTATATGGCTTTTTGTCAACGACCGGCCGCCGAGCAGCGCACGGCCGGCCTGACCGAGCGCCGGTCAAGGTTGACGGGAAGTGCCGGTTATGCGATTTTGGTATAAAGGCTCCCGGGAGGTAATTCCATGGTGGATGTCAAGGGAAAGGCAACGCTCGAGAAATATTCCCGCAGGATAGAAGGAAGGCCCGGCCTTCTGGTGGAGGGCGTTTTCGACGCGATCGCGCTGCCGCCAGGGCTTAGGCCTGTCGTACTGGCAATAAGGAACGGCAAGGTGGTCCAGCATGACGAGACGGTCCTGGACGGGGACACGATAGAGCTTCTCATCATCCCCGAAGGCGGCTGATGCCAGAGCGCGGAAGACTCACGGCGACCAATTTCGGCAGGTGCGGGGGTGTGGGACTTGTTTGGAGTCCGGGGGCGGAAGGCCTTCTGCGGGATGCTTCCCTGGGTTGCGGTCCTGGTCTGGATGGCGCTCATATTCTTCTTGTCTGCAAGGCCGTACGAGCTTTCCGGCGCTGACAGCGGCAGGGTGGCCGAGCTGATAGTCGAGGCGATGGAATCGCTCGGCATCAGGGGCAGGCTCAACTCGACCGACACCGCGCTGGTGCTCTTCGTCAGGAAGGCGGGCCACTTCATCGAGTACTCGGTCCTCTGCCTGCTCGTGATGAACGCGCTGGTCAAGTCCCGCCCGGAAGGTAGAATAGACACGATTACATACAGGAAGCTTGCGCTCATCGCGCTTGTGGTCTGCGTCTCGTACGCCCTTGGCGACGAGGTGCACCAGAGTTTCGTCCCGGGCAGGTCGATGAGGGCCGGGGACGTGGCGATCGATTCTGCTGCGGCGGTGTCCGCCGTCCTTTTCTATATGAGGTACATAGCCGGAAGGCGCAACATATAATCGCCCGAGGGCTTTCCGAAGCCGCCATATGCAGGGCGGCTTCGCTTTCCGTAGGTCTGGGGACATAATTTGAACCGGCATGGAGGTACAAGGTGCAACTTGTAGAAAGACTATCCCACCGACCGGCGTTAAGATGAGCCGGCGGCAAGGAGGGATGGTCATGGTAGCCAGGACCGCAAGGGCCTTGTTAATTCTAACGGTCGCTTTGATGATGGTCGGCACTGCGACCGCGGCTCCGATTACTACACCGATCCTAAAGCTGCCCGCGATACCGGTATTCGACAGGATAACCAGCACGGCATTCTCCAGCCTTCTTGCCATGGCGGAGGTGGAAGGGCAGGTATACGGGGCGGGCAAGGGACAGTTGGTAGCGCTGGACAGCAGCGGGAAGATTACCAGGACGATCGGCATACCGATCGAGAAGCCCGCCGGCATATCGTCCTTTACGGCGGGTAAGGTGATAATCGGCGACAGCGGCAACAGCGCGGTCTTCTCGATAGACCTGAAGACGGGGCAGGCCGCCAAGCTCCTTGACCTCAAGGCCACCTCATACGGCAGCCTGAGGGCGGGGGACGTGCTCAAGTCGGGGACGCTGATGAGCGTGGCATACGACGGGAAGTACGTGCTCGTTGCGATATCGGCGGGCTATTCGAGCTCCATCTTCTCGATAGACCCGGCGAGCAACAAGGCGGTCGCGCAGACATGGGCACCCGGGGATTCACCCACCGCGATGAACTTCTACGGCGGCAATCTGTATGTGCTCGACGCGGCGAGCAAACAGATAAGGATGTACGACGCGGCACTGAAGCTGAACGTCAAGCCCATAGACATCCAGGCGGAGGACCCCAGGGGCATAATAATCAAGGATAACGAAGTGCGAGTGCTGTCACCCAAGGAGAACAGCATTGTGGTGATGAAGCCAGACCTTCTGTCAATGAAGGAAGTGCAGCTGCGTCCCGTATGGAAGATGAGGGAGGCCCTCATTGGCCCCATCCTTGCGATGCCCAGGGATTATGCGCTGCTGATCTGCGGCGACGTCGCGGAGAGCGGCTATGACGAATTCTGGAACGACACCGTGTGGCTGTACAAATCGCTCCTCGGCGCAGGATACACGGAAGACAGGATATACGTGCTGTACGGGGACGGCAACGACTACTCGTCGGCGAATCCCGCCTACCGGCATACGGCCGCGGTGACGGATTTCCCCGCGACGATAGCATGGGTGGACAAGGTCATCAACGGGATGAAGAACGGGGACGCCTCCATAGGCGTGAGTAAGCTGCAAAGCAACGACACGCTCTTCGTATGGGTGTTCGACCACGGCGGAGGCGGGGCGGCCGCGTACTTCTGCCTGACGGACGGAGGCTATGCGGACACCGCTTTCGGCACCAACCTGAACCCGCTGCCTTACGCCAAGAGGGCAATCTTCATGCAGCAGTGCAGGAGCGGAGGTTTCATCGACAACATGATGAACGACAGGACCTTCATATCCACCGCATGCCTTGCGACCGAGAACGCCCACAGGGCGGACACGGAAAACGAGCTTTACAACGGGACGTACTACCATCACGGCGAGTACAATTACTACCTGATAACCGCCATATCAGGGAAGACGCCCGCGGGGGCCGCGATAAACGTCGACTATAACTCGGACGGCAAACTGATGGCGAAGGAGATCCACAGCTACATAACGTCCAAGGAAAGCGGGCCCGAGACGCCGCAGCAATGGGACGGCTACGGAATCGGCAACGGTTTCGATGTCCGGTGAAATGCGCGGGGTTAAGAACAGGGCGGCGGTGCGAACCGCCGCCCTGTCATCGTGCCGAAGGCTTGATCCCGGCTAGGACCTGCTCTTGTACATCAGGGAGTCCAGGTGCCTTATGAACTGCTCTGCCGAGTTCCCCGAGCCCTTCTCGTACACCGAGTGGCCGATGCTCAAGCAGATGTCGAAAGGAAGGATCCCCAGCCTGTTCCATCCGTCGAACTCACTTCTTATCCTCGATACGGTCTTGTCCAACGCGGCGTGGTCTTCCAGCTTGGGGAGTATGATCAGGAACTCGTCGCCGCCGTAGCGGGCTATGAAGTCGTCCTTCCTGGTGCTCTTCCTGAGGAGGTCGGCGGTAAGCTGCAAAGCCTTGTCGCCCATTACGTGGCCGTGCGCGTCGTTGATGCTCTTGAAATTGTCGATGTCTATGAAAATGCCCGAAAACGACGCGCCGGAGGATGATTCCTTTATCCTGTCCTTTATGTAGCTGCCGATGTCGCGCCTGTTGGATATGCCGGTGAGAGGATCCGCGCCGAGTTTTATCCTCTGGATGTTCAGGTAGATCATCAGCAGCATCAGCGTCGCTCCCGACCACATTGAAGGCATGCCGTAGAACATGAACTGCAAGCCCCCGCCTATGATGGGAGGGATGCTGAAAAGCAGCAGTGTGTGGTAGGCCCTTTTAGTGAGCCTTCTCTTGTTAATGAAGATGAGTATGTTCGAGTAGCCGATGTAGAAGAGAAGGATCAGCACCAGCAGGTAGAACCTGTCGCCCCTCCTGTAGATGTTGTCCGCGCTGACGCTGAACATCCAGCCGTTGTAAAGGTTCGAGGCGCAAAGGCAGGCGTTGATGAGGGCAGGGAAGAAGAGAAGCCAGCTAAGCCTCTTGTAGGCCCTTGTCCTGCCGTAGATGTTGTACGTCACGTAGATGGCCCAGAAAAAGGCGGGGAACACGTCTGCCATGAAATATGCAGTGTTCGCATATATGTTGGCTATCCGGAAGGCCGTGCCCTGCCTCCTGTCGACGGCCCATGTCAGGGCCTCGAGGATCAGGACCGCCATCAGGGAATGCACGAGCTCGATATAATTGAACTGATTCGGGGAATGCAGCTCATCCTGGTATTTCAAGTCGAAGAGTATCATGAGGAGTATCGCTAACGAGAACAGGTTGATACTTACCTGTAGGGCGGTAAACATATCACCCTCCTGCTATATGATTAGTCTATAGAATAACACAAAGCTACGGGGCCTATAAAGCGGTATATGCATAAAACGGCGCCGTTCGTCCTGCGGGAAGGTCCTGCGAGTCGCCCCAACTGTTATAATTACGCTATATATGTCCGATATTTCCGAGGTGATCCGATGGATTCGACTCATAGGGAAGCTTCCAAGACAAAGCTGTTCAAAGGAGCTGCCGTACTGGCGGGCGCTGGCCTGTTCGCCAGGCTGCTCGGCGCAGTATACAGGATACCGCTGGCCAACATGCTCGGTGACGAAGGCGTTGGCCTGTTCGAGATGGCGAATCCCATATACTTCTTCCTATTGTCGATATCGGTGGCGGGAATACCCCTTGCCATCTCCAAGATGATAGCCGAGAAGAAGGCGGTGGGGGAGGGGAACGCCGCGAGGAAGGTCCTGAGGGTGGCAGTCGTGATGATGGCGCTTTCCGGATTGGCAGCGAGCCTTGCGCTTTTCTTCCTCGCCCCCTACATAGCCGAGAAGGTGTACAGGGATCCGAGGGCCGCGTTGCCCTTGAGGGCGATATGCCCCTCCCTTGCCTTCATGACCGTGATGTCGGCCATGCGCGGCTATTTCCAGGGCGTCCAGAAGATGGTCCCCTCGGCCGTATCCCAGATAATGGAACAGGTGGCGAGGGTGGGATTCATGCTCCTGGCAGCGGCGCTGCTGCTTCCCAAGGGCCTCGAGTACGCGGCGGCCGGTGCTGCGAGCGGCGCCGCCATAGGGGCCTTCGCCGGCCTCGCCCTCATAGCCGTCATCTATTTCTATGTCCGCAACAGGCCCGATTACAGGATAGAGCCGGGTAGCGGTCGCGCTGAGAGAAGCGGCACGATAGCATTCCGGATACTGAGCCTTTCGGTCCCGGTCGCCCTGACGAGCTCCCTAGCTTCGATAAAGAGCGTCGTGGACGCCGCGATAGTCCCAGGAAGGCTGGCCGCGGCGGGCTTTCCGACGAGCGAGGCTACCGCCCTGTACGGCCAGCTAAACGGGATGGCGTTCCCCTTAGTCTATTTCCCCACGTCGATCATAGCAGGCCTTGCTTCCGCCACGGTACCTGCGATATCCGAATGCAACGCCAAGGGCGACATGGAAGGCATAAAGGAAAGGGCGATCTATGTCCTCAAACTTACGAGCGTGATAGCGCTCCCCGCGGCGGTCGGCCTTTTCGTCCTCGCCTCCCCCATAACCAACCTTCTGTTCGGAAGGCCAGACGTGGGCCCCGTTCTCATGGCTCTGTCCGGGGCGTGCGCGTTCTTGTGCCTACAGCAGACCAGCTCGTCCATACTCAGCGGCATGGGGCACGTCGGAGATCCGCTTAAGAGCGCCGTCCTTGGCGTTACTGTCAAGATAGCCTTGGAGTTCTACCTGACGTCGATGCACGGGCTGAACGTAAAGGGCGCGGCTTTGAGCACCGTAGCGGGCTCTTTTGTGTCGGTGGTAATGAATCTGATACAGCTCGAAAGGCGCCTGGGCTTCAAGGTGGGCTATGCAAAGGCCTTCTGGAGGCCGATGCTCGCCTCCCTGGTGATGGGCGGGATAGTATACCTGACCCAGGGACGTGTGGAGGCCCTGATGGGAGCAGGCAAGGTCTCGGCCCTGGCAGGGGTGGGGATAGGCGCCTTCTGCTACCTGCTGGCCCTGATGCTGCTCGGAGGGCTCAATCCCGACGAGCTGGAGGCCATACCCCTGGTGGGCAGGAAAGCGGCCGCTCTTTCGAGGAGGCTGGGATCTATAGGAGGCAAGAGGAGATGCTAAACGAGCTCGCTTTGAAGCTGAACAAGACGGCAAAGGAACACGGCTGGTGGGAAGCGGAGAAGCCTTTCCCGGAGGTCGTGGCGCTGTGCCACTCCGAGCTTTCGGAAGCGCTAGAGGAGTACCGCGACGGAAAGGGATACGGCGAGGTCTACTTCAAGGACGGCAAACCGGAGGGCATTCCGATAGAGCTTGCCGACTGCATCATCAGGATACTCGATTTCTGCGGCATGCACGGCATAGACATAGATTCTGCGATCGATGCCAAGGCGAGGTACAACGAGACGAGGCCCTACAGGCACGGCGGAAGGAAGGCCTGACGGGGCGGGATAAGGCCGGATAGGGCATGGAAATGAGGACGGCCCCGGACCCTAAGCCCGGGGCCGTAATTCGTCCCCAAGACGGCTCACATGTGCCGGAAACCCTTCACGAGCATCATGGACATGGAGGCCAACGCGATGATTATGCCCGTCACCGCGGGGAAGTAGAACACGAGGTTCGGGTCGGCCTTGGCTATCATGCTGAAGATGGCAAGGCTTATGGGGGACATGAAAGATACCACGAAGTGCGTGAATGCGGTCATCTTCCCCCTCATGTCGTCGGGTGTGACAGACATGAGGAGAACACCTGCGTTTATGTTGATTATGACCATCATGATCCCCGCTATTACGCATATGGTATAGAACCATGAGAGGGTCGGCCTAAGGAGCCATGACGTTAGAGAGACTCCTACGCCTATGCCGGCGAGCACCATAAGGCGCGAGCGCCTCTTCGGGTTCTTAAGAGTCCCCATGAGTATGGAACCGGTGATGCTCCCTATGCTTAAGAACGTCATGACGAGCCCGAGCTCGGTGGCGCCGTAGCCCAGCTCCGTCTTTATTATGTACGGCACGGTGACGCTTCCCACCGGGGCCAGCGCGAAGTTCATAATCCCGAAGATCAGCAGAACGCCCAATATCGTAGGCATGCCGAACGTGAACCTGACCGCTTTCATCAGCGCGTTCCAATCGCTTTCGCCGCCGTCGGGCGATGCGTGGTGGTACGTTATGAAGACCTCCGAGACCCCAGAGCAGAAGAGCATTATCGCGTTGATGAGGAAGGCCGTGGCATAGCCGAAGGTTGTGACCAGCAGGCCGCCCAGCGCGGGGCCGAAGATGCCGACCATGCCCTGCATCGCCTGTATGACGCTCTGCGCCTTCTGCAGCCTGTCGATGCCTACGAGCGAGGGGACCATCGCGGTGGCGGCCGGCGTGAAGAGAGACGCGATTATGCCTATCAGTATGTTCGAAAGCACCATGTGCCATATCTGGAGCCTGCCGGTGAAGGCAAGTACCGTTATCGTGCCTATCACGGCGGACCTGCAGAAGTCCATGCCGTAGACTATGCGCCTCCTGTTCAGCTTGTCTGCGAGCACTCCCATGTACGGCCCCAGGACCAGCGAAGGGATCATCGCCGCCATCGTAAGAAGGCCGGTCGTCCCGGGGGATCCCGTTACGTTGTACAGCCACCAGATTATCGCCACCTGGTGTATGCTGTCGCCGACCATGGATGTGAACTGCCCAATGGACAGCAAAGCGAAATCCTTGTTGATGAAGGGGTTAATCATCAAGCGGACAACTCCTTGGGTCGATGCAAGTATGCATACCCGGATATTGATTGTACCTTTACTTATTTCTATTATATGTCCCGATAACCTCTAATCAGGAACAACCCGAATGTAAAAAACAGGATGAGGAACCCCGAAACCGCCGGGAAGTAGAACACCAACGACTTGTTTGTCGCCGCCAGCAGGCTGAACAGGGAAAGTCCCACCGGCGACATGAAGCCGGACACGGTGCCCATGAACGCGCTGAGCTTGCCGAGCATCTCGTCGGGGGCTACTTTTACGAACAACACGCCAGCGTTTATGTTGATTATCGACGCCGAGAACCCTACGACCGCCATCACGAAGTAAAGCCATAGGATGCGGGGCATGAGGAGCCACGAAACAAGGAACCCGCCCAACAGTGCGCCCCCGACGGTTATGGCTACGGAGCGCCTTTTCGGATTCCCCACGGCGCCCATGAGCATCGAGCCCAGGATGCCCCCCACGCTGATAGATGTCATGGTATAGCCCAGCTCCCGCGAGCCTTTGGCGAGCACGTCCTTGACGAGATAGGGGATCGTTATGCTGCCCATGTGCGAAATCGAGAAGTTCATCATTGAGAACACCAGCAATATCCCCATTATCGTCGGCATGGCGAAGGTGAATTTCATGGCCTCGAGCATCTGGGTGAAGTTCCCCTTGTCTGACTTCACCGGCACGGTCTTGTATTCGATGAACATCTCCGACAGGGCCGAAAGCGCAAAGGAGATCGCGTTAAGTAGGAAGGCCATGGAATAGCCTACGGTGGCCACGAGTGCCCCTCCTACGGCGGGGCCGATTATCCCGACCAGCCCCATTAGGGTGTTGAACGCGCCCTGCGCCTTCTGCATCCTGTCCATTCCCACAAGGCCCGGCATCATGGCCGTAACGGCCGGGTTGAAAAGAGAGGAGCATGCGCTCACCAGCACGGAAGAAACGACCATGTGCCAGACTTCCAGCCTCCCGGTGAAAGAAAGCGCCGCTATCGCAGCTATTATCGCACCTCTCAGGTAATCCATCCCGTAGACGATCTTCCTGCGGTCCCATTTGTCCGCTAGCACTCCCATATAAGGCGAGAGGACTATGGCGGGTATCATGGAGGCCAAGGACAGCATTCCCGTTACGGACGGGGAGCCTGTCACGTTGTAGACCCACCATACGAGGGCCACCCTGTGCACGTTATCGCCCACGGAGGATACGAACTGGCCGATCGCCAGCAGGGCGAAGTCCTTGTTGATAAGGGGGTTCTTCATATGAGGCCCAACCTCTCCTGTCGATGCGCCGACGCTCAGAAGCGATAGAAGGTCTTCTTCCTTCCGGAGAAGGCGGCGGCCCTCGAATAACCGGCGCTCCTGGCGAACTCGGATATGGTATCGAAGGCGAAAGCCACGTGCTCCGGATAATGCGCGTCGGACCC
>MWDF01000014.1 GCA_002070415.1 Firmicutes bacterium ADurb.Bin153
GTCCCAGAAGGAGTACTACCTCAGGGAGCAGATGAAGGTCATCCAGAAGGAGCTGGGCGAGGAGGAGGACAAGGAAGCAGACGCCGAGGCCTGGCGCAAGAAGCTGGAGGAGAACAAGGCGCCCGAGGAAGTGAAGGCCAAGGTCGAAGCCGAGATCAAAAGGCTGAAGCTTATGGGCTCCATGGCCCCCGAGGCGACGGTCTCCCGGACGTACATCGAATGGCTGACGGCCATGCCGTGGGGCAATTACACAGAAGACGTACTGGACCTCAACCAGGCCAAGAAGGTGCTGGACGAGGACCACTGGGGCCTTGAGAAGGTCAAGGAGAGGATACTCGAGTTCCTCGCTGTGAGGAAGCTGTCCTCGCTCAACAAGGGCCCGATACTCTGCCTGGTGGGACCTCCCGGAGTAGGCAAGACTTCGCTTGCGAAATCCATAGCGAGGTCGTTGGGCAGGAAGTTCGTGAGGTTCTCTCTGGGAGGGCTTCGCGACGAGGCGGAGATAAGGGGCCACCGCAGGACGTACATCGGAGCGCTGCCGGGCAAGCTGGCCCAGGCGCTCAAACAGGCGGGTTCGGGAAATCCCGTGATATTGCTGGACGAGATAGACAAGCTCGGCTCAGATTGGCGGGGGGACCCGTCCTCGGCGATGCTCGAGGTGCTTGACCCAGAACAGAACAAGGCGTTCCTCGACCATTATATGGAAGTGCCGCTCGACCTGTCGAAGGTAATGTTCATAACCACCGCGAACTCGCTTCATAACGTGCCGAAGCCGTTGGCGGACAGGATGGAGATCATAGAGCTCAGCGGCTATACGGAAGACGAGAAGCTCGGGATCGCAAAGCAGTTCCTGATCCAGAAGCAGAAGGGCGAGAACGGGCTTGCGAACACCGACGTCGGCGTAGACGACGAGGCCATCCTGGAGATAATAAGGCGCTATACCAGGGAAGCGGGCGTGAGAGAGCTCGAAAGGCAGATCGGCAACATAATGAGGAAGATGGCTTGGTGCAAGGTCTCGGGCGAGAAGCAGGTGGAATGCCCGGTGACCAAGGCCTCGCTGCACGGCCTCCTCGGAGTGGAGAAGTACCGATACGGCGTGAGCGACATGGAGAACAAGGTCGGTGTGGCGACGGGACTCGCCTGGACGGAAACCGGCGGCGACATCCTCTTCATAGAGACGACGGTCACGAAGGGGAGCGGGAAGCTGACGCTGACAGGCCAGATGGGCGACGTGATGAAGGAGAGCGCCCAGGCGGCGTTCACCTATGTCAGGTCGAGGGCGAAGGAGCTGGGCATAGACCCCTCGTTCTATGAGAGCACGGACGTGCACATCCACGTACCCGAAGGGGCGATCCCCAAGGACGGGCCGTCCGCCGGAATCGCGATGGCGACGTCCCTGGCGTCGGCGCTTTCCAACAGGCCAGTCAGGGCAGACCTTGCGATGACGGGCGAGATAACGCTAAGGGGCAGGGTGCTGCCGATCGGCGGACTGAAGGAGAAGTCCCTCGCGGCGCTCAGGTCGGGGATAAAGACCGTCGTGATACCCGCGGAGAACCACAAGGACCTCGAGAACATACCCGCGAAGGTGAAGCAGGAAGTGCTGTTCATCGAGACGGACCAGATGGATAAGGTCCTCGAGACGGCGATAGTCATGCCAGCGGTGGCTAACGCCCAGGAAGAAGCCGCTATGGAGATGCCGGTGACCGGGGCGGTGGCGCAACCCGGGAAGACCAAGCGGATAAGCCAATAACCTTACGAAGAACGTGGGCGGGACCGTACCTCATCGATGATACGGTCCCGCTATTGCCATTTCTCAGGAAACCTTGCTCTAAAAGCGATGCTTGTGTAAAATTAATTATTGCATTGCAAATCATGCCGACGGGTATCGCATCGGGCTCCGATACGGGCCTGTAGGTTTACAGGAGGAGATCTCTGTTGAAGAAATATGCCCCTGAACAGCTCCGAGATATCGCTGTGATTGCGCACGGCGGCGCCGGCAAGACTACTCTTACCGAAGCCATGCTCTATCTCAGCGGTGGAACTGACCGTTTCGGCAGGGTTGAGGACGGCACTGCCACCACTGACTTCGACGACGACGAGAAGAAGCGAAAGATATCCATAAGCATGGCTTTCGCCCCGATCGAATGGAAGGGCACGAAGATAAACGTAGTCGACACTCCCGGCTTCTTGGATTTCGTAGGTGAAGTCCATGCCGGCCTAAGGATAGCCGACGGCGCGATCGTGATGGTCGACGCAGTGTCGGGCGTCGAAGTAGGGACAGAGATTGTATGGAGGATCGCCGAGGATAGGCACACTCCCAGGATAATAGCGGTAAGCCGCATGGATAGGGAGAACGCCAACTTCAAGCAGTCCTTGGCGAGCATAACGGAAGTCTTGGGCTCTAAGGCCTGCCCCATAGTGCTCCCGATAGGTTCGGGCGAGCATTTCAAGGGCGTAGTCGATATCATAGCTAACAAGGCGTATGTGTTCGCCGACCACAGCGGCAAGGCCATGAGCGAAGCCCCCGTCCCGGCCGACCTTGCGTCGGAAGTGGAAGAATACAGGGGAAAGCTGATGGAATACGCCGCGGAGACGGACGAGGAGCTCCTCGGCAAGTACCTGGAGACGATGGAACTGGATCAGGAGGAGTTCGAGAAGGGCCTGGTGGCAGCCGTCAAGGATTGCACCCTCTACCCCGTGGTCGCGGTATCCGGTGGCAAGATGGTAGGCGTACAGCAGCTTCTCGATAACATAGTGAGGCTGTTGCCCTCTTCGGCATCGGCCGCGCCGGCCATCGGCAAGGCCAACAACGGAGAGGACGTCGCAAGGAAGCCCTCGGAATCCGAGCCGTTCTCGGCGTTCGTATTCAAGACGACCGCCGACCCGTTCGTCGGGAAGATTAACGTACTGAGGGTCATGAGCGGCGTGCTCAAGCCGGACGCGACGTATTACAACGCCACGAAGGACAAGACGGAGCGGTTCGGCTCAATATTCTTCCTCAAGGGCAAGCAGCAGATACCGGCCACCGAAGCAGGTCCCGGCGAGATAGTGGCGATAGCGAAGCTGGCCGAGACGAGCACGAACGATACGTTCTGCGACAAGGACAAGGCCGTCAAGTATCCCGCAACAGTGTTCCCCAAGCCGGTGCTCTCGTTCGCGATGAAGCCGAAGGCGAAGGGAGACGAGGAGAAGATAGGCTCCGGCCTCGCAAGGCTTTCGGAGGAGGACCCGACGATACACTACTACAAGCACCCCGAGACCAGCGAGCTGCTGGTATCCGGGATGGGCGACTCACACATCGACGTAATCGCAGAGCGCCTCAAGAGGAAGTTCGGGGTCGACGTGACGCTCGATACGCCGACCATACCCTACCGCGAGACGATCACCAAGTCGATAAGGGTGCAGGGCAGGCACAAGAAGCAGACGGGCGGCCGAGGCCAGTTCGGTGACATATGGGTAAGGTTCGCCCCGCTCGAAAGGGGCGCCGGCTTCCAGTTCATAGACGAGGTCTTCGGAGGCTCAGTCCCGAGGAACTTCATCCCCGCGGTCGAGAAGGGCCTGAGGGAAGAGCTCCCCAGCGGCAGGCTCGCCGGTTTCCCGATGGTTGACTTCAGCGCCACTCTGGACGACGGCTCATCCCACCCGGTAGACAGCTCCGAAATGGCATTCAAGCTCGCCGCAAGGCTGGCGGTAGAGAAGGCATGGGAAGAGGCCGGACCGGTCCTGCTGGAGCCCATAGTCAAAGCGGAGGTCCTCGTGCCGGAGGAGTACATGGGCGACGTCATGGGCGACTTCAACAAGAAGCGCGGCAAGATCCTCGGCATGGAATCTCAGGGCAGGTACCAGGTAGTCAGGGCGTTGGCGCCGCAGGCGGAGATGTTCAAGTACTCCATAGACCTCAGGTCGATGACCGGCGGCAGGGGCACCTTCACGATGGAGTTCGACCATTACGAGGAAGTGCCCACGCACATAGCGGCCCATGTCATAGAGGCCGCCAAGAAGGCCAAGGAAGCGGCCAGGGAATAGCCCCGGCATAACAATAGTCCGGGTATCATATGCAATAAGGCGATGAGGAAGAGCAGTACGCACGAAGCGGACCGGGCAGAGAAGCGGCCCTAGGGTGGAAGGCCGCGGGAAGACGCAGTGCGGAAGTCGCTTCTAAGCCCTGCAGACGAGCGCCAAAAGGCGCCAGATGCGGCGGGAGCGCCCGTTAGAGCGCACACGAGTACCTTGCGGGCCGCGCGCTCGCCAGGTGACAAAGGTGGTACCGCGAAGAGCCCCTTCGCCCTTTGAGGGCGGGGGCTTTTTTGTTTGCGAACGATGTCTACAAGCGGAGGTTTTTATGATGGCTGAGAGGAAACTCGCACCTGCTTACGATCCTGTACAGGTAGAAGACAGGATATACAGATTCTGGGAGGACGGCGGCTACTTCCACGCGGAGCCCGACAAGAGCAAAGAACCATTCGTGATAGTCATGCCGCCGCCGAACATAACGGGGACGCTGCACGTAGGACACGCGCTCATGTCGACCATCGAGGACATACTCGTGAGGATTAGGCGCATGCAAGGCTACAACACTGAGTGGTGGCCGGGCACCGACCATGCCTCGATCGCGACGGAGGCGAAGGTCGTCGCGTCCCTCGCCATGGAGGGCCTGACCAAGGCCGAGCTGGGTCGCGAGGAGTTCCTCAGAAGGTGCTGGGACTGGAAGGACAAGTACGGCGGCGCCATAGTCAACCAGCAGAAGAAGCTGGGCTGCTCGGCCGACTGGGAGAGGAGCCGCTTCACGATGGACGAGGTCTGCTCCAGGGCCGTTCGCGAGGTGTTCGTGAGGCTCTACGACGAGGGCCTTATCTATCGCGGACATCGCATGGTCAACTGGTGCACGGGCTGCAAGACCTCGATATCCGACATCGAAGTCGACCATGAGGACGAGGACGGGACGCTCTGGTACATCGACTATCCCCTGGAGGACGGCACCGGCCACATAACGATAGCCACGACCAGGCCCGAGACGATGCTGGGAGATACCGCCGTAGCGGTCCATCCCGAGGATCTAAGGTACAGCGGCATGGTCGGCAAGCACGTCGTGCTTCCCATAATGGGAAGGCGCATCCCGATAATCGCCGACTCCTACGTGGAGAAGGACTTCGGCACCGGCGCCCTGAAGGTGACGCCGGCCCATGACGTGAACGACTACGAGCTGGGCAAGAAGCACGGCCTTGACAGCGTGCAGGTGATCGGACTCGACGGGCTCATGACGAAGGAGGCTGGCAGGTTCGAGGAGATGACCGCGGACGCGTGCAGGGAGAAGGTGCTGGAGGAGCTGAAAGCGGGCGGCCTCCTGAGGAAGACCGAAGTCCTAAGGCACGCCGTGGGCCATTGCCAGAGGTGCGGCACCACGGTGGAGCCTCTGCCTTCGATGCAGTGGTTCGTAAGGATGGAACCGCTCGCGAAGCCGGCGGTCGAGGTGGCGAAATCGCAGGCTGTGCAGTTCGTTCCCGAGAGGTTCACGAAGACGTACCTCAACTGGATGGAAAACTGCAAGGACTGGTGCATATCCCGCCAGCTCTGGTGGGGGCACAGGATACCCGTGTGGTACTGCGGATCCTGCGGCGAGCAGGTCGTATCGAGGACGGACGTCGAATCCTGCCCTGAGTGCGGCGGCGCGGTGCGCCAGGACGAGGACGTGCTTGACACCTGGTTCTCGTCGGCCTTGTGGCCGTTCTCTATCATGGGATGGCCCGAGCAAACCCCCGAGCTGGAACACTGGTATCCAGGCACGGTGCTCGAGACCGGCTACGACATAATATTCTTCTGGGTGGCCAGGATGATATTCTCGGGCCTTAAGTTCATGGGCGACAAGCCGTTCTCGTACGTGCTGCTCCACGGCCTTGTGAGGAACGCCGACGGCAGCAAGATGAGCCGCTCTAAGGGAGCGGGCGTCGACCCGCTTGAGATAATAGAGAAATACGGCGCCGACGCTCTCAGGATGACGATGATATCGGGCAACACGCCAGGCAACGACATCAGGTGGAACCCCGACAAGGTGGAGGCCAGCCGCAACTTCGCGAACAAGGTCTGGAACGCGTCGAGGTTCGTCCTGATGAACCTCGAGGATTTCGAACCGGCTTCGGTGGACGAGGCTTCGCTGCCATACGAGCTTGAGGATAGGTGGATACTATCAAGGCTCGCTTTCGCCTCGGCGGAGGTGCAAAGGTTCGTGGACAGGTTCGAGATAGGCGAAGCCGCAAGGACGGTCCAGGATTTCATCTGGGGAGAGTTCTGCGACTGGTACATCGAGGCGGCAAAGCCCAGGCTCTACGGAAGGCACGGGGACGAGTCCAGGAAAGCTGCGCAATACGCCCTGTGGAAGGGCCTTGACGGCTCGCTGAGGTTGCTGCATCCTTTCATGCCCTTCATCACCGAGGAGATCTGGCAGATGCTGCCTGGAAGCTCGGGCGCGCTCATAGTCTCCGGGCTGCCCCTATCGTCGGAGTCCCTAAGAGACTCCGAGGCCGAGGCGGAAGTGGGCATGCTCACGGACGTCGTGAGGACGATAAGGAACATAAAGGCGGAATTCGCGGTGGCGTCGAATAAGAAAGTCGACGCGATATTCCAGGGCGGCGGGCAGGACATCGACAGGATCAAGTCCAATATGGAATTCATAAGGACGCTCGCGGGCGTCGAGGGAGCCTCCTTCATATCCCCCGGGGATTCGAAGCCGCACAAGGCAGCAGCCGGAGTGTCTTCCGGCATAGGGATATTCCTCCCCCTCGAAGGCATGATCGACATAGGCAAAGAGACGGAAAGGCTCACGAGGGAGGTGGCCGGCATCGACAAGGAACTTGCCGGCGTCACGGCCAAGCTGTCAAACGCGTCGTTCGTGAGCAAAGCGCCAGAGGCGGTCGTCGAGAGGGAAAGGACCAGGTCCTTGGAGCTGGAGGCGGCCAGGGCCAAGCTCATGGCCCGCATCGAGGAGCTGGGTTGAAATAGCCAGGGAAGGTGGTCGGCCGGTGTTGAAGGAAGCTCTTACCGAAAACCTTGTTAAGCTGGATAAGAAACTTGCGAAGGCATACGGCGCCAAGGTGAACGACAGGCGCGAGGATGCGGTGACGTCCCTCGTCCATACGATACTGTCGCAGAACACAACCGACAGGACCAGCGACAGGGCCTTCGAATCCTTGCTTGTGACGTTCGGAGGCTGGGAGGACGTGCTAGCCTCCGAGGCATCCCGCATCTCGGAATCCATAAGGCAGGGCGGGCTGGCGGACCAGAAGGCTGCCTCTATAAAGGCCGTGCTGCAGAAGATCAAGGACGACTTCGGACGGATAAGCCTCGAGCACCTGAAGGCAAGGCCGGACGAAGAGGCGATGGAATACCTGATGTCGCTTAAAGGCGTGGGCCCCAAGACCGCGGCATGCACGATGCTCTTCGCCCTCGGCAAGAAGGCCTTCCCCGTGGACACCCACGTCCACAGGGTGGCGAACAGGATCGGCCTGGTGACCACGAAATCGCCCGACGAGAGCCAGAGGCTGCTTACCCAGGCCGCGCCGTTTTCGATATGCTACAGCCTGCACGTCAACATGATCCAGCACGGCAGGCAGCGCTGCCATTCCAGGGGACCCGTCTGCGCCGGATGCCCCGCGCAAGACGTCTGCAAGTCGGCGGGGGTGAGCTGATGACATACGAGCAGGCGCTGGGATACCTCTCTTCCATGCAGCGCTTCGGCATAAAACCGGGACTTTCCAGGGTGGGGGCCCTTGCCCTCGAGCTGGGGAACCCGCAGGAACGGATGAAGCACCTGCACATAGCCGGCACCAACGGCAAAGGGTCGGTCGCGGCGATGGCCGAATCGGTCCTCAGGCAGGCTGGAATCATAACGGGGCTGTTCACGTCCCCGCACCTTGCCGGATACGAGGAGAGGATCAAGGTGTGCGGCAAGCAGGTAGGGCGGGAGGAGCTTGCGGCACTTGCCGGGAAGGTCAAGGGTATAGTCGACTGGCTGGTGGGCGGCGGACTCGAACCGCCAACGGAGTTCGAGATATGCACCGCGATGTGCTTCGAGCACTTCAGTGCCTCGGGCGTGGAGCTAGCCGTCATGGAAGTCGGCCTGGGCGGCCGGTACGACTCGACGAACATAATAACCCCGGAAGCTTCGGTCATCACCCACGTCTCCTACGACCATATGGAGAAGCTCGGAAAGAGCCTTTCTCAGATCGCGTTCGACAAGTGCGGCATACTGAAGAAGGGCGTCCCGGCGGTCTCGGCAAGGCAGGAAGACGAGGCGATGGCGATGATAGAGCGGGAAGCGGCGGCCAAAGGGGTCCGTCTTTCATACCCGGGCCGCGGCTATTGCTACAAGACGGTCAAGGTGGCGCTGACCGGTACCGAACTGGAATATTACGGCACGAATCTCGAAGGCACGTTCAGGACGCGGCTGGTGGGAGTGCACCAGGCGGACAACGCCGCGGCGGCGCTCGCGGCCGTGGACGTGATGATGGGCCTCGGCTGGGACATAACGCGCGACGACGCGAAGCAGGGCCTCGCGCAGGCCGTGCATCCGGGGAGGTTCGAAGTCGTCGGGACAGACCCCGTCGTGATCCTTGACGGCGCCCACAACGCAGACGGCGCCGCCGCGCTGGCGGCCACGCTGGGCAGGGTGATGGGCGGGACGAAGCCGGTCGCCGTGGTGGGCTTTTCGGCCGACAAGGACTACAAAGGCATGCTGGGCCATCTTGCCCCGAGGATAAGCTCGGTGTTCGCCACGGCGCCGAGCCATACGAGGTCGGGCGCCAGGGATTCTGAGGCTGTGGCGGAGGAGGCCCGGACGCTAGGGTTGGATTCGGCCGCAGTAAGCTCTCCCGAAGAGGCGCTTTCCGAAGGGTTGGCGAAGGCCAGGGGGAAGGGCCTGCCCCTGCTCATATGCGGCTCGCTGTACCTGGTGGGGGAGCTGAGGTCACGGCTCATGGAAGATTAGGAGGAAACACGATGCCGATCGTAGGATACGGACAAGACGGTGTGGACATGGATGTTTTCGCGCCCAGGAGGGTGACCGTGCTGTGTGGGGCATTCGGCAGCGGCAAGACCGAGATAGCCGTCAACATGGCGATAGGCCTGGCAAGGAAGCACGAGATGGTGTCCTTGGTGGACATAGACATAGTGAAACCGATGTTCAGGTCCAGGGACATAAGGAAAGCGGTCACCGCCGCGGGAGTGAGGATGGTGGACACGATCGCAGGGCTTGGCAACGCGGACCTTCCGATAGTGACCGGCGAGGTGGACGCCCTGATAAAGGGCAAGGCAGGCAGGGTCGTGATCGACGTCGGAGGCGACCACCTCGGCGCCAGGGCGCTGGGCAGGTACGCCACGAGCTTCGATTTTGACAGGGAAGTGCTCTACGTGATAAACACAAGGCGGCCTTTCGCCTCGACAAAGGACGAGATACTAAGGATGATGGGCATGGTGGAGGAAGCCTCGAGGCTGAAGGTGACGGGGCTGGTCGCGAACACCAACCTGGGCACGGAGAGCGATTACGACCTGGCATACGAAGGTTTGGAGATAATCGGGGAGGTCTCGGCGTCGGCCGGGGTGCCGATCAGGTTCGCCGTAATATACGACGAGCTGTACCGCAAGGACCCGGAACAGGCGGGGAAGCTCGCCTCGCAAAAGGGGCTCCTGCTGTTTCCCCTTAAGAGGTATCTTTTGAAGCCCTGGGAGAACTAGCAGGAAAAAAGGCGGTTGGGATGAATAAGATATCCGGAGGGATGATATGGACAAGGGCAGGTACAGATCCGGAGGCAAGCTGTGGTCCTGGGCTTTGGCCGTGCTTCTCATCGCGGCGGGTGCGATAGTCATCGGATGGTTCGCCGGAGAGGGCCTTATGGCGCTGATGAACCGGGGCGGGAGCGCAAGTCCCATTGAGGAGCCGGGGACGGAAGCTGCTGGCGGGACCGAAGGGCTCCCGGCAGAGGAAGCGGCGCCGGAAGAGGGCGAGACGCCCGAGGCGGAGCAGCCCTCGGCGGCGGAAGGGCAGGCCGAGGCTAGCAACGGAAGGACGTCACCGTTCGAGACCCCGCCGTGGATGACAGACAACCTTAGCATAAAGCAGGTCGAAGAGCAGGCGGCGGAGGAGGTCCTCGCCGAGGACCAGGCGGCGGTCGAGACGGCAGAGGAGCCTGAAGCGCCGGAAGCCGAGGCTTCGGAGCAGTCGCAGAAGATCCCCGAACTCTACAAAGTGAGGGTAGGACCCTACGCCGGCATGGCCGAAGCGACGGCCGCGGCGAAGGAGCTGGCAAAGCTGGGCTTCCCTACGCTCATCACCCTTTCGCAGAAGTACTACGTGCAGATCGGTGCCTTCAGCAGCAGGGCGAATGCGGAGAACCTGGAGACGAAGGTGGAAGGGTACGGTTACTCCGCAACCATCTTCGATTAGTCACAGGAGGCATCAATGAGGATTGACGAGATTACCAACCTGCTTGAAGCCGACGTCCTGGCGTGCGACATGGCTTCTCTCTCCCAGGAGGCGGACTTCGCATTCGCGTCCGATTTCCTAAGCGACGTGCTTGCGTTCGGCAGGCCCGGCTATCTTTTGTTGACCGGCCTGCTGGGCTGCCAGCTGGTAAGGACCGCCGAGATATCCGGAATAGCGGCAGTGGTCTTCGTAAGGGGCAAGAGGCCGACGCACGACATGGTCGAGCTGGCCCACAGGTCGGGACTGCCGCTTCTTTGCACGAAGATGACCATGTACGAAGCCTGCGGGAGGCTTTACCAGGCGGGGGTCGGACCCGCCGATTGCACCTCGGTTAGGGGGTCGTAGAATGTCTTCTGCCGACAACACCAAGCTGCAGTTCGAAATCATCGCGAGGGATTTCATCAGGGCGGGCGATGCCGCAGCAACCATAAAAAGGTACCTCGGCCAGCACGGTTTCGATCCGGAGCTGGTCAGGAGGGCCGCGGTGGCGGCATACGAGGCGGAGATGAACATCGTGATACACTCAAGGGGCGGCATGCTCACGGCCCTTATAGAACCCGACGCCATCCTGATTACGGCGGTTGACGTCGGACCGGGCATACCGGACATACCCCTCGCCATGACCGAGGGCTTCTCCACGGCGGACGAAGAGGCCCGCAGGATGGGCTTCGGAGCCGGCATGGGATTGCCCAACATGAAGAAGTGCTCGGACAAATTCGAGATAAGCTCGCAGAGGGGTACGGGCACCATGGTGAGGATGACCCTCAACAGGCATAAGTAGTGTATTTTTACTCATACAATGCGGATCTCCGTTGATTCCGGCTGGCCTTGAGGCGGGAGCCGGAATCAATTTTATTTAGCTGGACTTATTATTCGCCCTCGGCCGTATTCCCAGCTTCAGGAACCGCAACGGAGCGCCAGGAGGCGGGCGAGAGGATTTTTAGAACTTTGTGAAGAGTTGTTGTATAATTCAAGTTGGATTTCCACGGATGATCTAAAGGCCGTTGAAATGCGTAAATTGGTTGTGGGGATGAATTCATGCAACAGCTAGGAAAGGTCCTGTCCCTCGAGAAGGGCTGGGCCGTCCTCGAAATCACAAGGCCGCAGGCCTGCAGGGGATGCGGCATGTGCCAGCCTTCTTCCAACGCCAAGCGGGTAAAGGCGATATGCGAGGTCGACGTCGGACCGGGGGATCTCGTCGTGGTGGAGATGAAAGACGGCGACGTCCTTAAGGCCGCCGGCATGGCCTACGGCCTGCCCTTGCTGGGCTTCCTGGCGGGCATAGTGACGGGCAACGGAGTGGCGGGCTACTTCGGCATGAAGGGGTCGTCCGACCTGTTCTCGGTGATCGGCGGTTTCTCGTTCCTCGCCCTGACATACTTCGGGGTGAGGAAATACGACATGGGGCTGGACAAGCGGAGCTTCTGCCCCAGAGTCACCGGCAAGGCCGACCCGGGGGAGACTTCCTGCCCCGGAAGGACAACATCCAACTGAGGATCGGAGGTATTTTCCGATGAACGACCAGAAGGTGCCCGACGTAGTAGTCAAACGGCTGCCCATGTACCTCAGGGCCCTTGACAACCTCGAGAACGCGGGGCTTTCGATAGTATCGTCAAAGGAGCTCGGAGACGTGACCGGCACGTCCCCCACCCAGGTCAGGAAGGACCTGACGATATTCGGCGGCTTCGGCAAGCAGGGGGTGGGCTACAAGATAGCCACCCTCAAGAAACAGCTTCTCACCATACTGAAGCTCGACCAGGACGTAAAGATAGCCATCGTCGGCCTGGGCAGGATGGGCAAGGCGATCATCCACTACAACGCGTACAAGCGCGACAGCGCGCAGAGGAACAGCGGTTACAAGAACCTGGTGATAGAGGCGGGGTTCGACATCGACGAGGAGGTCCTCAAGCAGGGACCTTTCGATTCGGTGCCGGCCTATCACGTCAATATGCTCAAAGATGTGATCATAAAGAGCGGCATAAAGATAGCGGTGCTGACAGTTCCCGCAGAAGCGGCCCAGAAGATGGCCGACATCTGCATCGAAGCGGGGGTCAAGGCCTTCTTGAACTTCAGCCCCGCGACGCTCATCGTCCCCGAGAACGTAAAGGTCAGCAACGCCGACGTGACGGTATCGCTACAGAGCCTGGCTTTCTACGCATAACTGGTCCTAAGGAATTCGAGGGGGTATATTCTAATGTCCAGCAGGCCTGTTTTATTCAAGAGGGGGATTTCCCAGGGATTGGTGCTGCTCGTGCTGTTGGTGGCCATCGGGGGCGTAGTGGCGGCCGCCGCGTATACTGAGACGGACAAATACTGCAGTTCATGCCATTCAATGAAGCCTTCGGCCGAGACCTGGGCCAACGGTTCGCACGCCGATACGGGATGCGCCGAATGCCACATGGAGCCGGGCTTCACCGGCTGGTTAGCGAACAGGTTCTCCATAGCGAGGATGAGGAAGGCCGAGAAGGCGGGCGGCGCCACCAGCTTCGCCGGCATCCAGGTTGACGACGGGTTCTGCACGAGATGCCACGCCGGAGCGGCGAACTCGGGCGGGACGGAAGAAGTCGCGGTACCGCACTCCATCCATTCCGCGGGCTTAGGCATCGCATGCTATGACTGCCACGAAGGAGTCGTGCACGGGGCGGACGGCGAGCCCATGACCGCGATCAGCCACGACAAGTGCACCACGTGCCATGAGGACTGGTTCGCGGAAGGGACCGCGGACTGCGCGAAGTGCCATGTCAAATCAACCGTCACCGCGACGGACAGGTTGTTGATCCCCCATGAGACGCACAACTTCCTGGGCTGCCAGGACTGCCACGCGGAATATGTGGCGGGCGCTTCCGGCGAGATAGGCCACGCCACGTGCGTTACGTGCCACGAAGGCTGGTTCGACGCCGCCGGTCCGAGCTGCGAAAGCTGCCACATCGGCCTGGATTTCCAGGAGACGGCCGAACTTAGGATACCCCACGGTTCACATATCGCCTTCGGTTGCGGAAGCTGCCATACAGACCGGCTGGTACCGGCGGGCGGCGGGCTCAGCCACGCATCGTGCGAGGGCTGCCACGGCGACTGGTTCGAAGTGGACTGTCTTAATTGTCATAAATGGTAGAAAGGCAGGGTAGTCATGCATAGGATTATTGCGAAGAAGCTGCTGGCTCCGTCCGTGTACATGTTCGTGCTCGAAGCGCCCCTCGTGGCCAAGGCAGCGAAACCGGGCAACTTCGTTATGGTGAGGACGGACGAGAAGGGCGAGAGGATCCCGCTTACGATAGTCGAGCACGATGAGAAGCTGGGCACGATTACGATAGTCGTCCAGGAGATAGGCGCCTCGACCATGAGACTGTGCGAGTACGAGGAGGGCGCCCTGCTCGCCGACGTACTCGGGCCCTGCGGCAAGCCCACGAAGATAGAGAAGGTGGGTACCGTGCTCGCAGTGGCCGGAGGAATCGGCATCGCGCCCCTGATCCCGCAGATCAAGGAGCACATGAGGGTCGGCAACAAGGTCGTGACTATACTCGGCGCGAGGACCGAGGACCTTTACGTGCTTAGGGACACCGCGTCGATGATATCCAGCGAGATGATCCTCTGCACCGACGACGGCAGCTGCGGCTTCCACGGTTTCGTCACCCAGGCGCTCGAGGAGTACATCAAGTCAGGCAAACCGGCGGACGAGGTCGTGGCGATCGGCCCTGTGCGCATGATGAAAGCGTGCGCGGACGTCACGAGGAAGTACGACGTGAAGACGACCGTAAGCCTTAACGCCACAATGCTCGACGGTACGGGCATGTGCGGCTGCTGCAGGGTCACCGTAGCCGGTGAGACGAAGTTCTCCTGCGTTGACGGGCCCGAGTTCGATGCCCATGAAGTGGACTTCGACGAGCTCATAAAGCGGCAGACGTTCTTCCGCGAGGAGGAGCGCCTTGCCCTTGAGAAGCACAGGTCCGGGGAGGGTTGCAAATGCCGGTAAGAGACTTGTCAGCAAGGCCCGAGATGCCCAAGCAGAACCCCGGGGAACGCAGCAGGAACTTCGACGAGGTCGCGCTGGGTCTAGCCGAGGAGATCGCGAAGGCCGAGGCGGCGCGCTGCCTGCAGTGCAAGACGAGGCCCTGCGTGGCGGGATGCCCCGTAGAGGTGCCCATCCCCGAATTCCTGGCCCTGGCGGCGGAGGGCAGGTTCATAGAAGCGTCGCTTAAGATCAAGGAGAAGAACAGCCTGCCCGCGGTCTGCGGCAGGGTCTGCCCGCAGGAGACGCAGTGCGAGAGCGTCTGCACCCTCGGCAAGAAGTTCAAGCCGGTGGCCATCGGCTACATGGAACGCTTCGTGTCCGACTACGAAAGGGCGCACTCGAAGCAGGAAGTCGAGAAGAGGACGGCCGACGGCGCCCCTAAGGTGGCGGTGGTCGGCTCCGGCCCGTCGGGGCTTACCTGCGCCGCGGACCTTGCCCTTATGGGATACCAGGTGGACATATACGAGTCTCTCCACGAGACCGGCGGCGTACTCAGGTACGGTATACCGGAGTTCAGGCTCCCCAAGAAGATAGTCGACAAGGAAGTGGCATACGTAAAACAGCTCGGCGTCAGGATCGTCACGAACGCCGTCATAGGGATGAGCATAGGCCTCGAGGAGCTGCTCGGCAAAGAGGGCTACAGCGCGGTGTTCATAGGCACCGGTGCGGGCCTGCCGTATTTCCTCGGCATACCGGGCGAGAACCTCAACGGCGTATACTCCGCCAACGAGTTCCTCACGAGGGTGAACCTAATGAAGGCCTACAAGTTCCCCTGCTACGGCACCCCGGTAAGGATAGGCAGGAGGGTATGCGTGGTGGGAGCCGGAAACGTGGCCATGGACTCCGCAAGGACAGCCCTAAGGCTTGGAGCAAAGGACGTGCAGATAGTCTACAGGAGGTCCAGGCAGGAGATGCCCGCCAGGGTCGAGGAGATCGAAAACGCCGAGGAAGAGGGCGTCAAGCTGAACCTCCTTACGAATCCGCTCGCGATAGTGGGCGACGAGCAGGGCATCGTGAAGAAGATGGTGTGCCAGAGGATGGAGCTGGGTGAGCCGGACGCAAGCGGAAGGCGCAGGCCGGTGCCCGTCGAAGGGTCGGAGTTCGAGATAGAGGCCGATACGGTGGTCGTGGCCATCGGACAGGGCCCAAATCCCGTCCTGACGAGGAACACCAAGGACCTCGGCCTCAACAAGCGCGGATACATAGAGATAAAGGACGAGTTCGGGGCGACCAGCATGCCCGGCGTCTTCGCCGGGGGCGACATAGTCACGGGAGCTGCGACGGTGATAGCCGCCATGGGCGCAGGCAAGCAGGCGGCAAGAGGGATAGACCAGTATATCAAATCGAGATCATAGATGGAGGTGCTCGCATGCCAATACCCAGCGACATTGAGATTGCACAGGCCACCGAGCTGAAGCCGATCCAGGAGATCGCAGCTTCTATCGGTATAGCGGAAAGCGACCTGGAATATTATGGTAAGTACAAGGCCAAGCTTCCCTTGGGCCTTCTGGAGAAGCTCAAGGACAACCCCGACGGGAAGCTCATCTATACGACAGCGATAACGGCGACACCGGCCGGCGAGGGCAAGACATGCACGGCGATAGGCCTCACCCAGGCCCTGGGCAAGCTCGGCAAGAAGGTCACAGTAGCCCTGAGGGAGCCTTCGCTAGGACCCGTTTTCGGCATCAAGGGCGGGGCGACCGGAGGAGGCTACTCCCAGGTGCTCCCGATGGAGGACATCAACCTCCACTTCACCGGCGACATCCATGCGGTGACGGCGGCGCACAACCTGATGGTTGCGCTTCTGGACAACCACATATTCCAGGGCAACGTGCTGGATGTCGACCCCAGGAGGGTGCTGGTCAAGCGCGTGATGGACATGAACGACAGGCAGCTTAGGAACATAGTCTGCGGGCTGGGCGGCGTGAGCAACGGCATGCCCAGGGAGAGCGGCTTCGACATAAGCGTGGCGTCGGAAGTTATGGCGATACTGTGCCTGGCTTCGGGCATGGAAGACCTCAAGGCAAGGCTCGGTCGCATCATCGTCGCCTACACCTACGACAGGAAGCCCGTCACCGCCGCCGACATAAAGGCCGTAGGCGCTATGGCCGTCCTTCTCAAGGACGCGCTCAAGCCCAACCTGGTACAGACCGTAGAAGGACAGCCGGCCTTCATACACGGCGGCCCCTTCGCGAACATTGCCCACGGCAACAACTCGATACTCGCGACGAGACTCGCGCTAAAGCTGGCCGACTACGTGGTGACCGAAGGCGGGTTCGCCTCGGACCTTGGCGCGGAGAAATTCTTCGACATAGTCCACAGGCAGACGGGCCTAAGGCCCGACGTCGCGGTGCTCGTGGCATCCGTAAGGGCGCTCAACATGCACGGAGGGGTACCCAAGGACAAGGTGTCCGAGACGAACCTCGAAGCGCTTGCCAAAGGATGCGAAAACCTCGACGCGCACATCGACAACCTCAAGGACAATTTCGGCCTACCGGTGGTCGTGGCCATAAACAAGTTCCCCACCGACAGCCAGGAGGAGCTTGAGCTCATCGAGAGGCGCTGCAAGGAGCGCGGAGTCCGCTATGCGGTGTCTGAGGTGGTCGCCAAGGGCGGCGCCGGCGGCGGGCAGCTCGCAGAGCAGGTGCTCGAGGCGCTCGAGAAGGACGCCAACGACTTCAGGATGCTCTACGGCCTTGAGCTTTCGGCCGAGGAGAAGATAAAGACGCTCGCCACCAAAGTATATGGCGCAGACGACGTCACGTTCTCGGAATCGGCCAAGAACATGCTGGGCACCATAAGGAAGATCGGCTATGGCGACCTTCCCGTGTGCGTGGCGAAGACCCAGCACTCCCTGACTGACATCGCGGACGTCAAGGGCAGGCCCAGAGGCTGGAAGCTGACGGTCAAGGAGATAAGGATCTCCGCGGGCGCGGGATTCATAGTGGCTATCACGGGCGAGGTCATGACCATGCCCGGCCTGCCGAAGGTCCCCGCGGCGAACAGCATCGACATACTCGAAGACGGCACGATACTAAACCTGTTCTAGTACTCCAAGGCTACCAACCGACAAGGAGTGAGATAGATGGCTGTAAGGACGTTCGTCGGCGGCATACACCCGGCACAGTGCAAGTTCACGTGCGATGCCGAGACTGTCGCAGCGCCCGTGCCGGCAAGGGTGACGGTGCCGGTGGGTCCTTCGTGGGTCGGCTACAAAGTGCTGGCCCCGAGGGGGACCGAGGTCAAGGTAGGTCAGAAGTTGGCGGACAATGAGGGCTTCATGTGCGTTCCGACGCATTCCCCGGTATCCGGCAAAGTAGTGGATGCGAAGCCATACAGGGCCCATACTGGGCTCGAATTCCTTGGAATAACGATCGAATCGGATGGGAAGCAGGAGTTATGCGAGGGTATCGGACCGGTCGGGGACCTGGATTCGATAAGCCCCGAGGATATCCGCAGGATCATCAGGGAGGCCGGGATGCTCGGCATGGGAGGGGCGGAGTTTCCGACCCACGTCAAGCTCTCGCTGCCTCAGGGCGTGAAGGTCGACACGGTCGTTGTCAACGGGGGCGAGTGCGAACCTTACCTCACATCGGACCACAAGCTGATGGTCGAGCGCGCTGCCAGGGTAGTACACGGCACTTCAATCGTGATGAGGAGCGTGGGCGTGAAGAAGGCCGTGATCGGAGTCGAGGACAACAAGCCCGACGCCGTAGCGGCGCTGACGGAGGCCGCGTGCAAGTGGCAGGGCATAGACGTGATGCCCTTGAAGTCGAGCTATCCTCAAGGATATGAGAAGGCGATCATAAAGGCGACGCTGGGCCGCGAGGTGCCTCCGGGCGCTCTGCCGTTCAGCGTCGGGGTCGTAGTCGTAAACGTCGCGACCGCGGCTGCCATATCGGACAGGTTCGAAACCGGCATGCCGCTCATGAAGAGGCTGGTTACCGTGTCCGGCTCCGCCGTGGCCAAGCCCTCCACCGTCGAGGCCTACATCGGGACCTACGCTTCCGAGCTGGTCGGACTGTGCGGAGGCATCAAGGGGGACCTCGGCAAGGTGATATTCGGCGGGCCCATGATGGGAGTCGCGGCACCGGGCCTGGACTTCCCGATCACAAAGGGGACTTCGGGCATAGTGCTGCTAGGAAGGCAGGAGGCCCTCTTCTGGAAGGAGATGCCCTGCATCAGGTGCGGCAGGTGCAACGAGGTCTGCCCCATGTTCCTCGAACCTTCGGAGATACACAAATACGCCCTGGCCGAAGACATGGCCAAGGCGGAGAAACTATTCGCCGCCGACTGCATGGAATGTGGGTGCTGCTCGTACGTGTGCCCGTCGAAGAGGCCGCTGGTGCAGTCGATAAAGCTGGCCAAGCAATATGCGCTGGCCAGGCGCAAGAAGTGACGGGGTGATGGATATGTCCGAAAAAGGCCTTATAATCACCGCTGCGCCCCACATTAGGGACAGGGTGGCTACGCCGAGGATAATGAACGCGGTCTTCATCGCGCTCATGCCCGCGGCGCTTTGCGGAGTCTATTTCTTCGGCCCCTGGGCCGCGATCAACCTCGTCGTGGGCGTGGCTTCGGCGGTGCTCTGGGAGTATGCGATCCAGAGGATATGGAAGCTCGACGTCACGGTAAGCGACGGCTCGGCCGCCCTGACAGGGCTTCTTGTGGCATTGACTCTGCCTCCGGCGGTAGAGCCGTGGGTCACGGCCCTGGCCTGCCTAGTGGCCATAGGCCCCGGCAAGATAGTCTTCGGCGGCCTGGGCTACAACATCTTCAACCCCGCCCTGATAGGCAGGACGTTCGCAGCGCTTTCTTGGCCTTCGGTGATAGGCGCAGGGTATGTCTCCCCGGACGGGATAGCCGCCTGGAAGCGCGGGCTCGACGTAGTGGCGTCGGCTACGCCCCTGGGCCTGCTCAAGTCTGGGGAGATCGGCTCGACGTCGCTGTCGAGGCTGTACGGCCCGCTGTTCTTCGGGAACGTGGGAGGATCCCTCGGCGAGACATCGGCGATCGCCCTTCTGATAGGGGCCCTGCTCCTGCTCTTCGCGGGCGTCATAACCCTTAGGATACCACTCGTGTACATGCTGACGACCGCGGTTATGGCCATGCTCTTCAACCAGGACCCGGTATTCCATCTGCTTTCGGGAGGCCTCATCCTCGGTGCCTTCTTCATGGCGACGGACTACGTGACCAGCCCGATAAAACCGGTCGGCCAGATAGTCTACGCCGTAGGGCTCGGTTTGTTCACGTTCCTGATCAGGATGTTCGGGAGCTACCCCGAAGGCGTGGCGTTTTCGATACTTCTTATGAACTGCTTCGTGCCCCTCATCGAAAGGTTCGGCGCACAGAAGCGTTTCGGGGAGGTGCGCAACCGTGCGTGATTTCATAAGATACGGTGCGATACTTACGGCAATATGCGTGATATCCGGGGTCTCGCTGGCGTTCGTATACAGCAAGACCAGCGTGATAATCGAAGAGAGGCAGGCCAAGGAGGCCATGAAGGCGATGGCGGTCGTCCTTCCTTCCGCCACCGACTTCGAGCCAGTCCCCGCGATAGAGCTTTCCGCGGCGTCCGGGGAGGAGAAGGGGATCATCGAAGCCTACCTCGGCAAGGCCGCCGGTTCGACCGTCGGTGCTATAGTCAAGGTGGAAGGCGCAGGATACGGTGGCATGATCACGATGCTGGTCGGCATGGATACACAGGGCGTTTGCCAGGGTATGCAGGTCATCAGCCAGAGCGAGACGCCGGGCCTGGGGGCCAACGTCAAAGAAGAGCCGTTCTACGGCCAGTTCGCCGGCAAGAAGGGCGTGCTTTCCATCACGAAGGAGGGCGGCCAGATAGACGGCATTTCAGGCGCCACGATTTCGTCCAGGGGTGCAGTGGCGGGGGTCAACAAGGCCCTCAGGATAGCCAAGGCCCTCCTCGGAATGTAAGGGGGTAGGCGGCAATGAGCGCAATCAAGGAGTTCAAGAAGGGCCTATGGGCCGAAAGCCCCACCTTCGCCCTGCTAATCGGGATGTGCCCCGCCATGATAGCCTCAACGGCGGTATCCAACGCGGTCGGCATGGGCCTCGCCGCAACGTTCGTCCTAGTATTCAGCAACCTGTTCATATCGGCGCTAAGGAACCTGATACCGGACAAAATCAGGATACCCTGCTTCATCGTCGTCATCGCCACGTTCGTGACCATAGTCGACCTGAGCATGGCCGCCTATCTGCCGGACCTGCACAGGATACTGGGCGTGTTCGTACCGCTAATAGTAGTGAACTGCATAATCCTGGCGAGGGCCGAGGCGTTCGCCTACAAGAACGGCGTCGTCGATTCGATCGCCGACGGCCTCGGGATGGGCCTCGGCTTCACCCTCGCGGTCATAATCCTCGCGATAATCAGGGAGCCCATAGCGACGGGCAAGATCCTATACGCCAAGGACTTCGGTTTCGAAGGGATCGGCCTGATACCCGTCAAGTTCGCGGCGGCCCTGATAGACAAGCCCGTCGGCGGCTTCATGACCTTAGGCTTCGTGCTCGCTTCGATCAACGGGATCACGAGCAGGAGGAAGAAGGCCGACCGGGCTGGCCAAGCCTGCGTCGCGAAGGAGGTATAGCGGTCATGAAAGAGCTTTTCGTTATACTGCTTAGCACGATACTAATAAACAACTACATGCTGGCCAGGATCATGGGCACATGCCCCTTCATAGGAGTCTCGAACCAGTTCGACACGGCCATGGGCATGGCCGCTGCAGTGGTATTCGTTATGAGCCTTGCCGCCGCGGTCACCTGGATGGTCCAGTATTACCTGCTCGTGCCCCTCGGACTGGGCTTTTTGCAGACAGTCTCCTTCATCCTGGTGATCGCAGCTCTCGTTCAGCTGATCGAGATGATAATCCTGAAGATGAGCCCGACGCTCTACAGGGCGCTTGGCATATACCTGCCGCTCATCACGACAAACTGCGCCGTGCTCGGCGTGGCCGTGATCAACGTGCGTGACGGGTACAACTTCATCGAGGCGGTTATCTCGGGCACCGGAGGCGGCATAGGGTTCTCCCTGGTCCTCATAGCGATGGCCGCCCTCAGGGAGAAGCTGAACACCGCGCCCATAGCGAAGTCCTTCCAGGGCTTCCCTCTGGCGCTGATCATAACTGCGCAGATGGCGATGGCTTTCCTTGGCTTCTCCGGTTTCAACCTCGAGAAGCTGTTCGGCCTATGATCGACGGCTTACGGGGGTGAATGGAAATGATAGTTAACAGCCTTCTTATACTGGGCGGCATGGGCCTCGTATTCGGATTGGCCCTGGCGGTGGCGGCGAAGCTGCTCGCGGTGGAGCACGATCCGAAGGTCGACATGATACTGGGAGTGCTTCCGGGGGCCAACTGCGGCGCTTGCGGATATCCCGGGTGCAGCGGGCTGGCCAAGGCGATAAGCGAGGAGAAGGCGCCTTGCGGGGCCTGCCTGGTCGGCGGCTCCAGGGTGGCGGCGAAGATAGCCGAGATCATGGGAGTGGCAGCGGTGGCCGGGGACGGGCCCAAGTTCTCGAGGCTGATGTGCGCCGGCGGCAAGGGCATAGCCAAGGACCTTGCGGAGTACAAGGGGATAGACACCTGCGCCGCGGCCAATGCGGTCAGCGGCGGCTTCAAGGCGTGCTCCTACGGCTGCCTGGGCATCGGCACATGCGTCAGAGAGTGCCCGTTCGACGCTATGTACATGGGCGAGGATGGCCTGCCGAAGATCGACGACTCGAAGTGCACCGGCTGCGGCAAGTGCGTGTCGGTTTGCCCGAGGCACCTGCTGGCGCTAAGGAGCGCCGGGGAGCCGGTCAACGTGGTCTGCTGCTCGAAGGCGCCGATTCCCAAGGACAAACAGGACTGCCAGGCGGTCTGCATCGGATGCCAGATATGCGTAAAGAACTGCCCCGCGGGGGCCATATCCATGGACGGCACTGTGGCAGTGATCGACAACTCGAAATGCACGAAGTGCGGCATATGCGTGCAGAAGTGCCCCG
Source organism: Firmicutes bacterium ADurb.Bin153 (assembly GCA_002070415.1). Classification (GTDB taxonomy): domain Bacteria; phylum Bacillota; class DTU025; order DTU025; family MWDF01; genus MWDF01. Next base: position 22,486 of record MWDF01000014.1, read on the forward strand.
CCAAGTGCATCCACAACCTGTTCGGCCCCGATTCGGACCTTAAGGTAGAAGCCTAGGACATCTTCCCGGCCGCCCCCGCGCGATGCTTTGCGCGGGGGCGGCCTTTTCCGTGATGCGTTCCCGATGCCGTGCGATTTTGTGTTAAATTATATAAAAGGGAGACGGAAGCAAGGCCCGAGAGGCCATGGCATCCGGTAGAAGAATGGCGGGACTTATTCTGGCCTCCGCATCGCCCAGGAGGATAGAGCTCCTGGGTTCGCTGGGGCTCATCTTCGACGTGATTCCTAGCAGCGCGGACGAATACCTGGATGGAAGGCCCGAACCCGGCCTTCTGGTAGAGGCGTTGGCGAGGAGGAAGGCCCGGGCCGTGGCTGGCGGAAGGCCAGAGGACGTGGTCCTCGGCGCCGATACGGTAGTGGTCCTGGACGGCGAGGTCCTCGGGAAGCCCGCTGGCCCGGAGGAAGCGAAATGCATGCTCCGGAAGCTGCAGGGACGGGAGCACGAGGTCTTCACGGGAGTGTGCGTGGTCTGCTCGGCGAGGGGCTTCGAATCGTACGCCCACGAGAGGACCAGGGTACGCTTCCTTCCTATGTCGGAAGATGAGATAGCAGGGTATGTCGCGACAGAAGAGCCGCTGGACAAGGCGGGCGCCTATGCCATACAGGGGCTGGGCTCGCTCTACGTAGAAGGCATAACGGGGGACTACTTCAACGTAGTCGGACTTCCGTTAAGGCTCGCGGCTCGCCTTCTGAAGGAGGCGGGCATCCGGGTGATCTAGCCCGAGAAGGCCCTCGTCTGCAGTATAGTGCAGGGGGGGCGCTTAGGATGACGAAAGAAACTACCAAGGGCATGAAGGCGATGCCCATCAGGGAGAGGCCGACCGAAAGGCTGTTCTCGCTGGGGCCGGCGGCACTCAGCACCGCAGAGCTGATCGCCGTTATAATCAGGTGCGGCAACAGGCATGAGAGCGCGCTGGAGGCGGCGATGAGGATCATCAGCGGGTGCGGAGGCCAGGAAAGGCTCGCCTCGTTGGACGCGAAGGAGCTTTCCAGGGCCGCAAGGCTCGGGAAGGTGAGGACGGCGCAGATAAAAGCGGCGGTCGAGCTGGGTTCCAGGATAGCGTCCGGGACCATCGGGGAGCGGCCGAGGATATCGGTGGCCGTCGACGCGGCCGCGATGCTGAAGCCGGGCATGAGGCACCTTAGGTGCGAGGAATTCAGGGTGATGACGTTGGATTCCAAGAACCGGATGCTGGACATCGAGACCGTGTCCGTGGGCACTCTGACGGCGTCCCTGGTACATCCGAGGGAGGTATTCAGGGCGGCCATCGTAAGGAACTCCGCCGCGCTGATAGTGGCCCACAACCACCCCAGCGGGGACCCGACCCCGAGCAGGGAGGACATGGCCGTGACGGCGAGGCTGCTGGAAGCGGGGAAGCTCATCGGGATAGAGGTTCTCGACCACATAGTCATAGGAGGAGACTCCTACGTAAGCTTCAAGGAGACAGGCATTCTGGGCAAAACCGGCTGAGGCCGGATGCCGAAAGGGGATTTATATATGGGTTTGTTCGATGCTTTCTCAAGAGACATCGGCATCGACCTCGGTACGGCCAACACGCTCGTGTTCCTCAAGGGCAAGGGTGTAGTGGTGCAGGAGCCTTCGGTCGTGGCGATGGACATGGATACCGGCAAGGTCCTGTCGGTGGGACTGGACGCTAAGCAGATGCTGGGGCGCACCCCGGCCAACGTGAAGGCCGTAAGGCCCCTTAGGGACGGGGTCATAGCCGACTTCGACGTGACCGAGGAGATGCTGCGCTACTTCATGAGGAAAGTGCACAACAGCATGGGGCTCGTGAAGCCGAAAGTGGTGGTAGGCTGCCCATCCGGTGTCACGGAAGTTGAGCGCAGGGCCATCGTGGACGCGGTGATGAGGGCCGGCGCGCGAGAAGCCCACCTGATAGAGGAGCCGAAGGCCGCGGCCATAGGGGCGGGGCTTCCCGTGACGGAGGCGACCGGCTCGATGATAGTGGACATCGGAGGCGGCACTACCGAAGTGGCGGTGCTCTCACTTGGCGGCATAGTCTCCTCCATATCGTCGAGGACCGCGGGAGACGAGATGGACGACGCGATAATACAGCACATGAAGAAGGCCTACAACCTGCTCATAGGCGAGCGCACCGCCGAGGAGGTAAAGCAGAAGATAGGCTCCGCTTATGTCGTAGGGCCCGAGACCTACCTCGAAGTCAGGGGAAGGGACCTCGTGACGGGGCTTCCCAAGACCGTGAAGGTCGACAGCACCGAAATCAGGGAGGCTTTGGCGGAACCCGTCGGGACTATAGTCAACGCGGTGAAGGAGTGCCTCGAAAAGACGCCTCCCGAGCTGTCGGCAGACGTGATGGATAGGGGGATAATACTCGCCGGCGGCGGCTCGCTGCTGCTGGGGCTGGACAAGCTGCTCTCCAGGGAGACGGGCATTTCGGTGTTCGTATGCGAAGATCCGCTGACCGCGGTCGCAAGGGGCACCGGGATAGTCCTTGACCACCTGGAGTACCTCAAGGGGCTTTCGGCGTCATCCAGGCGTTACCAGCAGGGCTAGGGGCGAAGTCCGGCATGCGCGGGATTCCAAGGGCCGTAAGAGCCATCATAGCCGTACTAATGGTCGTAATCGCCCTATCGGTCGTCATATCGGCAACCTCCGGGGACAGGGCCGGCCTTACGCTGCCCGAGAAGATTCTCAGGAGCATCTTCTCCCCCATAGGCAACTTCTTCTGGAACATCGGCAGGGGGGCCTCCGATTTCTTCGGAGGCCTGTTCAGGCTCGGCAGCATCATGGATGAGAACAGGCGCCTCAAGGAGGAAGTCGAGGCCCTGAAATCGAACGTGGCGCAGATATCAGGGCTGGAGGCGGAAAACGCGCGCCTTTCCGGCCTTCTCGACCTGAAGAAGCAGTTCAAGGGCAAGACCGTGGCGGCCAAAGTGGTATACAGGGATTTCGGCAACTGGCTGGGCACCGTGGTCATCGACAGGGGGTCAGCTGACGGGATAAAGCCCGGCATGGCGGTCATAAACAGCCTTGGCATAGTCGGGAGGGTGGTAGCAAGCACTTCGGGCACGGCCAGCATACTACTGGCGAACGATCCCAGGAACGCCATAGGGGCAGTCACCGTGCGGTCGAGGGATTTCGCGATAGCAGAGGGCGTAGGCGACGGCACCGGGGTCCTCAGGCTCAAGCCTTTCGGGGCGGCACCAGACATCAAGCCAGGGGACCTGGTCGTATCCAGCGGACTCGGGGGCGTCTATCCCGCCGGGCACATAATCGGCGAGGTGGTGGACGTGGACGAGGGGGCGTACGGCATGGCGAAGGTGGCGTACGTGCGCTCGGCCGTGGATTTCAGCAGGGTCGAGGAGGTCCTCGTGCTCGTTGATTCGCAGAAGGGGAACCTTAAGTGAGGCCGTCAAGGGAGCACAGGCGGCCTGACCCCAGGATCGTGGCCGTTTTCGGCCTCGTGGCAGGCGTCATACTGCAAGAGGCGCTCCTTCCGGGGCTCCTTCCGGGCACGGCTCCGATAGAGCCGGTGTTCTGCTTCGTGACCGTGCTTGCGATACTGGGCCACAACTCGGTCGCAATCGCGCTCGCCCTGGCGGGAGGGCTTACGTTCGACCTACTTACGGGCCGTCTTGTGGGATTGAACGCCCTGTCGTACTTCATATCCGCTTTGGCCGTGGTCTCGGTGCAGAAGAACCTCGTGAAGGAGACCCTCGTTGCGCCCGCGGCGGTCATTTTCGCAAGCTACCTCATAAAGGAGATAGCATACCTTTTCGTCCTGGTCTCGCTGGGCATGAGCTTCCCGCCGGCCAGGGTGCTCGCACAGTTGGTCTTCTCCTCGGCCGTGAATGCCTGCTTCGGTGCCTGCCTTTACTGGCTGCTGCACTTCAGGATGGGGCTGGGAGTGAGAGTGGACCGGGATTATTAGGGACTTTCCGGAGGGTTGATGGGCATCAGGGTACGGGACAGGAACATGCTGGAGAACAGGACGCGCACGATACTGTGGATCGTGGGCGCCATGATAGTGCTCATGCTGTCAAGGCTCTGGTACCTGCAGGTCATCAAAGGGCGCTACTACATGGAAAGGGCCGAGCAGAACAGGCTGGCGAAGGTGTATCTGACTGCACCCAGGGGCGAGATCCTGGACCGCAACGGCGCGGTACTCGCCACGAACAGGACGGCCTACAGCATAAGCGTGGTGCCAAAGGACGTAAAGGACAAGGAAGCGGTGCTCAGCCTGCTCGCAAAGCTTACGGGAATAAAAAGAGAGGATCTCGCCGCCAAGTACGCGGAGCATACGAAAGGCAGGTTCAGCCAACCGTACAGGCCGCTGAAGCTCGTGGCGGACGCCGACCCGAAGATACTGGCCGCGATAGCGGAAAGGCGCTACGAGCTTGAAGGGGTCACGATCGACGAGGAACCTTACAGGACCTACCCCCTCGGCAGCGTCGCGGGCAACCTAATGGGGTACATGGGCCAGGTCAACGCCGACGAGCTAAGACAGCTCGGCAGCCAGGGCTACAGGGCCTCGAGCCAGATAGGGAAGGCCGGGATCGAAAGGGGCATGGAGTCCTACCTTCACGGCACTGACGGCGTGAACCGGATAGAGGTGGATTCGTCCGCCAGCCCGGTGTCCATGTTAGCTGCCATCGATCCCGTACCTGGCAATTCCGTCGTGCTCACGATCGACGCCGGACTGCAGAAAGAGGCCGAGAAGCTCCTCAAGGACGGCATAGCCGCAGTAAGGCAGGCGGGCAAGTACGCCAAGGTCAAGAGCGGGTCGCTTGTCGCGATGGACCCGAGGAACGGCGAAGTGCTGGCCATGGCGTCGTATCCCGGCTACGACCCCAGCATCTTCATACCGAGCATAACCGAGAAGGACTGGAACAAGCTCAACTCCAGCCCGTCTTCCATCTTCAACAGGGCAATAAGCGGCGCCTACCCACCCGGATCCACCTTCAAGGCGATAGTCACGGCAGCGGCGCTGGAAGCAGGGGTCGTGAACCCAAACGAGAAGATACTCTGCTCGCCAAGCGTCGCGGACAAGTACTACGGGATGAGGTGCATGTCGTGGGCAAGCGGCACGTCGCATGGATACGTGGACTTGTACACGGCCATCGCGACATCGTGCAACATATATTTCTACGAGATGGGCAAGAGGCTAACGGTGGACAAGCTCGCAGAGATGTCCAGGGCATTCGGCCTTGGCTCGAAGACGGGATTCGAGCTGGCGGCGGTGGAGAACGCGGGCAAGGTGCAATCCAGCGCCGACAGGAAGTTCATGCCCGGAGAGAAGCTGTCATATACGATCGGTCAGATGGTCACGGTGACTCCGCTGCAGATGGCGAGGGTGTACTCCGCGATAGCCACCCGCGGCGTCCTGAGCGAGCCGACCCTCCTTAGAGAGGTGGTCGGACCCGACGGAAGGCGGATCGGGACGGTCGCGAAGCCCGAACCGGAGCGCGTCGAGCTATCCGCGTCCACGTGGGACGTCATCACTAAGGGCATGAGGATGACGGTGACCAAGGGCACGGCCGCAAGGGCTTTCGCCGGCTTTCCCATACCGACGTCGGGAAAGACGGGTACCGCGCAGGCCCCGCCCAACGATTCCCACGCATGGTTCGCCTGCTGGGCGCCGTCGGACGATCCTGAGATCGTCGTGGTCGTGATGCTGGAGAACGGAGGCGGAGGGGGAGGCTCGTCCGCGCCGATAGCGAGGGACCTGCTCGAGTACTACTTCAAGGTGGGAGACTACGCAGTTCCCGAAGTGCTGCCCGAGGAGATGCCTGAAGGACTATGATCGATGGGGGGGGAAGCCCGATTAGAAGGCAGGACGTGATTTTCAAGGGGACGGGCCGCTCGCTCAAGGTTGTGATAGCCGAAGGGGCCGATTTCCAGTCGGCCCTTGCGGGAATAGAGGAGAAGCTGGCCCTGAATCCGGCGTTCTACGCCGGCCAGAGGATAACGGTCGAGCAAAGGTCGGGATTGATACCCGACGGCCAGTCCGAGATGATAAGGGCCGTGTTCAGAAGGTACAACGTCCCGTGCGCGGTGGCGGACGTCAAGGGGGCCTCCGAGAAGGCTGCGGCGCTTATAACGCAGACCGCGCTCAAAGACGAGACCCCTCCTACGAAGAAGGACCAGAGGCACGGCAGGAAGGCGCCGGCTGCCCCCGCCGCGATATACGAGGGGGACCTGGTGCCCGGCAAGTCGATAGTGCACGAAGGAAGCGTAGTGATACTCGGCGACGTCCTTCCGGGAGGAAGCGTAAGGGCCGGAGGCGACGTTATAATCACCGGCATAGCCGGAGGAGCCGTTAGCGCCGGCTGGCCGGACGACAAGACGGCCAGGATAATAGCCGGAGGATTCGCGGCGGGCAGATACGCTGTCGGTCCTTTCGATGCAGACGTAAAGGAGGCGCACGGCTCGTCCGTTCGTATGATGGCGATAAAGCTCGGCCCGGAGGGGCTGTTCCTCCAGGAGGGCGAAGCCGGCCTGGTATCCAGGAGAGGGGAAGGGAATTGAACCTGATAAACAGGAAGATGCTAAGGGACGTGGACCTGCTGCTGGTGATAGCCGCCGCGGCGGCTTTCGTGTACGGCTGCGTGGTGCTGTACAGCGCTACGTACGCCCAGCCGTCCCTCACGTCGGCCGACCCTCTTTCCATTGTCAAGAAGCAGGCGGTCGCGGGACTGATAGGCCTGTCGCTAGCCTTGTCATTCATGATCGTCGGTCATAGCATACTGCAAAGGGCGCACCTTCTCGTCTACGCCGGCTCCGTACTGCTGCTGATAGCCGTTACGCTGGTCGGCACCAGGGTCAGGGGCGCGCTCGGATGGATAAGGGTGGGGGGGTTCTCCCTACAGCCGGTCGAATTCGTGAAATACGGCATCGCCGTAGCGCTCGCGGGGCACCTCGCCAGGAAGGAAGGCCCCTTGGGCATTGCCGAGACGGTAGTGCCGCTTCTTATGGCGGCTGTGCCCACCGGGATCGTGATACTGCAAAACGACCTCGGCTCGGCCCTCGTGTTCATCCCGATGGTCCTCGCCATGCTGTGGGCCGCGGGAGCCGATACGAAGGTGGTGCTGGGCCTCATGGCGGCGGGCCTCTTCATCGCCGCCCCGCTTGGCTACTTCCTGTTCCTGGACGATTACCAGAAGGCGAGGATACTCACCTTCTTCAATCCCGGCAGGGACCCGTTCGGGGCGGGCTACAACGTGATCCAGTCCGTCATAGGGATAGGTTCCGGCGGCCTCCTCGGGAAGGGCTATACAGGAGGCACGCAAGTGCAGCTCGGCTTCGTGCCGGAGCACCACAGCGATTTCATCTTCACCGTGATAGGAGAAGAGCTAGGCTTCATAGGCGCCGCGATCGCGCTCCTGGTCCTGATGGCCGTGATATGGAGATGCCTGCGCATCGGCATGGCGACCGAGGACAGGTTCGGAAACCTGATGTGCATCGGCATATCCACCGTGATGGCGACGCACGTGGCGATAAACGTGGGGATGAGCATGGCGATCATGCCGTGCACGGGAATACCGCTCCCATTCTTCAGCGCGGCGGGCTCGTCGGTTATGGCGACCCTGATGGGCCTGGGGATGGCCCAGAGCGTGAGCATGAGAAGGAAGAAGATACTATTCTAGGTTTGTGAGGCAACATGGTAAATAATGGGAATAGACCGACCGGCACGGACGGGCCGGAAACGATAAAGAGGAAGCTTGAGGAGAAGATCCTGCCGTTGGTCCAGAAGCCAGGCAGGTACGCCGGCGGCGAGCTCGGGGCGATCGGGGCCTCCTGGGACGGTGTGAGGGCGTCCATACTGCTGGCCTTCCCGGACGCCTACGAAGTCGGCATGTCGTACCTCGGCTTCAAGATACTCTACGACATAGTGAACTCCCGCAAGGGCTGGCGCGCCGAAAGGGCGTATTCGCCGTGGCCTGACATGGAAAGGGCGATGAGGAACGAAGGGGTCCCGCTGTACGGCCTGGAGAGCCTGAGCCCCGCAAGGCGCTTCGACGCCGTCGGGATAACGCTCCAGTACGAGCTCTCATACACCAACGCCTTGCAGCTGATCGAGCTTTCCGGCATGGGGCTCAGGTCGTCCGAAAGAAAAGAGGACGACCCGCTGGTGATAGGAGGGGGCGCCTGTACGGTGAACCCGGAGCCCCTGGCCGAGTTCTTCGACGCATTCCTGATAGGAGACGGCGAGGAGGCCATAGCAGAGATCATGGGTATACTGGAGATGAGGCGGTCCGGCTCGCTCTCCAGGAAGCGGGCGCTGGAGGCGCTGTCGCGCCTGGAAGGCGTCTATGTCCCGGCCGTTCACGACCCTTCGGTCGCAAGGATCAGAAGAAGGGTGCTCGACGACCTGGAGAGGTTCCCCGCAGGTCTGGGGCACGAGGTCGTGCCTTTCGTGGAATGCGTACATGACAGGACAGTCGTGGAGGTGATGCGCGGGTGCGACAGGGGCTGCAGGTTCTGCCAGGCGGGCTACATCAACCGGCCCGTAAGGGAGAGGAAGGCCTCAAGCGTAAGGGCCGCCGCCGTGGAATCCTCGGCGAGGTGCGGCTATGACGAGGTGTCGTTGCTGTCGCTGTCGACGGCGGACTACTCGGCTGTAGGGCCGCTCGTGGACAAGATGGCGCCGGAGCTCGCGGCAAAAGGCGTGGCCGTGTCCCTGCCGTCCCTTAGGATCGACGCATTCTCGATCGGGCTCGCCCGCAAGGTGGCCGCGCACAAGAGGACGGGGCTGACGTTCGCTCCCGAAGCCGGCACCCAGCGGATGAGGGACATAATCAACAAAGGCGTGACGGAAGAGGACCTGATATCCGCAGCCAGAGCCGCCTTCGAGGCAGGATGGGAGCAGGTGAAGCTCTATTTCATGATAGGCCTTCCGTTCGAGGCGCTGGAAGACGTGGAAGGCATAGCGGACCTGGCCTTCAAGGTGCTGGCACTGGGAAGGGAGGTGGCGGCGGGAAAGGGAAGGCCGCCGTCGAGGATAAGGATCAGCGTAAGCGTGGGCACTCTGATACCGAAGCCGCACACACCGTTCCAATGGCTGGGCCTTGAGAGGTCGGAGATCACCGAAGGGAAGAAGGCAAGGCTAAGGGGCCTGATGAAGGTCAAGGGCATCACGCTTGCGCTCTCGGACGCCTTCACGAGCAAGCTGGAAGCCGTGCTCTCCAGGGGGACGAGGGCGATGTCCGGGGTAATTGAGAGGGCATACCGCCTTGGCGCAAGGTTCGACGGCTGGGGAGAGTGCATAATGCCCGGCCATTGGCTGAAGGCGCTGGAAGAGGCGGGCATGGACCTCGACACGGAGGCCTCGAGAGGATTCGCCGGTACCGAGCGGCTTCCGTGGGGGCACATCGACACCAGGGTGAAGACCGACTACCTCGCCATGGAGCTGGAGAATGCGAGGCATGGCAGGCCCACGGGGGATTGCAGGTTCGATGCCTGCAACCTGTGCGGGGTCTGCGAAAGCGGGATAGGGAACATAGTAAGGGGCCCGGAGGAGTAGATGGCTGATAAGTTCGAGGCGATAAGGATAAGGTACGGCAAGGTCGGCCCGGGCAGGTACATATCCCACCTGGACACCATACGTGCAGCGGAAAGGGCCATTAGGAGAATGGGCCTGCCTGTGTTATACTCCGAAGGGTTCAGTCCCAGACCGAGGATGACGTTCGCCGCCGCATTGCAGGTGGGGGTAAGCTCCGTGGCGGAGCACATGGACGTATTGCTTGAAAAAGGAGTGGAACCCGCGGACGTGCTGAGAATGGCATCGTCTGCGTTCCCCGAGACGATGCCGCTGATCGCGGCAGGAAGGTTTGGAGGCGGTTATGCCCTTCCCGCCAAGGTAAGAAGGGCGAAGTATTTGATAAGGCCGTTCTGCCGGGAAGAGGCCGGGTGGTCCTGCGGATCGCTGGATGATGCGATCAGGGCCTTCGAGGCTGTCCCTTCGGTCACTGTCCCGGGCAGGGACGGCAAGGAAAAGGACGTAAAGGGCCTTGTATACGCGGTGAGGGCGGTCGATGGCGCCTTGGAGGTGGAAGTCGCATGCGGCGACAAGAACCTCAGGCCACAGTATTTCATCGACGCCTTGTCGGCGGTTACGGGCGGCCTTTACTCCGGAGTCTATGATTTTTGCCGGACAGGACTGTTGATCGACCTCGGCCGAGGACCGCAGGATCCCATGGCCGATTGCGTCGGCACTGCCTTTTCGGAAGGATTTAGGAGCTGAGATTGTGGCAAGAAAGATCGTAATAGACAACAGCAACGGGGAAGTGAGGGCCGCCGTCATAGAGGACGGGAAGCTGGCCGACCTGTTCATCGAGAGGAGCAGGCACCCGTCCGTGCTCGGCAACATCTACAAGGGCAAGGTGGATAACGTCCTGCCGGGGATGCAAGCCTCGTTCGTGGACATCGGGCTGGAGAAGAACGCGTTCCTCTACGTGGACGACGCCATGGCGAGCCTTCCTGAGATAGTGAGGGCCACCAGGAACGGCGACGACGTGGAGCTCCCCAAGAGCAGGGGCAAGAGCATCAAAGAGCTGCTGAAGCCGGGGCAGGACGTGCTCGTACAGGTAACTAAGGAAGCCATCGGCACCAAGGGCGCCCGCGTGGTCACGGACGTGACGCTCGCCGGGCGTTACGTGGTCTTGATACCTTCCGTCAACTATGTCGGCGTAAGCCGCAAGATAGTGGACGACGGGACAAGAGACAGGCTCAGGAAGCTGGCCAACAAGGCCAAGCCGCGCGGGATGGGGCTCATCGTCCGCACGGTGGCGGAGGAGCAATCCGACGAGGAGATAGTAAGGGACATCGATTTCCTTACGAGGGCATGGAAGAAGATCCGCGCAAGGGCCGCAAGGTCCAAGCCGCCCTACCTGCTGCACTATGACGCCGACCTGGTATACAGGATGGCCAGGGACTACTTCGGCGACGACGTGACCGAGTTCACGGTCAACACCATCGCGGATTACAATAAAGTCTCCGACCTGCTGCATCTCGACGAGATGGAGAAGGACCCCAGGATAAGGCTGTACTCGGACAAGAAGCCCGTATTCGAGGCGTACGGCATCGAAGACGAGATATGGAAGGCCACCAGGCGCAAGGTATGGCTCAGCAGCGGCGGCTACTTGATATTCGACACTACCGAGGCCCTTACCGTGGTGGACGTAAACACCGGGAAGTTCACGGGCAGCAAGGACCTGGAGGACACGGCCTTCAGGAACAACATCGAAGCCGCGGGGGAGATCGCCCGCCAGCTGAGGCTCAGGAACATCGGCGGGATCATCATCGCCGACTTCATAGACATGGAATCCGAGGACCACAAGAGGCGCGTGCTCGACGAGCTGGAGAAGCACCTTGTCAGGGATAAGGCGAAGACCTCGGTGTTGGGCATAACGAAGCTCGGCCTTATAGAGATGACGAGGAAGAAGTCCCAGCAGGGCCTAGTGGAGCTCACTCACAGGGTGTGCGATGTCTGCGACGGCAGGGGAAAGGTGATCTCCGAGGAGACCCTGGCCCTGAGGGCCGAAAGGCTCATCAAGAGGGAGGCTGCCACCACCGATATGCAGGCGCTCCTGATAGGCCTCAACCCTTACGTGGCCGAGGAGCTCTCACAAGACGGCAGCGCCGCCATAAAACAGCTGGAGGAGCAGACCTTAAGGGACATCTTCATCAAGGCGGACGCGTCGCTTGCGCGCGAGGACGTGAAGGTCCTGGCGGCAGGCAGCCTTGAGGAGATACTCGCTCTTGTGCACCCCGTCAAGAAAGGCGAGATCGTGGAGATAGTGATAGGCCAGCCCGACGAGGCGAGGAACGAGTACGGGATAGGCATGTACGGCGGTCTTCCCATCCACGTGGAAGACGCGGGGGAGATGGTCGGCAAATCGGTCAAGGCGAAGATCATAAGGGTGTTCAAGGGCTTCGCCAAGGCCAGGATCGAAGGCAGGCCGCACGTATTCAAGCCGTCCGTGCGCGCAGAAGAGGAATTCGACGAGGATTTCGACGAAGAAGCCGCGCTGCTGGCCGAAGAAAGGCTCGAGGAAGCCGGCGCGCAGGCGGTGCGCGAAGCCGGAACCGCCCAGGAAGTCAAGAAGAAGAGAAGGCGCCGCCGCCATCGTAAACCTGCAAAGGAAACGGCAGCGGCCGCCGACGAGGGCCAGCAGGAGAAGCCGCAGGCCGTCCACGTTCCGGCTGAGCAACCACCCGCCGTGCGTGATACGGACGCGGACGCCGCAGGAATCCAGGGATCACAGGCAGTCCTGGTGGGCGAGGCCCTAATCGACGTGGCCAAGGCGAAGAAGAAGCGCCGCCGCCGTCGCCGCGGTAAGAAACCGGCGGCCGGCGAAGGCGCGCCGGCTGCGGATGCAGCCGCGAAGGCGGAAACAGCAGGCGCGGCAGATGTCCAGGGCGCTGTAAGGCAGGGCGCTAATGAACACGCCCCCGAGACTGCCGTCGGCAGGACGGAAGCGTCGCATACTGCGGCAAAGGCCGCCGATGCCCATAAAGGGCAGGTGGAGCTCCCAACCAGGGCGGTGACCGGTATAGATACTCCGAAGGCAGCGCCTTCTGGGGTAGCTAACGCCGCATCGGCCGAGGTACACATCGGAAGACCGCAGGAGGGCGCTACGGGTCATGTGACCAAGAGAGAGGGGCCGGCCGAAGCGGTAGCCAAGGCGCCGACCGAGGTCGGGCGTTACTCGCAGGAAGAGCGCAAAGCCGCCGCGAAGGCGGAGCCGAAACCGGTTGCCGAGCCGTCGCGCGAAAGGGAAGGGAAGCCGGATGCGAAGGCGATCCCGGCTGTGAAAAAGGCCGAAGGAGCGATCGAGCCGGCGGGAGCGGAAGCGCCCAAGAAGAAGGCTCCGGCAAAGAGGAGAGCTTCTTCTGCGAAGGCCAAGGAAACCAAGGCGGAGGCGGAAACCGAGAAGGAAGGAGCTCCCGCCAAGGCGAAGGCGAAGCCCGCCGCGAAGGCGAAATCATCCGCTGCAGCAGGTAAGGGCGTAACGGGCGAGGAGGCCAAGAAGCCTTCGAAGGCCGCCGAATCCGAAGGCGAGGCGGAAGCGAAACCCAAGAGGCCATCAAGCAGGAGGAAGACGACGAAGAAGGAAGCCGGGGAACCCCAGGTTGTTGACACGGAGGGCCGGTGACTATATACTTTTAATCTGTGGCAGCATGTCTGCCATACTGCCGCTCGGACTTGGCCCAAACGGTGCCCAGATACGGGACCTGCCATGCAACCGGCGAGCCTGTAGTAAGGAGCAATACGCATGTACGCTGTAATCGAAACCGGCGGTAAGCAGTACCGCGTGGAGCCCGGCCAGACGGTCAGGGTAGAGAAGCTCGAAGTCCAGAAAGGCGACCAGGTCGTGTTTGACAGGGTTTTGATGGTAGTCGACGAGAATGGTGTCAAGATCGGCACACCCCTCGTGGACGGCGCCACTGTCAAGGCAACCGTGGTAGTCCAGGACAAGGCCAGGAAGATCGTAGTGTTCAAGTACAAGCCCAAGAAGAGGATCAGGACCAAGACAGGCCACAGGCAGCCGTTCACCGAGGTAAGGATCGACTCCCTGGAGGCATAGATGATAAAGGTCTGGGTGCTCAAAGACGGCAAAAGGACGGTTTCGTACCGCGTCGAGGGGCACGCCGGATGGGCTGATTACGGCAATGACATCGTCTGCGCAGCCGTATCCGCGATAGTGATAGGGGCGGAGAACGGGCTGTGCGAAATAGCAGGAGCCGTCGAGAAGGCCACGAGCAAGGACGGTTACCTGGAGGTGGAATTGAAGAGGGTGCTGGACGAAAGGTCCTCCATACAGGCTGAGGCGATAATCGGCACTATGGTCGTGACACTCAAGGCGATAGCCGGACAGTACCCGGACAGGATCCATATATTCGAATGAATTTCGGCATGGAGGTGCCTTTCATGATTAGGATGAATTTGCAGCTGTTCGCCCACAAGAAGGGAGTCGGCAGCTCGAGGAACGGAAGAGACTCTGCGGCTCAGCGGCTCGGAATAAAGAAGTTCGGCGGCGAGGCCGTCAAGGCCGGTAACATTATCGTCAGGCAGAACGGCACTAAGGTCCATCCCGGCGCAGGCGTCGGGCTCGGCACTGATTATACCCTGTTCGCCCTGGTGGACGGGAAAGTGAAGTTCGAGAGGTTCGGCAGGGACAAGAAGAGGGTCACGATTGTAGCCGAGGCCTGATGTAATAAAATGGTACCATCAGCCGGACGGAAGCTCTGCTTTCGTCCGGCTTTGTTTACATGCAGCGCCATATTGGTTATAGAATGGATTAGGCAACTAATCGGAGGTGGCCGCATTGAGAAACAAGCATCTTAGGACGGGTATGGCAGTCCTGCTGGGCACAGCTGCCGCTGTCGTAGTATTCATCGCCGTCGTAATGCCCGTGCTCAGCACGCTGCTCACGGACTTGTGGTGGTTCGAGGACGTCGGACAGAAGGCGGTGTTCGTCAAGAGGTTGGGCACGTCGGTCATGACGGGCCTTGCGGCCTTCGCGCTGGTGGCCGCCCTTACAGCCGCAAATGCCGCGGTGATAAGGAAGAACGTGCTTAAGGCGGCGGGAGAGCGGAATTCCGCCGTGAGGAGCATATCCGGCATGGCCTTTACCGCGGCTTTCATATCAAGCCTTGCGGCAGGCTTCTCCATGGGCGCCAGCTGGATGAAAGTCCAGCAGTTCCTGAACGCGGCGAGCTTCGGGAGCAGCGATCCGATATTCGGGCTAGATATATCCTTCTACGTGTTCAAGATGCCGCTGTTCTCGTTCCTGTACGGAGGCGCCATGCAGATAGCCGTGACGGCGATCGCCACAGCGGGCATAGCCTACCTCATAGGGGCCGTGAAAGCGGAGCCCTACGACATGGACATGCCCGGCCCGTTCGGGGCCAGGAAGCGCAGGTCCTACAGGATGAAGTACATGAGGATCAGCATTGGCCAGCGCAACCATCTCATAATGTTGGTACTCATAGCTTTTGCGGTCAGGGCGGCAGGTTATCTGCTGGATATGTACAACCTGGTCTACTCGCCCAGGGGAGTGGCGTTCGGGGCGAGCTATGCGGACCTTTACGGCACGCTGCCGGGGCTTAAGGTCATGATGGCGCTGTGCCTCGTCGCGGCTGGCCTTATTGCGTACGCACTGATAAGGGGCAAGGGGCTCAAGCCGGTGATAGCGGCCGGTGCGATAATGGCGGCAGGATCCTTCCTCGCCGGCACCGTGGTGCCCGGCCTGGTACAGCAGTGGTATGTGGAGCCCAACGAACTGGCCGCCGAGAAGAGGTTCATCGAGTACAACATAAAGGCGACCAGGGCCGCCTACAACCTGGACAAGATAGAGGAGAGGGACTTCGTATCGGACGGGGACATAACGTCTGCGGACCTTGCGGCCAACTCGCGCACGGTGGACAACATAAGGCTGTGGGACTGGCAGCCTCTTCTGTCGACATTGTCCCAGCTGCAGGAGATGAGGCTTTACTACAGCTTTTACGACGTGGACATAGACAGGTATACGGTAGACGGCAGGATGAGGCAGGTCATGCTCACCGCGAGGGAGATGGATGTCGACAGCCTGCCGCAGCAGGCACAGACGTGGATAAACAGGCACTTGAAATACACCCACGGCTACGGCCTTGTCATCAGTCCCGTGAATGAGGCGACCTCGGAGGGGCTTCCCACTTATTTCCTGAAGGACATCCCTCCTGCGGGCAACGCGGCTTTCGGCATCACAAGGCCCGAGATCTACTTCGGGGAGATGACAAACGACTATGCGATAGTGGACACGAACACCGACGAGTTCGACTATCCCATGGGAGAGCAGAACGCCGAGACGAGATGGCAGGGAGACGGGGGCGTGGCGATTGACACGTTCTTCAGGAAGCTTGCTTTCTCGTACAGGTTCGGGACGGTGAAGATGCTTCTTTCCGCCGACCTTACCGAAGAAAGCCGCATGCTGTACAAGAGGCAGATAAACGAGAGGCTAAGGAGCCTTGCGCCTTTCTTGTGGTACGACCAGGACCCCTACATCGTGATATCCGAAGGGAGGCTGAAGTGGGTGGCGGACGCATACACCTATACGGACGCCTATCCCTATTCACAGCCCCTTGAAGGATACGTCGCATGGGGCAGGGGGCCCAACTACATGCGCAACAGCGTAAAGGCCGTGGTCGACGCATACGACGGCTCTGTCACCTTCTATATCATCGACGAGGAGGATCCCCTTGCCCAGGCGTATTCCAGGATATTCCCGGGCCTGTTCGAAAAGGGCTCCGCAATGCCCGAGGACATAAGGTCCCATTACAGGTACCCGGAGGACATGTTCCTGGCCCAGGCGAGGATGTACGCGGTCTACCACATGGAGGACCCGTCGGTCTTCTACAACAAGGAGGACCTGTGGAGCATACCCGTCGAAGTGTACGGCTCGGGCACGACCGAGGTGAGCCCGTACTACGTCAATATGGCATTGCCCGGCCTCGCCGACGAAGGGCAGAAATTCCTGGCGATGATACCGTTTACGCCCTCCAAGAAGAACAACATGGTCTCCTGGCTGGCAGGGCTGTGCGACAAGGACGAGTACGGCAGGGCGGTCGTATACAAGTTCTCGAAACAGAGGATATTCTACGGGCCGATGCAGATAGAATCGCAGATTGACCAGGATTCGGAGGTCTCCAAGCTGTTCGCGCTCTGGAACCAGAAGGGCTCAAGCGTGATAAGGGGAAATCTCCTGGTATATCCCATCGACCATTCGGTCCTCTATGTCGAGCCAATATTCCTTGCAGCGGAGAGGAGCCAGTTGCCGCAGCTCAAGTTGGTGCTGGTGTCCGACGGGACGCGCATAGCCATGGGCAGCTCGCTTGCCGAGTCGCTCGCCATGCTGATCGGAGAGAGCGAGGCCGACCTTGGGATCAAAGCCGCGGTGACGGAAGATCCGAAGGCGCTGGCCGCCGAGGCTGAAAGGCTTTTCGTCAAGGCAGAGGAGTGTTTGAAGTCATCGGATTGGGCCGGGTACGGCGAGGCGCAGCAGGAGCTCGGGAAGATAATAAAGCTGCTTGTGGAGATGCTGGGGAATGCACTATAAGATAGGCCCGCAGGCGGATAGGTACATAACCGGCGTCGAGGGGGGCTACCTCCTCAGGCCGCAAGGCGCTTGCGACCTCGAATCCACGCTCTGCGGCGGGCAGGCCTTCAGATGGAAGAAGATCGACGGCGCCTACCAGGGTGTGGTCTTCGGCAGGCAGCTGAGATTGAGGCAAAGGCAGGACGGCCTGTTCCTGGAGGGCGCCGAGGATGTGCGTGATGCCGTTCTCATGGCGAGATACCTGGCGGCCGACGTGGACCAGGATGCCATAGAATCAAGGCTGGCGTCGTACGACGACGTGATGGGCCGCGCCGTGGCGGCATCCTCGGGGCTTAGGACGCTGAGACAGGAGCCGTGGGAGACGCTGATCGCCTTCATAATCTCGGCGAATAACGGCGTTGCCAACATCTCAAGGGTGATGGACAACCTCTCCGAGATGTACGGGGACAAGGCGGAAGGCCCACTGGGCAGCTACAGCATGTTCCCCGGGCCTGACCAGCTCGTGGACGCAGGACACGAAGGCATATGGGCCTGCAAGGCGGGGTTCAGGACCCGTGGGATCTGCGAGGCCGCCAGAGGGGTCCTGGAAGGTTCGATAGACCTGGACTGCATCTCGAGCATGGATTATCCGGCCGCGAAGGAGGAGCTGCTAAAGCTTCACGGCATCGGCGAAAAGGTGGCCGACTGCATCCTCCTCTTTTCGATGGGCAAGTACGAGGCGTTCCCCGTCGACGTATGGATAGAGAGGATAGTCAGGCGCCTGTACTTCGATGACGGCAAGGTCAGCCACAAGCGGATAAGGCAATGGGCCGATGAGGCTTTCGGGGGCCTTGCGGGTTTTGCGAACCAATTCCTGTTCAATTACGGGCGCAAGTTCATCGCGGGACAATTGCGCAAATCGCCTTTAGCAGGCAATTGAGCGTCAACGGCACGGCTTTTGAGGGGATAAATGATATTGCATCCTCCAAGTACGCAGGTTATAATATAAAAGCATCGCTTGCAGAACCGGGGCGAATAGCTCAGCTGGCAGAGCATCTGCTTTACACGCAGGGGGTCACAGGTTCGAGTCCTGTTTCGCCCACCAGGAAGCTTGCGACGTTCGCGGAGGCGTGGTGTAGTGGTCTAACATGCCTGCCTGTCACGCAGGAGATCGCGGGTTCGACTCCCGTCGCTTCCGCCAATAATGCCGAGGTAGCTCAGATGGTAGAGCAGGGGACTGAAAATCCCCGTGTCGACGGTTCAATTCCGCCCCTCGGCACCATTCCTTGGAAACTTGCGGAAATAGCTCAGCGGTAGAGCATCGCCTTGCCAAGGCGAGGGTCGCGGGTTCGAATCCCGTTTTCCGCTCCATAGGCTTTAAGGAAGCACCCGTTGGATCGGGGCCAGGGCGACATAGCCAAGTGGTAAGGCAGCGGTCTGCAAAACCGCGATTCCCCGGTTCAAATCCGGGTGTCGCCTCCAAATGGGGCGCTAGCTCAGTTGGTTAGAGCGCAACGTTGACATCGTTGAGGTCAGTGGTTCGACCCCACTGCGTCCCACCATATTTAGCAGGCCGCAAGGCCTGCTTTTCTTTTTTCGGCGCAGCCGGCCTTGACTAATGGCACTCAAGGATATAGCATTTATAAAAAGAAAGGCCATGAAGGGGAAATATACCGCAAATCGCCAAAGAGACGCGTGGGCCGCAGGCTGTGAGCCCGGCGGGCGAGAACGGAGTAAGACCACCCCGGAGCCTGGGCCGATGGACCGCAAGGTCCGCAAGGTCTCACGGAAGGCGCCGTTAAAGCCGTACGAGAGGTCGGCACAAGTGCTGGCAATTCGGGTGGAACCGCGGATTATGTCCGTCCCGTCAAGGGACGGATTTTCTTTTTGGAGGTGTCGTAAATGTCAAAGGAAGGGAAGTTGCCGGCCGACGCGGCCGCACATAGCCCGGAGGAGCTGGAAGTCCTTCGCCATACCGCCTCGCACGTGATGGCGCAGGCCGTAAAGAGGCTGTTCCCGGATGTGAAGCTCGGGATTGGCCCTTCGATCTCGAATGGTTTCTACTACGACTTCCAGAAGTCGGTGCCGTTCACACCGGACGACCTGGAACACATAGAGGCCGAGATGAAGAAGATCATCAGGGAGGACATCCCGATCGTCCACAGCGAGACGAGCAAGGACGAGGCGGTCATCAGGATGGAGAAGATCGGTGAGGTATTCAAGGCCGAACTGGCTTCGGAACTGGACGGGGACACCGCATCTTTCTACAGCCAGGGGGACTTCACCGACCTTTGCAGGGGCCCGCACCTTAAGTCGACGGGCATGATACCGGCCTTCAAGCTGACACAAGTCGCCGGCGCGTACTGGCGCGGTGATGAAAAGAAGCCGATGCTGTCGAGGATTTACGGGACGGCGTTCTTCTCGGAGGAAGCGCTGGCAGGTTACCTCGAAGCCGTGGAGGAGGCCAAGAAGCGCGACCACAACAAGATAGGCCGTGAGCTCGGCTACTTCACAACCAGCGAGCTCGTCGGGCAGGGGCTGCCTCTCATCATGCCCAAGGGAGCCAAGGTCATCCAGATCCTCCAGCGCTTCGTCGAGGACGAAGAGGAGAAGAGGGGCTACCAGAGCACCAAGACCCCTTACATGGCCAAGAGCGACCTGTACAAGGTGTCGGGCCACTGGTCCCACTACAAGGACGGGATGTTCCTCATGGGCGACGAGTCCAAGGGCGAGGACGTATATGCCCTGAGGCCGATGACGTGCCCGTTCCAGTTCATTATCTACAACAGCGCGCTCAGGAGCTACAGGGACCTGCCCATAAGGTACTCGGAGACATCCACCCTGTTCAGGAACGAATCTTCGGGCGAGATGCACGGACTTATCAGGGTAAGGCAGTTCACCATCTCAGAGGGGCACTTGATTGTCAGGCCAGACCAGCTGGCTGACGAGTTCCGCGGGGTCGTGAGCCTCGTGCACTACATCATGAAGGCCATCGGCCTGGACGACGAGCTGACATACAGGTTCTCCAAGTGGGATCCCAACAACAGGGGCAAGTACATCGACAACCCGCAGGCCTGGGAGGACAGCGAGGCGAGGATGAAGCAGATCCTGGACAGCCTCAGCATCGACTACTACGAGGCCGTGGGGGAGGCCGCCTTCTACGGGCCGAAGCTGGACATCCAGATGAGGAACGTCTACGGCAAGGAAGATACCCTCATTACCGTGCAGATAGACTTCGTACAGCCCGACAGGTTCGACATGAGCTTCGTCGACAGCGACGGGACAAAGAAGAGGCCCTATGTCATCCACCGCACGTCGGTAGGCTGCTACGAGAGGACTCTTGCGATACTGATAGAGAAGCACGCCGGCGCACTGCCTTCATGGCTCGCCCCGGTCCAGGTGAAGATCCTTCCCATATCCGACGCGCAGCTGGATTACGCCGAAGAGGTCGCATCCCTCCTCAAGGCGCGCGGTTTCAGGGCGGAAGTCGACAGGAGCGGAGAGAAGATCGGCTACAAGATCAGGGCGGCCCAGATGGAGAAGGTGCCGTACATGCTGGTGATGGGGGCGAAGGAGAAAGAAGCCGGCACCGTATCGGTCCGCTGCAGGAAGCGCGGGGACCTGGGCCCCATGCCGTTGGATGAATTCTCGAGGATGCTGAAGGATGAGGTCACGATAAAGGCGTAGACGAGGGCCGTCCGCCTCGTTGCCTCATTAAAAAGTACATTCGAAATCAGACAGTGAATAGGCAACCTAAGAAAGCTAAGGTGCCTGAGGAGCAACGGAGAGCGCGCTTTGCTTGACATGGCGGCCGCAAATTGGTAACATAACTAAGAATTGAAACAAGAAGAAGCATCCGCTTCTCACCGTACCGCGATTTGAGGTCCGGTTTACGACAGTAAGGCTTGAGGCCGGGCGGATGTATCTGCCCGGCCTTTAATTTTATGGGGGTGAATAACTATCGGCAAAGAACTCTACATCAACGACGAGATACGCTCGAGGGAAGTGCGCGTGGTTACGGAGGACGGAGAGCAGCTGGGGATCATGAACATAAGGGATGCCGTCAAAGCCGCCGTGGACAGGAACCTGGACCTCGTTGAAGTAGCGCCTGCCGCCAAGCCTCCCGTATGCAAGATCATGGACTATGGCAAGTTCAAGTACGAGCAGACGAAGAAGGAGCGCGAGGCCAGGAAGAAGCAGCATGTGGTCGACGTCAAGGAAATCAGGATGAGTGTGAAGATCGGCGAGCATGACTTCAACGTCTGGTACAAGGCAGCCGACAAATGGCTGAGGGAAGGCGACAAGGTGAAGGCGACCATCAGGTTCAGAGGCCGCGAGATGGCCCATCCCGAGCTAGGCCAGAGGCACCTGTTGAAGCTTACCGAGCTTCTGAGCGAAGTCGCTGTAGTAGAAAGGCCCCCGATGATTGAGGGTCGCAACATGTTCACTATACTGGCCCCGAAA
>MWDF01000015.1 GCA_002070415.1 Firmicutes bacterium ADurb.Bin153
GAAGTCAGGCGTCGCGAGCGCGTCATCAGGATATTCCCCAGCGCAGAATCGGCGGCTCGGCTGCTTGGGGCGATATTGATGGATCAGAGCAGCCAATGGCAGAACGGCAAGAGATACCTTGATATGTCGAATTACCGAGGGATTGAAACCGAGCGTCTGGTCAGCCTTAAGGCAGTCTAAGCTGTGGCGCCGGGATTGAATTTACACATAGATTGGGACTTGACCCTTTTTATTCCATACACATTTTTATTATATTTTGTATTCCGTACCACATCAGTACATGCCATACTGATAAAGTAATTTCTGTTATGCTCATTAGCTAAATGCAATAGAGTTCTAACTAGAATGTGCGTTCAGTCACGAATACCGGGTTCTATAATCGAAGCGGACTGCCCGAAAACCGTTTCACTCGGCTCCATACTCAGGGTATCTCCTATATCAGTATATGCGATCTATGCCCTCTTTCTTCTTTATTTGAATTGACGGACAATCTCCCGTTCATTCTTAGTGCATAGTCGTTTTAATGATGAATCTGCCGATTAATAAGAACCAGATCCTTTGATGCCCCCGCGCACCCCTTTTTCCCAAAAGGCCAGCCAGCCATGCGCTGTGTCTTTCGTCCAATACATAGCAAAATACGGTAAACGGACTGCTTTATGATAAAATGAATACATGTGTAAGCAATGCACGCATGGGGGTGTATACATTGAAGGATCGTATCAAGGAGACGACCGGCAGATGGTACGAAGAAGTGTACGAGAAATCGGTCGCCGACCCCAGGAAGAAGGAGAGGCGTGAGCGCTTCGAGTCCGGCTCGGGAATTCCCATAAAGCCGCTCTACACGCCCGTCGACCTGGAAGGTAAAGACTATGAGGAACAGTTAGGCTTCCCTGGCGAATTCCCATTCACGCGCGGCGTCCAGCCTACCATGTACCGCGGCCGTTTCTGGACGATGAGGCAGTACGCAGGCTTCGCCTCCGCGGAAGAATCCAACAAGCGCTACAAGATGCTCCTTGGATCCGGCCAGACCGGACTGTCTGTGGCTTTCGACCTCCCCACCCAGATCGGATACGATTCTGACAACGAGCTCTCCATGGGAGAAGTCGGCAAGGTCGGAGTCGCGATAGACTCGCTCGCAGACATGGAGACCCTTTTCGACGGCATACCCCTCGACAAGGTTTCGACGTCCATGACGATCAACGCCCCCGCCGCCGTGCTTCTCGCCATGTACATCGCCGTGGGCGAAAAGCAGGGTGTGCCTTCCAAGGAGCTCGACGGCACGATCCAGAACGACCTCCTTAAGGAATACGCAGCGCGCGGCACGTACATCTACCCGCCCCAGCCCTCGATGAGGCTGATCACCGACATCTTCGCCTACTGCAAGGACAACGTGCCGAAGTGGAACACGATTTCCATCTCAGGCTACCACATCCGCGAAGCGGGCTCGACCGCGGTGCAGGAAGTCGCCTTCACCCTCGCTGATGGTATCGCATACGTCGAAGCGGCGATAAAAGCGGGGCTCAACGTCGATGATTTCGCCCCCAGGCTCTCGTTCTTCTTCAACAGCCACAACGACTTCCTAGAGGAGATCGCCAAGTTCAGGGCCGCCAGGCGCCTGTGGGCCAAGATCATGAGGGACAGGTTCGGCGCGAAGAACCCGCGTTCCCTGATGCTTAGGTTCCATACCCAGACGGGCGGCTGCACGCTTACGGCGCAACAGCCCGACAACAACGTGGTCAGGGTCACACTGCAGGCGCTCGCCGCAGTACTCGGCGGGACGCAGTCTCTGCACACGAACTCCAGGGACGAGGCCCTCGCCCTTCCGACAGAAGATTCGGTGAGGATTGCCCTACGGACCCAGCAGATAATAGCCTACGAAAGCGGCGTCTGCGACACGGTGGACCCGCTTGCGGGCAGCTACTACCTTGAATCGCTGTGCGACAAGATCGAAGAGCAGGCTGCCGACTACATCAGGAGGATCGATGAGATCGGAGGCGCCGTCAGGGCCATAGAGCAGGGCTTCATACAGCGTGAGATCGAAGATTCCGCCTACAAGTACCAGATGTCCATCGAAAGCGGAGACAGGACGGTCGTCGGGCTGAATAAGTTCCAGATAAAGGAAGCTGCCCCCAAGGGCCTGCTCAAGGTCGACGAGGCCGTAGGAAGGGCCCAGTGCGAGAAGACGAAGTCTATCAGGGCAAGAAGGGACAACGCCGCCGTCAAGGCAGCGCTTGAGGCCCTTAGGGCCGCCGCTACGGGCACGGACAACCTAATGCCGCCGATACTTGCAGCCGTAAAGCAGTACGCCACGCTAGGCGAGATCTGCGACGTGATGCGCGAAGTGTTCGGCGAGTACAAGCCGGCTGGCATGTAAGGAGGCTTAGGATATGGACAGGAAGATCAGGGTGCTGGTGGCCAAACCGGGCCTCGACGGGCACGACAGGGGCGCCAAGGTAGTCGCAAGGGCGCTGAGGGATGCCGGCATGGAGGTAATCTACACCGGACTGAGGCAGACACCGGAGCAGATAGTGTCGGCCGCTATACAAGAGGACGTGGACTGCGTGGCGCTCTCGATACTCTCGGGCGCGCACAACCACCTCTTCCCCAAGGTAGTCGACCTGCTCAAAGAGAAGGGCGCCGACGACGTTCTAGTGGTAGGAGGGGGGGTCATCCCGGACGAGGACATCCCCGGCCTTATTGCCAAGGGCATAGCGGCGGTGTTCACGCCCGGTACGCCGACCACCAAGACCGCGGAGTTCATACGCGAGAACATAAAGAGGAAATGACATGTCCCAGGCTGACCGCATAGAGAAAGCAAGGCAGCTTGTCGACGGGGCGATCGCAGGTGACGTTCGTTCGGTCTCAAGGCTGATATCGCTCGTGGAGAACGAGGCCTCCGGTTACGAGGAGGCCTATTCCATGTTCTACGGAAGAACCGGCAAAGCGAAGGTTATCGGCATAACCGGGCCTCCCGGGGGCGGCAAGAGCACGCTAGTCGACAAGCTCGCGTCCAAGCTGAGGCAGCTCGGCAACAAGGTGGGCGTTATAGCGGTGGACCCCACGTCCCCGTTTACGGGAGGGGCGGTGCTTGGCGACAGGGTCCGTATGCAAAGGCACAATGCGGACCCCGGCGTCTTCATAAGGAGCATGGGCACGAGGGGGCATCTAGGCGGCCTGTCCAGGGGGACCGCGGCGGCGGTCGACGTGCTGGACGCGGCGGGCTACGACTACGTCCTTGTTGAGACCGTTGGCGTGGGACAATCGGAGATCGAGATCTCGAGCCTGTCGGACCTCGTGGTGCTGCTTAACGTCCCCGGCCTTGGCGACGAGATACAGATAATAAAGGCGGGCATCATGGAGATCGGGGATGTCTTCGTCGTCAACAAGATGGACAGGCCCGGCGCAGACAGGACGAAGGCGGAGCTGGAATATGCCTTGGACCTGGGGCACGAGCTGCCGAGAAGGCCGAAGGTGCTCATGACGAACGCCGAGACCTCCGAAGGCGTCGACGAGCTGGTCGCAGAGATAGACGATTACTACGGCTGGCTCAAGGATGCCGGGATACTCGAAAAACGAAGGGCCAGGCATGCCGAGCTGGTCGTCACGAGGATGCTGGCCGACCGCCTGATGAAGCGGCTGGGTTCCGAGGGAGAAGACGGCGAGCTGGCCGGCGAGCTCTACGCTTCCGTCTCCAGGAGGCAGATGACGCCCTACGAGGCGACTGAGAGGATCTTCAAGAGGATTATCGAAAAGGGGGCTATTATATGAAGGCTCTTAAGGTGGACCATATTGGAATAGCTGTCACCAGCCTCGAAGAAGGCGCCAAGATGTATGAGGCCATGGGAATGAAACTCGCCGGTGTCGAAGAAGTCGCCGAGCAGAAGGTCAAGGTCGGCTTCCTGCCTATAGGGGACACAGAGGTCGAACTCCTCGAATCCACTGACCCGGAGGGTCCCATCGCGAAGTTCATAGAGAAGAACGGAGGAAGGGGCGGCATCCAGCACATAGCATTCAGGGTGGACGACATAGCTAAGGCCCTCGAGGCCCTCAAGGCCGCGGGCGTTCCGCTGATCGACCAGGTGCCCCGGTACGGGGCCGGAGGAGCCAAGATCGCGTTCATACATCCCAAGGCGACCGGGGGCGTCCTTATAGAATTGTCCGAGCGGTAGGCCCGCGGTCTCGAATTGAGCATGAAGCAGGCACGGCAAGGGCTTGTGCCTGCTTTATTTATGTTTCAGAGGCGACAAAAAGAGGATAACCTGATAGGATGCCGAATGAGACTAACAAAAGCTCCGTGAGATGGCATATCGCCATTCTCTCGGGACTGCGTTTCAGAATCCCAAGTCAGAGAAGGAGGATAACATGAAGAAGCTTTTCACGGTAGTTCTCGCGATGACGATGGTACTTGCCCTGTCCGTGGTCTCGATGGCCAAGAACAACACGATCAGCCTCACAGCAAACTGGGGAACCACGATCGTCGGGCTGGAGTACGAAAGAAGGCTCGGCAACTTCGGCCTCGGCCTTGAGGCGAATATGTTCCTCAATCCGAATTCTATGCTGGACCAGGTATATCCGTTCGCAATGAGGACGAATGCGATACTGAGGTATTACCTTAACCTCAGCCCGCAGATCAAACCGTACATAAGCATCGCCCCCGGAGCGTTCATGATCTTCTTGCCCGAACCGGGCGCAGTTGCCGCATCCATGTTCGACATGCCCATGACACTGGGCGTCGAGTATACGCCTGGCAACTTCAGGATCGCCCTTGAGGGCGGCTACGAGCTCCTGGCCATAAGCGTCCCGGATCCTGTCGCCGTATCGTCAGGCGGGCTCTTCTTCGCGAAGGCGGCCGTTGGCTATCGCTTCTAGACCTTAACCCGGCTAAGGAACCGGAGGAGGCACGGGCCTCCTCCTTTCTTTTCCCCGCACACCTTTTCGATTTCCCATGCATGCCTTCATTGACGCCCCGTTGCGGAATTCGAGCTAATCCGAATGAAGGAATCCATTACCGTTCGTAGAATGAACATTTAGATTATCTAACTATACGATTCCGATGGCGAGCGTGTACGGAGTGACACTTGAAAGAGGGGTGGGGGCATGAAAAGGGCGCTCATAATCCTTTCACTGGCAATTGTGATCGTCCTTTGCCTCTCGGCCGCATCAGAGGCCGGGAGCAGCAACGCGATAAGCCTTTTCGGATCCTTCTCCTTCACGTTCTTCGGGGTGGAGTACGAAAGAAGGCTGGGCAACTTCGGATTGGGCGCGGACCTGGGACTCTTTTCGATAATGGACCTCGTGTTGCCCGAGGTGTTCTTCTCCATGAGGCTGAATGGCCTGTTCAGGTATTATTTCAACGTACACCCGCAGTTCAAGCCCTACATCAACGTGGCGCCGGGCGTCATGATGCTATTTTTCAAAGTTCCTGAACCGGCTCTTGCGGTCACCGTGCCGGTGTTCAACATGCACACCACGGCAGGGTTCGAGTACACCCCGGGAAGCTTCAGGCTGGCTCTCGAGGCAGGATATGAGTTCTTCGTGGTACCCGCCGTGCCTGCGGAGTACGAGGTGCCCGGCATATTCTTCATGAAACTGGCCGCAGGCTACCGCTTCTAGGCGACTACGGACATAGAAAGGCCGGGGGGTAATAACGATTCCCCTCCCGGCCTTGTTGTTATATCCTCTTTTAGGCTCTGTACGCCTTCCTGAAGGTGTCGACCGCGTTTTCTTTGTCTACCTTCATGCCGAGCTCCTCCATCGCCTCGCCGATGTAGAGCACCGCCTTCTCCAGCATCTCGGGCGTCGTGCTTCCCATATGCCCTATCCTGAAGGCCTTCCCGGCAAGCGATGCCAAAGCGCCGGCCACTATCATGCCCTTCTTGGCCAATGCTGCCCTGAACGCCGCATCGTCCGTGCCCTCGACATGAAGCACCGTCGTCAGCGTGGGTGCCGCTATCGCATCAGGGGCCAGGGCCTTGAGCCCGTACGTCGCAAGAGCCGCCCTTACCGCCTTGCCGTAAGCCCTGTGCCTTGCGTACCTCTTCTTGAGCCCCTCAGTGAACACGGCCTTCATGCCGGCATCGTACGCGTATATCATGTTGACAGCCGGGGTCGCGTAGTACTTGGAAGGATTCTCCATTATCGGCGCCCACATTTTTATGTCGGCGTAGTACGCGCTCACCCTGCCCAAAGCCTCCCTTGCGGCAAGGGCCTTCTTCCCGAACGCCACTATCGCAAGTCCGGGAGGTACGCCTATCGCCTTCTGGCTTCCTGTCAGGACAACGTCAATCCTATATTCAGGGTTGCCTCCGTAGGCCTTCCCCATGTCCTCCTCGATGGCCGCAGAAGCGCACACTCCGTCCAGTATGAACAGCGCGCCGCTCTTCTTGATCGCAGGTACCAGTCTCTCCAGGTCGGCCTCCACCCCGGTCGAGGTATCGACGTGCGTGACGGTGACCGCCTTGAAGCCGCCCTTAGCCAGCTTGTCCTCAACCTCCGCTACGTCGACGTGCTCGCCCCACTTCGACTTCACGGCCTCCACCTTGATGCCGAATGCCTCTGCCAGCTGGATGAACCTGTCCCCGAAGTAGCCGTGGCTCACTACCAGGAGCTTCTCTCCCGGGGCCACGGTGTTTACCACCGCCATCTCCATAGACAGCGTGCCCGATCCTGCGATGACGAAGACCTGCCCATCGCAGTTGAAAAGCTCCCTCGTCATGGACAGGGCGTCCTTGTAGACGGCGACGAACCTGGGATCGGTGTGTGCCCTCGTTTCCATGGACAATGCGTCATATACTTCGTCCGCCACCGGCGTAGGTCCTGGTATCAGCAGCATCTCCTTGTTGCGCATGAGTAAACCCCCTCGTTATGTTAGATATCCTTCACCGGCCGTCAGGCCGGCCATTTCCGGTACCGTAATCAATTATGCTTCCATGCCGTCATTTGTTCAAGAAACGCGCCGTCCGGTCAGACGTTGCCGCATACAGGGCATTTCTCCCTCTTCGCCAGCTCGAAAGACTCATACACTCCCGAATGTACGTCGAAATATACCACCTTGCCTGCCGGCAGGCCACCCTTCTCCGCAAGGTATCTGATCGTCTCCGCGGCCATCATCGAGCCGACCATCCCCGCCACCGCGCCCAGCACCGGAGGGGCCTCCGCCCTGTCGCCGTCGTCCTCCTCAGGTATCAGGCAGGCCCTGCAGGGGCCCTTGCCGGGCACGAAGAGGCCCACCATCCCCGTATAGCCCGTCACCGAACCGTCTATGTAGGGCCTTCCGGCGGTCGCGCACGCGCGGTTGAGCACCCTCC
Organism: Firmicutes bacterium ADurb.Bin153; assembly: GCA_002070415.1. Lineage (GTDB taxonomy): Bacteria > Bacillota > DTU025 > DTU025 > MWDF01 > MWDF01. The sequence goes on from MWDF01000015.1 coordinate 7,308, forward strand.
TGGTCTCGTGGTTGTCGACGGCGCCCAGTACTATGTCGTATCCCGCCGCGATATCGACGGAGTTCTCATCGTCGAGCCTCACGGCGTGAATCACTACCTTGACCTCCGGATTCAGCTGGGAGATCTTGTATGCCGCGGAAGCTGCCTTCACTTCCCCTATGTCGGACGTGAAGTGCAGTATCTGCCTGTTCAGGTTGGAGAGCTCCACTATGTCGGAGTCTACTATGCCTATCGTGCCAACGCCTGCGGCGGCCAGGTAATAAAGCAGAGGGGACCCTATCCCGCCCGCGCCGACGACAAGTGCGCTAGACCCCGCCAGCCTCGCCTGCCCTTCCCCGTCGAATCCCGGCAGGCCTATGTGCCTATCGTACCTTCCCAACCATGACACCCCCTTTTTGCTGCCCCTATAACTTCAATAACGTCTTTTCGGATGCCAAACGTCCTCCTTTTGTATTATTCTATCAGTACGGGCGGTTTTGGATAACCACCCCGGGACATTTCTCATACGGGGGTGCGAAAATGGCGAAGGCCCTGGCGGCGGACAGCTCCGATAACGTTGCGACCGTGCTCGAAGACGTAGTCCGCGGGCAGTTGATAGAGATAGCGGGAACGGGCTTGTCCTTTGCGGCCTACTGCGATATTGCGCGTTTCCACAAGGTGGCCTCGGAGGACATACCTGCCGGCTCGCAGGTCACTAAGTACGGCCATCCCATCGGATGCGCGACTTCTGACATTCGCAAGGGCGACCACGTGCACGTGCACAACATGGCCAGCCTCCGTGCAAGGAGGGAAGCCTGATGGAGCTTCAAGGACGCATGATCGAAGGGTACAGAAGGCCGACGGGAAGGCACGGGATAAGGAACCACCTCGCGATAATACCGGCTTCCGTATGCGCGGGCGAAGTGGCATCAAGGATCGCAGCGCAAGTTCCAGGGGCGGTCGCCCTGCTCCATCCTAACGGCTGCTGCCAGATGGGCGAGGATTACGCTCAGACCGCAAGGACCCTCATCGGCATGGGCAGGAACCCGAACGTGGGTGCTTGCCTTGTGATCGGGCTCGGCTGCGAGGGCATGGACCCTTTGGAGATCGCCGGAGGAATAAGCGCGACCGGGAAGGATACTGAGACGGTAATCATACAGAAGAGCGGCGGGACCGCAAAGGCCGTGGCCGAGGGGCTCGCAAAGGCCCGGAAGCTGGCTGGCTTCCTGGCTGCGATGAAGAAGGAGCCCTTCGACGTGTCGGAGCTCGTTTTAGGACTTGAGTGCGGCGCATCCGACCCGACGTCCGGCATAGCCGCGAACCCTTCGCTGGGTGTCGCCTCCGACATACTGGTGGGACTGGGCGGGGTTTCCGTCCTTTCCGAGACGACTGAGCTGATAGGCGCCGAGGAGCTGCTTGCCGGAAGGGCCGTCGACAAGGAAGTGGCATCCGAACTACTCAGGATCGTCCTAGAGACAGAAAAGAGGGCGGTCTCGATGGGCACCGACCTTAGGGGCACGCAACCTACGCCGGGAAACATAAGAGGAGGCATCTCGTCCATAGAGGAGAAGTCCCTGGGGTGCATACTCAAGGCCGGCAGGTCAACGTTGATGGGGGTGCTCCCCTACGCCGGAGGGATCGGAAGCGACGCAAGGGGCCTCTATATGATGGACACTCCAGGGCAGGACGTCGATTCGATGACTGGGATGCTGGCCGGGGGCGCGCAGATAATAGTGTTCACAACGGGCCTGGGCACGCCGACCGGAAGCCCCATAGCGCCGGTGATCAAGGTGACGGCCAACAAGGCGACCTTTGAAAATATGAAAGACGATACCGACCTGGACCTGAGCGCCGTTATGGACGGCACCATGACGCTCACGGAAGCCGGCGGCCTGATATTCGGGGAGATCCTCTCCGTATGTAGGGGCGAGCTGACCAAGTCGGAGTCGGGGGGGCACAAGGAATTCGGCATAATGAGGGTGGGATGGACCTTCTAGCCGGGACATCCCGGAGTCGAAGCCCCCGGCGCGAAAGAGCGGCGGGGGCATTTTTTATCGGCCATTTAGCCGAAAAGCCCGCAGGGCCGGACGATACCCCTGCGAGCCGCCGAATGAGCTTGCCAGGATTGTTCACTACTGGTAGTATTTAATTTTGCCGTCCGCGAATATTGGAGGTAATCATGTCTGCGCAGAGTCTGACAAAGAGGATAAGGACCCACATAGCCGACAAGGCTTTCTATAAACACGCGCTTGCGGTCATGGCGCCCATAGTCATGCAGCAGTTCGTCACGACCATGGTCAACCTGGTCGACAACCTGCAGGTCGGGCAGCTCGGCCCGCAGTCTATAGCGGGCGTCAGCATAGCCAACCAGTTCTTCTTCATTTACACGCTGATGCTGTTCGGAATAGCAGGAGGAGGGGGCCTCTTCGTCGCGCAGTTCTGGGGCGCCGAGGACAGGCAGGGCATGAAGCAGGGCTACCGTTTCATGCTCACGGCTTCCCTTACCATAGCCCTCGTCTTCATGGCGGGCGCCTACTTCGCCGCTCCCGGGATAATAGGCTACTTCACTGACGATCCCGGGGCCATATCGGAGGGAGTGGCATACCTTAGGGTGGTCTTCCTGACGTACCTGCCGATAGCGTTCAGTATATCCACCTCGGGCTCGTTCAGGAGCATAGGCCAGGCGAAAATCGCCATGGTGCCTTCGATGGTGGCGGTGTTCACCAACATGTTCTTCAACTACGTGCTCATATTCGGCAACTTCGGAGCACCGAGGATGGGAGTGCGCGGAGCGGCCCTTGCGACCGTAATCGCAAGGGTAGTCGAACTGCTCATGCTGTACTATGCGATGAGGAAGGACACCTGCCCGTTCGGTACGCGTCTGGCGCATATCTTCAAGGTGAGGCCCGCCCTCTTCAGGACCATATTCCTGAAGTCCCTGCCCTTGGTGACGAACGAGCTGCTGTGGTCCACCGGGGTCACGATGCAGTACAAGGCCTACTCCACGAGGGGTGTGCTGGCCCTTGCCGCCCTGAACATAGCGTATACCGTAAACGACATGTTCTTCATCGTAAACGCCGGCCAGGCCACGGCCGTGTCTGTAATAATCGGCCATGCCCTAGGGGCTAACAGGATAGAAGAGGCCAAAAGGGACGCGAGAAGGCTGATACTCTTCGGCATATTCATATCGCTCTGCCTGTTCCTGGTGCACATAACGACGGGGGCGCTGGTCCCCTTGGCTTACAAAGTAGGGGATGACGTAAGGTGGACTGCGAGGATATTGACCTTCATTTCCGCCTTCATGATGCCTTTCTACCTTACGAACGCGGGTTTCTTCTTCGTACTCAGGGCCGGGGGGGACACCAGGTCAGTCATGCTGATGGATTCGCTGTACTCGTGGGTGGTCGTGGTCCCGTATGTGATGGCGCTCGCAAGGTTCACCGACCTTCCGCTCATAGGCATGTTCCTGCTCGTCCAGCTCACAGAGTTCGTGAAGCTCGGCATAGCCTACAGCCTGTTCCGGAAGGAGAAGTGGGCGAAGAACCTGACCGAGCAGCCCTCGTAGCTCACAAGGCCGGGATTCCTTGAAGGCCGGTCCGTCCTCCGGGGTCGGACCGGCCTTCTCTAATCCTTGGACGTAATATCCGGAAGCATGTTGATTTTTGCGCCCCATGTGTTATATTCCATGAAAAGCACCTGCGGCAAGGTGCGCGACTGGAGTCTGAAATGAACTACGCGGCATTCTTCTCATACGCGGTGATACAGATATTCACACCCGGCCCCAACAACATCATGGCCATGAACAACGCCACGAACTTCGGCATACTCAACAGCATCGGCTTCGATTTCGGAGTCATGGCCGGCTTCTTCGTCATAGTGGTCGTAAGCTGCCTTTTCAGCACGGCGCTGTATGCCGTGGTCCCGACGGTAGAACCGATCGTGACCGTAATAGGCGCCGCCTACATACTCTACCTCGCATGGAAGACCTTCACCGCCGGCGGGCACAAAGACGATTCGAGGGCGGGCATAAGGAACTTCCTGCCGGGCGTGGTGGTGCAGTTCATAAACCCGAAAGGACTGCTGATGGCGCTTACCGTCTCATCGGTGTACATAACCCCGAGCTTCACCTCCATCTGGCCCATGGTGGGCCTGGCGGCGCTGCTCGGGGCCATGTGCCTTGTCTCCACACTCATGTGGGGACTGTTCGGCTCCCTGTTCCAGAAGTTCTTCACAGGCCACAGGAAGCTGGTCAATGCGATAATGGCGCTGCTTCTGCTCTACTGCGCCGTCTCCTTGTTCCTGTGATCGGGCGCCGCTATACGACGGCCGGCTCGATGATTAGCTCGCCCCGCTCGAACCTCTTGTAGTCCAGCATCGAGATGTCCATCGAGGACCTTCCCGTAGCGATCAGCTCCGCCATCAGACGGCCCGTGAACGGGGCCAGCATGAAGCCGTGGCCCGAGTAGCCGCAGGAGATGTAGAAGCCTTCCACCTCGGTCCCGCCCAGAAGAGGCTGCCTGTCGGGGGTCATATTGTACATCCCGGCCCACTGCCTGACTACCCTTATGTTCCTGGTCCTGGGCAGAAGCCTTGTGAACACCCTCGCCATGTGGCTGAGGAAATCCCATGACACGTCGTTCGCGAAGTCCTGCGGGTGCCCTTCCGGGCTGCAGCCTCCTATGATCGACCCGTGCGGCCTCTGCTGGATGTAGTAGTTGCCTGAGAAGCTCATGAGCATGGGCGGGCACACGCCGGACTCCACGGGCTCGGTTATCAGTATCTCGTGCCTCTCCGAGTAGACGGGGAGGTCCACCCCTGCCATCTTCCCCACGATCTGCGAGTAGGGTCCCGCGCAATTGAGCACCGTCCTGGTCCTTATCGTGCCCTGCGACGTAGTGACTGACTCCACCCTGTCCTTGTCGGTATTGATGGCGATGACCTCGGTGAACCTTTCGAACTCGACTCCCAGGCGCTTGGCCGCCTCTACGTATGCGAATGTCGTAAGGAACGGGTCCGCGTGGCCGTCCTTCGCGTTGAAGGTGAACCCGACCGCGTCCTCCGCCCAGAGGCCCGGACATATCTCATAGGCCTCCGCCTTGCTTATGACCCTGCTTTCTATCCCGCAGGAGTTCTGCAGGCAGACGTTCTCCTTGAGCTGCTCGAATTCGCTGTCCTTGTAGGCTACCATCAGATAGCCGCACTGGTTGAGCCCTATGTCCATGCCGAGCTCGCCCTTCAGCCCCTCGAACGTGGATATGGCGTTCGCGGCGATCTGGCAGTTCATGAGGGTGCCCCATTGGGCCCTTATCCCGGCGCCGCACCTGCCGGTCGACCCTCCGCAGATGGTGTCCCTCTCCAGCACGACTACGTTCTTGACGCCCAGCCTTGCGAGGTTGTAGGCCGAGGAGGCGCCGTTTATTCCGCCTCCGATTATGACTACGTCGGCGCTCGTCCTCATCTTTCGCGACCCTCCTTCGAAACCTCGGCGAGTATCCCCAGCTTGACGGGTTTCGCCGGAGGCCTGAAGCTGGGGGGCTTGACCTCGTTGACCGGTATGCCCCTCATCCTCGCTATCTCCCTTACGAGTATGTCGGTACAGCCCCTGCCCTGGCAGGGCCCCATCCCGATCCTTGTTACCCTCTTGAGCTCCTCGGGCGTATCGTATCCCCTGGCTATCCATTCCCTCACCTCGTCCAGGGTGACTTCCTCGCACCTGCAGATGTAAACCTTCTCGTCTACCGCCATGCTAGCCCACCACCCTTACGGCGCGCACGTCGTCCTTGAGGCCGTACGGCACGGGGACGGCCACCACGAACGTCCTGTCCTTGAACGGCTCCAGCACCTGCTCGATGCTCGAGCGGAACACGATCCTGCCCTGCCTGTCGAGGCAGTCGACCTCCATGCCCTTTACGGGCTTCGGCAATATCTCATAGGGCAGCTTCATCAGCGCCCAGCCTTCCTTCCAGGCGAGGTCGACCACGAAGCAGGCAAGGCCCGGGCACTTCGCCACGCACCTTGCGCACCCTGTGCACTTCGAGTAGTCCACCTTCGGAACGTCGTTTATGTCGGCAAAAGGCAGCACCGCACCGGTCGGGCAGCTCGTATGGCAGGGATTGCAGGGTATCCTCTGCGGGCACTCGATCACGACATACCCTCCCCGCTTCGCCTTCCAGGCCTCCTCCCCGGGCATTGCGACGCCGTCCCTGGGCCCTGTCAGCACGCCCGAGTTGTACAGCAGCTCGTCATTCGTAAAAGACATCGTCGCTACCTCCTTCGCAGATGACGCACTCAAGGCCCGCCCTTATCTTGTCGCAGACCTCCCCGGCCCTCAGGTGGTCCAGCCTCGCCACGAAGCTCTCGTACCTTCCGGGCCTCGGCTTGTACCCGAGGGCGGCGGCCGCGCCGAAGCCGGCGAGCCTGCCTTCCACCATCGCCGAGCTGGCCTCCTCGATGCCGGACGAATCCCCCGCGACCCATATGTCGTGGTTTGTGGTCCTTAGGTTGAGGTCCCTGACCGGTACGTACCCGCATAGCTGGGGCACGTACTTCATCTTGCATCCTGCCTGCCAGAGAAGCTCCACCGTGGGCGTCAGCCCGACGGCCAGGCAGATCGTGTCGCAATCGACGGTAAACTCGCTGCCTGTGGGCCTGAACTTGTCGTCCAGCCCCATGACTGCGGCACCTTCCACCGATTCCTCCCCGAGCGCCCTCTTAATGCTGTGCATCAGGTGGATGGGAACTCCCAGCCTCCTTATCTTGGCCGCGTGCACCCAGTAGCCGCCTACTCTCGGCGTCGCCTCCACGACGGCCGCCACTTCCACGCCGGCTTGTATCAGCTGGTAGGCCACTATTATCCCGATGTTGCCCGCGCCTACCATGAGTACTTTCCTTCCCGGCACGACGCCGTAGACGTTCATGAGCGTCTGGACTGCGCCCGCCCCGTACACGCCCGGCAGGTCGTTTCCGGGAAACGGGATCAGCCGCTCCTGTGCGCCGGCGGCGATGACCATCTTCCTTGGCTTCACGAGGAAATACTCCTCCTCGCCGCAAGTAAGGGAGACCGTCCCGTCCTCCCTGTAGTATCCGACCACCGTGGTGTCGGTCATCGTCTCTACCTTCTCCGACCTTCCGGCGATCTCTTCCATAAGCATCTCGGCGATCTTGAAGCCCCTTGTCCCCGCATGCTCGTCCCTGCTGCCGAAGAACTTGTGCGTCTGCTTGATCAGCTGCCCGCCGAGCCTGGGCCCGCTGTCAACGACGAGTACCGAAGCTCCCATGCCGGCGGCTTCGGCCGCGGCGGAAAGGCCTGCAGGGCCTCCTCCCACTACAAGCAGTTCTACCTCACGCACCCTGCTCACCGCCTTTTTCCTGCATGGGCACGCTGCCCCTGCCGTGCTGTGTCATGACCGCCATGCCCTCCTTCAGCGGAGTCACGCAGGTCCGGACGTTGGGCACGCCGTCGACGACCATGAAGCAGGAGCTGCACTTCCCTATGGCACAGAAAAAACCCCGCGGCCTGTGTGCCTCGGGGCTGTACCTGTACACCTTTACACCGTTGGCGTGTAGCGCTACCGCTATGGGCTCTCCTTCGAAACCCTCCATCGCCCTGCCGTCGAAAGTGAAGCTGACCGTCCTGCCATGCCCGAACTCAAGAATAGGGTGTGATTCGATTAGGTCCACGATATCCCTCCTGATCATCCGGTACAGAAGCCGGTAATGTAACGCAAATCTATCAGGCCCGCAGCCCTTTTCCGGGCTGCGGGTGGCATACATGGGTAGTATTCTTCGACACTCAGTGCTGCTCTGCGGCCTTCCTTCCGAAATCGGCCTGAGGTTCCCGGACATCCTGCGTCTGCTGCTTTTCGTTCTCTGCGTCCGGTGTAGGCGTGCTCACCTGCGGGGCTTCCTTGGGCGGTAGCTCCTTGCCTTCCAGGACGAGGTCCAGCTCGGTGCCCTCCAGGTTCTCCCTCTCCTTGAGGACCATGGCCACCCTCTTCAGGCGGTCGATGTTGTCGCCGAGTAGCTTCCTCGCCTTTTCGTAGCACTCGTCTATGATGCACTTTACTTCCTTGTCTATCTGGGCTGCTATCTCCTCGGAGTAGTTGCGCTCCCTGGATATGTCGCGGCCCAGGAACACGTTCTGGGATTCGGGCCTGCCGTAGGTTATCGGCCCGAGATTGCTCATGCCGTATTCGACGACCATCTTCCTGGCGAGGCCGGTGGCCCTCTCCAAGTCCTTGGACGCCCCTGTCGACACGTCCTCCAGGCGCAGCTCCTCGGCCACGCGGCCTCCCAGGGACATCGTGATGTTGTTCAGTATGTCCACCTTGGAGGAGTACCTGAACTTCCTCTCGTCTTCGGGTATCACGAGCGTGAAGCCTCCGGCGCTGCCCCTTCCGACTATGGAGACCTTCACCACGGGATCCGAGCCGGGAAGCAGCTTCGCCAGGAGAGCGTGCCCCGTCTCGTGGTAGGCAACGAGGTCCTTCTCCTTGTCGGTGAGGAGCCTGCCCTTCTTGGCGGGCCCCATGACTATGCGTTCGATGGCCTCGTCCGCTATGTCCATGTTGATCTTCTTCATCCTGTACCTTACGGCCAGAAGGGCGGCCTCGTTGAGGAGGTTCTCCAGGTCCGCGCCTGTGAAGCCGGGCGTGCGCCTGGCCAGCTCCTTCATGTCCATGTCGCTTGCGAACTGCTTGTTCCTGGCGTGTATCCTGAGTATGGCCTCGCGTCCCTTCGCGTCGGGAACGTCCAGCGTTATCTGCCTGTCGAACCTGCCGGGCCTCAAAAGCGCCGGGTCGAGCACGTCGGGCCTGTTCGTGGCCGCTACCACGATGACGCCCGAGTTCGTCTCGAAGCCGTCCATCTCCACCAGCAGCTGGTTGAGGGTCTGCTCCCTCTCGTCGTGGCCCCCGCCGAGGCCGGCTCCCCTCTGGCGGCCGACGGCGTCTATCTCGTCGATGAATATGATGCAAGGGGCGGATTTCTTCGCCTGTGCGAACATGTCCCTCACCCTGCTCGCGCCAACTCCGACGAACATCTCGACGAAGTCGGAGCCCGAGATGTAGAAGAACGGGACACCCGCCTCACCAGCGAGCGCCCTCGTTATGTGGGTCTTGCCCGTGCCGGGGGGGCCCATCAGCAGGATCCCCTTGGGGACCCTGGCGCCCATGTCGGTGAACCTCCTGGGATATTTCAGGTAGTCGACGATCTCGGCGAGCTCCTCCTGGACCTCGTCTATGCCGGCTACGTCCGCGAAGGTCACCTTGCCCCTAGCGTCGGTCTGCAGCCTCGCCCTGCTCCTGCCGAACTGCATGGCCCTGTTGTTGGAGCCTTGCATCTGGTTCAGCATGAACATGAAGAAAAGGCCCAGCGCCACTATGAAGAAGAGGTTGGGCAGCAGCACCAGCAGCCAGTCGTTGGTCTTGGGCTTCTCGGAGACGGTCGTGTTCGCGAACTTCTCGGGGTTCTTCTTCACGTCGTCTATGAGCCCGGCCGCGCTGGAATAATAGAGCTGGAACTTGGTACCGTCGTTGAGCTCGCCCTTAATCACCCCTTCGGGCAATATGTCGAGCGTCTTGACGTTTCCGGCTTCCCATTGCGTAAGGAAGCCGTTCGCCGTCATCTCCTGTACCTTGTTCTGGCTGCTCAGCAAATTCTGACCTATTGTTACGGCGACGAGGAATATCAGTATCCACAATGCCGCCTTCTGAAAGCCACGGTTCAAATTCCAATCCTCCTATCGGTTACGGACGCGCAAATACGAAAATATTATATCATTTTATACCCTGACGTAGTGCCCGGCTACTTCCTTTCCATGGCCACGACAAGAGCCGAGCTAGTCTCCGTCCCGACCTTCGCCGCCACCGCCTGCCTTATGCCCGGCACCCACCCTATGGCCCCGTCCGAAAGGGTCAGCACCGGCCACAGCTTCCTCTTCGCCTTCGGCACCTTGGCGTCGGTGAACAGGTCCTGCAGTTTCCGCTTCCCCCTCATACCAAACGGCACGATCGTATCCCCCGGTTCCCATGCCCTTACGGCCAGCTCGCCGGCCGCCTCGAGGTCGAAGACGGCGAACTGCGTCCCCGCGCCGGCGCCTTCGGCGTACCCTCTGCCGAAAGCTATCGAGGCTATATGGGCAAGCTCCGCATGGGTGAGCCGCCTCTTGCCCGCCAGCTCTGCCGGGATCTCGCATGACGCCGCCCTTATCTTCATAAGCGGGGTGTCCGCCATACCTGGGACCGTAAGGGGTACCTGCCTCAACGAGGCCTGCTCCCCTTGAGCGTCCGTCATCGACAGCGTAAGCTCCCTGCCGCTTCTCATCGCCTTCACGCTTCCGGGAAGGTCCAGCCTCTTGGACCTGCCGCCGGGGGATGCTATTCCGGCGAGGTCGGCCATGTTGGAAGCGTACAGGTCCGATGCCGTGCCCTTCACGTACGAGTACGCCATCCTGAGCGTCCTTGCCATGACAGCGGGCTTCAGGTCCCTCATCGAATCCAGGTCGAGCGTGATCGACCTGCCCCTCTCCCCCGCCTTCATGGCGTCGGCGAAGGCCTCCCTCCCAAGCTCGTCGAGCGCGGCCGATTCCTCCCTGGCCAGCTCGGCGGTCCTGCAGAGCACGTCGACTATCCCCGGGGAGTAGCCGCTCTCAAGAAGGGGAAGCAGCTCGTGCCTTATCTTGTTCCTCAGGTATCCGGTGTCGAGGTTGCTGGTGTCCTCCCTGTACTCGAGGCCGTTCTCGGCTGCGTACCTGGCGACGTCCTGCTTCCTTACGGATATCATCGGCCTGACTATCGATATGTTGCCCGAGCGGCGGATCCTGGGCATGGCCCCCATGCCCCTCGTGCCCGCCCCGCGGATTATCCTCATCAGCACCGTCTCGGCCTGGTCGTCGGCGTGATGCGCCAAAGCCGCATACCTTGCGCCGAACTCGTCCGCGATCTCGCTGTAAAGGGAATACCTCGCCCTGCGCCCGGCGTCCTCCAAGTTCAGCCCGGTGCGCGAAGCGAGGTCGGCTACGTCTATGGACATCGACCTGAACGGTATGCCGCGCTTTTCGCAGAAAGCCCTGCAGAAAGCCGCGTCCGCCTCTGAGTCGGCGCCTCTTAGCATGTGGTTGAGATGGGCCGCCACGGGCTGCAGGCCCAGGTCGACGCCCATCTCATACAGCGAATGAAGGAGGACCGTCGAGTCCACCCCGCCCGAGAAACCGATTATGACGGGTTCGACCGACCCTTCCTCCCTGTCCTTTAGAAGGGATGTGAAGAACTCCCTTACGGCCCTGCTCACCGCCGAGGAGCCGCCAGGGGGCCTCTGGTTGGACGAAAGCCCTTTCCCCACGGGCCTACCTCGCCTTCTGGAAGAATGTGGCAAGTCCCAGCACTATCAGGATGACCGGCCAGTAGGTGACCAGGTCTATCCTTATGCTCAGCTTGCCGTAGGTGCTGGCCAAAAGCACGAAGCCCACCGCGGCGTAGATCAATCCGATCACTAGCCCCCTGGCGGTGCCCGACATGAAGGAGTTCGAGATGAAGGCCATGCCCAGTATGATTATGAAGACGGGCCACAGCTTCCCGAGCCCTCCCGCAAGGTATCCGCTTTCGGTCAGGAGGAACAGCAATCCCACGAAGAACAGTATGACGGCGCCGAACAGAGGGTCCTTCTCATTGTTCCTCAACGCGTCGGCTCCTATCGCCGCGCCCAGCGCCATCAGCAGGACGGGCCAAAGCTCCAGCTTCCTCGGCAGAACGCCCATGCCCAGGTTGTTGAGGAGCAGGACCAGCCCTATTGCTATGAGAGCGATAGCCAGGAACATCCTACCTTTCATTCATATACCCCCAAAGGTCAGATTTCGTCTTCCTCGTCGTCTTCGTCTTCCTTCTCCTGGGCGCTCTCCTCGGGCTCGACTTTCTTCCCGGTAGTGGAGAAGCTGACCTCCACGGTGGACTTCCTCTTGTCCTGGTCCTTCTTCATGAACATCGAGACGCCTATGATGACCAGGACCAACGGCCAGAGCCTCCAGATATAGCTGAACCTGAAAAAGCCCAGGTTGTCCCCCAGCAGGAGCAGGCCGAGCAGAATGAGGACCAGAGCGAACCAATCCTTGCCTTTCAAGACTTCACACCTCCGTTACGGCCTTTACCGGGCCGCATGCATTTGGCTATATGTTTATCGCAAGCCCGAAGGCTTCTTCCGCGGCTTCCATCACGCCCTCTGCGAGTGTGGGATGGGCGTGTACGGTATGGGCTATGTCCTTCAGCCCGAGCTGGTTCGCCACGGCTAGCGCCACCTCGGCTATCAGGTCCGACGCGTGCGCGCCCACTATGGTTCCGCCGATGACCCTTCCTTCCTTGTCGGCTACCAGCTTGACGAAGCCGTCGTTCTCCCCCATGGCCGAGGCCTTGCCCAAAGCCGAGTACGGGAACCTGCCCACCTTGTAGTCGATCCCCGCTTCCTTGGCGCCGGATTCCCCGACTCCCACCTGCGAGACCTCGGGATAGGTGAATATGCAGTTGGGGACCGCGAAGTATTCCATCGAGGCATCCTTGCCCGCCATGTTCGCAGCGCACACCATCCCCTGCGCCGAGGCCACGTGGGCGAGCTGCATCCTGTTGTTGACGTCGCCGACGGCCCATATGCCGGGCACGTTCGTCCTCATCTTGTTGTCGACGACCACCTCGCCGGCCTTGCCGATCCCCACGCCGGCCTCCTCGGCCCCGACGCCCTGGCAAGAGGGCCTCCTGCCGATCGAAAGCAGCATCCTGTCGGCCTCCAGGCGCCGCCCGTCCTCGAGAGTCACGGCGACCCTGGCGCCGTCCTTCTCCACCGATTTCACCCCGACGCCCACTAACACTTCCATGCCCCTCTTCTTGAAGGAGGACGCGACCAGCGCGGAGGCCTCCTCGTCGACCATGGGAAGGATCCTAGGCATCATGTCCACGAGCGTCACCTTGCTGCCGAACGCCGCGTAGATGCTCGCGAACTCGCACCCGATGACGCCGGCGCCTATCACCAGCAGCTCGCCGGGCACTTCCTTGAGGGCGAGCATCTCGTCGGAGGTGAGTACCAGGTCGCCGTCGTAGCCGAACATCCTGGGCGTCACGGGGACCGCGCCTGTGGCGATCACTATGTTCTTTGTTTCATACAATTTCGAGGAGCCGTCAGATGCCGTTACGGACACCTTACCTGGGGCTTCGATGCGCGCCTTGCCCTCTAGCACGGCCACCGAGTTCTTCTTCATGAGATAGCCGACCCCGGCCCTGTGTCTGGCCGATATCCTGTCCTTCTTGGACACCGCCTTGGCTATGTCAAGCGCCACTTCCTTGGCCGTAACGCCGAAATCGGCGCCCTTCTTCGTCTGTAGCAGCACTTCCGCCGTGTGCGAGAGCGCCTTCGTCGGGATGCATCCTCTGTTCAAGCAGACCCCGCCCAGATGCCTCTCCTCAGCCACCGCAACGCTCAGCCCCAGCTGCGCGGACCTTACGGCACAGGTGTAGCCCCCGGGCCCTCCGCCTATGATGATTACGTCGAACATTAAACGGACCTCCATGTAGTTAATAACGAGGATAACGGGGCTACTGTTCGGTGATTCGTCGCCGGTGCCCCGATATCCTATAATCCTAAGGATTATTATATAATAGAAGGCGTCGATACCCGCATTTTTTAGCATGCACAGAGCGTTCACATCATTATCTACGGAGGTGTCCTGATGTCTGGATTGAAAAGGACCCCGCTATATGAGATGCACATCAAGTACGGCGGCATGATGGTCGATTTCGGCGGCTGGGAGCTGCCGGTGAGGTACAAGGGGAAGGGCGACCTTGAGGAGCACAAGGCCGTAAGGGAGCGCGTCGGGCTGTTCGACGTGTCCCACATGGGAGAGATCAGGGTGAAGGGCCAGGAGGCCCTGAAGTTCATAGACCACCTGGTGACCAACGATATCTCGAAGGCGGCCGAAAACCAGGTCACGTACGCCTTCATGTGCTACCCGGAAGGCGGCGTGGTGGACGACCTGCTAGTGTACAAGCTCTCCGACGAGGAGTACTTCCTCGTGGTGAACGCGTCCAACGCCGACAAGGACTACGAATGGATCTCGCAGCAGGCGAAGGGCTTCAACGTCGTGGTGGCCAACGAGTCCCCCGACTGGGCCGAGATAGCGGTACAGGGCCCCAGGGCCCAGGAGCTGCTGCAGCGCCTGACCGACTACAACCTGGACGACTTGCACTTCTTCTACTGCAAGGACAAGGTGAGGGTCGACGGCGCAGAGTGCCTCATCTCGCGCACCGGATACACCGGAGAGGACGGCTTCGAGGTCTACATGAGGCCTGAAGACGCGGTCAACCTCTGGGAGAGCATGATGAAGGCCGGAGAGGACTTCGGCGTCTCCCCTTGCGGCCTGGGCTCCAGGGACTCGCTGAGGTTCGAGGCGTGCCTTCCGCTCTACGGCCACGAGCTCTCGCGCGACATCACGCCGCTAGAAGCCTCCCTCGGCTTCTTCGTCAAGCTGGACAAGGCCGAGTTCATAGGCAGGCAGGCGCTGGCCGCGCAGAAGGCGAAGGGCCTGGCCCGCAGGATGGTCGGAGTGGAGCTGATCGACCGCGGCATCCCCAGGAACGGCTACAAGCTGCTGTCCCCGGAAGGCGCCGAGATAGGATGGGTCACCAGCGGCCTTCCGAGCCCCACGCTCGGGAAGTTCCTCGCCATGGCGCAAGTGGCGATAGACTACGCCAAGGCCGGGACCGAGATCGCAGTAAGCATAAGGGACAAGGCGTGCAAGGCCGTAGTCGTAAAGACCCCCTTCTACAAGAAGGCATACAAGAAAGACTGATCGAGTGCATCTACCAAGAAGATCATATACGGAGGTAAGTTGAGATGTTCAAGTACGCAGAGAGCCACGAGTGGGCAAAAGCAGAGGGAAAAGTAGTCACGATAGGCATCAGCGATTACGCCGCGGAGCACCTCGGCGATGTCATATTCGCCGAGCTGCCGATGGTCGGCAAGACGGTGAAGAAGGGCGAGAAGCTGGTCGACCTGGAGTCCGTCAAGGCGGTCGCCGAAGTGTTCTCACCCGTAAGCGGCAAGGTCGTCGCGGTCAACTCCGAGCTGGAGGCGAACGCGGGTCTCATCAACGAGGCACCCCAGGCGGGCGGCTGGATAGTGAAGGTGGAAGCGGACGACCTCAGCGAGCTGGACGCGCTCATGGACGACGCGGCCTACCAGAAGTTCCTTGCGACCCAGCACTAAGTCTAGATTGGAGGTAACCTCAGATGGGAGCTCCTCGCCATTACCTGCCCGCCACAGAGCGGGAAGTCAGCGAGATGCTTGAAAAGATAGGGGCCCGGTCGATCGACGGGCTCTTCTCCGACATACCGGAGGAACTGAAGCTTAAGAAAAGGCTGGCGCTGCCCGAAGCGCTCTCCGAGCCCGAACTCGTAGCGGAGCTCGAGAGCATATCGGCGGCCAACAGGGCCGATGCCGTATGTTTCGCTGGCGGCGGGATATATGACCATTACGTGCCCGCGGCGGTGGACCACATGCTCCTGAGGAGCGAGTTCTACACCGCCTACACGCCTTACCAGCCCGAGATAAGCCAGGGCACACTGACCGCCATTTTCCAGTACCAGACCATGATATGCGAGCTGACCGGCATGGACCAGGCCAACGCGTCGATGTACGACGCCGCGACCGCGTCGGCCGAGGCCGCGATAATGTGCGCGTCGCAGACCGGCAGGAAGAGGGTCGTGATGACGAAGGCGACCAATCCCAGGTACCGCGACGTGGTCAGGACCTACGGCGCTCCGAGGGGATTCGAGATAGTGGAGGTCCCCTACGATCCCAAGACGGGCCAGACGGACGAGGCGAAGCTCGCCGAGGCCGCAAAGGGCGCCGCCTGCGTCATCGCGCAGAATCCCAACTACTTCGGCGTGATAGAGGACATGCCAGCCCTGTCGCAGGCAGCGCACCTAGACGGCGGCTTCTTCGTCGCGGTCGTCAACCCCGTATCCCTTGCCGTTCTGGAAGCGCCCAGGAACTACGGCGCCGACATAGCGGTAGGCGAGGGCCAGTCGATGGGCAACGGCATGAACTACGGCGGCCCGCTCCTCGGCTTCATGGCGGCGACCTCCCAGCTCATTAGGAGGATGCCGGGAAGGCTCGTCGGCCAGACAGTCGACAACAGGGGCCAAAGGGCGTTCGTCCTCACCCTGCAGACCAGGGAGCAGCACATCAGGCGCGAGAACGCGACCAGCAACATCTGCTCGAACGAGGGGCTCTGCGCGCTGGCCGCGACTATCCACCTTTCGCTTCTGGGGCCCGCGGGCTTGAGGAAGGTGGCCGAGGCTTCCATGTGGAAGGCCCACTACCTGGCGAAGGCCATATCCGAGCGCACCGAGTACAAGCTCAGGTTCTCGGGGCCGTTCTTCAACGAGTTCGCCATCCAGGGCAAAGGGTGCGTGAAGGAGCTCAGGGAGAGGCTGCTCGAGGAGGGCATTCTCGGCGGCATACCGCTTTCTGCGGCATACCCCGAGCTCAAGCACAACTCGCTCTGGGCCGTCACCGAGCTTCGCACCAAGAAACAGATGGACAAGCTGGTATCCCTGCTGGAGGTGAATTACTGATGAAGAAGCTCATGCCGTTGCTTTTCGAGATGAGCTCGCCCGGCAGGACCGGTTTCAACCTCCCGGCATCGGACGTACCGGAGCTTGCCATAGAATCCATGGTGCCGGATTCGATGATAAGGAAGTCGGCACCGGGCCTGCCCGAGCTGTCCGAGGTCGACGTGGTCAGGCACTTCACCAACCTGTCGCTGCTGAACCACGGTGTGGACACGGGTTTCTACCCGCTGGGAAGCTGCACCATGAAGTACAACCCCAAGGTGAACGAAGACGCCGCGAGGCTGTCCGGGTTCGCAAGGCTGCACCCCGAGATGCCAGAGAAGGGCGCCCAGGGATCCTTGAGGATAATCCACGACATGGACACATGGCTTTCCGAGATATGCGGCATGGACCGCTTCACGCTCCAGCCTGTGGCGGGAGCCCACGGAGAGCTCACCGGCCTCTTCATAATCCGCGCGTATCACCTGAAGAGGGGTGATTCCTCAAGGGACAAGATACTCGCCCCCGACTCCTCGCACGGCACGAACCCCGCGAGCGCCGCGGCCGCCGGGATGACCGTCGTACAGGTCGCGTCCGACTCAAGGGGCAACGTGGACATAGAGGACCTCAAGGCGAAGGTGGGGCCGGACACCGCCGGTCTCATGCTTACGAACCCCAACACGCTCGGCCTGTTCGACGAGCACATAAAGCAGATAACCGAGATAGTGCACAAGGCCGGCGGCCTCGTATACTACGACGGGGCGAACGCCAACGCCATCATGGGCAAGTCGCGCCCCGGCGACATGGGATTCGACGTTGTGCACCTCAACTTGCACAAGACGTTCTCCACTCCCCACGGAGGCGGCGGTCCCGGGTCGGGCCCCGTGGGCGTGAAGAAGGCCCTCGAGCCCTTCCTGCCCTGTCCGCTGGTCGCAAAGGACGGCGGGACGTACAGGTGGGACTACGACAGGCCCGATTCGATAGGCCACGTCCATTCCTTCAACGGCAACTTCGCCGTCGTGCTCAAGGCGTGGAGCTACATAAGGACCATGGGCCCCGACGGGCTGAGGGCCGCATCGGAGCTCGCCGTGCTGAACGCCAACTACATCATGGAGGCCCTGAAGGGCGACTTCGAGCTCGGCTACGACAGGACGTGCAAGCACGAGTTCGTGCTGTCCGGCTCCAAGCAGAAGAAGGAGAGCGGCGTAAAGACGCTCGACATGGCGAAGAGGCTGCTGGATTACGGCTACCACGCCCCTACCGTATACTTCCCGCTGATCGTCGAGGAGGCCATAATGATCGAGCCCACCGAGACGGAGAGCAAGGAGACGCTGGACGAGTTCATATGCGCCATGAAGAGGATCGCCCGGGAGGCGGAGGATAACCCGGAGAACCTACGCACCGCGCCCCATACTACGCCCGTAGGAAGGCTGGATGAGACGCTGGCGGCGAGGAAGCCCATACTGAGGTGGAAGAAAGAGGACAATGCCTGACAGGATAACGTTCACCCGCCCGAGCATGACCGCGGCAGTTTCGGTCACAGGCTCGGGATGCGGCCTGAACTGCGCCCACTGCGGCGCCAAATATCTGAAGGGGATGAGGCCGCCGGAGGAAGCACTGGCGGCCTTTCCCGCTTCCCGTCCCAAAAGCGCCCTCGTCTCGGGAGGCAGCGACGCATACGGACGGGTGCCGGTGGAAGCCTGGACCGGGCGAGTAAAGGCCGCCCTGCCGGGGATAAAGATCAACTGCCACACGGGTATCCTGGACGCCGCGAGGGCGGCGGCCCTTGCGGGCACGGTCGACGTGGTCTCGTACGACTACGTATCCGACGCCAGGATAGTTTCCGGAGTATACGGGTCTCTTTCGCAGGCCGAGGATTACGTGGCCGGCTTCATATCGGCGTCAGGCGCCTTCCCCACCGTCCCCCACATAACCGTGGGCCTCATGGGACCCGACGAGGAGCCCTCCCTGTCGCTAAAGAGCCTCGCCGAGATAAGGGGGCTCGCGGACGAAGGCAGGATATCGGAGCCTCCCGCGATAGTCATCATAGTATTCAGGCCCACTCCCGGGACCAGGATGGAAGGCGTGGAACCCCCGGTAGCGGATTCGGTGATCGACGTGATAAAGGCCGCGAAGTCCCTGTTCCCGGCATCCCCGGTGAGCCTCGGCTGCATGAGGCCGACGGGGCGCTACAGGGACGAGCTGGACGCCAAGGCCGTCGGGGCCGGCGTCGACATCATAGTGATGCCCTCCAAGAAGGCAAGGAAGGCGGCCCTGGACATGGGGCTTACGGTTGCGGAGGCCGACGAGTGCTGCGTCTTCCCCGCCCTGGAAGGAGGCGACGGCGATGGCAGGTGACATGGCTGAGAAGCTGAGGTTCAGACCTTCCGCCGGCACCATGGCGGCTCTGGGCCTTAAGGACATCAAATCGGACGCCCCGCCGACGACAGCTTACATAATGCTGGGCGAGAAGTGCGTAAGGGACTGCTCATTCTGCGCCCAGGCCGTGCACAGCACATCCGGCGCGGGCAGGCTTTCCAGGGTGACCTGGCCGGAAGCCGGCGAGGACGAGCTGCTGGCCGCCATTAAGAAAGCGACGGCGGAAGGGTCCATCAGGAGGGTGTGCGTCCAGACCGTCGGAGGAAGAGGCGCCCTTGAGACCGTCTGCATAGCCGTGTCCAGGCTCAGGGCGGCCTGTCATACAGGCACCGCGTTCTCCGTGTCGTTCAGCGCCACGGCCGGCCTGGACGACATAGGCAGGATATTGGATTCCGGGGCCGACAGGGTGGCGCTGGCGATAGACGCCTGCAACCCCAAGCTGCACAGGAGGATCAAGAAGGCTGACATGGCGGCGTCGAGGGCTTTGATCACGAATGCGGCGAAGGCTTTCCCGGGGCGCATCTCCACGCACCTCATAGCGGGAATGGGAGAGACGGAAGAGGAGCTTCTGAAGCTGGCGTCGTCCCTCAAGGAAGAGGGCGTCGGGCTCGGCCTTTTCGCGTTCACGCCGCTGAGGGGCACTGCGATGGAAGGCCATCCGGCGCCGGACATGGCCTCCTACAGGAGGGTCCAGCTGGCGTTCTGGCTCATAAAGAAGGGCCTCTTGGAGGAGGGCGCGATGGGTTTCGACGGTTCGGGAAGGCTTCTATACGTCGGGCTGCCCAGGGCCGAGGTGGAAGGCCTCGCCTTCGACGGGGAGCCGTTCAGGACATCGGGCTGTGAGTGGTGCAACAGGCCGTACTACAACGAAAGGCCCGGCACCGAGCTCTACAACTACCCGGCGCCGCTTAGCCGCGACGAGGCGGCAAGGGCCCTTGAAGAGGCGACGGCACGATTGCGTTTTGCGGGCGAGGAGGGCGGAAGATGAACGGCTGGAGGCTAATCGTCTCCCCGGCGGCAGACGGGGCATGGAACATGGCCGTGGACGAGGCGCTGCTTGAAGCGGTGCAGGCGGGGGCGAGCCCTCCGACGCTGAGATTCTTCACATGGAATCCGGCGTGCCTTTCGCTGGGGTTCAACCAGAAAGCAGCGGAATCGTGCGACACGGAGGCGCTTAAAAGGCGCGGCTATACGATGGTCAGGCGCCGTACGGGGGGCCGCGCGGTGCTGCACGACGACGAGCTCACCTACAGCGTGATAGCCGATTCGATGCTGTTCGGCGGAGGCTCGGTGCTGGACATATACATGATGATAAGCGGGGCGCTGGCTGACGGGCTGAAGGATTTCGGGGTCGCGGCCGACCTGGTCCCCGCGTATTCCGACAAGGGCAGGGAGAAGACCGCGGCCTGTTTCGACGTGCCGTCCAGCTTCGAGGTGGCATGGAAGGGCCGGAAGATGGTCGGCAGCGCCCAGTTCAGGTCCGGCAGGCATTTCCTCCAGCACGGCTCGATACTGATGTCGGCCGACATAGACGCCCTTCTGGAATCGTGCGCCCTGCCGCATGCGATGAAGGAAAGGCTGGCCGGCGGCATCGCCACCGTGGGCGAAGCCCTCGGAAGGCCAGTGGGCAGGTACGAGCTCGTGCCGTACATCAAAAGGCAGTTCGAGCAGCTCGTAGGTACGGACCTTCCGGAGGGGGGCCTCACCGCGTCCGAGAAGGCGCGCGCGGCGGAACTATTGGGAAAATATGGGAGCGACAGCTGGAACCTCCTGAAATAGCACATGGAAGGGGAAGCCGGTATGGTGAGGATAGGCCGTGAGCACTTCATAACCCGCTTCGGGCCTGAACTGCGCGCCGTGGCGGAAGTGGAGCCCGGAGGCACTGCGGTATTCGAGACGCACGACTGCTGGCACGGCCAGCTGAGATCCGAGGACCAGCGGATGAAGGGCCTCGACTTCACGGTGATGAACCCGGCCACAGGCCCGCTCGGGATAATAGGGGCAAAGCCCGGGGACACATTGGCGGTGAAGGTGCTGTCCATACGGACCGGCAGGACGGGCTTAGTCAGCATCTTGCCCGGAGACGGCGTCCTGGGGCATATGGTGAAGGAATCCAAGACCAGGATGCTGCCGATAGAGGACGGCAAAGTGATATTCGACGGCATCGCGATCAGCGCCGTGCCCATGGTCGGCGTGATGGGTGTCGCCGCCTCCGGTGATGAGGCCGGGGATGTCTCGACTGCGACACCCGGGCGCCACGGGGGGAACATGGACACGAAGGACGTCCGCGAAGGAGCCACGGTCTACTTCCCGGTCAGGCAATACGGCGCCTTGCTCGCGATGGGCGACGTCCATGCCTTGATGGGAGACGGTGAGGTCTGCGTGACGGGGTGCGAGACCGAAGCCGAGGTGGAAGTGCGGGTCGATATAGCGAAAAGGACCGTACTGGACTGGCCCGCGATAGACGACGGGGAGTCCTTCATGATAGTGGCCTCGGCGGAAGACCTGGACAAAGCCGCCGAAGAGGCGACCGCAGCCGCGGTCTCGCTCATATCACGCACGCAGGACATTCCCTGGGAGGAGGCCTATATGCTGGCCAGCCTCGCCGTGGACCTGAGGATAAGCCAGTGCGTGGATCCCAGGAGGACCGTAAGGGCGGTAATCCCGCACAGGATTCTGAAGCGCCCGATAGGCCTTTAGGAGGTCCTTGACATGCAGACGGCAGGACTTGAGCCAGTGAGGGTCGAGGAGCTGAGCGCAGGAGGGCTTGCCTGCTTCCTTGATTTCTGCAGGAAGCACCGTGACAGGCTCGATGATTCCTTCCTTTCGGAAGATGACCTTTCGGCGTTCGGACCCGGACCGTCGGATCCGACCTATGTCGCCTGGAAAGGCAGCCGCGTCATCGGCGCGGCCTCATTGATGATAGGCGGCGCATTCCCCTCCTCGGGGAGGGCGCGCCTTAGGATCTTCTATTCCGAAGACGACGACCTATTGATATATAAGAGGCTGCTAAGCCTTGTATCGGATGCGGCAGAAGGGCTCGCTTCCCTATATTGCTTCATACCCGACGACATGGCGGAGCTGATAGCCGCGGTCGAGCGCCTCGGCTTCGTGCTTGAGCGCGTCGCGTACAGCATGGCGAGGAAAGCCGGGGACGTCCCACGGTACGTGCTTCCCGCGGGCTTTTCCGTAAGGCCCTTCGTCGCCGGCTCGGACGAGAACGCCTGGTGCGAAATCAGGAACTCGGCTTTCGCATCCCTCAAAGGCAACAGCGAGCCGATGACGCCGGAGGCGTTATCCAGGATGTACGAGGACGACGGGGCCGAAGGTCGCATGCTGATGCTGCTCGACGGCAATAGGCCCGTCGGGGTGATCAGGGGCGCGTTCGAAGACCGCAAGGGAAGGCGCGTCCTGGACATAGGGCCCTTGGCGGTGCTGCTTGAATACCAGGGCAAGGGGCTCGGCAGGGCGCTGCTCCGGGCCCTGCTGTCGTTTGCCGGGGATGGGTTCTTCGATGCGGCACTAAGCGTCGATTCGTCGAACGAACCAGCTCTTAGGCTCTATTCCAAGGAAGGTTTCACCAAGGACAAGGGGTTCGCGTGCTATGCCCTAGGCCTGCGAACCCCTGGCTGACATCCGTCTATCCCGCCTTGCCCCGTACCGGCGGGTCAATCCACCGTGAACCTGGCCAGCTTCCCTGACGACGATACGAACACATACCAGCCGCCGAAAACCGCAGTCGCGTCCTTGCTAATCCAGGATGCCCTGTACTCCGAGGAGACGGCCAACTTGCCGTCGAGCACCGCCGCTATGCCATCACCCGTTACGAACAGCCCGTTGCCGCCCGTGCCTACGGGCTGGGACAGGATTCTAAACGGCGCCGCCGCCGAGGCCGTGACCTTGCCGTCCCTGGCCGCCCTGCCGACAAGGCCCGATCCGCCCTTCTCGACGAGAACCAGGCCGCACTTGGAGTCGTAGCCCAGGAATGCGGGCATCTCCGTCGTAACCGACCAGAGCACCGAGTTGCCGCTCATACCGTCCCACATCACGAGCCTTTTGTAGTCCGCGGCCGCGGCTATCCTGTTAGGGGACACGACCGCTATCGCCGTTATGTTGAAAGGCCAGATATGGTTACAGTCGTAGTTCGTGTCGCCGTACTTGACGCTTGCTATGGATAGGTAGTCCAAAGGCTCCATATCGCTGTATATCCCGTAGACCTGACCGAGGACGAGGATGTTGTCCCCTCCCAGGTAAGTCAGGGACCTCACGGGTCCCAGGGCTATCGGTATTCAGGTGTCGCAACCAGTTGCCGGGTCGTACAGCCAGAGGAACTCCCCCGCGTTGTTTATGAGGACGGCGCCCCTTTCGGAGGCGACCGCCAGCCTTCCGTCGGGCAGCGGCTCCATCGACCTTACGGTCTGTTCCCATACGTACGTCCACGACAGCTTACCGGCGGGGCTGATCCTGGATATGCGCTTTGCTTGCGAGACCCACGCTCCGCCCGCGCCGTCGCCCGCTATCGAGGTGACGGGCTCCTTGCCCGGATCCCACTTCCATGATACCGTCCCGTCTTTCGAGATCCTGGCCAGCATGCCTCCGACAATCGCTATCGCTCCCCCGTCCCCCACAAGGGCCGGCTGCACCGGCGACACGCCGTCGACTATCCAGTCCGGCTCGAGCTTACTTGCGCTTGCGAGGGCCGGTCCTGCCAACGCCGCCAAGGTAAGCAGGACGGTAACTATAACCGCTATCCGCGTCTTGTGCTTGGATCCTTTGTACATGCCCCGTTCCCCCATAGTCCGTAAAGGACTTTTCCGCCCTCCCCTTCTCTCATTCCCCCGGGGGGCTCCTATGGCTTATGTTACCGCAACCAGCATACGGCGTCATCAGTGCGCTATCGGCAGCAGGACACCGTTTACAGAGGCACCGGATCACCCGTATAGTCCACACGTATCTTCCTGAAATAGACATCCACGTTGGAATCGTAGTCGGTTACGAAGCTCACGTAAGACGCCGCCGGTTTGAAGTAGAGGGCCGTAAAGCTGGATACGGCTACCCCGTTAAGCGTTATCCTTACGGAATCCCCCTTCTTGGACAGCTTAAAGACGTTGTCGCCGTCCTTGAGCCCCGGTATCGGCTTCCTGGTCTCCACGTCCCTGTATTCCAGCCCCGCGCCGTCTTCGTGTATTAGCACCTCCTCGCTGCTTTCGTCGCCAGCGAGGTCGAACTCGCACGTTATGTAGTGCTCGGGATAGTCGCTGTCGCTGTCCCCCACCCAGATCCTGAAGCTCGCCGTATCGGAAGCATCGATATCCATCCGCATATACAGCGTGAGGGTGAAATCGGATGCGAATCCGATGGGTGACGTGATGTTGTACTCGCTTACGGTTAGCCCCGTTTCGGGCTCGTCGTTGAGGTTCCACGAGGTGCTTCCGCCCCAGTCGGCCAGGTCCTCGGGGACGGCTTCGGTGAAGTCGACCGTCCATGTCTTCTGGCAACCCGCCAGCGACAGCACCAACGCAAGGGCGGCGGCCACGAACGATATTCGAAGCGGTCTCAAATCGACACCCCCTTTTCCTCTTGCGGTATTTGGCTTTCAATAAGAAGGAACGGATACCTTCATATAATGAATATTATTATTTATATACCTTCTTCGGCAAAGTTCCCTCTCCTCCATCCATGGGCCGGCCCGGGCGCCCCTGACGTGCCAGGGCAGCCCTTGCGGGCTGCCCTGGCCAATGTCGCTTATCCTGTCCTTGGCGCCGTCTTACCGTTTTCAGGCCCCCGCGGCCGGCTTGAACTCTACCCTCACGCTGCCCTGTGCCCTGCTGCCCACTACCGAGATCACATAATTTCCCGTTTTGGGGACCCTTACGGTGAAGCTCGTAGTGACGCTGCAGTCGCCTGAGTATACCTCCAGGCCGTCCTCGGAAGTCACGGCCATCCTTATGCTGCCCTTTATCCTCGTTATCTCGACTTTGAGCTCGTCGCCTTCCCTAAACGGCAGCACCTGCTTACGCTCGCCGTTGAGCATGGTGAAGTCGATCTGGTAGGAGCTTTCGTCCACCCGCCTGTTGCCGGAGAAGATATCCTCGTCGCAGCCGCCAAGGCACAAAGCCAGAATAAGTACGGATAATATCGCCATAGCCTTTTTCATCGGCATTCCCTCCCTGGAAGTTCATCCCCTGAATATACCAGGAGATTGTACATTGCGGGATAATGCCTGTCAATAGCACAAATGCAAACCGATCTGGTCCTACATGCATGGACGGCGGCGGAAAAGGTGGCGCATCGCAGCCAGGTCCTGTCGCGGAGGTCTGTAAAAAAGCCTGAATTAATCTTACGGTGACCGGATTTTCGGCGCGGTGTTTGCGACCGGGGCTCAATCCGTGAAGATGATGTCGCAGGCTTCGATAAAACCGAGGCTTCTTACCAGGGACAGCGACTTGTGGTTGTCCTTCGACACATGCACCATGGGAACCCTGCCCATGGACCTCAGGGCCTTTATCAGGCTTAGCGTGATTTCCATTGCTATGCCCTGCCTCCTGTACTCCGGAAGCACCATCATGAAGCCCATTGCGAAGTCGTCGTGCGTCATCGCCCAGCCTACGAGCCTCCCGTCGCGGAAGACGCCGAACGACGGCCCGCCCAGAATCCTCTCGGTGACGTAGTCGATCCCGAAAAGCGACTCATCGCGGTAAGCGTCGCATATGGTCCCGGCGTGAGCTACACCGATTGCGACTGCCTCCCCGGAAGGTTCAGGCACCTCGGCCCCGTCGGGCAGGTATAGAACCTTGTACCGCCTTGAGCCCGTGGGCTTGCTTCCTCCGAATGCCGCCTTGATGCTCCAGTCGGAAGCGGGGCAGATGTTCACGCATCCGATGCCTTCGAAGATGCTTGCCAGTAGCTTCGCCTCCGCCTCGTCCTTCGAGGACAGCGCACCCCATCTCTCCTCTTTGAACCTGAAGACCGCAGCGCAGGAAGAGCCGCATCTAGCGGCTCTTTCCATGCTGTATATCCTCATGTGCTCCAGGAAACCAGCGTTGGCTATCGGATCTCCTCCCAGCAAGGCCGCAAGCTCCTCGGCCGATGCCTCCGATACCTCCAGCAATACAGGTCACTTCCCCGTCATTATCGCCCTTGCGGCTTTTATGGTGTTGTGCATGAGCATCGTTATGGTCATCGGGCCGACACCTCCGGGCACCGGCGTGATCCAGCCGGCGACTTCCTTGGCGGCGTCGAAATCCACGTCCCCTACTAGCTTCTTCGAGCCTTCCACCTTGTTGGTACCTACGTCTATGACGACGGCGCCCGGCTTTACCCAGTCCCCCTTGATTATCCTCGCCTTGCCCACCGCTGCCACCAGCACGTCAGCCATCCTGCACATGCCGGCCAGGTCCTTCGTCCTGGAGTGGCAGATCGTCACGGTGGCGTGCTTCTCGAGAAGGAGCACCGACACGGGCTTGCCCACGATGTTGCTCCTGCCAACCACGACGGCATGCTTGCCGGTCAGGTCCACGCCGCTCCTCTTAATGAGCTCCATTATCCCGGCGGGGGTGCAGGATTTGAGGCAAGGCCTTCCTATAAGCAGGTTACCTATGTTCACGGGATGGAAGCCGTCGACGTCCTTCTTGGGATCTATCGTGCTGATCACGGCGTCGGCGTCGATGTGCTTGGGAAGCGGCAGCTGGACCAGTATGCCGTCTATCCTAGGGTCGAGGTTCAGCTTCCTCACCAGGCTCTCCAGCTCGGCCTGGGTGGTCTGCTCGGGCAGGGTGTGCTCCTCGGAGTACATGCCCAGCTCTGCGCAGCCTTTCTTCTTGCTGTTTACGTAGGTCCTGCTCGCCGGGTCCTCCCCGACGATGACGACCGCAAGGCCGGGCTCCCTTCCGAACTCACCCTTGAATGCCTCTACCTCGAGCTTCAACCCTTCCCTGATCTCGGCGGCGACGGCTTTGCCGTCAATAATAGTCGCGGACATAAGACTACCTCCTACTGCTGATTATATCTTTCACAAGTTCCTTGAAGCGCCTGCCGCGCTCCTCGAAGTTGTTGAACATGTCATAGCTCGCACATGCCGGCGACATGAGCACGACGTCCCCTCTGACCGCCGCCGCGTCGGCCATCCTTACGGCCTCGTCGAACGTAGAAGCCCTTTCCGTCGCCGGGGGCGCCGCGTTCTTCCTTGCAGCCGCCGCCTTGAAGGCCTCCTCTATCTTGGGAGCCGTCACGCCTAGCGTCACCAGGTGCTTCACCTTGCCTATGGCCAGCTCCGCCATCGGATCGAACGGAAGGTGCTTGTCATAGCCGCCCGCTATGAGCACGATTGGCATCTCCATCGCGTCCAATGCCGCCATGGTCCTCGCCGGGCTCGTGGCTATCGAGTCGTTAATGTACAGTATCCCGGCGGCTTCCCCCGCGGTCTCGAGCCTGTGCTCCACGCCCTCGAACTTCCTCACGGCCGAAAGCATGTCGGAGGCCCCGGCCCCGCAGGCGGAGGTTATCGCCATCGCCGCAAGTACGTTCTTGACATTGTGCATCCCGGGTATCTTGATGTCCTTCCTGGACATCACCGCCTCGTCCGCCCTGCCGGGCGACCTGAGGCACAGGTCGTCTCCTCTTAGGAGCGCGCCCTTGTCCACCGGCTTCCCGGCCGAGAACCACGCCAAGTCCCCCTTCACCACGGACCTGAGCGAAGCTGCGTTCGTATCGTCCGCCCCGAGGACGGCGATACCGGTCCCTTTCTGGTAGGAAAGGATGTTGCACTTCGATGAAATGTAGTCTTCCATGTTGGGGTGCACGTCGAGGTGGTTCGGCGTTATGTTCAGCACCGCGGCCACATCAGGGCTGGTCCTCAGGAACTTGAGCTGGAAGCTCGACATCTCAAGGACCACGAAATCATCGGCGCAGGTATCCAGCACCTCTTCGACCAGGGGCTGACCGATGTTGCCCCCGACCAGCACGTTGCCCTTGCCGCGCCTTCTGCACGCCTCTTCGAGGATGAGCCCCGTGAGTGTCGTCGTGGTGGTCTTACCGGAGCTGCCCGTGATTCCTATCACCGGGCACTCGGCCAGCTGCATCGTAAGCTCTATCTCATAGCCGAACTTCACCCCGGCAGCCCTTGCGGCGAGGAAGTCCGGCCTGTTGGGGTTTATCCCGGGCGAAGGGAATACGTAATCGAAGCTGTCTATCCCCTCGAACGCCTCCGAACCCGCCCTGAGCTCGTATACGGTTCCCGCGAGCTTATCGGTCTGCTCCTTCAGTTCGTCGTGCGACTTCCTGTCGAACACGGTGATCCTGGCGCCGGCCCTCGAGAGGACCCTCACCAGCGGCACGCTGGTCCTCGCCAGGCCGGTCACCGCGATGCGGGCCCCGTCATAGGCGCACAATATCTCATTCTGCCTTCTGCTGGACATTCATTCCTCCGTAAATCCTTCGGATGACCTTCCGGTCATTTTACGCCCCTGGCCGAGACGAAGGTCCTTACCACGTTCTCGGCGGCATCGGCCAGCAGGGAAGGTGCCTCCTTGAGCGAAGTCTCCAGGGTTATCGGCGCGTTAGGGATCGCAAAAAGCGCGTCCACGCCCACACCGTACATGTCCCTGGCGCCCGTCGCAAGGGCCCCGCTGATAAGTATAACAGGTATGTCGTGAAGCTTCGCCGCCTTGGCGACGCCCATCGGAGTCTTTCCGAACTTCGTCTGGAAGTCGGTCCTGCCCTCGCCCGTTATCACAAGGTCCGCGCCGAAGCACTTCTCGACGAGGCGGGTTGCGTCGACGACTATCTCGGCCCCGCGCCTCAGCTTCGCGTTGCAGAACGCCACCAGCCCGGCACCCAGGCCCCCGGCCGCACCGGCGCCCGGCATGTCGTTCACGTCCAGGCCCAACTGCTCCTTCACGGCCCTGGCATAGTTGGCCAGCGCTGCGTCAAGGAACTCCACGTCCGCGGGTGTAGCGCCCTTCTGGGGCCCGTACACGGCCGACGCCCCCCTCGGTCCCGTCAGCGGGTTGTCCACGTCGCAAGCGACCACGAACTCGGTCCTGGCCACCCTCGAGTCGAGCCCTGATATGTCGATCCTGTCCAGGTCCGCGAGCGCTCCGCCCCCCGGCGAGGAAAGCGGCTTGCCTTCCTTGTCGAGGAACCTCGCTCCTAGGGCTTCGGCCATCCCCCTGCCGCCGTCATTGGTGGCGGATCCGCCGATTCCCATTATTATCCTGGTGCAGCCCTCGTTGAGCGCCGCGTTTATGAGGTCCCCCGTGCCGCGCGTGCTGGCGGTCCTGGGGCTTCTCTCTCCCATCCTCAGAAGCGGCAGCCCGGAGGCCGCTGCCATCTCGATGACGGCGGTCTTCCCGCCGCCCATGATGCCGAAGAACGACTTTATCTTCCTGCCGAGAGGATCGTACACCGTGACGTCGACGATCCTGCCGTCCGATGCGTCGACGAGCGACTGGACCGTCCCTTCGCCTCCGTCGGCCATGGGGACCTTCACTATCTCCGCTTCGGGCAGGAACCTCCTGATGCCGGTCTCAAGCGCGTTGCATACCTGGACTGCCGTCAGGCAGCCTTTGTACGAATCAGGGGCCAGAACTATCTTCACTGCTCAACACCTCCGTAGTCTTTACCTCTAAGATATGCCCAGGCCAACAGGGTCAGCCGTTCTTTCGTGTTCAGTTCGGGAGAATCCAGCACATCCAGCAGGAGCTTGTTCATGAGCGCCTTGACCTTCGGACCAGGAGAACCCGTCATCCGGACGAGGTCCGTCCCGCTGATCATGAGCTGGTCCTTCGATAGGGCAGGCCTCCCTTTGAGGGCCTTTCGCACCGTCTCTTGCTCCTCTGCCCAATTCCCGTGCTTCCTTATGTTCTTATCATACCAGGACCTGAGCGCGATGCCGTCCTCGATGTCTTCCCATCCGAGCAATGCCGCCCATCTTCTTGCAGAAGGCCCGTCCGAAAGCCTGTAGCCCTCGTACAGCGACTCGGTGAGCCTCGCTATATGCACCCTTGCGCCCCTGGACATCCTCAGCTCCTCGGCCCTGGCTTTCGAGGCCTCGTCAACGCGGTGCGGTCCGGTCGTGTCCCCGCAGGCGAAGAACGCCGCCAACCTTAGTAGGGGTTTCGGCGGCAGCTCGTCGATGTGCCGGGCCGCCTGGGCCATGCCCCTGGGATCCAGGTCCGGGAACAGCCTTGCGGCAAGGCCTGTCGTCACGAAGGACGAAAGGGCCGCGCCCGCGCACTTACCTGACATCATCCTGCCCAGCTCCGCGGCCTTCCTCTCGGCCGACACCCTTGCGATGCCGCCCGCCTTCCCCCTCATCGCCCTCAAGGCTTCTTCGTCCACCCTGAAACAGAGCACCGAGGCGAACCTCAGGGCCCTCATCATCCTCAGGGCGTCTTCGGAAAACCTCGCGTGCGGCTCCCCGACGGCCCTGATGATACGCGCTCCGAGGTCGTCGGTGCCCCCGAACGGGTCCACCAGCACGTCCTCGTAAGGGTCCCAAGCCATCGCGTTCACCGTGAAGTCGCGCCTGGACAGGTCGTTTTCGACCGACTGCAGGAAGGAGACGGCATCCGGCCTCCTAAGGTCGCTGTAGCTGCCTTCCTGTCTGAAAGTGGTTATGTCGACTGTGCCGTCGTCGAAGACCGCCATGATGGATCCGTGCTTCTCGCCCTTGGCGGAATTCCTCGGGAAGAGCTCCTTCACCCTCGAAGGAAGCGCAGACGTGGCCACGTCCCAGTCGTCGGCGGCGCCGTTAAGCAGGAGGTCGCGCACGGCCCCTCCTACGATGTACGCCATGTGCCCGTCCTGCTTGAGCAGGCTAAGCACCTTCGCCACCCTTACGGGCAGCTCTTCCGGCCTTGGAAGCGGCTTGAGGCCCTCCGTCCCGTGGGGCATAGTCCCTCCCCCTTGCGGCAGTGTCGCTTGCGCTGGAGTATAATCGTATTGATAGGTTACGGGAACAACCAGTGTTTTCCTGTCGTTATTCTGAACTGAACGGAGTTTCTAGTCAATCAAGGCAGTCCTGCTGCCTGCGAACTGGAGGATATGCGATGTTGCAGCTTCTTGCCGAGCGAACGCTAGCTACGGCGGCCGGCGGGATGTCACGGGCGGGGGAGTTCGAGGAGCTGATGCGAAAGCACCAGGCTTCGGTCTATAACGCGGCCCTTAGGATGACGGGCAACGCCGAGGACGCCAAGGACCTCGCACAGGATGCTTTCGTGCGCGCATACCGCGCATTCGATAGCTACAAGAAGGATACGGCGTTCGATAAATGGCTTTACAGGATAGTGACCAACCTCTTCATAGACGAGGTGCGCAAGAGGAAGAGGCGGCCCGAGACCGAGTCGTACGACGCGCCGGTGCGCACCAACGAGGGGACGATGCAAAGGGAGCTGCCCGACTACGAGGCCGACCCTTTCCTGGTTCTCGACAAGGCCTCGGTCGACAGCAGGGTGTCTGCCGCGCTCAACGCGCTGCAGCCCGAATTCCGCATGGTGGTCATCCTCTGCGACATAGAAGGGTATTCGTACGAGGAGATAGCCCAGATAATGGGAACTTCGATCGGTACCGTACGCAGCAGGCTCCATAGGGCAAGGAAGGCCTTGAGGGAGTCTCTCATACCGCACATGCAACCCCAAAGGAGGAACAGTGGGAATGACCTGCAATAAGTATGAAAGGCTGCTCTCGGCATACCTCGACAGGGAATTGACGCCCGAGGAGACCGCCATGGTCAAAAGGCACATCATAGGCTGCGCGGAATGCGCGGCGGTCCTGGAGGAATACGAGAGGGTGAAGTGCGCCCTAGAGGAGCTCGAGCTAGTCGACGTGCCCGAGGGCCTGTTCGATATGGGCATCATAAGGACAAGGGCCTTGACGATGGAGATAGAAGAGACCGATACGGCCGCCGGCGAGAGAAGGTACGGATTCTTCTCTTTCATAGGAAGGGCCCTCGTCCCAGCGGCGCTGGTAGGCACGCTGGTGGCGATCCCGATCCTGCAGTTCGTGTTCAAGGTGGACATCACCGGCGCCATAGCCGGCCTGGTGAGGAGAGAAGAGGCGGTCGGCATGGCTGATTCTGGGATCGAGGTCGTCGTTCCTGAGCTGAACCCGTACGGGTACGGGAACGTGCAGATCTCGGAGGCAGCTGCTTCTTCAGGTAGCTCTTACGGTTGGCTCACAGTCGGCGCTTCTTCTTCCGGCTCGGATCTTATACTGAAGATAGAAGATCCCAGGCTTTCGCGCTACGTACAGACTTTCGAGGGCACGGGCGCAACGGTCAGCCGGGCTACGTACACCAGGAACTGGTGACATTCTAGATTATCAGGAGTGATACCATGTCAGGAAAAACCGGCGCATATAGGATAGTGTCGTTCATCGTGATCCTCGCGTGCCTGTTTGCGGTGGGGATGGTCCTTTATGACGGATGGGATAAATGGATGCCCCGCAAGGAATCCGAGGAGGCCACGGGTCCTGTGGGCACGACCGAAGGACCGGGCGGGACGTCAACGGAGACAAGCGGCGCATCAGGGGCCGCCGTGCCCCAGGGGAGCGGCGGCATAGCCGCGCTTCCTCCGATAGCCGATGTGGCCGAGGCGGTAAGCCCCGCCGTCGTAAGGATCGACGTCGTGAAGAAGGTGAGCTCTACCCAGGGCGGACAGGGCTCCCTGTTCGACGATTTCTTCGGAAGGTACGGCAATTTCGAGTACGAACAGCCGGGATCGGGCTCCGGCTTCATACTGAGCCAGGACGGATATATCGTGACGAACCACCACGTGGTCGAAGGTGCCAACAGCATAAAGGTTACGCTGATGGACGGCAGGACGTTCGATGCCAAGCTTGTGGGCAGCTATGCGGCGTTCGACGTGGCGGTTGTCAAGGTGGAAGCTGCGGGTCTTCCCTATGCGGTGCTCGGCAATTCGAGCGAGCTAAGGCCGGGCGAATGGGTCGTTGCGATAGGCAACCCGCACGGCTTCGAGCATACCGTGACGGTGGGCATAGTGAGCGCGCTTGACAGGAACCTCGCGGGGGTCGAAGGCGCGGAGGAGATCTCCCAGGCGGAGATGATCCAGACCGACGCCGCGATAAACTCGGGCAACAGCGGAGGGCCCCTCATCGACATGAACGGGCACGTGGTGGGCATAAACACCGCCATCATACCCTACGCCCAGGGAATCAGCTTCGCGATATCCATCGACAGCGTGAAGGACGTCATAACGCAGCTCAAATCTCAGGGCAAGTATGCCAGGCCGTGGCTTGGCATCTGGTACTACTGGCTGACGGCCGACGCCGCCACGCAGCTGGGCATCAAGGAAACCAGCGGCATCTACGTCGCCGAAGTGGCCAAGGGCGGCCCCGCGGAGAAGGCGGGCATGAGGAAAGGCGATGTGATCAAGGCCTTCGAGGGCAAGCGGGTGGATTCGAAGTTCAACCTGAGCCAGGAGGTAGTGGCGCTCAAGATCGGCGCGAAGGTGAGGCTTGGGATAATCAGGGACGGCAAGTCGGTGGACCTGACGGTCACCCTGACGGAAGCGCCGGCGGACATGTAGCGCGTTTCCGCTGCAAGACGGTTTGATACGATAAGGAAGAGCGTGCGCATTGCAGGGTTCAAGATGCAAGGCGCACGCTCTTTAATCTATCTACGTATCGTTGAGGCCTAGACCGTCCTTCCGCCTCAATCCCCGGACCTTATGTAGCCCGCCGAGACTATGAGCTTCAAGGCCATTTCGACGCTTATGTCCACCTCGTACACACTTTCTTCGGGCACCAGGACCAGCCAGCCAGTGGTGGGGTTGGGCGTTGAGACCACGAACACGGAGACCAGCTTCTTCCCTATCTTCGACTTTATCTCTTCCCCGACGCTTCCCATGTCTTCCGATGTGACGAACCCGACGCTCCACACACCTGCTTTGGGGTACTCTATCAGCACGACCTTCTTGAGGAGGTTCTTGTCGCTTCCGGACAGCAAAGCGTCCGTAAGCTGCTTGATTGTGCCGTAAAGCGGCCTTATGAGCGGGAGCTTGGTTACGATGGACTCGCCCCACTTCATCACCTTGTGCGCCAGCCAGTTCCTGGTCACGACCCCTGCCGCTATGGTGATTATAAGCCCGGATACCAGCCCTATCCCCGGTATCCTCCTTCCGATCAGCCTATAGATGTAAGGGCCGAGGATCCCGTCGAGGAGATTGAACGACCATATGAGCACATAGATCGTCAATACTATCGGAGCGAGTACTAAAAGCCCCGAGATCAGGTAGTTCCTGACCCTGACAAAAAGGCTCAAAGGCTT
Source organism: Firmicutes bacterium ADurb.Bin153 (assembly GCA_002070415.1). Lineage (GTDB taxonomy): Bacteria > Bacillota > DTU025 > DTU025 > MWDF01 > MWDF01. The sequence goes on from MWDF01000015.1 coordinate 41,544, forward strand.
GGTCATGTCCAACACCTACTCCATAGAAAGAGTGATCTTGGGATTGTTCTTTATCGTCACCGACACGGTGCAGTACTTCTCGGTGATCTCCGCTATGCGCTTCTTGGTGGCGGGATCCACAAGCTCTGAACCCTCAAGGCTCATGTTGCATTCTATCCTGTCGCCGTACCTGATCTTCTCGTCGACCATGTACAGCTTCCCTCCCACGACCAGCTTCTCGTAGTCTATCCTCATCTTCGCAAGTATGGCCCGCGCCGTGCTGGCCATGCATGCGATAAGGCCGACGAGCAGGTAACATATCGGGTTCTCGGGAGTTTCCACCTTGCCAGTCTCGTTGAAGATTTCCATGTTCCCGTCGTTGTCCATCTTGACTGTGTATACGTACAAGTCCTTGTTAGCCATCAGAATACCTCCGTGCTATCTCTTCATATATAGGATCCTTCCGCCCCGGACTTCCTCAGTCGCCGCTTTGGAGCGAATAAGGGCTTTAATCGCGCCGTGCATCTCGTTTTCGGTCGCGAGTCCGCTAAGCCTTTCCTCGATTTCCTTAAGGCTGGAAGGCTTCGACAACATGTTTAGTATTACGTCGTCGAGTGCCGTTTTCCTCGGCGGCAGCGGCTTGTCCGGCACCACCACCGTCATCCCCCTGTTTCCCAGTATCTCCCCTTTAATATATCTCACCTTGCCCGGGTATGCATCCAGCAAGGCCGTCAGAGCATCCTTGATGTCCCCGCCTACGCCGGAGGAGCCGTAGCCGTGCACGACCTCAAGCCGGTCGACACCCAGGCGCACGGCCTTGTTGTAGTCGGATATGAACCTATCGATGGCATCTTTCGTCCTCATGCCGTGCAGGTCCAGCTTCATAATCCAGCCTCCCCGCTCCCGCTTGCGGTCCCTTGGAGTGTGCAAAGGCCGCAGGGATCATTACCGATCCTCCGCGGCCTGTAAATCCTGGAGCCGGTGATGGGAGTTGAACCCGCGACCCGCGCATTACGAATGCGCTGCTCTACCACTGAGCTACACCGGCACCGATGCAAATTAGATTTTACCAATCAACCGCCCTCATGTCAATTTGCCGACTTGCTTCACCAAAAATGTATTTGAAAATCATTCGTTGCCTCAAATGATAAATGTATCTGAAGGAGTGTGCA